>NZ_JBNCKU010000006.1:0-338086 GCF_049841715.1 Micromonospora sp. DT41 | reverse complement strand
TCTGGCCCCGTCGTCTAGTGGCCCAGGACGCCGCCCTCTCAAGGCGGTAGCGCCGGTTCGAATCCGGTCGGGGCTACATCTGTGCACAGCCCGTCTCACCTGGTGAGGCGGGCTGTTTCGTCGTCGAGGGCCTGTCGTTCCGGGACGGGTCGTGTCACCTCGTGGGTCGTTTCCCGGGTCGCCACCTGCCGGTCTGCGGCCCCGCACCCCGCGCTCGCCCCGGCCGATGGTGCCGCTAGACTACAAGCCGCACCGCCCGCGAGGGTGGTGAACAGCAAAGTTCTGGCCCCGTCGTCTAGTGGCCCAGGACGCCGCCCTCTCAAGGCGGTAGCGCCGGTTCGAATCCGGTCGGGGCTACAACAGAAAGGGCTCGTCTCGCTTCGCGAGGCGGGCCCTTTCTCCGTTCCACCTCCACCGCGGTGATCATGGAGTTGGCGGGGTGACACGCCGATGCCGGTCCACGCTAACCCCATGATCAACCAGCGCTGGCCGGAGGCCGGTTAGAGGCCGGACCGGCGTTGGTTAGAGGCCGGAGAGGCGTTGGCCGGCTCGTACGACTGCCATGGCGTGCCGTTCGCCGGGGCGGCGGCCGAGGCGCTCTATGGGGCCGGAGATGCTTATCGAGGCGATCACGCGGCCGGTACGGTCCCGGATCGGGGCGGAGACACTCGCCACACCCGCCTCGCGTTCGGCGACGCTCTGCGCCCAGCCGCGGCGGCGTACCTCGGCAAGGGTGCGGCCCGTGAACTTGCTACGTGGCAGCAGCGGCATGACCGCCTCCGGCGGCTCCCAGGCGAGCAGGATCTGGGCGGACGAGCCGGCGGTCATGGGCAGCACCGAGCCGACCGGAACAGTGTCCCGCAGGCCGCTGGCGCGCTCTGCCGCCGCTACGCAGATCCGCTCGTCCGCGCGGCGCAGGTAGAGCTGAGCGCTCTCACCTGTGGCGTCGCGCAGCGCGGCCAGCAGCGGCTCGGCGGCTGTCAGCAGGACGTCCGGTGCCGCATTGGCGAGCTCGCCCAACCGGGGGCCGGGCCGCCAGCGGCCCTGGGTGTCCCGGACGAGCATCCGATGGATCTCCAGTGCCTGTGCCAGCCGGTGCGCGGTGGCCCGGGGCAGCTTCGTGCGTTCAACGAGTTCGGCCAGGCTGGCGCCGTCGACACAGGCGGCCAGGATGACCACCGCCTTGTCGAGAACGCCAACACCGCTCATACTGTGTCCCACAAGCCGAAACATACCTCCCAGAATTTAGGATGTCCAGATGGTGGGAGTCACTCCTGAGCCGAGGACCCTGGCCGAGAAGGTTTGGGACGCGCACGTCGTTCGGTCCGCCGTTGGTGAGCCGGACCTGCTCTTCATCGACCTGCACCTGCTGCACGAGGTGACCAGCCCGCAGGCGTTCGACGGGCTGCGGCTCGCCGGTCGCCGGGTGCGCCGAACCGACCTGACGCTCGCGACAGAGGACCACAACACACCGACCGGGTACGCCGATCCGGCGTTCCGGTCCCGCCGCGGTGACCTGCTCACCATCGCGGATCCGACGTCACGGACGCAGATCGAGACGCTGCGCCGCAACTGCGCCGAGTTCGGCGTGAAGCTGCACCCGCTCGGTGACGAGAACCAGGGCATCGTGCACGTCATCGGCCCGCAGCTCGGGCTGACCCAGCCGGGCATGACGATCGTCTGTGGCGACTCGCACACCGCCACCCACGGCGCGTTCGGCGCGCTCGCCTTCGGCATCGGCACCAGTGAGGTGGAGCACGTCCTCGCCACCCAGACGCTGCCGCAGAGCCGCCCGAAGACCATGGCCGTGAACGTCACCGGCCAACTCGCCCCCGGCGTGACCGCCAAGGACCTGGTGCTGGCGCTGATCACCCAGGTCGGCACCGGCGGTGGGCGTGGTCACATCGTGGAGTACCGCGGTGAGGCGATCCGGTCCCTCTCCATGGAGGGGCGGATGACCATCGCCAACATGTCCATCGAGTGGGGCGCCAAGGCCGGCATGATCGCGCCGGACGAGACGACCTTCGCGTACCTCAAGGGTCGCCCGAACGCGCCGCAGGGCGCGGAGTGGGACGCGGCGCTCGCCTGGTGGCGGACGCTGCCCACCGACGAGGGCGCGCGCTTCGACGCCGAGGTGACCCTCGACGCCAGCCAGATCACGCCGTTCGTCACCTGGGGCACCAACCCCGGGCAGGGTGCGCCGCTGAGCGCGCCAGTGCCGGACCCGGAGGAGTTCGTCACCGATTCGGAGCGGGTCGCCGCCCGTCGCGCGCTCGAGTACATGGACCTGCAACCCGGCACCCCGCTGCGGGAACTCCCCATCGACGTGGTCTTCGTGGGCTCCTGCACCAACGGCCGCCTGGAGGACCTGCGGGCCGCCGCCGACGTGCTGCGCGGCCACAAGGTCGCCGACGGGGTCCGGATGCTCGTGGTGCCCGGCTCCGCCGCCGTGCGGGAGGCAGCCGAGGCCGAAGGCCTGGACAAGGTCTTCTCCGACGCCGGTGCCGAATGGCGGTTCGCCGGCTGCTCCATGTGCCTGGGCATGAACCCCGACACGTTGAAGCCGGGCGAGCGCTCCGCGTCCACCTCCAACCGCAACTTCGAGGGTCGTCAGGGCCGGGGCGGACGCACCCACCTGGTCTCCCCGCCGGTCGCCGCCGCCACCGCCGTGGTCGGCAGGCTCGCCGCACCCGCCGATCTGTAGAAGGGACCGAGGAGATGGACAAGTTCACCACCCACACCGGCACGGCCGTGCCCCTGCGGCGATCCAACGTGGACACCGACCAGATCATCCCGGCCGTGTACCTCAAGAGGGTGACCCGCACCGGCTTCGCCGACGGGCTCTTCAACGCGTGGCGGGAAGATCCGGCATTCGTTCTCAACGATGAATCCTATTCTGGTGCGTCGATCCTCATCGCCGGCCCGGAGTTCGGCACCGGCTCCTCCCGGGAGCACGCCGTGTGGGCGCTGCGGGACTGGGGCTTCCGCGCCGTGGTGTCGCCGCGCTTCGGCGACATCTTCCGCGGCAACGCACTCAAGGAGGGTCTGCTGCCGGTCGAGTTGGAATTGAAAGCCGTCGAGGAGTTGTGGGATCTGGTAGAGGCCGATCCGACCACTCCGGTGACTGTCGACCTGACCGCCCGACAGCTCCGGGCGGGGGACGCCACATGGTCGTTCCCGCTTGACGACTTCAGCCGGTGGCGGCTGCTGGAGGGTCTGGACGACATTGGACTCACCCTCCGCCACGTCGCCGACATCGACTCGTACGAGGCGGGTCGACTGCCGTTCCTGCCCTCAGTGGCATAGCCGTACGCCCACCCGCACATCGGATTTCGCCCTCACCGGTCCAACCGGTGGGGGCGAATCCGTTACGACACAAGGGCTTTTTTCTACCGAATGTTTGTGTCCAGGCAGCACAGGGCATACCGTGCGCGCAGAATGGCTCGCGTCGAGTCAGTTGCATAATCGGGAGGAAGTCGTGAACAAAGCCGAGCTCATCGAGGCGCTCGCCGTTCGCCTGGGGGACCGGAAGACGGCGACGGCCGCGCTCGACGCGGTCCTCACTGAGGTCCAGGCGGCGGTCACCAAGGGCGAGAAGGTGGCGATCACCGGATTCGGAGCGTTCGAAAAGCGTGTGCGTGGCGCACGAACAGCGCGTAACCCGCGCACCGGCGAGGCGGTGAAGGTCAAGAAGACGTCCGTCCCGACCTTCCGCCCCGGGGCCGGGTTCAAGGAGATGGTGGCCAGCGGCAAGGTGCCGAAGGCCACGGTGGCGGCGAAGAAGACCGCCAGCACGACGGCCAAGACGACCGGGGCCAAGGCCACCGGCACGAAGGCGGCGAGCGCCAAGGCCACCGGCGCCAAGGCGACGGGCACCAAGGCCACCGCCGCCAAGGCGGCCAGCAAGAAGACCGCCCCGGCCAAGGCGGCCAAGACCACCACGGCGACCAAGACGGTTGCCAGCAAGAAGACCGCCCCGGCCAAGGCGAGCAAGAGCACCACGGCGACCAAGACGGCCGCCAGCAAGAAGGCCGCACCGACGAAGAAGAGCGCCGCGGCGGCCAAGTCCACCACGGCGAAGAAGACCACAGCGGCAGCGAGCAAGAGCACGGCGGCCAAGAAGGCGCCCGCGAAGAAAGCTCCCGCCAAGAAGACGGCCAGCAAGCGCTGACCGACAGGCACAGCCCACAGGGCGTCCACCCGCGCGGTGGGCGCCCTGTGGTGTACCGGGAGCATTGACCCGCCCGGCGTGGACGCGCAGAATCGCCGTGCCGGCCCCCCTTCTGCCGGCCCGCCGACGGAAATGGGGCGCCGGTGCGCTACCGCCAGCTCACCACCGGATCGCTCGCGCTGGGCGTCATTCTGCTTATCGACGTGCTGCGCGTATGGCTTCCCGGCATCATCACCATCTTCGGTCAGGCCGCGTCCACCCCGGCCGAGTTGATGGGCGCGTTCGCCCTCGGCTGGTTCGTCCTCGCTGCGGCGGCACCGGCGATTGTCCGCCGGGTCGGCGCCCGTCCCGTCACCGTCACCGCGGCCGTCCTGCTGGCCGCCGCGCGGCTCGCGCTCACCGCGACCCCTGGTGGACGCGTACAGCTCTGGCTGGCCACCGCAGGGCTGCTCGCCGGGCTGGTCTGGTTGGTGGGCGTCGCCGGTGGAATCGACAGGCCGGTGCCAGGGCTGGCTCTGGGGTTGGCGGTGAACGCGGCGCTCCACGCGATGCTTGACACCTACGACCTGGCCTGGCGCAGCGACTGGATGGCGTGGCTGTTCAGTGCCGTGGCGGTGGGGGCGCTCCTGCTCGCCACGGCGGCGCGGAGCGCGCCACCCGGCCCTGGTGGCGCACGGTCGTGGCTGCTGGCCGGGCCGGTGCTGCTGCTGGCCGGCATGGTTGCCCTCGCCCCGGCGCTCGCCCAGACCGCGATGTCGTACCTGGTGGCCGACGACGGCGTGGCCAGCTCACCGTTGTTCGGCCTCGCGCCGGTGCCGGTGGCCGTCGCCGGGTTCCTGCTGGCCGCGCTGGCCGGCCCGCCCAGCCGGCGGTGGGGTCGGGCAGTGGGACCGGTGGCCGTGCTTGCCGGCGCGGTGCTCTTCGCCCTCGACAACGGCGACCTGCTCCTCGCGGCCATCCCGCTCACCGCAATCGGTCTCGGCGCCTGCCTCGCCCTCACCGACGACGCCGGCGCAGCCGGGCCGGCCCCCGCCGACGACGCGGCCAGGGTGGCTGCCCTGCGAGCGGCGGCCCGCCGGGGGTACGCGGTCGCGGCCGGCATGCTCGTCTTCGTGCTGGCGGCAGTGGCCTACTACTCCGCCTACGACCTCGGCTACCCCAACGGGGCGGTTCCGGTGGTGGTCGCCGGGCTGATCGCGGCCGTGGCGTTCACCTCCCGCCCCGCCGAGGGGCCGCCTGCCGGCCAGCGGCACGCCGGGAGGTTGGCGCCGCTGCCGACCACTGCGGTGGTCACCGCGCTGGCCATGCTGGCGCCCGTGTTCGCCGACAAGGTGGGGGTGTCGACAAACCGAAACGGGCCGCCGAAGGAAATCACCGTGGTGGCCTACAACATCCGGATGGGCTTCGGGTTGGACGGCCGGTTCGACCTTCCCGCGCTGGCCACCGCGATCGACAGCCAGCGACCCGACGTGGTGCTGCTCAGTGAGGTGGACCGCGGCTGGCTGCTCAACGGCGGCCACGACACCCTGGACCTGCTGGCCGATCGTCTCGACATGCCGTACGTGTTCGGGGCCGCCGCCGACGCCGTCTGGGGTGACGCGGTGCTCAGCCGTTGGCCGATCGAGGACGAGCGGACGCTGCGGCTGCCGGCCGTGGGGGCGCCCACCGGCGCGCAGGCCCTCGCCGTCACAGTGAACTTCAGCGACGGTGTCCGGTGCGCAGTGGTCAGCACGCACCTGCAACCGCCGCCCGGCGGCGGTCCGGTGGTCCAGGCGCGCGCGGTAGTCGACTTCGCCACCGAGTACGCGGACGGCCGCCCGCTGGTGGTGGGCGGTGACCTGAACACCGAGCCGGGCGACGAGGCGTTCGACCAGTTCACCGGGGCCGGTCTCGTCGACGCGTTGGCGGCGGGGCGACCGTTGGCGACAAGCCCGGCCGACGACCCGCGCCAGGAGATCGACCACGTCTTCGTCTCGCCCGGTCTGACACCGCGCGGCCCGGTCGCACCGCCCGGCACGGCCAGCGACCACCTGCCGGTCGCGGTGACCCTCACCCTGCCGCCCCTCTGACCCACGCGGTTGGCGTTGATCCACTCCGGATCGCCGACCTCCGGTGCCGAGGCTCCACGTCGACCAAACCGGGAGGGCTCAGAGGCGGTCGGTGGCGAGCAACCGGTCGCCGCTGAAGGCGAGCAGCCAGCCGCAGCCCTTCGGCGTGGTGAAATCGTCGTCGGCGTGCCCGGTGAGCCGTTCCAACGCGCCCGGCAGCACCTTGCCCTGACTGCACACCGCCACCTGACCGCCGGCGCAGGCCAGCTCCAGCAGGCGGGCGGCGGTGGCGAGCACCTGCTCGTCGTGCTGTTGGCCCGGCTGAGGCTCGTCCAGATCGCCGCAGATCTCGATCGGTAGGTCGAGTAGTGCGGCGGCCGGATCCAGGGTCTGTACGCAGCGACGCGGCGACGCCGACACCAGCCGGGCGGGCCGGAACACGGCGATCAGCGGGGCCAGGGCGTACGCCTGCGCCCACCCCTGCGCGTCGAGCGGGCGGCCGGTGTCCGGGCCGGTCCAGGTGGCCCGCTTGCCGGCATGCGCGTGCCGGACCAGCGCGACGGTGGCCGTCACCGGCGGCAGCGCGGCGAACGCGGCGAGCACCTCGGCGTCGTGCGGGTAGCTGACCAGCCGGATGGCGTCGTCGACGGCGAGCCACCGCATGTCGTCCACCTCGGTGTCGGGCTGGAATCCGCCGTTGGCGACCGTCCGCATCGACCAGTAGTCGACAAGCTTGTCCTGACCTTCGCTGCGGTAGCGCACCGACGGCAGCCGCACCTGCGGTACGCCGCGCACGTCGGCCTCCTCGGCCACCTCGCGGACCGCCGCGACCATCGGATGCTCGCCCGGCTCCAGCTTGCCCTTGGGCAGCGTCCAGTCCCCGTGGCGGGGCCGGTGCACGACGCACACGCGTACGCCGTCGGCGCTGGGACGCCAGCAGACCCCGCCGGCCGCCTGGATGCCGGTCACGGGAGCCATCTCGTGCGCCGTCGCCGGGTGGCCCGGTGCCACGCGGCGGGAAACCGGGCCCGCATCTGGCGGACCGTCTCGCGTTCCCGCTCGGCGAGCCGCCCGGCGGCGACCGCCAGCTTGTGGTCGCCCGGTCGGTCGGCGGCGAGGGCGAGCCAGGTGTCCGCGGCGACCGCGGCGTCCTGGTGTTCGCCGAGCACGTCCTGCACGCGGGCCAGCGCGCGGGACAGCCGGCGCGCGTCCTTGCCGACGGCCGGGAGGACCGCGTTGACCGCGTAGCGGGCCTGTTTGGCCTCCTTGCGGACGGTGTGCCAGCGGTCGTCGGGGCCCAGCGGGTCGAGCCCTTCGACGCCGTCGGGGCCGGTGAGCCGTTTCCACGGGCGGGCCACAAGGGCGGGCAGCGTCCGAGCGGCCGGCTCGGCGGCCCGGCGGGTGAACCGGGGGGCGCGGGCGGCAAGCACCAGCGCGTCCACAAGTGCCAGGTAACGCGCGGAGCGCAGCGCCTTGTCGATGGCGGCGAGGGCCTGCCGCTGCCGCTTGGCCAGCGCCTTGTCCAGCCGGTCCACAGCGTCCTGGTCGAGAGGGCTGAGCGGATCCGCGTTCGCGGTACGTCGCAGCCGGGCACGCAGCACCTCGGCGTCGCGGGCGGCGCCGAGCACTTCGGCGAGCCAGCGCAGTTCCGCGCGCAGCGGACGCGACCACGACCTGCGGAGCAGCGGTGTGAACGTCCGCAGGTCGCTGCGCAGCCGCCGGATTGCCACCCGCATCTGGTGCACGGCGCTGTCACCGCCGCCGCCCGGAACGCGAAGCCGTACCAGCGGGTCGTGCGCCAGCATGCGGCGTACCTCAGTGCGGACCGCCTCGGTGACCACGTCGCCGGCGGTCGGGTCGGCGGGCAGCTCGCCCGGCGCGACCAGATCGGGCTCGGCCTGCGCAGCCGTGCCCAGTGCGCGTACGTGCTTCGGGGTGAACGAGCCGACCCTGGCGCCGGCCTCACCCAGCACACCGCCGATCTGGTCCAGCAGCGTGCGGTCACCGGCCTTGAGCTCCACCTCCAACTCGCGGAACGTGTCGGTGGTGGCGTCGTTGTCGTCGAGCACCGTCACCTGGTCGTCCACCACCTCGGCCAGCACCGCGCCAGCCTCGTCGCACACCTCGTGGGCGTGCCGGAGGGTCCGTACGACAGTCACCGGTGCCAGGGCTGCGCCCCGGTGCAGGGCGGTGACCAGCTCCACGAGCTCCGGTGGCGGCTGCCCGGCCGGCCCCGGGCGGGAGATCTCGTGCCGGACGCCAGGCGTGCCGGTGGGCAGCTTCACCGTCCACGGCAACTCGTCGCCCCGGCGGTGGCGCAGCGAGGCGCCGGCCCGGGACAGGCGCAGGTCGACAGTGTCGAGGTAGCGGGCGACAAGCGTCACCGGTGGCAGCGCCCGGACCTGACCGCCGGCCGGGGCCGCGGCGGACAGGTCCGGTAGCACGTAGGTGTCGTCCACCTCGTACTTCTGCTCCTCCTCGACCATCCACTCAGCCTATGCCGCGAACGGTCAGCGGGCCGTGCCACCGACACGGCGCAGCAGCAGTTCCTGTAGATGCACCCGGGCGCCCTCGCCGTCGCTTGTCCGTCGGGTCCAGGAGCCGTCGCTGGCCAGCTCGAACGCGTCGACGTCCGGGCCCATCGCTGCGGTGAGCACGTGGTCCAACTCGGCGCGGGCCACCGGGTCGCTCACCTGCACCAGCGCCTCCACCCGTCGGTCCAGGTTGCGGTGCATGAGGTCCGCCGAGCCCATCCAGAACTCGGCCTCGCCGTTGTTTCCGAACCGGAAGACCCGGGAGTGCTCAAGGAACCGGCCCAGGATCGAGCGGACCCGGATGTTCTCCGAGAGCCCCGGAACGCCCGGACGCAGCGTGCACATCCCGCGGATGAGCAGGTCGACGTGGACGCCGGCCTGCGAGGCCCGGTACAGCGCGTCGGTGATGCCCTCGTCGACCAGTGAGTTGACCTTGAACTGGACCAGGCCGGGCATGCCGAGCCGGACGTGCGCGATCTCCCGCTCGATCCGCTCGATGAGGCCGCTACGGATGCCCTGCGGGGCCACCATCAGCCGCCGGTACGCGGTCTGCCGGCTGTAGCCGGTAAGCACGTTGAACAGGTCGGTGAGGTCCGCGCCGATCTCCGGGTCGGCGGTGAGCATGCCGAAATCCTCGTACAGGCGGGCGGTTTTGGGGTGGTAGTTGCCGGTGCCGATGTGGCAGTACCTGCGGATCTGGTTGCCCTCCTGACGGACCACCAGTGCGGTCTTGCAGTGCGTCTTGAGGCCCACGAGGCCGTACACGACGTGGCAGCCGGCGCGTTCCAGGGTGCGGGCCCAACCGATGTTCGCCACCTCGTCGAAGCGGGCCTTGACCTCGACCAGAACCACCACCTGCTTGCCGGCTGCCGCCGCGTCGACGAGCGCGTCGACGATCGGCGAGTCACCGCTGGTCCGGTAGAGGGTCTGCTTGATGGCGAGCACGTTCTCGTCGGCGGCGGCCTGCTCGATGAAGCGCTGCACGCTCGTGGCGAACGAGTGGTACGGGTGGTGCACGAGGATGTCCCCGTCCCGCAGGGTCGCGAAGACGCTGCGCGGCACCTCGCCCTCGGCGAGCCGCGGGTGGGTGGCCGGCACGAACGGCGGGTCCTTCAGATCGGGGCGGTCGGCCTCGCCGTACACCTGCCAGAGGGCCGAGAGGTCCAGCAGGCCGGGCACCCGGAGCACGTCCTGGTCGTCCATGTCCAGCTCACGGACGAGCAGCTCCAGCATGTGGTCGGAGATCGAGGCGGCGACCTCCAACCGCACCGGTGGGCCGAAACGGCGGCGGGCGAGCTCCCGCTCCAGCGCCTGGAGCAGATCCTCGTCGCGGTCCTCGTCGACCTCCACCTCGGCGTTGCGGGTGACCCGGAACAGGTGGCACTCGACCACCTGCATGCCGCTGAACAGCTGACCCAGGTGCACCGAGATCAGGTCCTCCACCGGCAGCATCCGCACGCCCGGCTGGTCCCGGTCCACCCGCACGAAGCGGGGCACGTTGTTCGGCACCTTCACACGGGCGAACAGCTCGGAGCCGCCGTCCGGATCGCGGACCGCGACGGCGAGGTTGAGCGACCGCCCGGAGATGTACGGGAAAGGGTGCGCCGGGTCGACCGCCAGCGGGGTCAGCACCGGGAAGATGTGCTCCCGGAAGTAGGTGCGCAGCCGCTCCCGCTCAGGGTCGCCCAGCTCGGCCCAGCGCAGGATGCGGATACCCTCCCCGGCGAGCTTGGGCAGCACGTCGCCGACGAAGCAGGCGGCGTGCCGGGCGACAAGTGCGGCGGTCCGCTCGGCGATCAGGTCCAGCTGCGTACGCAGGGGCAGCCGGTCCCCGCCACGGACCGGCAGGCCGGCGGAGAGCCGCCGCTTCAGCCCGGCGATCCGCACCATGTAGAACTCGTCGAGGTTGCTGGCGAAGATGGCGAGGAACTTGGCCCGCTCCAGCAGCGGGGTGCGCTGGTCCTCGGCGAGCGCCAGCACCCGCGCGTTGAAGTCGAGCCAGGAGAGCTCCCGGTTGAGGAAGCGGTCGTCCGGCAGCGGGGGAGCCGCCGGGCTGTCGTCCTCGTCGCCGTCAGCGGGGGAGCCTGTGGTGGCCAGGGCGCCACCGGCAGCCGGCCCGTCCGTCTCGGTGGGCGGGGCGGCGGATTCGAGGACCTCGTCGAGCCCCGAGGAGGCCGCGCCCGGGTCGTCGGCGAGGGTGTCGGCGCGGGCGGCACCGGCACGTTCGGCCCGGGACGGCCGAAACCGGCCGTCGGTGCCACGGGCGGGGACGCCGTTGAGGGGATCGGTGGTGGACGGGCTGGCCGGGTGCTCGCGAGGGGTGCTCACCCGCTCATAATCACCCGATTACGGTTAACGCAAAATGAACTTGGCCCCGCCGGCTCAGATCATCGTCGGCAATGTCACCCGGACGACCTCGCCGTCGGGATCGGTGTCGATGCGCACCCGCTGGCCGAGCCGGAGCAGCCGCAGCCCGGAGGCGTCGAACGCCCGAGCGGGAAAACCCAGTTCGGTGCCGTCGTCGAGCAGCAGCGTCCCGCTGCGTGTCGCCGCGTCGTAGCTGGCCACCGTGCCCTGCATGCTGGCACCGTACACCGGGGGGTCAGCTCGCGGAGCGCGCCGGGCAGGCGGCGGCCACCAGCGCGGCGGTGCGCGGCCCGAGGCCGAGCCGGGCGGCGGCGGCCAGGTCGTCGGCGGTGTCCACGTCGCGGCGCAGGCTGGGCCAGTCGCCGGGCAGCGGCAGGGCGCCGCTCGCCGTGTGCGCCGCCGCCGAACCCACCCCGAAACGTGGCTCGAGGTCGACTCCTGGCGGCGCGGCGAGCAGCACCGTACCGACGCCGGGCGCGTCCGCCACGAACCGGCGTACCCCGTCGTCGCCGGCCTGGGCCGCGAGCAGCGCGCCGGCCAACTCGGTGGGGCGCAGCGCCGGCAGGTCGGCGGTCAGCCCGGCCACCCACATGTCGCGGGCGTGCGCCGCGCCGTGCCGGAAGGCGGCGTTCAGGCCGGCGTCCGGCTCGTCGGGAAGTACCCGCGCTCCGGCGGCGCGGACCACCGCCGCCACGCGGGCGTCGTCGGTGACGACAAGAGCCTCGGCGACCGCCGGGCAGGCAAGCACCGCGCGGAGCGTGTCAGCGGCCAGGGCCAGCGCCAGCTCCTCATGGGGTACGCCGGGCAGTGCGCCCCGCAGCCGGCTCTTGGCTGCCGACAGACGCTTCACCGGCACCACCACGGCCCACCTCGGCTGACTCACGCCCGCAATCCTGCCAGCAGGGCGGCGGGACCCTCCCTGGCCGTACGGGGGGCGAGCAGGCATGATTTCCGCTGCGGGTGTCGTGGGCCGGACCCGTGGCGGTGCGGGGCGCGACGAGGAGGCACAGGTGGCACGGCGGAGGCTGGGGTTCTGGCGACGGTTCGCCGTGGTGCTGGTCAAACCGGTGATGCTCGTGTGGACCCGACGTACGTGGCGGGGCGGCGAGCACCTCGGCGGAGACAGCGGCGTGATCATCGTGGCGAACCACATCTCGCACGCCGACCCGCTGGTCTCCGCGCACTTCATCTACGAGTCGGGCCGCTGGCCGCAGTATCTGGGCAAGGCCAGCGTGTTCCGGGTGCCAGTGGTCGGCTGGATCCTGCGCCAGTGCCGGCAGATCCCTGTGGAGCGGGGCAGCGTGGACGCGGTCCGCTCACTGGACGCCCTGGTGGAAGCGCTGGACCAGGGCGGCGCGGTCGTGATCTACCCGGAGGGCACCACCACCAAACAGCCGGACCTGTGGCCCATGAAGGCCAAGACCGGCGCGGCCCGGCTGGCGCTGGCCACCGGCGCGCCCGTGGTGCCGCTGGTGATGTGGGGGCCGGAGCGGATCTTCGACCCGCGCACCAACCGGTTCAACCCGCGCCCGCGGATCCCGGTTACCGTGGTCGCCGGCGACCCGGTCGACCTGACCCGGTGGGCGGACGCCCCGCCGACCCGGGCCACCCTCGAGGAGATGACGGACGCCATCATGCTGCGCCTGCGGGACATGCTCGCCGAGATCCGGGGCGGAACGCCGCCACCGCTGTGGGCGCGGCCGGTCCGACCCTCCGCCGAACCCCAGCAACACGGAGGTGTCGCGTGACCGGCCACGTCGCGGTTCTCGGCGCCGGCTCCTGGGGCACCGCGTTCGCCAAGATCCTCGCCGACGCCGGGAGGGACGTCACGGTGTGGGCGCGACGCGCCGCGGTGGCCGACAGCATCCGCACCGAGCGGCGCAACACCGAGTACCTGCCGGATCTGCTGCTGCCGGATCGGGTCACCGCCACCGCCGACGCCATCGAGGCGATCACCGACGCCGAGCTGGTGGTGCTGGCCGTACCGTCGCAGACCCTGCGGGGCAACCTCGCCGAGTGGGCCGGGCACCTGCACCCGGACTCCACCCTGGTGTCGCTGATGAAGGGCATCGAACTCGGCACCACCAAGCGGATGAGCGAGGTCATCGTGGAGACCGCCCGGGTCGCCGCGGACCGGGTGGTTGTCGTCTCCGGCCCGAATCTCGCCCCGGAGATCGCCGCCGAGCAGCCGGCCGCGACTGTGGTCGCCGGGACCAACCACCACCGCACCGTTCTCGTCCAGTCGTCGATCCGGACGCCCTACCTGCGCCCGTACACGAACGACGACGTGATCGGCTGCGAGCTGGGCGGGGCGGTCAAGAACGTCATCGCGCTGTCGTACGGCATCGCCACGGCGATGGGCTTCGGCGACAACACCCGGGCCATGCTGATGACCCGCGGGTTGGCCGAGACGGCCCGCCTGGGCGTGGCGCTCGGCGCGGACCCGATCACCTTCGCCGGCCTGGCGGGCATGGGCGACCTGGTGGCGTCCTGCTCGTCCCCGCTGGCCCGCAACCGCACCTTCGGCGAGCACCTGGGCCGGGGCGAAACCCTGGAGCAGGCGCAGGCCGCGACCCGGCAGACCGCCGAGGGCGTGAAGAGCTGCCTGGCGATCCGCGACCTGGCCCGCGCGCACGGTGTGGAAATGCCGATCACCGAACACGTCGAGCGGATCTGCCACGAGGGCATGGACCCACGCCTGGCCGTGCAGGCTCTGATGAGCCGGACCGCCAAGCCCGAGTCGTACGAGTGAGGATCCGATGACCGACCTGGGAGACGGCACGCGCTGTCTGCACGCCGGGCTGCCCGAGCCGGTACCGGGTGACCCGTTCCTGCCGGGGCCGGTGTTCGCCGCGCCGTACCACCTCGACCCGTGGCAGGGCCAGGGTTCGTCGCCGAACGGCTACGGCCGCCCCGACAATCCGACCCGGCGGCTGCTGGAGGCCGCCATCGGCGAGCTGGAGGGCGGTGACTGCCGCGTCTTCGCCACCGGTCAGGCTGCCATCACCGGCCTGCTGCTCGCGGTGCTCCGCCCGGGGGACACCGTGCTGCTGCCCGCCGACGGCTACTTCCCCGTCCGGGCGTTCGCCACCGACGTGCTGGAAACCATCGGTGTGCGGGTGGTCTTCGTACCGACCGCAGGGCCGTACCCGTCGCTTGAGGGCGTACGCCTGGTGCTTGTGGAGACCCCGGCCAACCCCGGCCTGGACGTGGTCGACGTGGCGGCCCTGGCTGAGCGCGCGCACGCCGCAGGCGCTCTGCTCGCTGTGGACAACACCACAGCCACCCCGCTCGGGCAGCGCCCGTTGGATCTCGGCGCCGACCTGGTGGTCGCGTCCGGCACCAAGGCGCTCACCGGCCACTCCGACCTGCTGCTGGGCTACCTGGCCAGCCGGTCCGCCGATCTGGTCGGGGCGGTGACGTCCTGGCGCACGGTCACCGGCTCGGTGCCGGGCGCTTTCGATTCCTGGTTGGCCCACCGGTCGATAGCCACGCTCGACCTGCGGCTGGCCCGGCAGAGCGCCAACGCCGCAGCGATCGCCGACCTGCTGGCCGGCCGGCCTGACGTGACAGGTCTGCGCTGGCCGGGGCGGCCGGGCGATCCCGCGTACCCGGTGGCGTCGACGCAGATGCGGCGGATGCCCGGCGTGCTCTCGTTCGATCTGGGCGACGCCGACCGGGTCGGCCGCTTCCTCACCGCCTCCCGGCTGGTGGCCGCAGCCACCTCTTTCGGTGGCACGCACACCAGTGCCGACCGGCGGGCACAGTGGGGCGACGACACCCCGCCCGGCTTCGTCCGGCTCTCCTGCGGCGTGGAGGACACGGCCGACCTGGTGGCTGACATCTCCGCCGCGCTTGACGCAGCCGGGCCGGCCTGAGGTCGTGACAGCCGCGCCTCCCGTCGACCGGTCCGTTCTCGTGGGCCGGTTGCGTGCCGCCGGCTGTGTCTACGCCGAGGACGAGGCCGATCTGCTGCTGGCAGCCGCCGAGTCTCCCGCCGCGTTGACGGAGCTGACCGACCGCCGGGTGGCCGGCGAACCGCTGGAACACCTGCTCGGCTGGGCGGAGTTCTGCGGTCTGCGGATCGCGGTCGACGCGGGCGTCTTCGTGCCGCGTGGTCGGACCGCCCTGCTGGTCGAGGCGGCGGCCTCCGTGACCGGCGCGGCGGCGGCAGTTGTCGACCTGTGCTGCGGCTCGGGGGCCACCGCTGTCGCGCTCGCGCACCGGCTCGCGCCGCGTTGGTTGGCCGCCGCCGACATCGACCCGGCGGCCGTGGCGTGCGCCAGACGCAACCTCGCCGAGCTGACCGCCGAGGTGTACGAGGGCGACCTGTTCGCCCCACTGCCACCGCGCTGGCGGGGCCACCTGGACCTGGTGGTCGCCAATGCTCCGTACGTGCCGACCGACGCGGTGGCGCTGATGCCCGCCGAGGCACGGCTGCACGAGGCACCGGTCGCGCTCGACGGTGGGCCGGACGGGCTCGCCGTGCTGCGCCGCGTGGCCGCCGGCGCGGCCGAATGGCTCGCACCGGGCGGCCACCTGGTCGTCGAGGTCAGCATCGTCCAGGCGGACGCGCTCTGCGGGGCCCTCGACGCGGTCGGGCTGGTGCCGACCGTCCGGCAGGATGAGGACCTGGACGCGACCGCGGTGATCGCCCGCCGTCCCGGTTGACCCCGCACTGACCGCCACCGCCACCGCCACCGCGCCGCTGCTGCCGCGCCTGGGCGGTTGAAGCAGAGCAAAGGACGCGCGACAGCCTCCAGGGGCCATCCCGAACGTCACCCGGGGGTCTTCGCGAACGTCCGGGCGGTCTGGGACGTGGGTCCTTACCGACGGATGTCGGGGCTTCCACATGTCCTGCGGTGATCGGCATGGCGGGGGAGGGGACTGGGCACTAGCCTCGGCTCACATCCAGTCGTCGGGAGGGGGGTTTCGGTGGGCAGCGCAGGGGTGCCGGTGGTCGTCGGCCTGGACAACGGCGGCACCAGCAACAACGCCACCGTGCTGACGGTGGACGGCCGGTTCCTCGTGGACGGGCTGCTGGAGATCCCCAGCGAGGTGCGCGCCGGGCCGGAGGCCGCGATCGAGGCGTTGGCCCGCGCGTTTGACGGTGCGCTGGCCCACACGGGCGTGCCGCGCGAGCTGGTCCGCGCCGTCGGCCTGGACACTCCCGGCCCGGCGAGCGCCACAGGTGTCATCTCGTCGCGGGGCTCGACAAACTTCTCCCAGCCCGCGTGGCGGGGCTTCGACGTACGGGGCGCGCTTCAGCGGCGCCTCGGCCTGCCCGTGATCTACCACAACGACGGCAACGCCGCCGCGCTCTACGCCCACCACGTGTACTTCGGCGACGAGGCGATGACCAGGTCGTCGGTCGCCGCGATCGTCGGCACCGGGCTCGGTGGTGGCGTTGTCGAAGGTGGTCGGGTGATCGCCGGTGCCGCCGGGATGGCTGGGGAGTTGGGCCACGTGCACATCCCGTTGAACGGGCTGCTCGGCCCGGGGCAGCCGGAGCCGACCTGCGCCTGCGGTTTCACCGGCGACGTCGAGAGCGTCGCGTCGCTTACCGGCATCGAGCGCAACCTGCTGCCGTACTGGCTGACCCGCTATCCCGACCACCCGCTCACCGCCGAGCCGGTGGCCCGGGCGGCGAAGCTCGTCCGGGGTTACGGGGAGCGGGGCGACGCCCTGGCCCGGGACCTGTTCACCCAGCAGGCGATGGCGCTGGGGCGGCTGTTCACTGTGGCGTCCAACTTCACCGACCCGCACGCGTACTTCGTGGGTGGCGGCGTGGTGGAGGCGGCGCCGGAGTTCCGGGACTGGTTCCTGGCGACGGTCCGCGAGCACACAGTGCTCCGACAGGAGCAGGCGGCGCACGCCACGTTCGCCCTGGTGCCGGACCGGGACATGGCGGGCGCCCGTGGCGTGGCGATCGCCGCGCTGGAGGCGCTGCGCGCCGCGCCGGAACCCGGCCCGCTTGTCGCCTGAGCCCGCAGGTCATCGATCCACCGCGCAATCGTGGCCCGGCCGCGCATGGGCGGGATTCTGGCGGACCTGAGCCCGCTTGTCGCCCGACCCGCTGCCCGCGTCTGGTCCGACCGTGCACGGGCCCGGCGCTGTCGGTCGCGCGCCGGGCCCGTGGTCGACGGTCGGTCAGTGGCGGGGCGGAGCCTGGGCGAAGGCAGCCCAGGCCGTCGGGGGGAAGAGGAGGGCCGGACCGGCCGGGTCCTTGGAGTCGCGGACGGCAACCAGGCGTGGGATCGAGGCGACCTCCACGCAGGCGCCCTGGTCACCGCTGCGGCTGCTCTTGCGCCATGTCGCCGCGGCCAGTGCCGCGGTGATCGTCGGTGTCATCGTTCCTACCGTCCCTTCAGGAGTGAGAGGAGCTGCTTGCGGCTGTCGGCGGGGCTGAGCGCCACGCTCCGCAGATGCTCCATGATCTTGGTGCAGGTGCGCGTTTCGCCCGCCCGGTCGAGGATCATCTGACCGGCGACGGTCTCCACCGAGGCGATGATCGGGTCCTCCGGGTCGGCGAACTCCAGGATGTGCAGCGAGCCCCGGGTGCCGCGGTGGTAACCGGCGGAGAGCGGGATCACCTGGACGGTGATGTTGGGCAGCTCGGCCATCTTGACCAGGTGTCGTAGCTGCCCGTCCATCACCGACTGGTCGCCGACGGGGCGCAGCAGTGCGCCCTCGTCGATGATTGCGTCGAAGATTGCTGGATCGTCGCCGGTGATTCGCTGCTGGCGGTCGAGCCGGGCCTTGACCCGCTGCTCCACCAGGTCGTCGACAAGGGTGTGCGGCCCCCCGCGCATCACCCCGCGTACGTAGTCGGCCGTCTGCAACAGGCCGGGCACCACCGAGGGCTCGAAGTTGGCGATGGCGGTGGCCTCCGCCTCCAGGGCGATGAAGTCGATGGTGCGGGGGTCCAGCACGTACGAGTACGACACCCACCAGCCCGGTTTGCGGGCGTCCTTGGCGAGCTGCACCGCTGCGGCCACCTCCTCGGCGCTCACCCCGTACGAGGTGAGCAGAGCGCGCACGGTGGCCGGGTTGATCAGCGTCTGGGCGTTCTCGTAGCGGGAGAGGGTGCTCCGAGTGCTGTTGATCTCGTCCGCGGCGGTTTCCAGTGTCAGCCCGGCGGCCTCCCTGTGATGGCGGAGGGCGATGCCGAGCCGGCGGGCGCGAGCGGTCTTGGGGGGCATGCATCGATGGTCGCACACATTTGCGGGAATGTGTGTATGGGACCGCGCCGATGAGAGTTGCATTCACGGCCATGTACGTGTCACGCTGTCACCACGTCCTCACTGCCGGTTGTCGTGGCGACGGTGGTGGTGAGTGACCGGAGGGGATAGGGCGCGCGGCGATCGGGTTTCTCCCCCGTACCCGATCGTCGCGTGCCGCCGTCATTTCGGCCTGCCGGAAGGAGACGACGTGCATACCGGCCCGGAGTGCCTCGCCGTTCCCCCGGACGGCAGGAGATGACCCGATTCCTGGTCGTGCTCACCGACGTGCGTCCAGTCGAGGGCATCGACCGCAACGAGCGCATCGCCCCCGAGCGGCGACGACAGGTGGTCGGCGCCAGCAGCAGGGAGGCCGCCGACCGGATCGCCGGAGCGTTCATGGCCCTGGGCATGGTGCGGGCCGGCCGCCAGCGGGTCAAGGTCATCGCGGTCGGCCGTCGGCACGCGCGGAACTGATCGCCCGTAACGCACCGTATAACCTCTGTTGACCGATTGCCGCGTCGCTTCGTGGCTCGCCGGGTATCGCCTCGCCCTACCGCCACGCACAGTAAGGTCAACCGGGTGAGCGCCACCGGCGAGCACGACCAGCCGCAGTCGCGTACGAAGAGGTGACCGGAGTGACCACCCCAGGCAAGACCCGCGTGGCGATCGTCTTCGGCGGCCGTAGCCCGGAACACGGCATCTCCTGCGTCAGCGCCGGCAGCGTGTTCGGTGCGCTCGACCCGGACGAGTACGAGGTGGTGCCGGTGGGCATCACTCGCGCCGGCCAGTGGGTGCTGACAAGCGGCGACCCCGCCCAGCTCGCCATCAATGCCCGCCAGCTCCCGGAGATCACCGCAGAGTCCGGCGACGACATCGTTCTGCGTGCGGACCCCACCGGCAACGGCCTCATGGTGCTCGACCCCACCGAGGGCCCCCGGGTGCTCGCCGACGTCGATGTGGTCTTCCCCGTCCTGCACGGCGCGTACGGCGAGGACGGCACCATCCAGGGAATGCTGGAAATGGCAGGCATCCCGTACGTCGGGGCGAACGTGTTCGCCTCCGCCGCCGCCATGGACAAGGAGTTCACAAAGAAGCTCTGCGCGGCCGAGGGTATCCCGGTCGGCCCGTACACGGTGCTGCGCAACGGGATGACGCTCAGCGAGCAGGACAAGGAGCGTCTCGGCCTGCCGGTGTTCGTCAAGCCGTCCC
The DNA here is from genome assembly GCF_049841715.1 of Micromonospora sp. DT41. NCBI lineage: Bacteria > Bacillati > Actinomycetota > Actinomycetes > Micromonosporales > Micromonosporaceae > Micromonospora > Micromonospora sp. DT41. Next base: position 318,534 of record NZ_JBNCKU010000006.1, on the reverse strand, counting down.
GGGCCGGGTCGTCGTTCGGCATCACCCGGGTCACCGACTGGGCGCGGCTGGACGAGGCGGTCGCCACCGCCCGGCAGTTCGACCCGAAGGTCATCATCGAGGCCGGGATCGTCGGCCGCGAGATCGAGTGTGGCGTGCTGGAGGGCGAGGCCGGCGGCGTGCCCGAGGCGTCCGTGCTGGCCGAGGTGCGGGTCGTCGCCGACCACGACTTCTACGACTTCGAGGCGAAGTACCTCGACGACTCCTGCGAGTACGACATTCCGGCCGGTCTGCCGGAGAAGGTGACCCGCCAGGTGCAGGAGTACGCCGTCCGCGCGTTCACCGCCCTGGACTGCGCCGGTCTGGCCCGGGCCGACTTCTTCGTCACCCCCGAGCTGGACGTCTACCTCAACGAGATCAACACGATGCCCGGGTTCACACCGACGTCGATGTTCCCGCGGATGTGGGCGGCCTCCGGGCTGGAGTATCCGAAGCTCGTCAACCGCCTGATCCGTACCGCCCAGCGGCGCGGCGTCGGCCTGCACTGAGGCCCACCGGACGGTCGGCAGTCAGCACTGTCGGCCCTCGCCGACCGGCAGGCAGCATGCCGGCGCCGGCCGTCCGGCGTACCGAACGGCGGTCCGGCCCGATCAGCGCTGGCAGCCGGAGGGGATGGCCCCGCCGGAGGGCACCGAGGCCACGATCACGTCGGAGATCGGCGCCGCCCACTGCAACGGCTGCTCGTAGGAGCGCGGGACGCGTACCGTCACCGGCGTCTCCCGGTCGACGGTGGTGAGCACCGTCGCGTCGGACTGCTCGGAGGCATGCCAGCAGACCCGGTTGACGGTCCAGACCTCGTCGGTGGCCGGGAAGTTCGGCTCCGCGCCCCCGCAGGCAACGGTGAGTGCGGGATCGCCGTATGCGGCGTTCTGCTCCGGTCCGGCGGTGACCGGGCGCTGGGCCAGGTCGCGGATGGACTGCGGCAGCTGGGAGAGCAGCGCACGGCAGACCGTGGCCGGGCGGGTGGCCAGCGCCGGGGCGGCCATCTCGACAGGGGCGGTGGACTGCGCCCGGGGGGCCGTGGCGGACGGGCTCGGCGCGGCGGCCGGCGTGTCCGGGGTGAGCTTCGTGAAGGCCAGTACGGCCACCAGCAGCGTGACCGGAATCGCGATCAGCGTGGCAAGCAGTGCGGCGCTACGGGTGGTCCGGTCCCGGCCGGCCGGCGCGTCGGCAGACGGGTCGTCGCTCGCGCGGTTACCGTCACCCCGCTCGGATGTCCCGTCGGCCGCGTCGCGCGTGCCGTCGTCGTCGAGAGCAGCCGAGGAGGTCGTCATCTCGTCCACTTACAGCCGCACCACCGAACACGTGAGGGTGCGGGTGATGCCGGGCACCATCTGCACCTTGCTGACGATGAGTTTGCCGAGTTCGTCGACGGTGTTCGCCTCGGTGAGGACGACCACGTCGTACGGCCCGGTGACGGCGTCGACGCGTACGACGCCGGCGATGTCCGCGATGAGACCCGCCACGTCACGTGCGCGGCCGACCTCGGTCTGGATGAGGATGTACGCCTGTACCACGACTCGACCTCCGTCCGTCGCCGCCCAGGGGCGGCCCGAAGGGTGAAACTACCTTACGGACCAGGTCTGATCCCTATCGGTGGTCAAGGAGCAGCGGTGAGCGAGCACGGCGGTGCCGGGCAGGACGGGCGGAACGCCGGCGGTGGCGCCAGCGTGGCCGGGATCGGCGAGTTCGGGTTGATCGGGCGGGTCACCGCCCGGTTGGCGATGGGCCCGACGACAGTGCTCGGCCCGGGGGACGACGCGGCGGTGGTGGCCGCGCCGGACGGCCGGGTGGCAGCCTCCACCGACGTGCTCGTCGATGGCCGGCACTTCCGGCGGGACTGGTGCTCGGCGTGCGACGTCGGTCACCGGGCGGCGGCGGCCAACCTGGCCGACATCGCGGCGATGGGCGCCACCCCGACCGCGCTGCTGGTGGCCCTCTGCATGCCGGCGGAGCTGGAGACGAGCTGGGCGGAAGGGCTCGCCGACGGGCTGGCCGCCGAGGCGGCGACGGTCGGCGCGAGCGTTGTCGGTGGGGACATGTCGGCAAGCCCCACCCTGACCATCGCGGTGACAGCGCTTGGTGACCTCGGTGGCCGGGCGCCGGTGGTGCGCTCCGGCGCGCGTCCCGGGGACGTGCTGGCCCTGGCCGGGCGCATCGGGTACGCGGCGGCCGGGCTGACAGTGCTCACCCGTGGCTTCCGTACGCCCCGACTGCTCGTCGAGGCGTACCGGCGGCCGCAGGTGCCGTACGCGGCCGGGCCGCAGGCCGCAGTGCTCGGCGCCACCGCCATGATCGACGTGTCGGACGGGTTGCTCGCCGACCTCGGGCACGTGGCGAAGGCCAGCGGGGTGGCGATCGACGTACGCCGGGAGGTGTTCGAGGTGCCCCGGCAGATGGCCGACGCGGCGCGGGCGCTCGGCGTCGACCCGTACACCTGGATCCTTGCCGGTGGCGAGGACCACGCGCTTGCCGCGACCTTCCCCCCGGAGGTGGCGTTGCCGCCGGAGTGGCGGCCGATCGGCCTGGTCACTGCGGGTGCCGGGGTGACCGTGGACGGGGGCGCCTACGACGGGCCGAGGGGCTGGGACCACTTCCGGTGAGGCCCCGCGCCGGCCGTACCCTGGACGCCGTGAGTGAGATCGAGATCCGGTTGGCGCGGTTCGACGCGCCGGTGGCGCAGCAGTTGATCAAGGAAGCGCTTGCCGACCTCGGGGCCCGCTACGGCGGCACCGGCGACGACACCCCGGTGGCCGCCTCCGAGTTCGAGCCGCCGGACGGTGCGTTCGTCATCGCCTACCTGGGCGGCGAGCCGGTCGGCTGCGGCGGCTGGCGCGCCCACGGCCCGGACACAGCGGAGTTGAAGCGGATGTACACCGCGCCTGCGGCCCGTGGGCGCGGCGTGGCGCGGATGGTGCTCGCGGCGGTCGAACGGTCGGCCCGTGACCAGGGCCGCAAGCGGATGATCCTGGAGTGCGGGGACCGCCAGCCCGAGGCGATCGCCATGTACACGTCCGCCGGCTACGACCGGATCCCGAACTTCGGCTTCTACAAGGACTCGGAGGGCTGCGTGTCCTTCGGCCGGGCGCTCTGACCGGCCGGGCAGCCCGGCGACCGCGCGGGCTCCGACCAGCGGGGCAGCTCAGGACTCGGACACGATTCAGCCGGCGGACCGCTGGGTCCGCCGGCTGAGCCGAACGAGAAGAGGTGGTGCCGCCGCGTCAGGCGCGGGTGACCTTGCCGGCCTTGATGCACGAGGTGCAGACCTTCAACTTCTTGGTGTTGCCACCACCGGCCGGGGTACGCACCGACTGGATGTTCGGGTTCCAGCGGCGGTTGGTCCGCCGGTGCGAGTGGGACACGTTGTGGCCGAAGCCCGGCCCCTTGCCACAGACGTCGCACACGCTAGCCACGGGATACTCCTGGGATTGAAACGTTCATGAGGTCGCCGGCAGGCGCTGCGCGGGCAACCTGGTCAGGTTACCCGATGACCCACCGGCCCGGCGAACCGGCCCGGTCGAGCGGGCGTTCGCGGCCGGCCTGCCGGTGGGGCCGTCCGCCTGGTGGCGGCCGGTCCGGCGGCAACGGTACCGGAGCGCTCCGCCCCGGCCGGACGGCGGTGGGCGGGAGGCGGTGGGCGGAGGCGGTGGGCGGACGGACACACCCGGCGAGTCCGACGCGTGTCGGTGTGCGCCAGTAGGCTTCTGGCCGTGCTGGACACCCTCGACGCCGCCGCGGTCCGCCGCTGGTGCGCGAGCGGGCTGGCCGCGTTGAAGCGTCACCAGGGCGAGATCGACCAGCTCAACGTCTATCCGGTGCCCGACGGCGACACCGGCACCAACCTGGTGCTCACCCTCACCTCGGCCCAGCAGGCCCTCTCGATGGACCTGGACACCCTCCCCGACAGCGGCCCGACCGCGCACGGGCACGCGCTGCGGCTGATGGCCCAGGGCGCACTACTCGGCGCGCGGGGCAACTCCGGTGTGATCCTCTCGCAGATCCTGCGCGGTTTCGCCGACGCCGTGGCCGCGGTGCCGGCGGTGCGCGGTCGGGGCCTCACCGTCGCGCTGCGGTCCGCGACCACCGCCGCTTACGCCGCTGTCGGCCAGCCCGTGGAGGGCACCCTCCTCACGGTGGTCGCCGCGGCAGCCGCCGCAGCCGAGCGGGCCGACAGCGACGACCTACCGGCGGTGGCCCGGCTCGCCGCGCGGTCGGCGGCCGAGGCGCTGTCGCGTACCCCGGAGCAGTTGCCGGCCCTGGCCCGCGCCGGCGTGGTCGACGCGGGCGGCAGGGGCCTCTGCGTCCTGCTCGACGCCCTGGTCGAGGTCCTCACCGGGGAGACCGCCACCGGGCCCGCGCCGGCGCCGCGCACCGCCCGGCCGGCCGCCGCGGTCGCCAGGGAGACCGGCTCCGAGGAGTACGCCTACGAGGTGCAGTATCTGCTCGACGCCCCGGCCGACGCGGTGGCCGTGCTGCGTCGGACGCTGGCAACGCTCGGGGACTCGCTCGTCGTGGTCGGCGACGGGCGCGAGCCGGACGCCACCTGGAACGTGCACGTGCACGTCAACGACGTGGGCGCGGCGATCGAGGCGGGTGTCGCTGCCGGCCGCCCGTACCGGATCTCGGTGACCCGCTTCGCCGACCAGCCGGAGCCGCCCCCTGTTCCGGTCGAGGCCGGTCGTGCCGCAGTTGTGGTCGCCACCGGAGCGGGGATCGCCGAGTTGTTCGCCGCCGAGGGCGCCACAGTCGTGCCGGGCAACCCGTCCATCGGTGAACTGCTGGAGGCGGTACGCGGCACCGGCGCGGCCCGTGTGGTGGTGCTGCCCAACAACCCGAACACCGGGGCGGTGGCGAGCGCGGCGGCCCGCGAGGCACACCGCCACGGCATCAAGGTCAGCGTGGTGCCGACCCGCTCACCGGTGCAGGCTCTCGCGGCCCTCGCAGTCCGCGACGGCACCCGCCGCTTCGAGGACGACGTGATCGCGATGGCCGAGGCGGCCGGCGCCTGCCGCTACGCCGAGGTCTGCCACGCGAGCCGCGACGCGTTGACAGTCGCCGGCCCGTGCCGCCCGGGGGACGTGCTGGCACTTGTCGAAGGGGAGGTGCACCTCATCGGCGCCGACCTCACCGACACGTGCGCCGCGGTGGTCGACCAGATGCTCGGCGGCGGCGGCGAGATGGTCACACTGCTGGCCGGTGTGGACGCGCCTCCCGGGCTTACCGACGCCGTCCGGGCGCACGTCGAGCGGCGCTGGCCGTTCGTCGAGGTGCACGCGTACCCGGGCGGCCAGCCGTTCTATCCGCTCCTGGTGGGGGTCGAATGAGTGAGCCGGCCACGGTGGACACTCCGCTGAAGAAGCTCGTGGGCGACAAGACGGCCAAGGCCCTTGCCTCCCAGCTCGACCTGCACACCGCGGGTGACCTGATCTACCACTTTCCGCGCCGCTACGACGAGCGCGGCGAGCACACCGACATCCGCTCGCTGGACGTCGGCGAGCAGGTCACCGTGCTGGCCCAGGTGCAGCGCACCGCCGTACGCCCCATGCGCCAGCGCCGGGGCAACCTGCTGGAGGTGACAGTCGGCGACGGCTCCGGCGGGATGCTGACGCTCACCTTCTTCGGTAACCAGGCGTGGCGCGAGCGTGAGCTGCGTCCGGGCCGGTGGGGCCTGTTCGCCGGCAAGGTCACCGAGTTCCGGGGCAAACGACAGCTCAACGGCCCGGAGTACGTCCTGCTCGGCGAGGGCGGCGAAGGCGAGGCGGCGGTCAGCGACGAGATCGAGGAGTTCGCCGGCGCGCTGATCCCCGTCTACCCGGCTGCCGCTGCCGTTCCGACCTGGGTCATCGCCCGCTGCGTGCGTGTCGTACTGGACACGTTCACCCCACCGGAAGACCCGCTGCCGGCCGCAGTGCGGGCCAGCCGCAACCTGGTCGGCCTGGGCGCCGCCCTGCGGGAGATCCATCGGCCGTCCAGCAAGGAGGAGCTGTACCGGGCGCGGCGGCGCCTCAAGTGGGACGAGGCGTTCGCCGTCCAGTTGACCCTTGTGCAGCGCAAACACCGGGCCGCCGACTGGCCGGCCCGCCCCCGTCCGGCGCGCGCCGGCGGCCTGCTGGACGCGTTCGACGCCCGACTGCCGTACGAGCTGACCGCCGGGCAGCGTGACGTCGGCGTGGAGATCGCCGAGGACCTGGCCGCACCGCACCCGATGCACCGCCTGTTGCAGGGCGAGGTGGGCTCGGGCAAGACGGTGGTGGCGCTGCGGGCGATGCTCCAGGTGGTCGACGCGGGTGGGCAGGCCGCGTTGCTGGCGCCCACCGAGGTGCTGGCCGCGCAGCACCACCGCGGCATGCTCGACCTACTCGGGCCGCTGGGCCGGGCCGGCGAGCTGGATTCCGCCGAGCACGCCACACGCGTCGAGTTGGTGACCGGGTCGCTTGGTGCGGCGGCCCGACGCCGGGCGCTCGGCGAGGTGGCCAGCGGCAACGCCGGCATCGTGCTCGGCACCCACGCCCTGCTCTACGAGGGGGTGGACTTCGCCGACCTGGGTCTGGTGGTGGTCGACGAGCAGCACCGCTTCGGCGTGGAGCAGCGCGACGCGTTGCGGGCAAAGGCCGCCCAGCCGCCGCACGTGCTGGTGATGACGGCCACCCCGATCCCGCGCACTGTGGCGATGACCGTCTACGGCGACCTGGAGGTGTCCACCCTCTCCCAGCTGCCCCGAGGGCGGTCGCCGATCGCCTCGCACGTGGTGCCGGCCGCCGAGAAGCCGGCCTTCCTGGACCGGGCGTGGCGCCGGCTGCGCGAGGAGGTGGCCGCAGGCCATCAGGCGTACGTGGTGTGCCCGCGGATCGGGGAGGGCCCGACGTCGGAGGACGAGGAACCGCCGCTTGACGACAACGGCCGTCGCCCGCCTCTCGCCGTGACCGAGGTGGCCCCGCTGCTTGCCGACGGGCCGCTGCACGGGCTGCGGATCGGGGTGCTGCACGGCCGCCTGCCGGCCGACGAGAAGGACGCGGTGATGCGCTCCTTCGCCGCCGGTGACCTGGATGTGCTTGTGGCGACCACTGTCATCGAGGTCGGCGTGGACGTGCCGAACGCGACAGTGATGATCGTGCTGGACGCCGACCGGTTCGGTGTCTCACAACTGCACCAGTTGCGGGGCCGGGTCGGCCGGGGCTCCGCCGCCGGGCTCTGCCTGCTGGTAAGCGAGGCGGCCGAGGGGTCGCCGGCGCGCGAACGGCTGGACGCGGTCGCATCCACAAGCGACGGCTTCAAGCTCGCCGAGCTCGATCTGGAGCAGCGCCGCGAAGGTGACGTGCTGGGTGCCACCCAGTCGGGACACCGCTCGCACCTGCGGCTGCTGTCGCTGCGGCGCGATGCCGACCTGATCCGCGACGCTCGCGCTGAGGCGATCACGTTGATCGAGGACGACCCGGAGTTGACAGGTAATCCGGCGCTTGCCGCGTCGGTCGCGGCCCTTGTCGACGAGGACCGCGCCGAGTACCTGGAAAAGGGCTGACTGCGTCTAAAGGCTCTGCCGCACCTTCTCGTGGCGGTCGAAATGGGCTGGGTTGGATCGTCACGTCTGCCTGCCGTCATGCCTGCCCGGCGGTGGTACCTCCGCGCGTCCTTTGCTCTGCTTCAACGGACGCAACAGGCAACGTCCGGTATGCGGACAGCGACCGTTGCGTCGAGTTAAGCAGAGCAAAGGACGCGCATGAGACCTGTCCTCGGTGTCGCCGCCGGTCACTGCGCTGACCGCGAGAGGCGCCGAACTGCGGCTGAGCCGAACTGCGGGCCGAGGCGGAAATGCCCGAGGGCGCGTCGACCGGGTGGTCGACGCGCCCTCGGGTTTCAGCGCGGTTCGGTTCAGACGGTGAAGCGGAGCCGGCGACGGCGCGCCATCACGAACAGGCCAGCACCGGCGGCCAGCAGCACGACGGCACCGCCGGCGATCATGGTGGTGTTCGCGCCGGTGAGCGGCAGGCCACCGCCCTGACCGTCGCACTCGGCCGGCTTCTCCCACGCGATCGGCTCGGTGTCGTCGAGACCATCGGCGGCCGGAGTGACGGTGAGGCCCTCGGTCGCGGGGAACGAGACAGAGCCGGTCTCGCCCGGCTTGACGGTGAGCGTCTTCACCTCGCCCTTGTTCGGGGTCAGGGTGAGGGTGACGGTCTCACCGTCGGCGGGGTTCTCCACCGTGAAGGTGAGCTTGTCGCAGGTCGACTCGACAGTGCCCACCGGCTCGACCGGTACCGAGGGAGCCGTCGGGGTCTCCGACGGGCTCTGGGTCGGCGTCGGGGAGACAGTGGTCGCGCTGGGGCTGGGCGACGCCGGCACGCTCGGGGTGGGCGACGCGCTCACGGTCGGCGTGGCGGTCGGCGTCGGGCTGGCCGGCGGCGTGGTGGGCTGGGCCGCGCAGTTACCGGCCGGCTTTGCCGCCACCGTCCGGTGCTCGGTCACGATCCGGTTGGGGCGCACCCACCGGGCCTCGACCATCAGCTCGATCTTCGGCTTCCGCTCCTTGAAGCGGTGGGTCTGGGTGGCGGTGAGGAAACCCTCGCCCTTCTTCGGAAGGGTGGCGCCGACGGCCAGGTTGCCGCTGAACTCGTTCGGCACGTTGGACTTGAGCGCCGTGACCTCGGCAGTGATGTTCTCGCTGTTGCCGACCTTCCACGTCACAGTGGTCAGGCCGTCTGCGGCCAGGCAGTAGGTGCCGGAAGGCTCGGGGTGGTGCGCACTGGCGGGCGCGGCGAGGGCGCCGACACCGACGAGACCGATCAGCGCGCCGGCGGCGATGGCCGCGATGCGCCGCAACGGAGACTTGGGAGGGTTCACGCAGGCTCCTGGTGAGGGGGAGTACGGATCGCGTGCGGGAGGCCGGGAGGCGGGACGCCTGTGCGGGTCGTCTGCTCAACGGGGCGTCGCGACGCGGGATGCTCCCGCGCGAGGCGGGAACAGAGGGTGACTGTACTGATCAATGGTGAATCTGGGGAGTTCAGATCATTGCCGGAAGGCAACTTAACTGATTCGTGATCATTGATCGCCGATACGTGTTCGTCCGGTCACTGTCGAGCCCGGCGTCGCCCCTTCCGAAGTGGACCCGAACAGGCCACGGGCGCGTCGACCGGTTGGTCGACGCGCCCGTGGGCCGAAAAGGTCAGGCGGTGAAGGTCACCCGACGCCGCCGGGCGATGACGAACAACACCGCGCCCGCGATCAGCAGGGCGATCGCACCGGCGGCGATGCCGCCGGCCGCCGCACCGGTGACCGGGAGACCCGGCTCGTCGCCGCCACCGCCACCGCCGCCGCAGTCTTCCTCCGGCGTGTAGATGGCTTCCAGCTCCAGGTCCATCTCCGGCAGGGTGACGAGCGCCGACTCGGCCTTACCGGCCTTGAAGGTCACCTTCTCCGAGCCGCCGGCGGCCACCGTACGGGTCTCGGTCTTGTCGCCGTAGGTGAAGGTGGCCTTCACCGGGAGACCACCCTCGGGGTTGGTCACGGTGAGCGCGAAGTTCTTGCAGTCGGCCTCGGTGGTGACGGCCGGCAGGGGGCAGTCCTCGGGGCGCTGCCACGAGTACGTGCCGTTCTCCACCACCTTGCCGTCGACAAGCACCTCGATCTTGCCGGCGTTGGCAGCCGGCACCACGATGCTGTTGTCGGCCTTGCCCGCCTCGACGGAGACCTTCTTGGACCAGCCGTCCTCGCCCTTGACCTCGAACTCGACCGGGTACTTGCTGATCTTGCCGTCGTTGCTCAGCGAGACGGCCACCGATCCGTCGCAGTTGGACGCGAAGGTCGACGCCGGGGTGGTGCAGCTCTTGTCTCCGCCGTTGTACCAGCCCTGCACGCCCTTGGACCGGTTGCCCGGCGCGCCCGGCGAGCCGAGCTTCTTGTTGTCGTACCGCTTGCCGCCCTCGACCAGCGGGTCGATGACCTGCTCGCCGTCACCCCAGATCAGGTCGACCTGGGTGTGGCAGTCCGGGATCTCGACGTTCAGCTCGATCTCGGTCTGGGTGCCGCCGATCCAGTCGCTGTCCGGCGTGCCGTACACGTACTGCGGGGTGGCGAACTGCGGCCGCGGCGCGAAGTACGACACCAGCGTGAACCACTGCTTGCCCTCGCCGCACAGCGGCAGGTCACCGTCGAGCTTGACGGTGGCGGTGCCCTTCGGGCCGTCGAATTTGTGGCTGTACTTGGCCTTGCTGGCGTCGATGCACTTCGGCGCCGGCGTGCAGGACCTGTCGGCGGCAAGGTTGATGCTGCCGTTGTTGGTGGCTTCCTTGCCGTTCTTCTGCCACTTGCCGAACACCGTCAGCTTGGCGGTGGCGGTGTCACCGGGCACCCGCTGGACGGCCTGCACGGAGCCGCGCTTCTCGATGACGTAACCCTGAAGGGGTACGGAGGTTGCGCCCCGGACGGGCACTGTCACCTCGGTCGCGGGCTCGGAGGTCACAGTCTTGAGCGTCACGGCCTTGTCGCGCTCGCTGTTCTCCACCTTCCACGTGATCACGCGCTCGCCGGTGCGCTTGTCGCAGTCGGCGGTGGCGGTGATGGTCGTGTGGTGCGCGCTGGCTGGGGCGGCCACCGCGACGACCCCGGCGAGGCCGATGAGGGCGGCTCCCAGGACGGCCAGCGGTCGCCGTAGCGACAGCTTGGGACGGATCACGGGTACTCCTGGAGTGCTGAAGCGTCAGGGGTGTGGCAGGGGGGACGGTGGACGGTCGCTGCACGTCCGGACGGTGAAGCGCCCTCCCGATGCCGTGGGCCGGTGGGTTGCCGCCGGCACCCGGCAGACCCTAGCGAGATCGCCGCGAGTGATACAGGCCTCAGGATTCACTAAGGCTAATGATATGAATTTGAGATCATTGATATACGAGAAGTGATCACGTGATCATCGTGTCGATACCTACCGTGTCGGTTGCCGCCCTCGGCGGGTCGCGTAGCGTCGGGGCCATGAGCAGGAGGAGGCGATGACCCGGATCGTGGCCGGGACACTCGGCGGCCGGCGGATCGCCGCACCACCCGGTGCGGGCACCCGACCCACATCGGATCGGGTCCGCGAGGCGCTCTTCAGCGCCGTGCAGGCCGAGGTCGACCTCGACGGCGTGCGCTTCGCCGACCTGTACGCCGGTTCCGGCGCGGTCGGGCTGGAGGCGCTGTCCCGGGGCGCCCGGCACGTCCTGCTCGTGGAGTCCGATCCCCGGGCTGCCCGGGTGATTCGCGAGAACGTGGCGACACTGCGGGCCGGTGCGGCCGTCCGACTGGTCGCCGGCAAGGTGGCGACAGCGCTGGCGGCCGGCCCGGACGGCGGACCGTACGACGTGGTCTTCGCCGACCCGCCGTACGCCGTGCCGGACGCGGAGATCACCGCGCTGTTGACAGCGCTTGTCGACGGCGGCTGGCTGGCGCCCGACGCGCTCGTGGTGGTGGAGCGGTCCAGCCGGACCAGGCAGTTCGACTGGGTGGAGGGCATCACCCCCGGGCGTAGCCGCCGTTACGGCGAGACCACGCTTTGGTACGGTCGCCGATCATGAGACGCGCGGTGTGTCCCGGCTCGTTCGACCCTGTGACAAACGGTCACCTCGACATCATCGGTCGGGCCAGCCGGCTCTTCGACGAGGTGATCGTCGGCGTGCTGGTGAACCAGTCGAAGAGTGGCCTGTTCACCGTCGAGGAGCGGATCGACATGCTCCGCGAGGTGACCTCCTCGTACGGCAACGTGCGGGTGGAGTCGTTCCGGGGGTTGCTCGTCGACTTCTGCCGGGCCCAGCAGGCGAGTGTGCTGATCAAGGGCCTGCGGGCGGTCAGCGACTTCGACTACGAGTTGCAGATGGCCCAGATGAACATCGGGCTGGCCGGGGTTGAGACGCTGTTCATGCCGACCAACCCCCTCTACTCGTTCCTCTCCTCCAGCCTCGTCAAGGACGTGGCCAAGTGGGGCGGCGACATCTCCGCCCACGTCCCCGACACAGTGCGAGAAGCCCTACAAGCCCGCCTAACCCCCCACCCCTAGCCCGCCCCCACCCCGCACCCCGCCTTCCACTCCCGCGATCTTGCAGTTGTGGTCGCGGGAATGTGCGTAGGTGCGGCAATTGTCGAGGCAGAAAGTGCAAGATCGACGGGTTTCGGCGGTGCCAGGATCGCGGAGCGCGATGAGGGCGCGACGCGCCGGGTTGGGGTGGATGGGGCGTGGGTGGGGCGGGCACGACATGATTGGTGGAGCAGGGAACCGGCCGTAGCCCGCATCATGGAGGTCGGCCGACGAACGACAGGAGTGAGGTACCGGTGGACCCGCTCGATCGCATCGACGAACTGATCGCCATGGTGGAGCAGGCCCGCTCCGTCCCGATGTCGCGCAACAACTGCATGGTCGACCGGGGTGAGATGATCGCCGCTCTCGATGAGATGCGTGCCGACCTGCCCGCCGACCTGCGCCGCGCCGCCGCGCTCCTCGACGAGCGCGACAAGATCATGGAAGCGGGCAAGCGCGAGGCGGACCGGATCATCAGCGAGGGTGAGGCAGAACACGCCCGCCTGGTCTCGGTGAACGAGATCACCGTGTCGGCCGAGCACGAGGGGGCCCGGATCATCGCCGAAGCGCGGGCCGAGGCGCAGCGTCTGCGCGAGGAGGTCGACGACTACGTCGACACGGCCCTTGCCAACTTCGAGCAGTTCCTCACCCGGGCGCTCGCCTCGATAGAGCGTGGCCGCGACAAGATGCACGCGCTGCGGGAGATCGGCACCTTCGGTGGGGATGAGGCGGAACGCCCGCTACCCTTCTGAGCGGCACCTCACCAGCCGACACTCAAGGGCGGGCGTCGCCCCCGGTTCGACGGTCCGGCGGTCGCCCAGGTAACCTTTTTTGTCGGCCTCTCACCGGCCGGAGTCTGACTATGCCCAAGCACTCGCCATCGACACTCGACCCCAGGTCGCCGCTGGTCCTCGACACGAGGGACCTGCCGCGCCGCCCTGGCGCGTTGCGTGAGGTCCAGCGGGTCGTGCCGGCACCGGCGGACCTCGGTGTGGAGTTGATCGGCGTGCCGGAGGGCGCGGACCTCACCCTCGATCTGAGGTTGCAGTCGGTGTCCGAAGGTGTGCTCGTCTCGGGGACCATCACCGGTCCCGTCCGGGGCGAGTGCGGGCGTTGCCTGCGCGAAATCAACAACTCGATGGCCGTGACGATCCAGGAGCTGTACGCGTACGAGAACAGCACCACGGACGCCACGACCGACGAGGACGAGGTGGGCCGGATGCAGGGCGATCTGATCGACCTGGAGCCGGCGCTGCGGGACGCGTTGGTGCTCACGCTGCCGACCAACCCGCGCTGCCGGGAGGACTGCCCAGGACTGTGCCCCGAATGTGGGGCGCACTGGGACGATCTGCCGGCCGACCACAGTCACCAGCAGATCGACCCGCGTTGGGCGGGCCTGTCGCAACTGACCCGTACAGAGGAGTAAGAACCGTGGCCGTCCCCAAGCGCAAGATGTCGCGCAGCAACACCCGGTCCCGCCGGGCGAACTGGAAGGCGACCGTGGTCGCGACCGTCGCGTGCCCGCAGTGCAAGTCCCCGAAGCTGCCGCACGCCGCCTGCTCCGTCTGCGGCACCTACAACGGCCGCCAGGTTCTCGAGGTCTGACCTGGACGCCGAGTGACGCCCCCGACCCCAGGTCGGGCGGCGCGCGCACCCTGGCATTCGCCCGGTGCCCCGGCTCCCTCCGACACCGGCCGGCCCAACCCGGCCGGTGTTCCGGCGGAGCGGGGCACCGCGCGGATCGCCGTTGACCTCCTCGGCGGGGACGACGCTCCCGCCGTCGTGGTTGACGGCGCTCTGCGGGCCATGCGCGCCGACCCTGACCTGCACCTGCTGCTCGTCGGCCCGACCGAGGTCGCCGACGAGCTGATCGCTGCCCTCGGCCCGGCCCAGCGGGCCCGGATCACCGTGCGGCCGGTCCGCGATGCCGTCGGCATGGCCGACCATCCAAGCGCTGCCCGCGCGGAGAGCACCGTCCGGGCCGTCGTCACCGCCGTCCGCGACGGCACCGCTGACGCGCTGGTCTCCGCAGGCGCCACCGGCGCCACTGTCACCGCCGCCGTGCTCGGCCTGGGTCGCTGGCCCGAGATCCGCCAACCCGCCCTGGTCGCCACCCTGCCCGCGGTCGCCGGCCCGGTAGTGCTGCTCGACGTCGGCGGCACGCTGGAGCCCCGCCCGGCGACCCTCGCCCGGCACGCCGTTCTCGGCGCCGCGTACGCCGCGGTCGCCCACTCGATCCCCGCGCCCCGGGTCGGCCTGCTCTCGGTCGGCACCGAGGCCGGCAAGGGCGACCGGGTACGCCGCGCCACCGACCCCCTGCTCGCCGTCGAGCCGCTGCCCGGCGGCGCGCACTACGTCGGCATGGTCGAGGGGTACGACGTGGCGCTCGGCGCGCGCGCCGATGTGGTGGTCACCGACGGCTTCACCGGTAACGTGCTGCTCAAGGCGATCGAGGGCGCGTACGCGATGGCCGGCGGCCCGCCCGTCGGTGGCGGCGCGCCCCGTGCCGCCGCTCTGCTCGGCGTCGCCGGAACGGTGGTCGTCTGCCACGGCTCCGCCGGCGCCGACGACGTCGCCTCCGGCATCGCCCTCGCCGCCCACCTGTGGCGGAGACGCGCCACCGACCTGGTTTCCGCGTTGCTCGACGGCGACGCCGTGGCCGATCGCTCCGACCGCTCCACCGACACCGAGGTACGTACATCATGAGCAACGACAAGCGGCGGCGGGCGTCCGTCGGTCACCTGGAAGCCGCGTTTGGCGTCAGCATCGAGCCGGACCTGCTGGAACGGGCGCTGACCCACCGCTCGTACGCGTACGAGAACGGTGGCCTGCCGACAAACGAACGGCTGGAGTTCCTCGGCGACTCGGTGCTCGGCGTCGTGATCACCACGGCGCTGTTCCACAACCACCCCGACCTGCCCGAGGGCCAGTTGGCCAAGCTGCGGGCCAGCGTGGTCAACATGCGGGCGCTCGCCGACGTGGCGCGCGGGCTGGGGCCGGACGGCCTCGGCGCGTACCTGCTGCTCGGCAAGGGCGAGGAGACCACCGGCGGGCGGGACAAGGCGAGCATCCTCGCCGACACGCTTGAGGCGCTGCTCGGCGCGATCTATCTCCAGTACGGGCTGGACACCGCCGGGATCGTGATCCACCGGCTCTTCGACCCGCTGATGGCCGAGTCGGCGGGCCGGGGCGCCGCCCTGGACTGGAAGACCAGCCTCCAGGAGTTGACCGCGGCGTTGGGGCTCGGCGTTCCGGAGTACCGCATCGAGGGCACCGGTCCGGACCACCTGAAGACGTTCACCGCCTGGGTCGTGGTGGCCGGCAACCGGTACGGCGGCGCCGAGGGGCGCAGCAAGAAGGAGGCCGAGCAGCGGGCTGCCGAGGCGGCCTGGCGGACGCTCGCCGAGCAGGACGGCCCCGACGACGAAGGCCAGGACAGCCAGGACAGCCCGAACGGGCAGGCCAGCGCCGACCACCGGGACCAGCCGACCGACCTGACCGACGGGGACGGGTCGTTCGGGCCGTTGGAGCGCGCCGAGCGGGCGGCACAGAGCGAGCAGGCCGACCACCTGGCGCAGTCCATGCCGGCCGGGGGCGCCGACGGCCACGAAACCGGTGTACGCCGTGCCTGAGTTGCCTGAGGTGGAGACCGTACGGCAGGGGCTCGCCCAGTGGGTGATCGGTCGGCGGATCGCCTCGGTCGAGGTCCGTCACCCGCGCGCCGTCCGGCGGCACGTCCCGGGTGGGGCGCACTTCGCCGACGTGCTCGCCGACCGGACCGTGCTGGACGTCCGCCGCCGCGGCAAGTACCTGTGGCTTCCGCTGGACAGCGGCGACGCGGTGATCGGGCACCTCGGCATGTCCGGGCAGTTGCTGCTCCAGCCGCCCGGCACTCCGGACGAGACCCACCTGCGGGTCCGGTTCCGGTTCGCCGATGACGGGCCGGAGCTGCGCTTCGTCGACCAGCGCACGTTCGGTGGGCTCTCGGTGAGTGAAGGTGGCGCCGAGCTGCCCGCGGAGATCGCGCACATCGCCCGCGACCCGATGGACCCGGAGTTCTCCGACACGGATTTCGTCGCCGCGCTGCGCCGTCGGCGGACCGAGGTGAAGCGCGCCCTGCTCGACCAGACGCTGATCTCCGGGGTGGGCAACATCTACGCCGACGAGGCGCTCTGGCGCGCCCGGCTGCACGGCGTCCGGCCCACCGACGCGCTGACCGGCCCGGCAGCCCAGCGCCTGCTCGGCCACGTCCGCGACGTGCTCGCTGAGGCGATCAAGGAGGGTGGCACCAGCTTCGACGCCCTCTACGTCAACGTCAACGGCGAGAGCGGCTACTTCGACAGGGAGCTGAACGTGTACGGCCGCGAGGGCGAGCCGTGCCGGCGGTGTGGCACGCCCGTCCGCCGAGAGGCGTTCATGAACCGCTCCTCGTACAGCTGCCCGCGTTGTCAGCCCCGGCCCAGGGGCTCCCTTCGGGGATGACCCGGAGCGGCCTCCGGGTCGGCGTCGGCGGGTTGCGGCCGGCTCCCCGGATCGTCCCCCGATTAGGGGACCGGGTGGGGGGTTGACACCGACCCCGAGGGCCCACCACCCATCGTGGAGGGACTCCGGGGCAGGCCGGGGCCGATCCCCGATGTGATCGTCCCGTCCCGTCCCTAGCGTCAGCACCGTTGACAAGGGCTGACGTGACAGGGGGACCCGAGATGGGCGCAAGACCGGTGACGGTGCGGATGGCGCGGTGGAGCGCCGAGCATCCGTGGCGGGCGATCGCGCTGTGGGCCGTGTTCGTGGCGGTGTGTTTCGTGGGCGGCAACGCCGTCGGCCTCAACGAGGCGACGAACAACGACCAGGCGATCGGCGAGGCGGGGCGGGCCGGCGTGATCGTCGACTCCGGAGCCTTCGACGACCCGGCCGTGGAGAACGTACTCATCACCGCCCGGGACGGGTCCCTGGACCTGGTGGCTGCGAAGACGGCGGCCGACGACGCGGCGGCCCGGCTGCGTACCGTCCCGGGGGTCGCCGGGGTCGGCCAACCGGTCACCGCGCGGGACGCGTCGGCGGTGTTGCTGCCGATCACCATGTCCGGTGATCCGGGGACCGCGTCGGACCGGGTGCAGCCGCTGCGGGACGCGACAGCGACGGTGCAGGGCGCGCATCCGGCGCTGCGCGTCGAGCAGGTCGGCGGCCCGTCGATCAACCAGGCCCTCGACGACACCCTGGGCAAGGACTTCAAGCGCGCCGAGCTGCTCAGCCTGCCTGTCACACTTGCCATCCTGATCATCGCGTTCGGCGCGTTGATCGCCGCGAGCGTGCCGGTGTTGTTGGCGCTCTCCTCGGTCGCCGCCGCGATGGGTCTGTCCACCTTCGCCTCGCACCTGGTGCCGGCCACCGACACCACCGCACCGGTGATCCTGCTGATCGGCATGGCTGTCGGTGTCGACTACTCGCTGTTCTACATCCGCCGGGAACGCGAGGAGCGGGCAAAGGGTCGTTCCGGCCTGGACGCTGTCGAGATCGCCGCGGAGACCTCCGGGCACGCCGTCGTGGTCTCCGGCTTTGCGGTGATCATCTCGATGGCCGGGCTGCTGCTCGCCGGCGACGTGGTCTTCTCGTCCCTGGCCGTCGGCTCGATCCTCGTGGTCGCCGTCGCGGTGATCGGCTCGCTGACAGTGCTGCCGGCCCTGCTGGCCAGGCTCGGTCGCTGGGTCGACCGTCCCCGGGTGCCGCTGCTCTGGCGCCTGACCGCGCCGCGTACCGACCGCAACGGCGCACCCCGCGCGCCCCGACTCTGGCCGGCGGTGCTCCGGCCCGCGCTGCGCGCACCGGTCGCGACCCTCGTCATCTCGGTCGGCCTGCTGCTCGCGCTCGCCGCACCCGCGCTCGGCATGAAGCTGAAGTTCCCCGGCATGGAGGACCTGCCGCGAACCACGCCGGCGATGCAGGCGTACGACCGGCTCACCGCGGCCTTCCCGAGCACCAGCACCAACCATGTGGTGGCGGTCCGCGCGCCTGCCGAGCAGGCCGACCGGGTCCACGCCGCGCTCACCGGCCTGGCCGGCCGTGCCGCCGGTGACCCGCTGTTCGCCGCCGCCGAGGCGGACGGCCCGAAGATCGAGGTGTCGGCCGACCGGCAGGTGTCGGTGCTGGACATCGCCACCCCGTACGCCAGCCGGGACGACCGGTCGGTGCAGTCGTTGGAGAAGCTGCGCGACGACCTCGTCCCGGCCGAGCTGCGGGGCATTCCCGGGATCGAGTACGCGGTGGGCGGCAGCGTTGCCGACAGCGAGGACTACGCGCAGCACATCAAGAGCAAGCTGCCGCTGGTGATCGGGTTCGTGCTGGTGCTCACCTTCCTCGTCATGGTGTTCACCTTCCGGTCGGTGGTGGTGGCGGCAAGCTCGATCCTGCTGAACCTGCTCTCCGCCGGTGCCGCGTACGGGCTTGTCGTGCTGGTGTTCCAGGGTGAGTGGGCCGAGGGGCTGCTCGGTTTCACGTCGATGGGCGCGATCGTGTCCTGGCTGCCGCTGTTCCTCTTCGTGGTGCTCTTCGGCCTCTCGATGGACTACCACGTGTTCGTGGTCAGCCGGATCCGTGAGGGGGTCCTGGCCGGCATGTCCACAAGGGATGCGGTCTCGTACGGCATCACCTCGTCGGCGGGGGTGGTGACAAGCGCGGCCATCGTGATGGTCGGCGTGTTCTCGATCTTCGCCACGTTGAGCACCATCGACATGAAGCAGCTCGGCATCGGCCTGGCGGCGGCGATCCTCCTGGACGCCACGATCATCCGTGCCGTGGTGCTGCCGGCGCTGATGACCATGCTCGGCGACGCCAACTGGTGGGCGCCGCGCTTCCGGCGCCCGCGTCCGAAGCCGGCCCCGGCCGATCCGCCGGCAGCCGCGCCGGAGCTGGTGGCGGTGCCCTGACCCAGGCGCGAGTAGGCCGGGCCACGACTGTGGCCCGGCCGACCGTGTCAGGGCAGCGCGCACGCCTCCCGCCAGGCGTTCAACGTCCGTTCCTTGCGGATCGACGCGAAGCCGTAGCCGACAGTGGTGACGCAGAAGTCGTCGGTCGAGCCCGTGTATTCGACGTGGAAGACAGGCTTACCCGCGTCGGCGAACGGCAGCAGCTTGGCGCACTGGTCCAGCCGGACGCACTCCTCGTTCACGACGAAGTCGAAGTCGGGGGCAAGCGCCGCGAGCTGCGGCACTGCGTTGGTCAGCCCGGGTGAGAGGTCAAGCGACCGGGCCAGCTGCGCCAGCCGACGGTTGAACAGCAGTTGGTCGTCGAAGCCGAGGGGAAAGCCGGTGCGGTGCTCGTACCCGTCGGCGTCGGCGAACGCCACAGCGCCGAAGCCCTTGCCCCGGCAGAGCCGGAACCGGTCGGCAAGCACCGGCTCCAGAGCGTCCCATCCCCGTACGTCCAGCCACCGGCTGTCAGGTCGGCGTGCGGCCGAGCCCTGTACGGCGGCGGGAAACCGGCTGGCGTCCGGGTCGGTCGAACGCACCGAGCCGACGTACACCTGGCAGATCAACCGGCGGTCGCGCGAGCGCAGCTCGGCGGTCTGCGCGGCGGTGGTGGCCACGGGGTCGAGCAGGAAGACGTCCGCTTCCACTGTCGGGTCGAGCGGGCCGCTGAGCTGCCACTGCCACTGCCAGTGGCGGGCCTGCCCGGCCGGCCACGGGGTTGGTGCACCGGGCGGGGTCAGCTCGGCCCGGCAGCCGTACACGGGTAGCACCAGGACGAGCGCGACGCCTGCCGACACGATCCGACGCAGCGGGCGTACGGCGGTTCGTCGCCGCGGCCGGATCCGCATCGGCAGCTCCCGGGTCCTGGGCGGCCCGTCGCCGCCGGCCGGTACGCCGCCCCGCGCTCCGGCCCGACGTACCTCACCGGGTCAAACGAGCGCGGGGGCGCGGACGACGCGCGGTCAGCGCGGCGCCGCGAAGACCTGCGTCCAGTACGGGCCGTTGCTGCTGGCGATGCCGACGCCGATTTCGGTGAACGCGCAGTTCAGGATGTTCTTCCGGTGGCCGGTGCTCTTCATCCACGCGCTCATCACGCTGGCCGGCGACTGCTGGTTCCAGGCCACGTTCTCGCCGTAGGTGCGCCAGGCGTAGCCGACCCGGTCCAGCCGGACGCCGGGGTTGCTGCCGTCGCTGCCGGTGTGCGACATGTTCTTGTGGTCGGCCTGGTCCTGGCTGTGCCGCTGCGCGGCGGTCATCAGCTTGTCGTCGATGCTCAGCGCGTTGCAGCCGGCCTTGGCCCGCTCGGCGTTCACCAGGTCCACCACCTCGCGAGCCTGGGCGCTCACCGTGCCGGAGGCGCCGCCCGAGCCGCCGGTGCTGCTCGGCGCGGTGCTGCGCGGGGCGGTACGCCGTGACGCGGCGGTGGAGCGCGACGGCGCCGGGGTGGGCTTGACGACCTTGCTCGGCGTCGGGGCCGGCTGTGCCGTGCTGGGCGTGGCGGTGGGGGAGGGGGCGACAAGGGTGTCGCCGGCCAGTTCCTCGGCCTGCTCGGCGGGCGCGGCGGCGACGGTGTCGTCGACAGCGGTCGGCTCAACTGTCGACCCGTCCCCGCCGGGCAGGGCGAGCGCGCCCACACCGAAGCTCACCACGAGGGTGGCGGCCGCGGCGGCGCCGCCGATCAGCAGCGGGCGACGCCAGCGCCGGGGCGAGCGGTGTCGGCCCTCGCCGGCCCGGCCCTCGTCGCCGGTGCCGGTCCGCCAATCGCCGCTTGTCTCCGCGTCAATGGGCACGGCGCTCGTCGGTGCCGCCCAGCCGCCGGTGGCCTCCGCGGCGGTGGGCTCCTCCATGGGCGCCGGCTGCCACCGGGCGGTGGGCTCCGCGTGGTGCCAATCGTCGCCGGGTTGGTCGGGGTCGTCGCCGAAGAGGTAGGCCGAGCGGGGCTCCGGGCGATCTCTCAGCCAGTCCGGCTCGTCGGTCGGCCGCTCGGCGCGCCGGGGTGCGCCGTTCGGGTCCATCGGGTCGGTCCAGCCGTGCACGCCATGCCTCCACGGGGTCGGTTGTTGGCCGGGGTGA
Organism: Micromonospora sp. DT41; assembly: GCF_049841715.1. NCBI lineage: Bacteria > Bacillati > Actinomycetota > Actinomycetes > Micromonosporales > Micromonosporaceae > Micromonospora > Micromonospora sp. DT41. The sequence goes on along the minus strand of NZ_JBNCKU010000006.1, from coordinate 297,423 downwards.
CGCTACGACTCGCCAACGAGCTGCGGCAACGTGGCTAAGGAAGAGTTAAGGGGAAGTCGGACGCCGAGGGGCGGACTTCCGGGAATCCGGGCGTACAGTAAAGGTGTCCGGACAGAGCGTGTCCGTGCCTTGTGGCAGCCCCCCCGACAAGTGGACAGGTCGACGTGGAGATGATCTACGGCCTGCGAGAACTTGACGAACGAGGGGTTAGCGGCTCAATATATAGGTGTCGCCAGTCGCGCCCGGTCATGCCCAGATACACCTGGAATGGCAGCCGCGTACAAATGGGCGCGCGTTGGCCGGCCTTTCCGGCAGCGCATATCAAGGAGTCAGCATGGCGAAGGCCCTCTACGGCCACGTAGGTGCAGCGCCCGACCGGCGTCTGCTCGACGAGGTCACCCGACTGCGTGCCAGGGTTCAGGCACTGGAGTTCGAGATCACGCGTCTGCGTGCCGACAATGATCGGCTCGCGGCGGCAGCGGCGGAAGCGGACGATCTGCTTCGTCTCGCCGAGCCGGCGCTGACCTGATCTCCGGGTCGGAAAACTGAATCGCACCACCGCAAAAATGCGCGCCGACACCTCCGTGCCGGCGCGCAACGCTGTCCGGCCCCTTTTCCACTGCCGATGATTCGTGATCTTGTATTCGGTGCCGCGTCATCCACCCGGTCGGTTTCCGGAAATACGCGTACCAGCGGGCTGATCATGAATGCGCTTTGTCTTTCCGGTCACAGCCGCAGAGGCGGTCCGGCCCACTGCCGGCACGACCCGGGGCGGGTCGCGTGCCGAACGGCTCCCGCCATCGGGTTAGTCTGCGGGTTCACCCAGGTCCCCGCAGCCGGCGACGGTACGGCGGCCACCGGACGAGGATCGAGAAGGTGTATCTCAAGAGTCTGACGGTGCGGGGCTTCAAGTCCTTCGCCTCCGCCACGACGTTGAAGCTGGAGCCCGGGATCACCTGCGTGGTGGGCCCCAACGGCTCCGGCAAGTCCAACGTCGTGGACGCCATCGCCTGGGTGCTCGGCGAGCAGGGCGCCAAGGCGCTGCGCGGCGGCAAGATGGAGGACGTGATCTTCGCCGGCACCGCCGGTCGCGCGCCGCTGGGCCGCGCCGAGGTCACCCTCACCATCGACAACACCGACGGCGCGCTGCCAATCGAGTACACCGAGGTCTCGATCACCCGCCGGATGTTCCGCTCCGGCGAGAGCGAGTACGAGATCAACGGCAACTCCTGCCGGCTGCTCGACATCCAGGAACTGCTGTCGGACTCCGGCATCGGCCGGGAGATGCACATCATCGTCGGCCAGGGCCGGCTCGACGGCATGCTGCACGCCAAGCCGGAGGACCGCCGCGCGTTCATCGAGGAGGCGGCAGGCGTCCTCAAGCACCGCAAGCGCAAGGAAAAGGCGCTGCGCAAGCTCGACGCCATGCAGGTCAACCTCAACCGCCTGACCGACCTGACCGCCGAGCTGCGCCGCCAGCTCAAGCCGCTGGGCCGCCAGGCGGAGGTGGCCCGCCGTGCCGCCGCCATCCAGGCCAACCTGCGCGACGCCCGGCTCCGGCTGCTCGCCGACGACCTCGCCACCCTGCGGACCACCCTCGACCGGGAGATCGCCGACGAGACCGCGCTGCGGGAGCGGCGCGAGCAGATCGAGGGCGAGCACACCGAGGTGCAGGGCCGGCTCGGCGAGTTGGAGGCGGCGCTGGCCGAGGACGCTCCGCTGCTCGCCGCCGCCCAGGACACCTGGTACAAGCTGTCCGCCCTCCAGGAACGCTTCCGCTCGATCGAACAGCTGGCCCGGGAGCGGCTGCGGCACCTCAGCGCCACCGGCGACGACGAGCGCCCCGGCCGGGACCCGGACCAGCTGGAGGCCGAGTCGGAGCGGGTCCGCGAGCAGGAGGAGGAGCTGCGCGCGGCACTTACCGACGACCAGATCCGGCTGGCCGAGGCCGTCGAGCACCGTCAGGAGCTGGAACGGCAGCTCGCCGCCGCCGAGCGGGAGCTTGTCGCCGCCGCCAAGGCCATCGCCGACCGGCGCGAGGGCATGGCCCGGCTCACCGGCCAGGTCAACTCGGCCCGTGCCCGCACCACGAGCGCCGGTGAGGAGATCGAACGGCTCGCCGTGGCGCACGCCGACGCGCTGGGCCGCGCCGAGAAGGCACAGGCCGACCTGGACGCGGTGGCCGCGCAGTCCACCGAGGCGGACCGGGACAACGCCGACCTGGACGCCCGGCACGCCGAGGCCGTCGCGGTGCAGGAGCGGGCGCAGGCAGGCGTCCGGTCGCTCGCCGACGCCGAGCGGGCCGCCGAGAAGGACGCCGCCACCTGGAAGGCCCGGGAGGAGGCGCTGGCACTCGGTCTGCGGCGCAAGGACGGCGCCGGCGCGCTGCTGGCCCGCGCCGGGGACGTACCGGGCCTGCTCGGCAGCCTCGCCGGGCTGCTCACCGTCGCTCCGGGGCACGAGGCCGCGCTTGCCGCAGCGCTCGGCGGGCTCGCCGACGCGGTCGCCATCAGCGGTGTGGACGAGGCCGTCGAGGCGATGCGCCTGCTGAAGATCTCCGACGCCGGGCGGGCAGGCCTGCTCGTCGGCAGCCCGGCGGGGCCCGGCATGACCGGCTCCGCCGACGCGCTGCGCCCGAAGCTGCCCGACGGTGCCCGCTGGGCGCCCGACCTCGTCGAGTGCGCGGCCGAGCTGCGCCCCGCTGTGCACCGGGCGCTGCGCGACGTGGCGCTCGTCGACGACCTCGCCGCCGCTGCCGAGCTGGTCGCCGGCAACCCCGAGCTGCGCGCGGTCACCCCCGACGGCGACGTGGTCGGGGCGTACGCGGCGGCCGGTGGGTCGGCCAAGGCGCCGAGCTACATCGAGGTGCAGGCGGCCGTCGAGGAGGCGCGTACCAACCGGCTCGCCGCCGAACGCTCCGGTGCCGAGCTGCGCGAGCAACTCGTCGAGGCGCGCGCCGAGGTGACCGCCGCCAAGGAGGCAGTGCAGCACGCAGCCGCCGAGAAGCGCGAGGCGGAGAGCCACCGCAACGCCGCCGCCCGCCGGCTGGCCGAGCTGGGCGCGGCGGCCCGCTCGGCGAAGGCGGAGACCGACCGGTTGGGCGAGTCCCGGGCCCGCGCCGAGGCGGCCCGACAGCGGGACCTCGAAGCGCTCGCCGAGCTGGAGGAGCGGCTGCGCCTGGCCGAGGAGACGCCCGTCGACGCCGAGCCCTCCACCGAGGAGCGGGACCAGCTCGCCGCCATGGTGCCGCAGGCCCGGCAGAACGAAATGGAGGTCCGGCTCGCGGTGCGTACCGCCGAGGAGCGGGTCTCCTCGATCGCCGGCCGGGCCGACTCGCTGGCCCGGCAGGCCACCGCGGAGCGCGCCGCCCGGGAGCGCGCCGCAGCCCGGCGGGCCGCGCGCACCCGGGGCGCGGGCATCGCCCGCGCCGTCGCCGGTGGCGCCCGGGAGGCGCTCACCCGGCTCACCACCTCGATCGCTACGGCCGAGGAGCACCGCGACGAGGTGGCGCGGGAACGGGCCGCCCGCGAGGCGGAACTCCAGGAGGTACGCGGGGCAGCCAAGCGACTCGGCGCGGAGCTGGAGCGGCTGACCAGCCAGGTGCACCGCGACGAGGTGGCCCGCGCCGAACAGCGGCTGCGCATCGAGCAGTTGGAGGCGAAGGCGGCCGAGGATTTCGGGCTGGACGTGGAGACCCTCGTCGCCGAGTACGGGCCGACCCAGCCCGTCCCACCGACCCCTGTCGACGTCGCGACAGCCGAACGCGACGGCCTGCCGGTGCCCGAGCCGGTCCGCTACGAGAGGCCGGTGCAGGAGAAGCGGGCCGCCAAGGCCGAACGGGAGCTGGCCCTGCTGGGCAAGGTCAACCCGCTGGCCCTTGAGGAGTTCGCCGCGCTTGAGGAGCGCTTCAAGTTCCTCTCCGAGCAGTTGGAGGACCTCAAGGCCACCCGGCGGGATCTGCTCACGGTGGTCAAGGACGTGGACGAGCGGATCCTTGAGGTCTTCGCCAGCGCGTTCGCCGACACGGCGCGGGAGTTCGAGCAGGTGTTCACAGTGCTCTTTCCCGGCGGCGAGGGTCGGTTGATCCTCACCGACCCCGACGACCTGCTCACCACAGGTGTCGAGGTGGAGGCCCGCCCGCCGGGCAAGAAGATCAAGCGGTTGTCCCTGCTCTCCGGTGGCGAGCGGTCGCTGACAGCGGTGGCCATGCTGGTGGCGATCTTCCGCGCCCGGCCCAGCCCGTTCTACATCATGGACGAGGTGGAGGCGGCCCTGGACGACGTCAACCTGGGCCGGTTGATCACGTTGCTGGCACAGTTGCGGGAGAAGAGCCAGCTCATCGTCATCACACACCAGAAGCGGACCATGGAGATCGCCGACGCGCTCTACGGCGTGACCATGCGCAGCGGGGTCACCCAGGTGATCAGTCAACGGCTCAACCGGGCCGACGAGGACGACCAGCGGCACAGCCGCGGCGAGGAGAACGGGTAGTGGCTCGGGAACGCGCGACGGCGCTCCTGCTGGATCTGGATGGCGTGCTGCGCCGGTGGGATCCGGCGGTCGCCGCCGGGGTGGAACGGGAGTACGGCCTTGCCGACGGTGTGCTCAGCGAGATCGCGATGCAGTGGGGTCGGCTCCAGCCGGTGCTCACCGGGCAGGTCAGCCACGCCGACTGGATGAGCAGCGTGGCCGACGCGCTCACCGAGCCGGCCGGTGGCCCCGACCGGGCTCGCGCGGCAGTGGAGCAGTGGCAGCGCTACCGGGGTGAGGTGGACACCGAGGTGCTCGACTTCGTCCGGGAGGTGCGCGCCGCAGGGATCCGGGTCGGTCTGGCCACGAACGCCACCGACCTGCTCGACGCCGACCTCGCCGCGCTCGACCTCGCCGACGAGGTGGACGTGGTGGTCAACTCCTCGACGCTCGGCGTGCACAAGCCCGCGCCGGAGTATTTCCAGGCGGCGTGCGTGGCCGTCCGGACCCCGCCGGCCCGGGTCCTGTTCGTCGACGACGAGGACTGGGCGATCCGGGGCGCCCGCGCGGCCGGCCTGTCGGCGCACCGCTGGGGCGGTCACGCCGACCTGCGCTACCTGCGGGCGGCCCTGGACTACTGAGCGCCTGTCAGTCGCCGGTGGCGCCGTCGATCCTTTCCCGGATCAGGTCGGCGTGCCCGTTGTGCCGGGCGTACTCCTCGATCATGTGCACGTAGACCCAGCGCAGGTTGAAGGTGCGCTTCTTGGAGCCGATCTCGACGAAGGTCTCGTCGAGGGAACGACCGGCGGTCGCCTCCCGGGCAAGCGCCACCTCGCGTTGGAAGATCGCGAAGTCCGCTTCGGCGTCGGCGGCGCTGACGTCGTGATCGGCGTCCGGATTCTCCTGAGTGAAGTACGGGTAGTCGACCTGCTGCCCGGCGAAGCTCTCCCGGAACCACCAGGCCTCCACCTCGGCCAGGTGCCGGACCAGGCCGAGCAGGGTCAGCGTGGACGGTTCCACGCTGGGCGTGCGCAACTGCTCCTCGGTCAGCCCGGCGCACTTGAGCAGCAGCGTCTGCCGGTGGTAGTCGAGCCAGCCTTCGAGCATGGTGCGCTCGTCGCCGACGTACGGTTCGGGGGTCCGGGTGATCTCCGGTGCGGTCCAGGTCATGCGCGGCATCCTGCCTAGTACGGCCGACAGCCGCGACGGGTTTTCAGGGCACCACGACGACGGGCCAGCGGCCGGTGCGGACCAGGCGGGTCGCGACCGAGCCGACAAGCCGGTGACCGGCCTGCTCGGAGGCGCCCACCACGACCATGTCGGCCTGGCACTCGTCGGCCGCCGCGCACAGCTCGGCGTACGCGTCGCCGCGCCGGCACAGGAAGGTCACCGGGAGCTTCCACTCCTCGGCTCCGCGCCGGCACTCGCGGCGCAACTCGTCGGCCAGCTCGTCGTGGGTGCGCTGGACCGCGGCGGCGTCCATTCCGGGCACCAGGGCTGTCAACCCGCTGGGCGAGCTCACGAAGACCACCACGAGGGCAGCGCCCTGCCGGCGGGCCAGGCCGGCGGCGTACGCGCCGGCCCGCTCGGAGGTGCGGGTGCCGTCCACGCCGACCAGGACGACCCGGGGCCCGTCCGTGCCCCGCTCGAACGGCAGCGGACGGGTCCGAGGGCCGAACTCCTCGCGGTCCGGTGCTCCCACGCTCATGCCGCCACCTCCACAGTCGGCTCCCGCTCCACGTCGCCTGTCGTCGGTGAGCTGTTGTGCTGCCGCAGCGGCACCTCCTTGATGAAGGTCACCGCGATCAGCGCGATGAGCGCGAAGGGGGCGGCGGCCAGGAAGATGTCGCCGGCTCCGTGGCCGTACGCGCTCTCCACCACGAGCCGGATCGGGCCGGGCAGGGCGTGCACGTCGGGCAGGCTCCCGCCGCTGCCGGAGCTGGACGCGGGGATGCCGAGCTGCGACAGGCCGGCTGCCGTGTAGTCCTTGACCTTGTGGGCGAGCACCGCGCCGAGCGCGGAGACGCCGATCGCGCCGCCGAGGCTGCGGAAGAACGCCACCACCGAGCTGGCCGCGCCGAGTTCGCGCGGGTCGACGGTGTTCTGCACGGCGAGGACCAGGTTCTGCATGGTCATGCCCAGTCCGATGCCGATCAACGCCATGTAGACGGAGAGCAGGGTGAAGCTGGTGTCGGCCCGCAGGGTGCCCATCAGCGCGAAACCGGCGGTGAGCAGTGCCGTGCCGAGCACCAGGAACCGCTTCCAGCGCCCGGTGCGGGTGATGATCCGGCCGCTCAGCGTCGAGGAGACAAGCAGGCCGAGGATCATGGGCAGGGTCATGAGGCCGGACATGGTCGGGCTCTGTCCGCGGCTGATCTGGAAGTACTGGCCGAGGAAGACCGAGGCGCCGAACATGCCCACGCCGACCGCGATGCTGGCGACGACGGCGAGAACGATGGTGCGGTTGCGGAACAGCCGTGGCGGGATCATCGGCTCGGCGGCCCGGGTCTCCACCCGGATCGCCAGCGCGGCGAGCACCAGGGCGCCGAGCACCATGACGACGCTCTGCCCGGAGGCCCAGGCGAACTGGTTGCCGGCGAGCGAGACCCAGATCAGCAGCACCGAGACGGCCGCCGTGATGAGCGTGGCGCCCCACCAGTCGATCTGGGCCTTGCGCTTGACCACCGGCAGGCGCAGCGTCTTCTGGAGGACGACGAGCGCGGCGATGGCGAACGGCACGCCGACGTAGAAGCACCAGCGCCAGCCGAGCCACGAGGTGTCGACGATCACGCCACCGATGAGCGGGCCGCCGATGGTGCCGACCGCCATCACCGCACCGAGGTAGCCGCTGTAGCGACCACGCTCACGCGGCGCGATCATGGTGGCCATGATCACCTGGGCCAGTGCGGTGAGACCGCCCGCGCCGATGCCCTGCAGCACCCGGCACGCGATCAGCTCGCCGGTGCCCTGCGCCGCCCCGGCCAGCACGGAGCCGAGTACGTAGATCACCAGCGACAACTGGACGAGTGTCTTCTTGCTGACCAGATCGGCAAGTTTGCCCCAAATAGGGGTTGTTGCGGTGGTCGCGAGGAGGGCAGAGGTGACCACCCAGGTGTACGCGGACTGGCCGCCGCGCAGTTCGGTGATGATCCGCGGCAGTGCGTTCGACACCACAGTTGAGGAGAGAATCGCGACGAACATGCCCAGCAGCAGGCCGGAGAGAGCCTCCAGGATCTGCCGGTGGGTCATGTCCACGACGCCGGGCGCCGCTGTCGGCGCTGTCGCCTGGCTCATCGTTGTTGCCTCCATGCGGAGTGGGGGTCACCGGGGCTCGCCCGCCTCGGAGGGTTGCCTGAAGCAACCCGATGTCATGGTTGCCTCAAGCAACAACTTGTCAGGCGTGAGCGTCATTCCTCCACCCGCGGAGGTCATTGCCAGGAGTCGTTGAACTTGCCGAGAAGGCGGGCGAACTCCTCGACGTCCCGGGCCGGCCAGTCGTCAAGGGTGCGCAGGAACTCGCCCACGCGGGCCGCCCGGGCGGCGTCGAACCGGCGCCGACCCTCCTCCGTGAACCTGATCTGCGCGGCCCGCCGATCACTCGGGTCGGGGTCGCGGTGGACCAGACCCAGCGCCTCCAGCCCGTTGATCTGCCGACTCAGCGTGCCCTTTCCCACACCGAGTCGCGCCGCCAGCTCGGTCAACCGGATCGAGCCACTGCGCCGCAGCCAGAGCAGCAGCCCGTACGTGTTCGGTTCGAGGTTCGGGTGCACCTCCCGGGCGATCTCCCAGGAGACCGCCCGACCTCGACGCAGCAGGGCTGTCAACTCGTGCTCGACTGCCCGGATCGGCTCCGGAAGGTGCTCGTCCACGGGCTAGAGACTACGGCGGGGCCTGATCAGCCGTCGCCGGAGAGCCGCCGGTTCATCACCCGACGCAGGTGCCCCTCGCCAGTGGTGCCCTCGATGACGACGTCGGCCCGGCGACCCTGATGGGTCAGGGTGCCGACGGCGTTGCCGAAGTACGGCCCGGCCAGCTTGCGCCAGCGCACGCCCGGACGACGGACGCCAGCCGAGCGGGCCAGCGCCCGGGTCGCCCCCGCCGGGCCGGACGACCAGCCCAGACGCATCAACGGGCGGATCCCGGCGGGCACCTGGTTGTGGATGGGCGAGCAGGTGAGCTGATGCACCGGAGTGATCACCGCCGGGTCGGCGAACCGCGCCCGCGCCACGTACGAATGGTGCACGTCCCCGGACAGCACGCTTATCGACGCCGGTGGGGCGTACGCCGGGCCGGCGCCGACCCGCGCTCCGGACTTCCTCGGCGTGCCGGTGCCGATCCGGGCGAACGTCTCCGCGAGCGCCTCGAAGGAGCGGCGGAAGGCCGCCCAGTGCTCCAGGTCGAGCGCCCGGCGCAGCTTCTCCGCTCCGCGTGCCACCCACGGCCGGCGCGAGTCGGCAAGCTTCTCGTTCCACGCCTCGATGTGGTGGATGCCCTGCGGCAGCAGCCACGGCAGCGAACTGCCGACCACCAGGTGGTCGTAGACGCCGTGCGCCTGGTCGAGGAACCACGCCCACTCACCGGGCGGCAGCATCGCCCGCTTGCCCGGCTCAAGCACCCGACTGCACCGGTTGTCCAGCATGACCAGCCGGGTCCGGCCCAGGTCGAGCGCGTAGCTCCACTGGTACTGCACCGCGCGCCAGCGCTCGGTGTCGTGCGCCACGTCGGATTCCTTGTCGACCCGGGCACCGAACTCACGGAGCACACCGGTGGCGTCCTCGGCGGCCGCGACCTTGGCGAAGACCGGGTCGGCGGCGATCTCGTCGGGGGAGAGGTTGCCCAGGTGCTGGTAGACCCAGTAGGAGGCGAGCCCGCTGCCGATCCGCTCGGCCCACCACGGCTGCTCGCGCACGTCCGCCCGCCACGACGCGGACGTGTTCCAGTCGTCGATGATCTCGTGATCGTCGAAGATCATCACGCTCGGCACGGTGGACAGCAGCCAGCGGATCTCCGGATCGCGCCAGGACTCCAGGTAGAGCTTCGTGTACTCGTCGAAGCTCACCACCTGGTCGGCCGGAGCGCCCTTCGGACGACGCCGGCGACGGCGCAGCAGCCGGCGCACAGTCGGCGACGTCACATCGGCGTAGACCTGGTCGCCGAGCAGCACCAGCAGGTCCGGCAGCGAATTCGACTCCGGGTCGGCCATCAACCGCCGGGCGTACGCGTCAAGAGCGTCCGGCGGCAGTTTGCGGGTGGTGGAGTGCTGGGTGGTCTCCCGACACGAGCCGAAGATCAGGTTGACGGGCTGGTCCCGGTCGTCGGCCGCCCGGGTGCGGATCACGCTCGGCGGGAAGCCGCTGCTCGGCACCGGCCAGACCACCTCGCCGTCGACAAGCACCTCGTACGTCGTCGTGCTGTCCGGGGTGAGACCCTCCACCACCACGAGCGCGTAGTGGTGGTCGTACGCCGAGAAGGTGGGTGCGGAGCCGGTGGCGCCGTCTGCGGCGCGGACGGTGACCACGGCGGGCGCCGCCGTCTCCACCCAGACCGTCGCCCGGGTGTCCACCACGCGCCGCAGCAGAGGGCCGATCAGGAGGTGTGCGGCGGGCATGCGGCCGAGCCTACCGCCGGTTCGTGAAAGCAGCCGGGTGCGGTGGCTGGGACGCCGCCGCCGGCATCTGACAGGATTCCGGCATGGCCGAATATCTCGTCCTCGCTCTGGTCCTGCTCGGTGTGCTGATCGCCGGCACAGTCGGGCTGGTCGTGCCCCGGTTGCGCCGGAGGCCCGAGCCACCGCTGCCGCGCACCGAGGTCGACACACGCGCCGAGGAGGATCTCGCCGGCCCGCCGGTCGAGGCACCGGAGTCCGATCTGTCCACCGGCGTCCTGGTCGAGCCACCGCCGGTGATCGAGGCGCCCGCGCCCACCGTCGAGGTGCCCGAGCCGACAGCCGGGCGGCTGGTCCGGCTCCGCTCCCGGCTGTCCCGCTCGCAGAACGTCTTCGGCAAGGGCCTGCTCGGCCTGCTCGCCCGCGACCACCTCGACGAGGACGTCTGGGAGGAGATCGAGGACAGCCTGATCACCGCCGACGTCGGCGTCGACGCGACCCGCGACATCGTCGACAGGCTGCGCGAGCGCACCCGCGTGCTGGGCACCCGCTCGGCCGGTGAGCTGCGCGCGCTGCTCGCCGCCGAGCTGGTGAACGCCCTCGACCCGAGCATGGACCGGTCGCTGCGTACCGCCCCCAAGGACGGCGTGCCGGCGGTCGTGCTGGTGGTCGGCGTCAACGGCGCCGGTAAGACCACCACCTGCGGCAAGATCGCCCGGGTGCTCGTCGCCGACGGCCGTACCGTGCTGCTCGGCGCCGCCGACACCTTCCGGGCCGCCGCTGCCGACCAGTTGCAGACCTGGGGCGAGCGTGTCGGCGCGGAGACCGTCCGCGGCCCGGAGGCCGCCGACCCGGCAAGCGTCGCCTTCGACGCCGTCCGGCGCGGCATCGACACCGGCGTGGACACCGTGCTCATCGACACCGCCGGCCGCCTCCAGAACAAGATCGGCCTGATGGACGAGCTGGGCAAGGTCAAGCGGGTGGTCGAGAAGCAGGGCCCGATCGACGAGACACTGCTCATCCTGGACGCCACGACCGGCCAGAACGGCCTGGAACAGGCACGCGTCTTCACCGAGGTGGTGAACGTGACAGGCGTCGTGCTGACAAAGCTCGACGGCACCGCGAAGGGCGGCATCGTGATCGCCGTGCAGCGCAAGCTCGGCATCCCCGTGAAGCTCGTCGGGCTCGGCGAAGGCAAGGACGATCTCGCCCCGTTCGACCCGGCGCAGTTCGTCGACGCGTTGCTGGGGACCGAGCCGGCCGGACGGGACGCGTAGTCTCGGGTGACCACTGACGATCGCGCGTACGCGGGCTGGCGTGACCCCGGCCACCCCTCGCAGCGCCTCGGGAGACCGTACGTGACTTCGCAGGAGATCCCGCTGCACGGCGGCAACGTGAGCACCGTCGTCCGCGTCGGGGACACGGTCCGCCGCAACGCCGGGCCGTGGACCCCGTCCGTGCACGCCCTGCTGCGGCACCTGGAGTACGTCGGGTTCACCGGCGCACCCCGGGCCCTGGGCATGGACGAACGCAACCGTGAGGTGCTGTCGTACCTGGAGGGGGAGTGCGGAGAGTATCCGCTGGCCCCGCACTGGGTCACCGACGAGGCGCTTGTCACTGTCGCCACGATGCTGCGGATGTTCCACGACGCGCAGTACGGCTTCACCCCGCCACCGGGCGCGGTCTGGCGCTCGTTCGGCCCTCCGCCACCGGACACCGAGGTGATCTGCCACCACGACGCCGCGCCACACAACGTGATCTGGCGGCCGGACGGCACGCTCGGGCTCATCGATTTCGACCTCGCCTCGCCCGGCGCCCGGATCTACGACGTGGCGTACGCGGCGTGGACCTGGGTTCCGATCTTCGCGGACCGGGACTCGATCACGCTGGGCTGGAAGCGTCCGGACCGTCCGCGCCGGCTGCGACTCTTCGCCGACGCGTACGGGCTGATCCCCCGTGACCGGCACCGGCTGATCCGGACCATCCGCAAGCGCATCGTGGACCACGTCGAGGGCATCCGCCGGATGGCCGCCGCCGGTGAGCCGGCGTTCGTGCGGATCGTGCACAAGGGGCACCTGCGCCGGCCGATGCGCGACCTGCGGCTGCTCGACTACGAGCGGCACGCCCTGGAGAACGCGCTCCGCTGACCGTCAGCCGCTGAGCGCCGGCCGGTCGATGCCCGGCCGGTCTCGGCGGGCGCGTCGGTCGATGGGCGTCGCCGGTCGGCCATCGACATCCGCCGTCCGGATGATCCACCACCGTCCATGCCGACGACTGTGCAGACTCCGTGACACGTACGAAACAACCCGTCACGAAACGGAAACCACCACGAGACCCTGCGTGAAACAGCCGGCCGCGAAGCTTCCGCGCAACCGGCCTACGGGCGACGCTGCCCCGGAAAGCCGCGAAGGAGGACTTCACCTTTAGGAGGCCAGCGTGCCTGAAGCACCGACGATCGACGGCGCCAATACCGTTTGGCTGCTGGTTTCGACCGCGCTCGTGCTGCTCATGACCCCCGGACTGGCGCTGTTCTACGGCGGCCTCAACCGGGCCAAGGGCGTACTCAACATGATGATGATGAGCTTCTCCGCCATCGGGCTCATCTCTATTCTGTGGTGGTTCTACGGTTTCAGCGTCGCCTTCGGGACCGACGTGAACGGATTCTGGGGCGACCCGAGCGCGTACCTCGGCACCAAGACCTTCCTCGCCGAGACCGACCTGTGGGGTGCCACGGCCGAGAACCCCAGCGGCATCGGGGTTCCGCTCTACGTGTTCATGGCCTTCCAGATGGTCTTCGCGGTGATCACCGTCGCGCTGATCAGCGGTGCCATCGCCGACCGGGCCAAGTTCGCCGGCTGGCTGCTGTTCGCCTTCGGCTGGGCCACCCTTGTCTACTTCCCCGTCGCCCACTGGGTGTGGGGCGGCGGCATCATCGGCGGTGACATCCACGCGCTGGACTTCGCCGGTGGCACCGCGGTGCACATCAACGCCGGTGCGGCAGCCCTGGCCGTGGCCTTGGTGCTCGGCAAGCGGCTGGGCTGGCCGCGGGAGGGCATGAAGCCGCACAACATCCCGCTGGTCGCGCTCGGCGCCGGTCTGCTGTGGTTCGGTTGGTTCGGGTTCAACGCCGGCTCGGAGCTGACCGTCGACTCGGTCGCCGCGCTCGCCTTCATCAACACCCAGCTCGCCACTGCCGCGGCGGTGCTCGGCTGGATCGTGGTCGAGTGGATCAAGGACCGCAAGCCGACGATGGTCGGTGCCTCCTCCGGCGCTGTTGCCGGTCTGGTCGCCATCACCCCGGCCTGCGGCTTCATCGCACCGTGGGCGGCCGTGCTGCTCGGCCTCGTCGCCGGAGCGGTGTGCGCCGCGGCCATCAGCCTCAAGTACAAGCTCGGCTACGACGACTCCCTCGACGTGGTCGGCGTGCACTTCGTCGGCGGCTGGATCGGCTCGCTCTGGCTGGGCCTGTTCGCCACCAACTCCGTCAACGCCGCGATCAGCGACGTGGTGGGTGCCTCCGACGGCCTGTTCTACGGCGGCGGCGTGACCCAGCTCGGGCGGCAGGCCCTCGCCGGTCTGATCGTCACCGTCTGGTCGTTCGCCATCGCCTGGGTGCTGGCCTTCGCCATCGAGAAGACGATCGGCTTCCGCGTCAAGGGTGAGGCTGAGGTCGACGGCATCGACATCGCCGAGCACGCCGAGAGCGGCTACGACCTGTCCCCGTCAGGTGGCGGTACGGGCAGCGCGTTCGCGATGGCCGGCATCGGCACCCCTGGTGGCGGCGCGACGAGCGGTGCCACGCCGGAAGCGGACTCCTCCGCGCCGGTCAGCGAGAAGGTCGCCGGTTAACGTTCCTGGGATGGAGGGGTTGGACATGAAGCTGGTGACCGCGGTCATCAAGCCGTACCAACTGGACGCGGTGAAGGAAGCTCTGCACGCCCTCGGGGTGGCCGGGTTGACCGTCAGCGAGGTGCAGGGGTACGGACGGCAGAAGGGGCACACCGAGGTCTACCGGGGTGCCGAGTACACGGTCGAGTTCCTGCCCAAGATCCGGGTCGAGGTGCTCACCGACGAGATCGACGTGGAAAAGATCGTGGACGCGATCGTCGGTGCGGCCCGTACGGGCAAGATCGGCGATGGCAAGGTCTGGGTCACCGGTGTCGAGGAGGTCGTCCGGGTGCGTACCGGCGAGCGCGGCCTCGACGCTCTCTGATTCGGAAGCGACAGACATGACCTCGTTGATCAAGGGGAACGCGTCAGCGGCCGACGGTGGCGCGAACCTCTTGATCAACGAGGTCGTCGGCGTACTGGGGGGCATCGGCGAGCCCGCCCGCCAGGCGCGAGCAGCGGCGTACGACGACTTCCTGCGCGGTCTACTTCCTCCGCGGGACGGTGTCGCGCTGATCGCTGTGGGCGGGCTGGGCCGGCGGCAGTGCGCCCCGTACGGCGATCTCGACCTGGTCCTGCTGCACGCCGGCGTGCCCGGCACCGACGAACTGGCCGCCTCGGTCTGGTACCCGATCTGGGACGCCGGCCTGCGCCTGGACCACTCGGTGCGGACCGTCTCCGAAGCTCTCTCGGTGGCCCAGGACGACGTCAAGGTCGCCCTCGGGCTGCTCGACGCCCGGCTGGTGGCCGGGGACCCGGCGCTGGCCGACGCGCTTGTCAGCACCGCCGCCGACCACTGGCGGCGCACCGCCGTCCGCCAACTGGTCGGCCTGCGGGAGGTCACCACCGCCCGCTGGCAGGCCCACGGCGAACTCGCCTTCCTGCTGGAAGGTGACCTCAAGGAGGCCGCCGGCGGGCTCCGCGACGTGGGGCTGCTGCGGGCGATCTCCGCCGCCGGCATCACCGACGCGCTGCGACCCGCCGTCCGCGCCGCCCACCTGCGCCTGCTGGACACCCGGGACGCCCTGCACCAGCAGGTCGGCCGCCGGGTGGACCGGCTGGTCGCCCAGGAACGCGACGGCGTCGCCGCGCTCCTCGCACTCGACGACGGCGACGCGCTCCTGCGCCGGGTGGCCGGGGACGCCCGCACTGTCAGCCACGCCCTGGACGACGCCTTCCGCGCCGCCGACCGGCTGCGCTCCGGCCGCGCCCGGGGCGGCAACGGTCGGCCCGTCCGCCGCCCGGTGGCCCGCGACGTGGTCGAGCACGACGGCGAGCTGGTGCTGGCCCGCACGGCGATCGGCGCACGCCCCGACCCGAGCCTGTCCCTGCGGGTGGCAGCCGCGGCAGCCGCGACCCGGCTGCCGATCGCCCGAGCCACCTGCGAGTGGCTGGCCGCGTACTGCCCGCCGCTGCCCGCGCCGTGGCCGGCCGAGGCCCGGGCCGCGCTCACCACCCTCCTCGGCGCCGGTCCCGGCCTCGTGCCCGCCTGGGAAACCTGCGACAGGTACGGCCTTGTCGACGGCTGGCTGCCCGAGTGGACGAGGCTGCGCAGCCTGCCCCAGCACAACCCTGTGCACCGCTACACCCTCGACCGGCACCTCGTGCAGACCGCCCACGAGGCCAGCCACCACGCCCGCGACGTGGAACGCCCCGACCTGCTGCTGCTCGGCGCGCTCCTGCACGACATCGGCAAGGGCCTCCCCGGCGACCACAGCACCGTCGGCGTGCCGGTCGCCGAGGCGGTGGCGACAAGGATCGGCCTGCCCGCAGCCGAGGTCGACCTGATCGGCCGGCTGGTCCGGCTGCACCTGCTGCTGCCCGACGTGGCCACCCGCCGGGATCTCTCCGACCCGGTCACCATCGGGTCAGTGGCCGAGGCGGTTGGCGACACCGGCACCCTCGACCTGCTGCACGCGCTGGTCCGCGCGGACGCGGCGGCCACCGGCCCCGCCGCCTGGTCGGACTGGAAGGGCAGGCTCGTCGCCGAGTTGGTCGCCCGCGTCCGCACCGCACTGGACACCGGCGTACTCCCCGAACCCCCGGCCCCGGACCCGGCGCTGCTGGACGGGCCGCTGCCGGTCGTCCACCTGACCGGCGACCGGGTGGCGGTGGCCGCGGCCGACCGGCGCGGCCTCCTCGCCACGGTGGCCGGGTGCCTGGCCCTGCACCGGCTGGAAGTGATCTCCGCGGACGCCTCCGTGGTCGACGGCCGGGCCCTTGTCGAGTGCCGGGTGCAACCCCGCTACGGCCTGCCGGCCGATCCGGTACCGCTGCGCGCCGACCTGCGCCGGGCGGTCGGCGGCGACGTGTCGGTCACCCAGCGGCTACGCGGTCGTGCGCTCGCAGCCCGGGGTGGTGGCGCGGATCCCCGGGTCGTCTGGCACCGCGAGGCGGCCACCGACGCCGTACTGCTCGAACTCCGCGCCGCCGACGCCGCCGGGCTGCTCTACCGGGTCACCTGCGCGCTCGACGAGGCGGGCGCGCTGGTCCGCGCCGCCCGCATCTCCACGCTCGGCGGCGACGTGGTCGACGCCTTCTACCTGGTCGGCGGCTGGCCCGACGACGCCACCCGGGCCCGCCTGGAAGCCGCGGTCCTCGCCGCCGTGTAGCCCTCGTCCGGTCCTGGCTGCCGTGGCTCCCGCCTGGTCCTGGCTGCCGTGGCTCCCGCCTGGTCCTGGCTGCCGTGCTCGCGCCCGGTCCTGCCGTGTGGTGAGCGTGATACCTCACAGTCATATTGATACCTCTGCGTCATCACGCTCGCAACGGAGTCCAGCACCGAGGCGGGCCCAGGCCGTGGCCGCTCAACCCACCACCGTCGGGAGCGCAGGCGGGTGGGCGAGGGCCCGCCCGCGTGGGGCCGGCGAGGCAGGCCGGGCCGGGCGACAGCGGCCGTGCGGTGGGCCGGTTACCCTAGCGGTGGCCGGACTCCGCAGTGCCGGCCGGGTTGTGCCCGCCGGAACACTGACAAACGGGATGTTCGCGTGTTTGACACCTTGAGTGACCGCCTGTCCGGGATCTTCACCAAGCTCCGCGGCAAGGGCCGGCTCACCGACGCCGACATCGACGCCACCGCGCGCGAGATCCGCCTTGCGCTGCTGGAGGCGGACGTCGCGCTGCCGGTGGTCAAGGGTTTCATCGCGGCCGTCAAGGAGCGTGCCCGCAGCTCAGAGGTCTCCCAGGCGCTGAACCCGGCCCAACAGATCATCAAGATCGTCAACGAAGAGCTGATCAACGTGCTCGGTGGCGAGGGGCGACGGCTCCAGTTCGCCAAGCAGCCGCCAACCGTGATCATGCTGGCCGGTCTCCAGGGTTCCGGTAAGACCACACTGGCCGGCAAGCTCGCCCGCTGGCTCAAGAGCCAGGGGCACCAGCCGCTGCTGGTCGCCGCCGACCTCCAGCGCCCCAACGCCGTCGGGCAGCTCCAGGTGCTCGGTGGCCGGGCCGGCGTCGAGGTGTACGCCCCGGAGCCCGGCAACGGCACCGGCGACCCGGTGCAGGTGGCCCGCGCGTCGATCGAGCACGCGAAGCGGGCGGCGCGCGACATCGTCATCGTCGACACCGCCGGTCGACTCGGCATCGACGCCGAGATGATGCAGCAGGCCGCCGACATCCGTGACGCCGTCCAGCCTGACGAGGTCATCTTCGTCATCGACGCGATGGTCGGTCAGGACGCCGTCCGCACCGCCGAGGCGTTCCGCGACGGCGTCGGCATCACCGGTGTGGTGCTGTCCAAGCTCGACGGTGACGCGCGTGGTGGTGCCGCGCTGTCCGTGCGCGAGGTGACCGGGCAGCCGATCCTGTTCGCCTCCACTGGTGAAAAGCTTGAGGACTTCGACGTCTTCCACCCCGACCGGATGGCCAGCCGCATCCTCGGCATGGGCGACGTCCTCACTCTGATCGAGCAGGCCGAGCAGGCCTTCGACTCGGATCAGAAGGAGAAGATGACCGCCAAGCTTGTCGGCGGCGAGCAGTTCACCCTTGATGACTTCCTCGACCAGCTCATCGCCGTACGGCGGATGGGGCCGATCGCCAACGTGCTGGCCATGATGCCCGGCATGGGGCAGATGAAGGACCAGCTGGCCGAGCTGGACGACAGCCACTTCGACCGGGTCACCGCGATCATCCGGTCGATGACCCCGGGCGAGCGCTCCAACCCGAAGATCATCAACGGGTCCCGCCGTGCGCGCATCGCCAACGGCTCCGGCGTCACAGTGATGGACGTCAACCAGCTGCTCAACCGCTTCGCCGACGCGCAGAAGATGATGAAGCAGATGGGCGGCATGATGGGCCTGCCCGGCGCCGGCCGGCGCAAGGCCACCAAGTCGCCGAAGAACAAGCGCAAGGGCACCAAGGGCGGCGGTCGTCCGCGTACCGGTGCAGGGATGCCGGGTGGCTTCCCGGGCGGCATGCCGCAGCTCCCGCCGGGGATGGACCCGAACGACCTCGCGGGTGGTCAGGGCCTCCCGCCCGGCTTCAAGCTTCCGAAGATCGACTTCAACAAGCTCGGCAAGGGCGGCGGCGACAAGGGCCCCCGCTGAGCCTGTCGGTGACGGCGGGCGGCGGTGTCGACCGCCCGGAAGAACGACCTGCTCGCCCTCGATGTGCGCTGATCGGGTAGGACTGTGCCCATGGCTCTTCATGTGCGCGGTGTGCTGCTCCCCGACGACGAGGTCCGGGATCTCTGGCTGGTCGACGACCAGGTGACCTTCACCCCGGTGTCCGGCGCGGAGACCGTCGTGGACGGTGGGTTCGTTCTCCCCGGCCTCGTCGACGCGCACTGCCACATCGGCATCGCGCGCGGCGGCACCCCGATCACCTCCCTCGACCAGGCCCGCACGTTGGCCCGCACCGACCGGGACGCCGGCGTGCTGGCCATTCGCGACGCGGGCTCGCCGTACCCGTACGCCGAGTTGGGCGACGAACCGGACCTGCCGCGACTGGCCCGCGCCGGCCGGCACGTCGCGCCGCCGAAGCGCTACCTGCGCGACATCGGGGTGGAGGTCGGCGCGCCCGACGTGGCCGCGACGGTCGCCGAGCAGGCGCGGGCCGGCAACGGCTGGGTCAAACTGGTGGGCGACTGGATCGACCGGGGCGTGGGTGACCTGGCGCCGGCCTGGGACGCCGACACCCTCACCGCCGCCGTGCGGGCCGCCCACGACGCCGGGGTACGCGCCGCGGTGCACACCTTCTCCGAATCCGCCGTCGAGATCATGGTGCGGGCCGGAGTGGACTCGGTGGAGCACGGCACCGGGCTGAGCCTCGACCTGATCGACGAGATGGCCCGCAGAGGCACCGCGCTCGTGCCCACGATGATCAACATCGCCACCTTCGGGGGCATCGCCGACCAGGCGCGGGACAAATTCCCCCAGTACGCCGATCACATGCTCTCGTTGCGCGACCGCTTCCCCGAGGTGGTGCGGGCGGCCCACGAGGCGGGCGTGCCGATCTACGTCGGTACCGACGCCGGCGGCGGCATCGACCACGGACTCGCCGCCGAGGAGATGTTGCTGCTGCACGAGCAGGCCGGAATGCCGGCGCTTGACGTACTCGCCGCCGCCTCCTGGGGCGCCCGGGAATGGCTCGGCTTCCCCGGGCTGGTCGAAGGCGGCCTCGCCGACCTGACCGTCTACCCCGAGGATCCTCGCCGCGACCTGCGCGTCGTCCGTGCCCCGTCCCGCACGATCCTCCGCGGTCGCGTCATCCGCTGACCCCACGCGCCCACGCGTTGTCTGTCGTGCCGCAAGATCACGCATGATCCTGGATGTAGTGGTATCGCACGACGTCGAAGCCACTACATCCAGGATCGAGCGCGATCTTGACCGGGCGGGGGCAGGGGTGAGGGGGGCGGGGCTGCGGGGTCACGGGTAGGGGCGGGCGGCGGCGGCGAAGAGGCGTACGGCCAGGTTGGTCAGGGCTGTGGCGGTCTGGTCGATCGCGTTGGCGGGGAGCACGATGTGGCTCACCACGAGCCGGACGATCGTGTCGGCGGCGAAGGTCAGCGCGGCCCGGTCCGCCCCGGGCAGTTGCCCGTCGGCCCACTCGATAAGCGCTCCGGACGCCTCGCCGAGCACCACCTCGGCCCGGGTGGTGAGGTACGGCAGCAGTTCGTCCGAGCCTCCCCGGGAGCTGGTCAGGATCGCCTTGACCAGTGGGTTGTCCGCAGCCGTGGCGAGGGTGTGCGAGATCGCCGCGTACGCGCCGGCCCGAACGTCGTCACCGTGCGCGACGAGTGCGGCCCGGACGTCGCCGACGAACCTGTCTACCTCACGTCGGGCGAGCGCCTCGGCCAGCCCGGCCTTGCTGCCGAACTCGTTGTAGACGGTCTGCCGGCTCACCCCGGCCGCGGTGGCCACCCCGCCCATCCGTACCGCATCCCAGCCGGAGGCGATGGTCCGCGCCCGCGCCGCGTCCACGATCGTGTCCCGCAGCCGCTGGCGCGGTGAATGCGTCGATTCAGTCATGATGATCGAAGTCTACGGTCGCGCCAACACATCAGCCCAGCGTCGCCGTAGCCGGACACAGCTGTAGCGAAGCGCAGATGGAAGCGGCGCTGCCGTTCAAAGGTGCTGGCGGAGCACCGGTCGGCGTGGCGTGGCGCCTCCCGGGCGCGGTGGCTCACCGTGCGGCGCATAGGATGTGCGGTCATGGCACGCGTGCTCACTCCCCGTGCGGAGGACTTCCCCCGCTGGTACCAGGACCTGATCGCCAAGGCGAAGCTGGCCGACAACGGCCCGGTCCGCGGGACCATGGTCATCCGACCGGCCGGCTACGCCATCTGGGAGCGGATGCAGGCCGAGATGGACGCCCGAATCAAGGCGGCCGGGGCGGAGAACGCGTACTTCCCTCTCTTCATCCCCGAGAGCTACCTCAAGCGTGAGGCACAGCACGTCGAGGGCTTCTCGCCGGAGTTGGCGGTGGTCACCCACGGTGGCGGCAAGCAGCTCGCCGAGCCGGTGGTGGTGCGCCCCACCAGCGAGACGGTGATCGGCGAGTTCATGGCCAAGTGGATCGACTCGTACCGGGACCTGCCGCTGCTGCTCAACCAGTGGGCGAACGTGGTCCGGTGGGAGCTGCGCCCGCGGATCTTCCTGCGTACCAGCGAGTTCCTGTGGCAGGAGGGGCACACCGCCCACGCCACCCGCGAGGACGCTCGGGCGTACGCGCGGCGGATCCTGCACGAGGCGTACGAGGACCTGATGGTCAACGTGCTCGCCATCCCGGTGGTGGTGGGTCTGAAGACCACCCGGGAGCGGTTTGCCGGTGCGACGGCGACGTACACCTGCGAAGGCATGATGGGCGACGGCAAGGCGCTTCAGTTGGGCACCAGCCACGAGCTGGGCCAGAACTTCGCCAAGGCGTTCGACATCAGCTACTCCGCCAAGGAAGGTGGCCGGGAGCACGCCTGGACGACCTCGTGGGGCACGTCGACGCGGATGCTCGGTGGCCTGATCATGGCCCACGGCGACGACAACGGTCTGCGGGTGCCGCCGCGGCTGGCCCCGATCCAGGCGTACGTCATGATCGTCAAGGATGGCGAAGGTGTCGGCGAGGCGGCGGCCAAGCTGCGCGACGCCCTGCGCGACGCCGGTGTCCGAGTCGCGCTCGACGACCGGACCGACACCGCGTTCGGCCGCCGGGCGGTCGACGCCGAGCTGCGGGGCTATCCGGTACGCGTCGAGGTCGGCCCCCGTGACCTGGCCGCGGGCAACGCGGTAGTGGTGCGCCGTACCGACGGATCGAAGTCCCCGACGCCGGTAGCCGACGTGGTCGCCGCGGTGCTGGCGGCGCTGGAGACCGACCAGCAGGCGCTGCACGACCAGGCGCTTGCCAACCGGAACTCCCGCACGGTGGAGGTGGCCACCCTCGCCGAGGCGATCGAGGCCGCCGCGACCGGCTGGGCCCGGGTGCCGTGGTCGGCGGTCGGCGTGGCAGGTGAGGCGGAGGCCAACGGCCAGGGCGTCACGGTGCGCTGCCTGGTACGCGCCGACGGCTCGGTGCCGGACTCGGAGGACGAGCCGGACCTGGTCGCCATCCTCGCCCGAGCCTACTGAGGTGTAAGGAAGGGCCCCCTACTAACGCCTGCGGTAGAGGAAGGGCCCCCTGCTAACAGCTCCGGAGGTTTTGCCGTGCGCTTCGCGCCGGGTCGGCTGATCATGCACCGGAACGTGCGCCACGGCCGGATCGGATGGGTCCGGCCGGGCCGGGTGGTAAGCGACGACGAGCGGGGTCTGCTGCTCTGGATCGCCCGGGACTCCCCGGTGGCCCACGAGGTGACCGAGGCCGGGCTGGGGATGCGGGCCGTGCCGTTCGCCGAGTGGATCTCGTCGACGTACCGGCTGGCGCACGGCCGCTGGAACGGCCCGCCGCTGTTGAAGTTCCTGCCCACCGGGGCGGCGCACTCCGTCTGGTGGTTCTGGGACGCCCACGGCCGGTTCGTCAACTGGTACGTCAATCTGGAGGAGCCCGGCGTGCGCTGGGACGACGGCCCGGTGGCCGGGGTCGACGTGGTGGACCAGGACCTCGACGTGGTGGTGTGGGCGGACCGCAGCTGGGAGTGGAAGGACGAGGGCGAGTTCGTCGAGCGGCTCGCCTTCGGCGACGACTACTGGGTGACCGACGAGAAGGCGGTCCGCGCCGAGGGCGAACGGGTGATCGCGCTCGCCGAGGCCGGCAAATTCCCGTTCGACGGCACCTGGTGCGACTACCAGCCCTCGCCGGAATGGGACGTACCGGATGAACTGCCCCCGGGGTGGGACCGCCCGCCGGTGCGCTGAGGCGGTGTTCCTGGTCACCGGTGACCCGCTGTACGGGTCCGGTGTGAGCGATCGGCGACGGATCTGGCAGAATAGGTCGCTGGTATCCGGCGCGCGTCCGGCGCCCTCTAACCCGGGCGCGTCGCCAGTCCACCGAGTTGTCTCCGGCCCAACCCCACTGTGCCGGTCGGCGCTCACCCATGCACACCGCCCGCACGGGCCGGTGAGATCGCAACAGGAGCGAAACAACTGTGGCCGTAAAGATCCGGCTCCTGCGGATGGGCAAGATCCGCAACCCGCAGTACCGCATCGTCATCGCCGACTCGCGTACCAAGCGTGACGGTCGTGCGATCGAGTTCGTCGGTGTGTACCAGCCGAAGGAAGACCCTTCGGTGATCGAGGTCAAGTCGGAGCGGGTCCAGTACTGGCTGTCCGTCGGCGCCCAGCCGAGCGAGGCGGTGCAGCGGCTGCTGGAGCTGACCGGTGACTGGCAGAAGTTCAAGGGCCTGCCGGCCCCGCCGCCGCTGCTTGTCGCCCCCGAGAAGGCCGACCGCAAGGCTGCGTACGAGGCCGAGTCGAAGGCCGCTGCCGGTCTGACCCCGGAGACCCCGGCCAAGCCGGCGAAGAAGGCCGCCAAGGCTGCCGAGGCTCCGAAGACCGAGGCGCCCGCCGCCGAGGCTCCGGCTGCCGAGGCTCCGGCCGAGGCCCCCGCCGCCGACGCTGGTGAGCAGGCCTGACATGCCTCTGCGTCCGGCGTTGGAGCACCTGGTCAAGGGCATCGTCGAGCACCCGGATGACGTCCGGGTGCGGATGGTCGATTCCCGTCGGGGCAAGCGGCTCGAAGTCCGCGTCCACCCCGAGGACCTCGGCACTGTGATCGGGCGGTCCGGTCGGACCGCCAAGGCGCTGCGCCAGGTGATCGGCTCCATCGGCGGGCGCGGGGTACGCGTCGACATCGTCGACTCGTACTGATGCAGCTCGTCGTCGGAAGGATCGGCAAGCCGCACGGCGTCCGCGGTGAGGTCACCGTGGAAGTGCGGACCGACGAGCCCGAAGCACGGTTCGCCCCCGGCACAGTGATGAACACTGAGCCGGGGGCGGTTCCGCCGCCCGAGTCGGCGGACGGGCCCGGGGTGTTGTTCCGGGTTCCGGCCAAGTTGACCATCGAGGCTGCGCGCTGGCACCAGGGTCGGATGCTCGTCGCGTTCGACGGTGTCCTGGACCGCGACGGTGCCGAGGCGCTGCGCGGCACCCTGCTCGTTGTGGACAGCTCCGAGGTGGCCCCGCCGGAGGATCCGGAGGAGTTCCACGACCACCAGCTCGTCGGGCTGGCCGCCGTCACCCCGTCCGGCGAACGGCTGGGCGAGGTGGTCCGCATCGACCACGCGCCGTCCTCGGACCTGCTGGTGCTGCGGCGTCCCGAGGGGCGTACCGCGCTGATCCCGTTCGTCCGGGCGATAGTGCCGGAGGTCGACCTGGCCGGTGGACGCGTCATCGTCGACCCGCCAGCCGGTCTGCTCGATCTCTAAAGGGCCACCCCGCATGCGCGTCGACGTCGTGTCGATCTTTCCCGAATACTTCGCCCCGCTGGACCTGTCGCTGATCGGGCGGGCCCGTGCCAACGGCGTACTCCAGATCGCCGTGCACGACCTGCGGACCTGGACCCACGACGTGCACCGCACAGTCGACGACACCCCCTACGGTGGCGGGCCGGGAATGGTGATGCGTCCCGAGCCGTGGGGTGCGGCGCTGGACGCGCTCGCGCCCGCCGATGCCCCGCCGCCCCGGCTGCTGGTGCCCTCGCCGGCAGGGGTGCCGTTCACCCAGGCGATGGCGTACGAGCTGGCCGCCGAGTCGCACCTGCTCTTCGCATGCGGGCGGTACGAGGGGATCGACCAGCGGGTGTTGACGCACGCCGCGACCCGGATGCCGGTCACCGAGGTCTCGCTCGGCGACTACGTGCTCTTCGGCGGCGAGGTGGCGGTGCTTGTCGTCCTGGAGGCGGTCACCCGGCTGCTGCCCGGGGTGCTCGGCAACGCCGGCTCGCTCGACGAGGAGTCGCACGCGCACGGGCTGCTGGAGGCGCCGATCTACACGAAGCCGGCGAGTTGGCGGGGCCACGACGTCCCGGAGGTGCTCCGCTCCGGCGACCACGGCCGGATCGCCCGCTGGCGGCGCGAGGAGGCGTTGCTGCGTACCGCCGCCCAGCGTCCGGATCTGCTCGCGGCGTTGCCCGCCGACCAGCTCGACAAACGGGACATCACGGCCCTGGATCGGGCCGGATTTCAGCTGCCGCCGGGAGATGTGGCAAAGTAGGGGGGTTGCCGCATCCGTCCGCGCCCGTGGACGGCTGCGAGGAGCCCCGACCGGGATCGGCCCGCCGACCGCCACCCGGGGTTCAGAATCACCCACCCGCGCACCGAGTGACGGTGCGCCGTGAGCCTTACGAGGACGCAGCGATGAACATCCTGGACGCCCTTGACGCCCAGTCGAAGCGGACCGACCTTCCCGACTTCCGTGCCGGTGACACCGTCAAGGTGCACGCGCGGGTCGTCGAGGGCAACCGGTCCCGTGTCCAGATCTTCCAGGGCGTCGTGATCCGCCGCCAGGGTGACGGTCTGCGCGAGACCTTCTCGGTCCGCAAGATCAGCTTCGGTGTCGGCGTCGAGCGGACCTACCCGATCAACGGTCCGGGCATCGACCGGATCGAGGTCGTGACCCGCGGTGCCGTGCGTCGCGCCAAGCTCTACTACCTGCGCGAGCTGCGCGGCAAGAAGGCCAAGATCAAGGAGAAGCGCGAGAAGCAGCCCAGCTGACCTCCGCTCGCCACGCCGCCTGAACTGCGCGTATGCCGTACCGACCGGACCGCACTACCCTGGTCGTACGGGCGCAGTCAGGCGGCGGCCCCGCCCTAGCGGCGGGCAGCCGTCCACAACCGCCCGGGAGCCTCGTCGAGGCTCCACGGGCGGTTGTGTTTCTGTGGACCGGGGAGTGGCGTGGTGCAGACGCTTGACGAGGACGGCGCCGTCGATCCGTGGCGCAGGCGGGCCCGCCGCAGCCGCCGTCAGATGCCCCTGTGGCAGGAGCTTCCACTGCTGCTTGTGGTCGCGTTCTGCCTCGCGGTGCTGATCCGCACGTTCCTGCTCCAGGCGTTCTTCATCCCGTCCGGGTCGATGGAGGACACCCTCCTCATCGGCGACCGGGTGCTTGTCAACAAGGTCGTCTACGACACGCGTGACCCGGTGCGCGGTGAGGTCGTCGTGTTCCGGGGCACCGACCGCTGGGCGCCGCAGGTCGACGAGCAGCCCGACCCGGGCTTCACCGGAAAGATCGCCCGTACGGTCGGCGACCTGGTCGGGGTGAGCCGCCCCGGCGAGAAGGACTTCATCAAGCGGGTCATCGGCCTGCCCGGCGACCGGGTCAAGTGCTGCGACAGCCAGGGCCGGGTCACCGTCAACGGCACCCCGCTGGACGAGCCGTACGTGGTGCGGGACTCCCCGCTG
The DNA here is from genome assembly GCF_049841715.1 of Micromonospora sp. DT41. Classification (NCBI taxonomy): domain Bacteria; kingdom Bacillati; phylum Actinomycetota; class Actinomycetes; order Micromonosporales; family Micromonosporaceae; genus Micromonospora; species Micromonospora sp. DT41. The sequence continues at coordinate 271,201 of NZ_JBNCKU010000006.1, read as the reverse complement.
GATCTGCCACCCAACCCGGGGGAGTGCCGCTCGCGGCGCTTCGACGAGGTGGTCGTACCGCCGGGTCAGATCTTCGTGATGGGTGACCATCGGCTGGTCTCCCAGGACGCGCGCTGCCAGGGCCCGGTGCCGATCGACAACGTCGTCGGCCGTGCCTTCATGGTGGTGTGGCCGTCGTCGCGCTGGAGCGCTCTGCCGGTGCCGTCGACGTTCGACGACGTGTCCGGGCCGACCGTCGCCTCCACGCAGGCGCCTCCGGTCCGTCCCACGCAACAGGGTGGTGTGGTGCTGATTCTCCCGCTGGTGGCCGCGCTGGGGCGTTCCCGCGCGTTCCGGACGGTGACGTCCGGTCCGGCAACGTAGGCTCCTTGGCGTGATTGACGAGCAGACCGACAAGCCGCGCAGCTCCTTCTGGAAGGAACTGCCGATCCTGCTGGGTGTGGCGATCCTGGTCGCGGTGCTGGTCCGCGCCTTCGTGCTGCAGACCTTCTTCATCCCCTCCCCGTCCATGGAGAACACACTCAAGATCGATGACCGGGTGCTGGTCAACAAACTGGTCTACGACTTCCGGTCACCGCACCGCGGTGAGGTCGTCGTGTTCAAGGCCCCCACGGCGTGGAGCGGCAACCCCGACGGTGAGGACTTCATCAAGCGGGTGATCGGCGTCGGCGGCGACCACGTGGTCTGCTGCGACCCCCAGGAACGACTGGTGATCAACGGCAAGCCGCTCGACGAGCCGTACATCTTCTCGATGGAGGGGGTCCGCGACAAGCCGGCCGACCAGGAGTTCGACATCACCGTGCCGAAGGGGCGGCTGTGGGTGATGGGCGACCACCGGTCGGCCTCGGGTGACTCGCTGGAGCACTGGCAGCAGTCCGGGCAGGACATCACGGAGGCCACCATCCCCGAGGATGACGTGGTCGGTCGGGCGTTCACTGTGTTCTGGCCGGTCAACAGGGCCACCTGGTTGACAGTGCCGGATCAGTACGACGGCATCCCCAAGCCGTAACCGACACCGGGCGTGGGCGATCGGTCGCCGGTCTGGCAGTCTGGTGCGGTGACCGCCTACACCCTTCGACGCGCGGCCCGCGTGCTGCTCGTCGACGCGGCCGGCCGGGTGCTGCTCTTCCACGGCTTCGACCCGGCCCGCCAGGGGCACGACTACTGGTTCACCCCCGGTGGCGGGCTGGCCCCGGAGGAGTCGCCGGCGGCCGGCGCGGCCCGGGAGTTGGCCGAGGAGACCGGCCTGCGGCTGACCCCGTCCGACCTGGGCGAGCCGGTCTGGTCCGACGACATCGAGTTCCCGTTCGACGGCACCTGGTACCGCCAACATCAGGACTTCTTCCTGCACCGGGTGTCGTCGTGGCAGGTGGACACCGCGGGCTTCGACGACGTCGAGCGGCGCAGCATCGCCGAGCACCGCTGGTGGCCGCCGGCCGAGTTGGCGGCCAGCGACGAGCGGTACTACCCGGCCGAGTTGCCCGCTCTGCTGAGTCGCCTGCTGCAACCGACTGCCGGAGCAGGCCGGGGGGAGGCGTCGTGCTGACACCGCCGCGGACCGTCGTGCGCCGCGAGGCCGGCCTGTACGCCCTGGAGCGGGCCCTGCAGAGGCGCGGCTTCCGGCAGGTGGCCGGCGCCGACGAGGCCGGGCGGGGAGCGTGCGCCGGCCCGCTTGTCGCCGCCGCGGCGGTGCTGCCCGAGGGCCGGCGTGGCGAGATCGACGGGCTTGCCGATTCCAAGCTGCTCACCCCCGCCAGCCGGGAACGGGTGTACGCCGAGGTAGTGGACCGTGCGCTGGCGTACGCCGTGGTGATCATCCCGGCCGAGGAGGTCGACGCCAGAGGGCTGCACGTGTGCAACCTGGCGGCGATGCGTCGGGCGCTGGCCTCGCTCACCACCCGACCCGAGTACGTCCTGACCGACGGCTTCGGCGTGGACGGCCTGGGCGTACCGGGGCTGGCAGTGTGGAAGGGCGACCGGGTGGCGGCGTGCGTGGCGGCGGCAAGCGTGCTCGCGAAGGTCACCCGAGATCGGATCATGGTGGAGATGGACGAGGTGTTCCCGGCGTACGGTTTCGCCGAGCACAAGGGCTACATCACCCCGGAGCACAGCGCGGCGCTGCGGGAGCACGGGCCGTGCCGCGAGCACAGGTTCTCGTACGTCAATGTCGCAGCCGTCTCCGGCCGCGACGGTCGGCCGCCGCGCGCTCGGCGGCCCGTGGGCCCGGCCTCGGACGAGCCGATGGGGCGCTCCTGGGCGTCAGGGGGTACCGTCGGCGTGGCGTTGGGCGAGCAGCCTCGGCCTCCGGCGCCGGTGGGGGAAGATGTGGCCATGGAAGGCGGAGTGCGATGAGCGCGGAAGATCTCGAAAAGTACGAGACCGAGATGGAGCTGCAGCTCTACCGGGAGTACCGCGACATTGTCCGCCAGTTCTCCTACGTGGTGGAGACGGAGCGCCGGTTCTACCTGGCGAACCAGGTCGACCTGCACGTGCGTAACTCCGACGGCGAGGTCTACTTCGAGGTCGAGATGCACGACGCCTGGGTGTGGGACATGTACCGTCCTGCCCGCTTCGTCAAGAACGTCCGGGTGATGACGTTCAAGGACGTCAACGTCGAAGAGTTGGAGAAGCCCGACATCTCGCTGCCTGCCGACTCCGGCTTCGGGGGCTGACCCACTCGGCCGCACCACGGGCCCCCACCCGTGGCGCAGTCTTAGCCGGTCACTCGGCCGGCACCACGACCTCGACGCGCTGCACCAGGTTGTTGGCGAAACCGCCACGGTTCCACGGCTGCTCGACCGGCTGGGTACGCCCCGACGCGTCGGTAGCCCGTGCGCTGAGCACGTACCGGCCCGGCGTCGCCGTCCACTCGTGCCGCCACCGCCGCCAGGCGAATTCCCCGCCCGCTGCCGGGTCCAGCTCGGCCGGCACCCAGGTCGCCCCGCCGTCGACAGTCACCTCCACCGACACCACAGGCGCGTGCCCCGACCAGGCCCGACCGTCCAGGGTGCACGGTCCCGGCCGCACCACCCGGCGCCGCGACATGAAGTCGGGGAAACCAGGCGGGCGCACCAGCGCGCGAGGCTCGATCCGGGTGACAGGCACGCCCGGGTCGTCGGCGTCGCGGCGCACCCGGTAGGCCACCGCGTTCTGGTAGCCCTCGAACGGCTCCGTCCGGACCTCGACCGACCGTAGCCACTTCACGTGCGCCATGCCGTACCAGCCCGGCACGATGAGCCGCAGCGGCGCGCCGTGCTGCGGCAGCAGGGGAGCGCCGTTCATCTCGTACGCCAGCAGCACCTCCTCGCGCAGCGCGTCGGCGACCGGCAGGCCCCGCTGGTAGTCCTGCTCCACCCCACGCTCGACACCGTGATCCGCGCCGGTGAATACCACGTCCACAGCGTCCGGCCCGAGACCCGCCTCGCGCAGCAGCGGCGCCAGCGGTGTCCCGGTCCACTCGGCGTTGCCGACCGCCTCGACCAGCCAGGGCTGGCTCACCGGCCGGGGATGCAACAGCGCCCGACCGTTACCGGCGCACTCCAGGGTGACCTGGTGCGTGACCCGGGGCCGCTCGCGCAGCTCCGCCAGGGTGACGGCCAACGGCCGGTCCACCGCGCCACCGACGGTCAGCACGTGATCGGCAGGATCCACGTCCGGGATGTCGTAGTGGATCAGCAGGTAGTGCAGCCCGGCCGGCGTGACGTCGTAGCGCAGCGCCTCCAGCGGGATGCCGTGGTTGCGCGTGGCAAGCTGCAACTCCTCGGCACTGATCGCCTCGTCCGGCTCGGCGAGTCGGGACGGGTCACTCACGTCGGCCACCGTCGGCGTCCGGTCATCGACAGTGGTCATGCGGCCTCCCCGGTCCGTACGGCGGCACCCGCCGCACGCGGCCCAGCCTAGGCCCCCCGACGACGTGGGCAGCGTCCACCAACCCGGACATAGCAGATCATCGACGTCGTCGGGTGGTCGTCCACAGGTGCTCCCGTCGTCCACAGATCGGTCGGCCGGGCTGGCGGATCACCCAGCCTCAACCGCAGGCTGCCGTCATGCGACAGCCATCCGCCCCGTGCGTCGGCTCGATCCGCCGCATCGCCCTGCTCTGCACCGCGTTGCCGCTCGCGCTGACCGCCCAGCTCTGCGGGCTGGCCGTGCTGGTCGCGGCGGTGCCCGGCCAATCACCGGCGCCGGCCGTGCCGCTCGCGGTGGCGATGGCGGCCCCGGTGGACACCGGCCCTCAGCGGTTCCGTTGGCCTGTCGACGGGCCACCTCGTCCGGTGCGTCGCTTCGATCCGCCGCCCCGGCCGTGGCTTCCCGGACATCGAGGTGTCGATCTGGCCGCCCCGGCCAAAGCGGTGGTCCGCAGCGCCGGTTCGGGCACCGTGCTCTTCGCCGGTATGGTGGCCGGCCGCCCGGTGATCACCGTGGGGCATGCCGACGGGCTGCGGAGCACCTACGAACCGGTCCAACCGGCCGTACGCCCCGGCCAGCCGGTCGCCGCCGGTGCGCCTCTGGGTGAGCTGCTCCCCGGGCACCTGGGTTGCCCAGCCGCAGCGTGCCTGCACTGGGGGTTGCGCCGGGGCACGGAATATCTGGACCCGCTGGCACTGCTCGGCCTCGGCCGGGTGCGGCTGCTTCCGCTCGGCGCTGTTATCCAACCTGCCGTTCCGGGCAGCCGGGCACACCAGCGTCCTGGGCTGGCCGCCCCCGGTCAGATCATGGGCTGGCTGCCCCGGTCAGTGAGAAGCAGATTCCCACCACGTCACATTGGCGGCAGCGTGGGCCACCGGCTCGATGATCTCCCAGGCCTCTGCGATGGACCCGTCGGCGATACGGAGGAGGTCGACGACCACGATCTCCGGTCCGCCGTCGGGTAGCCGGCGTCGCGAGTGCACAACGACGTGGTCACCGTCGGCCAGCAGGTGAAGGATGTCGACCTGCATGCCGGCGGTCGGGCCCAACGCGGCGCGGACAGCGGCGAGCCATTCCGCCCTGGTCGAGGTCGAATCCGGCCGGTGGTGGACGAAGTCGTCGCTGAGGAACGAGGCGAGCGTGTTGACGTCGCCCGTCTCGACCAGCCCCGCCAACGCACGCTTGACGATGCTCTTGTTCTCGGTGGTCATGGGCCCAAGTGTTTCCCCGGCCCGTCCGACTGTCGATGAACTCGCACTTCATGGCATCCGGCGCGACGATGAGTACGCTCATGATCGTGTATACGGTCGGGGAACTCCTGCGGCAGTGGCGGCGGCGCCGGGGGATCAGCCAACTCGACCTGGCGATCGCCGCGGACGTCTCGGCTCGTCACGTCAGCCTGGTCGAGACCGGTAAGTCCACGCCGAGCGCGGCCATGATCCTCCGGCTTGCCGATCAGCTCCACGTGCCGCTGCGTGACCGCAACCGGCTTCTGCTCGCCGCAGGCTTCGCGCCCCGGTACGCGGAGCGTCCGCTCGACGACACCGCCCTGTCGGCTGCCCTCGACGCGGTCCGCAGGGTCCTCCAGGCGCACGAGCCTTATCCGGCGCTGGTCTTCGACCGCAGGTGGAACATCGTGATGACCAACCGCGCGGTCGACCCGTTCTTCGCGCACGTCGCTCCGGATCTGTTGCGGCCCCCGGTGAACCTCGTTCGGCTGGGCCTGGACCCGCGCGGGCTCGCGCCCCTGGTCGTCAACCTGGCAGACGTGCGTGCGGTGTTCCGCAGCCGGATCTCGCGCCAACTCGCCGCCGCTCCCGACGCGGAACTCGCCGCACTCTACGAAGAACTGCTGAACCCGCTGCCCGAGGACCCGATGGGCCAACACGTCGACGCCGACGTGGTCATCCCGATGATCCTCCGGATCGGCGGACGAGAGTTGCGGCTGTTCTCGACCATCACCACATTCGGCACCCCGATGGACATCGCTATCGACGAGATCGCTATCGAGTCCTACTATCCGGCAGATCCGGAGAGCGCCACCTACTTCACGCGGTAGCGCCCGGCTTCACGGGCAGTGTCCGGCTTCACGGGTAGCGCCCGGTGGGTGAGGGTCAGCGTTGGGCGAGCAGGGCCGGCAGGCGCACGGCCAGCCGCTCGTACTCGTCGGCCGTGTTGTAGACCTGGCCGGTGAGCCGCAGCCACCCCCTGTTGCTCCAGCTCATCACCGCGACCTCGGTGGCGAGGCGTTCGCTGATCCGCGTCTGCAACGCCCGCGCCGCGTCGATGGTGGTTGCCGTGCCGGCCGGCAGCGGAATGAGGCGCAGGGACACCCCCGGCCCGCCGGGCTCGGGCAGGTCGGCGGGGCGCACTCCCAGAGCGTCCCCCACCACCCGCTGGCCGTACGCGGCGAGCGCGGCATTGTGCGCCCGTACCCGGTCCACGCCGAGACTGCGCATCGTGAACAGACCAGCCGGGGCTGCCAACCAGGAGGTGTAGTCGAGAGTCGCCTGCCACTCGACCCGGGCCGGAAAGCCCGAATCCTGCTCCCAGGAGACCACGAGCGGCTCGATCCGGTCCCGCCACTGGGGTGCCACAGCCAGTACTGCGGTCCCCCGTGGGGCGTACGCCCACTTGTGCATGTTGCCGGCCCAGAAGTCTGCGCCGATGCTGGCCACAGTTGTCGCCAGCATGCCCGGGGCGTGCGCGGCGTCCACCAGGACCGGCACGCCATGTTCGCGGGCAACCCCGACGATGGCGGCGGTCGGGAAGAGCTTGGCCGTGGCCGAGGTGAGCTGGTCGACGACGAGCAGCCGGGTACGTCCCGGGCGCAGGCCGGCGCGGATTGTCTGCACGATCTGCTCGTCGGCGGCGTCCAACGGGATCGGCAGGACCCTGCTGACCGCACCGGTGCGCCGGCACTCGCGCTGGATGCCAAGGCTCACCGCCCCGTACCCGTGATCGGTGCTGACCACCTCGTCACCGGGTTGCAGGCCCACCGACTGGAGCACCACGGCGACGCCTGTGGTCGTGTTGCCCACAAGGGCGCTGCCGTCGGGGTCGGCACCCAGGAACCCGGCGAGGTGCCGGCGGGTGTGCGCGATCCGGTCGACGAGCCCCTGGGTGAAGAACCGCAGCGGGTTGGACTCCATCTCGTCGCGCAACCGCTGCTGGGCTCGCTGCACGGCGATCGGTAGGGCGCCGAACGAGCCGTGGTTGAGGTGGCTGACCGCCGGGTCCAGGGAGAAGAGCAGGCGGGCGCCCGGGATCGGCTCAGGAGGCTGCGGGACGCTCACTTGATGATCGTAACCGCCGGGGTCTTTCGTCCTCTGCCCGTTGATCAGGCGCGGGGGTGCGCCTGCCGGTACGCGGCGCGCAGCCGCTCCACCGAGACGTGCGTGTAGATCTGGGTGCTGGCAAGCGACGAGTGGCCGAGCAACTCCTGCACGGCACGCAGGTCCGCACCGCCCTCCAGCAGGTGGGTGGCTGCGGAGTGACGCAGGCCGTGCGGGCTGGTCCGGGGGAGGCCGGCTGCTTCGGCGTACGCGCCGACGACCTGCCGCGCCGTGGTGGGGTTGAGCCGTCCACCCCGCGCGCCGAGCAGCAGCGCGTCACCCGAGTGGTCGCCGACAAGTGCCGGGCGGCCCCGGCGCAGCCAGTCGTCCAGGGCACGCTGCGCCGGCACCCCGTACGGCACCGACCGCTCCCGTCCGCCCTTGCCGAACACCCGGATCACCCGACGTCCGTGGTCGACATCCCCGATGTCCAGGCCGCAGGCCTCACTGATCCGCACGCCGGTGGCGTAGAGCAGTTCCAGCAGAACCCGGTCGCGCAGCGGCACCGCCTCGGCCGCCGCGGTTTCTGTCGGATCCGATGGTGGCCCGGCTGCCGGCGGCGCCGGTCGGGCCGGCGCCTCGACCAGGGCGGCGGCCTGGTCGGCGCGCAGGACGGTGGGCAGCTCCCGGTGCGCGCGAGGGCTGGCCAGTGCGGCACCCACGTCGGAGGGGAGTAGCCCGGCCCGGTGCGCCCATGCGCTGAACGCCCGCGCCGAAGCGGCCCGCCGCGCCAACGAGGTGCGGGCCGCGCCTGTGGTTCGCTGCCGCGCCAACCAGCTGCGCAGCACGGACAGGTCCAGCTCGGCCAGGTCGACGCACCCCATCCGTACGGCGTGGTCGAGCAGCGAGACGAGATCCGTGACGTACGCGCGGACGGTGTGCGCCGAACGGTTACGCACCCGGGACAGGTGCTCGGCGAAGTCGTCGACGGCGTCGCGCAGCGGCGGTGGTAGAGCCTGGTGCATGGCCCGGCTGCCCCGGTCGGTCCGGCTCATCGCGGCCGCACCGACCGAGCCGACCGAGCCGACCGAGCCGACCGAGCCGACCGAGCCGACCGAGCCGACCGAGCCGACCGAGCCGACTGGCACGGCCGTGCCAGTCGCGCGGTCACGCGGGCCCGTCGCTCGGGCCGGGCGTCCTCAGTGACTGCGCACACGGGACCAGCCTACGGTCGAGCCGGACCGTTGTGGCCTCCTGCGTGGCTGACGAGGGTCGGTATCAGGCTGGGGAGAGGAGGCAGAACTCGTTGCCTTCCGGATCGGCGAGGACCGTCCACGGGACGTCCGGGCCCAGGTCGATGACTGTGGCCCCGAGAGCGCGCAATCTGGCCGCCTCGGTTTCCACGTCGTCATCCGGGTACGGGCGGACGTCGAGGTGGACGCGGTTCCAGCCGGTCTTCACGTCAGGCGTGCGGAGGAACTGCAGATACGGGCCGACGTCCTTTGCGGACCGCAGCACGGCGTTGTGGTCGGTCACCTTGTGCACGGTCCAGTCCGTGGCCTTGCCCCAGAACTCGGCCATCGCCCGCGGGTCGGCGCAGTCGACCACGACAGTGGCGATCGGTCCGGTGTCCCGGATCGGGTCGCGCCAGTCCAGCACGCAGAACTCGTTGCCCTCCGGATCGGCAAGGACCGTCCAGGGGACGTCACCCTGGCCTACGTCGGCGGGTGTCGCGCCGAGGTCCATCAGGCGCGTGACCAACTCCGCGTGTTGGGCCGCCGAATCGGTGGCGAGGTCGACGTGCACACGGTTCTTCACCGTCTTGACCTCGGGGTAGCCGACGAGGTCGATGCAGACGGCCGTGGGATCGGGATAGACGAAGCCCGCCGGTTCGAGGTTTGTCACGCCGGGTCCCTCGCTGGACATCTCCCAGCCCAGCGCCGCCGCCCAGAATGCGCCGAGCGCGGAGTGGTCCCGAGCCTTCATGTTGATCTGTACGAGCCGCGTTGCCATGCCGGCGATGGTAGGTGTTCTGGGCCGTGGACAGGGGACCTAGGACGACCTGAGGGCTTCCGTCTCCGTTGGTGCCCGCGTCCCGCGCTTCGGGTTGGCGGGTGGGGCGAGGGCGTAGCCGTCCTCGCGGCGCACCACGAGGGCCAGCTCCTCCAACAGCGACAGTTTGCGCAACGCGGTTCGCAGGTCGACACCGGCGCGGGCAGCGAGGGCGTCCACACCCCGTACGCCTCGGCGGGGCAGCGCCTCCAACAGGGACCGCGCGTCGTCGTCGAGGGTGTCGGCGGGCCGCTGCGGACCTCGGGCGAGCGGGGCGAGGTCGGCGCCGATCCGGCCCACCTCCTCCAGGACGTGTGCCACGCCGGTGACCAGCCGCGCCTTCGGCTGCTCGCGGAGCAGTTCGTGCGCGCCGACGGACATCGCCGAGGTCACCGGCCCGGGGACCACCATCGCCACCCGGCCGGTGTAGATGGCCCGTCGCGCGGTCTGCGTTGCGCCGCTGCGCGCCGACGCCTCGACCACAACGGTGCCGACGGTGCCTCCGGCGATGACCCGGTTGCGGATCAGGAACCGGGGCCGCAGCGGCTCGGCGCCGGGCGGCCACTCGCTGACCAACAGGCCGGTGTCGGCGATCCGGTCGAAGAGCGCGGTGTTGCCGACCGGGTACGGCCGGTCCACCCCGCAGGCCAGCACCGCCACTGTCACACCGCCGGCGTTGAGGGCGCCCCGGTGGGCGGCCGCGTCGATGCCGAACGCCCCACCGGAGACGACAGTCCAGTCCCGCTCGGCCAGCCCGTACCCCAACTCGGTGGCGACGTGCTGCCCGTAACCGGTGGCGGCCCGTGCCCCGACCACTGCCACCGAGCGGTCCAGCGCTTCGCCGAGCGGCCAACCCCCGCGTACCCAGAAGCAGAGTGGTGGGGCGGTCTCGACGTCCACCCGGCGGCCGGCGTCCGGTAGGCGCAGGGTGGCCAGCCCGGCTACCCGGGCAGGCCACTCGTCGTCGTCGGGGGTGACCAGCCGGGCGCCGAGCCGGTCGGCCCGGGCGAGGGCTTCGGCAGCCACCGCCCGCGCGTCGCCGGCCGCCGATCGGGCCGCCACAGTGCTGTTCAGCTGGGCGTCCGGACTGCCGCCGTCGAGCAGCAGGTCCAGCGCCGCCACCGGGCCCAGTCGGTCGACCAGGTGGTACACGGCCCGGGTGCCTGGTTCGGCAAGCCAGGTCAGTGCCACCCGGGCCAGCCTGCGCTCCTCATCGGTGCCGCTCATGCGTGCTCCCCCGTCCGTAGTTGAATCGCCTCCCGTACGTCATCGCGGTCCGGCCGCTCCCGGCCGTCCAGATCCGCGATCGTCCACGCCATCCGGATCACCCGGTCGAAGCCACGCGCCGACAGCGAGCCGGAGTCGAGCCGTTTGCGTAGCTCGGTGGTGGCCTGCGCCGGCAACCGCCACGGCGGCCGGCGCAGGTGCGGGCCTTCCACCTCGGCGTTGAGCCGCCGCCCGAGGACGGCCCAGCGTTTGGCCGCCGCCTGCCGGGCCGCCGCCACCCGGGCGGCGACCGTCGCCGAGGACTCGGCGTCGCCCTCGGCCGCCATCAGCTCCGCGGCCCGCAACGGCATGAGCCGCACCTGCACGTCGATGCGGTCGAGCAGCGGCCCGGAGAGCCGACCCAGGTAGCGGCGACGGGCCAGCGGCGAGCATTCGCAGTACGCGTCGCCTGCCGGTTTCGCGCACGGGCAAGGATTGGCCGCCAACACCAGCTGGGTCCGGGCCGGGTAGACGGTGCCGCCTCCGCTGCGGCTCAACTGCACCTGGCCGCTCTCCAGCGGCTGCCGCAGCGCCTCCAGGGCGCCCTTGCTGAATTCGGGAGCTTCGTCCAGAAACAGCACCCCCCGGTGGGCGAGCGACACCGCCCCGGGACGGGCCAACCCCGAACCACCGCCGACCAGGGACGGGACCGTGGCGGTGTGGTGCGGGGCCTGGAACGGTGGGCGGCGCAGCAGCCGGCCGCCCGGTGGCAGCAGCCCGGCGACCGAGTGCAGCGCCGTCACCTCCAGCGCCTCGTCGTCCTCCAACTCGGGAAGGATCGACGGCAGTCGTTCGGCGAGCATCGTCTTGCCGGCTCCCGGCGGGCCGAGCAGCGCCACGTGGTGCCCGCCTGCGGCGGCTACCTCAAGCGCGCGCCGACCCATCTGCTGCCCGGCGACGTCGGCGAGATCCGGGCCGCCGGTGCTCGGTGCCGGGATGGCCGCCGGGGGGTCGATCAGAGGGCTGCCGTCGCGGACGAAGGCGACCAGCCGGTGCAGTGTGTCCACGGCCCGCACCCGTACGCCGGGGATGACCGCTGCCTCGGTGGCGTTGCCGACGGGGACGATCACCCGGCCGACACCGGCCTTGGCTGCTGCCGCGACCATCGGCAGGACTCCACGCACCGGTCGGACCGTCCCGTCCAGCCCCAGCTCCCCGAGGACCACCACCCCCTCCAGGGGAAGCAGCGGCAGTTCGCCGGAACCGCCCAGCAGCGCGGCGGCGATGGCCAGGTCGAACGCCGAGCCGAACTTCGGCAGCGTGGCCGGCAGCAGGTTCAGCGTGATCCGCCGGTTGGGCCAGCGCTGGCCGGAGTTGACCACAGCGGCGCGGACCCGGTCCCGGGCCTCGTGCAGAGCGGTGTCCGGCAGCCCGGAGATCACCACCGCCGGTAGTCCGGCGGCCAGGTCGGCCTCGACCTCGACGAGGTGGCCGGTGACCCCGACCAGCCCCACGCACAGCACCTTCGCGTAGCTCACGGCACGTCACCGCCGGCCCGGCCCCGGACGGCGCGCATCTCAGAACGCACCCTTGAGGTGGTCGACCTGGGCCGCGCCGGTGTCGGGCAGCCGCACCGAGAGAACGTCGAACCGCACCTCGTCGGCTGTCGTACCGGTCTCGGCCAGCCAGCGCGCGGCGAGTCCGCGCAGCCGGCGGGCCTTGGCCGGCACGACCGCCTCCGCCGGGGTGCCGAAGGCGTCGCCCCGGCGGGTCTTCACCTCGCAGAAGGCGAGGACCGGCCCGTCCCAGGCGATGATGTCGATCTCCCCGTCGGGACAGCGCCAGTTCCGGGCGATGGGCCGCAACCCCGCCTCGGTCAGGTGTCGGGCGGCGCACCGTTCGCCGTACGCGCCGACCGCCTGGTTCCGCTTCGTCATGGGCGGCACGGTGCCTGCCCGGACCCGACCGCCGCGACCCCGAATGCCCGCGCCTGTGGACAACGGGTGTCCTGTGGACAGCCGAACGATCATGCCTGCGGTGTGCTAGGCGAACCTCGATGCGGTGCAGGTGCCCAGGTGAGGTGGGCGACCACTCAACGCGCCGGCCTGGAATGGCGTCGACGCAGCCGGTCGAATACGGTGCCGGACGTGGACGGACGACGGAGTTTTCCCGAAGACCAGGAGCCGCGCTGGTATTCCGACGAGCGCGGTCGCGCCTACGGCGAGTCGGACTGGCGTGGCACGGGTGAGCCGCGGTACCGGGACGACAACGTTCCCGAGCAGCGGGGCGCCGAGAAGGACAGCCTCGGCGAGAGCGAGTCTGGTCGATTCGCTGCCGTACCGGACCGGGTCGGCGAGCCGGACTCCGGGCGTTTCGGCGCTGTGGATGCCGCGCGGTTCGGCACGACCGAGCCGGACTCCGGCCGTTTCGGCGCGGTGAATATCGCGCGTTTCGCCTCGACCGAGCCGGACTCCGGCCGCTTCGGTGCTGTGGAGAACGCCCGGTTCGCCTCGACCGAGCCAGACTCGGGACGCTTCGGTGCCGTCGACGCCCAACCCGGGCGGTTCGGCGCGATCGAGGCCGATTCCGGGCGTACCGCATCGGTCGATCCGCTGGGTGAGACCCGGCCGGATCCGGACGGTTACCGGGCCAGCCGGTCATGGCGGGCGGACCGGGACCCCTCGGAGGTCTCCGGTGAGTTGCCCGGGCGCCGGGCTGCCCGGGATCCTTCCGAGGTCTCCGGTGAGTTGCCCGGACGTCGGGCGAGCCGGGACCCTTCCGAGGTCTCCGGTGAGCTGCCCGGGCGCCGGGCTGCCCGGGACCCTTCGGAGGTCTCCGGCGAGCTACCCGGACGTCGGGTCGCCCGGGAGTCGACCGGGACGGGTTCCCCGCTGGCGGCGGGCACCGACGAGGGCGCACAGGTGACGCCCGCTGCGGATCCGCCGGTCGCCGCGCTCGCCGACAATGCCCGTCCCGCACCGTTCGGCGGGTACCCGATCGTCGAACCGAACCGGGGCGGTGAGCAGCCGCACCCGCTGGAGATGCCGACCGGACCGATGCCGGGGATCGGCCCCCGCCCGGACCTGCCCGCAGTCGAGCCGCCCACGTATCCGCCGGCCACCGATGGCGTGTATCGCACCCGCCGCCCGGCCCTGGCCGTACTCTTCGCCCTGCTGGTGTTGATCTTCGAGGTTCCCGCGGTGCGGGTGCTGCTGGCGGGCGTCACAGGCGATCCCGTGGACGCCGGCAACGTGGTGGTGGGTATCGCCCTGGTCGCCGGGCTGCCGATCTTCGCAACCGGGCTGTACGGGCTGCGAACCGGAGGTTTGGCGCTCTCCGACAGCGGCAGGGGCTGGTTGCGCCCGCCGACTGCCTACCTGACCGTCGGCCTGGTGCTCTTCGTGGCCGCCGCACTCGCCGCGGGCTGATCCGCCCGGCCCGCCGCGCGCTCGACGACCTCCGAGCGGCCGGCCGATCCCCCGCAACCAGGAACTGGGCGACCGGTGATCCCCAAGAACCAGGAAATAGTGGCCTCCGGCGACGCGGAGGCCACTATTTCCATGAAGTAGCGCGATCAAGGGGCCGGGGCGGCGCGTGCACCCGGAGGTTGGGGCTGGGGGCGGCGCTCGCACCCGGAGGTTGGGGGGCGGGGGAGGGGCGTACACTGGTCGACTGGCGACCGCCTTGCGCGGTCGACCTCGCGCGCCCTCTCCACGAATCGTCGCGGAGCGACGGCCTCCCTGGTCCCGATCTTGGTCGGGTCCACCATGGGCCGGCGACCAGGCGCCAGGACGCCCGGTCACCGGCCGGGCGTGACAACCAGGGACCTTGAGGAGTACCCCAACCATGGCCGTCGTGACCATGCGTCAGCTGCTGGAGAGCGGTGTCCACTTCGGGCACCAGACCCGGCGCTGGAACCCGAAGATGAAGCGCTTCATCATGACCGAGCGCAACGGCATCTACATCATCGACCTGCGCCAGACCCTCGACTACATCGAGAAGGCGTACGAGTTCGTGCGTGGGACCGTCGCCGAGGGTGGCAGCATCCTCTTCGTCGGCACCAAGAAGCAGGCCCAGGAGGCCATCGCCGAGCAGGCGACGCGGGTCGGTCAGCCGTACGTCAACCACCGCTGGCTCGGTGGCATGCTGACCAACTTCCAGACCGTGTACAAGCGGCTCCAGCGGATGAAGGAGCTGGAGGGCCTGGGTGACCTCAGCGGCACCGCCGCCGGTTACACCAAGAAGGAGACCCTGCAGCTCTCCCGCGAGAAGATCAAGCTGACCCGCACCCTCGGTGGTCTGCGGGACATGCAGAAGCTGCCGGCCGCGGTCTGGATCGTCGACACCAAGAAGGAGCACATCGCCGTCGACGAGGCCCGCAAGCTGGGCATCCCGGTGATCGCGGTGCTGGACACCAACTGTGACCCGGACGAGGTCGACTTCCCGATTCCGGGTAACGACGACGCGATCCGCTCGGCCGAGCTGCTGACCAAGGTCGTCGCCGCCGCCGTCGCGGACGGTCTGATCGCGCGTTCCGGCCGTCGTCGGGGCGCTGACGAGAAGCCCGAGGGTGTCGCGAGCGACGAGCCGCTGACCGAGTGGGAGCGCGAGCTTCTCGAGCCGAAGAAGGCCGACGAGTCGGCCGCCCCGGCCGAGCAGCCGGCCGCTGCCGCCGCCGAGCAGCCCGCCGCTCCGGCCGAGCAGCCGGCGCAGGCCGCCACCGAGCAGCCGGCGACCGCGACCGCGGAGTGATCGCACCGTCGCTGCCCCGCCGTCCGTTTTCCGGAAGACGCGGGGCAGCGGCGGTACGCCGGGCACGAACCGCCCGGATCCGGGTAACCGGCACCTCTGACCATCCACACGCCGTCTCAACATCGAAGAGAGAGCCATGTCCCAAATCACCGCCGCGGACGTCAAGAAGCTCCGCGACCTCACCGGCGCCGGCATGATGGACAGCAAGAAGGCGCTGACCGAGGCCGAGGGCGACTTCGACAAGGCCATCGAGATCCTGCGCGTCAAGGGCGCCAAGGACGTCGGCAAGCGGGCCGGCCGTACGGCCGCCAACGGCCTGGTCGCCCACTCCGGCAAGGCGCTTCTGGAGCTCAACTGCGAGACCGACTTCGTCGCCAAGACCGAGTCGTTCATCGCGCTGGCCCAGCAGCTCGTCGAGCACGGCGAGCGCGCCGGCGTGAGCACCGCCGAGGAGCTGCTCGCCACCGAGCTCGACGGCAAGGTCGTCGCGGACCTGATCCAGGAGCAGTCCGCCAAGATCGGCGAGAAGCTGGTGCTCAACCGGTTCGCCCGGGTCGAGGGCACCACGGCTGTCTACCTGCACCGCAAGGCGCAGGACCTGCCGCCGGCCGTCGGCGTGCTGGTGGCGTACACCGGCAAGACCGACGAGGCTGGCGACGCCGACGCCCGTGGCGTCGCGATGCAGATCGCCGCGATGCGGCCGAAGTACCTCACCCGGGACGAGGTTCCGGCCGACGTCGTCGAGGCTGAGCGGCGCATCGCCGAGCAGACCGCCCGCGAGGAGAACAAGCCCGAGGCTGCCCTGCCGAAGATCGTCGAGGGTCGGGTGAACTCGTTCTTCAAGGACTACGTCCTGATCGAGCAGGCGTCGGTTGCCGACAACAAGAAGTCGGTGAAGCAGATGCTGGCCGAGGCCGGCATCGAGGTCACCCAGTTCGTGCGGTTCGAGGTCGGCCAGGCCTGAGCCGCCACCGGGTGCCGTGGGCGCCCGTGGGCAGGAGACGTTGACGAGGAGGCCGCCGGTGTACGTGATAGCCACCGCGGCCTCCTCGTCGCATAGGGTCGGCAGCGGCAGGTTCGCGGTAACGCGACGCACGGGGCGTGCGCGTGGGGGAAGGCGGGGCGGATGACGCAGGTTGTGAGTGACCGGACGCTGGCGGTGGACGATCCGACGGCGCCGCCGCCCGGCCGGGCACGCCGGGTGGTGCTGAAGCTGTCCGGTGAGGTGTTCGGCGGCGGGGCGATCGGCGTCGACCCGGACGTCGTCCAGGCGATCGCCCGGCAGATCGCCACAGTGGTCCGCCGAGGCGTGCAGGTCTCCGTGGTGGTCGGTGGCGGCAACTTCTTCCGTGGCGCGGAGTTGCAGAAGCGTGGGATGGACAGGGCCCGCGCCGACTACATGGGCATGCTCGGCACCGTGATGAACTGCCTCGCCCTTCAGGATTTCCTGGAGAAGGAGGGCATCGAGACCCGGGTCCAGACCGCGATCACGATGGCCCAGGTCGCCGAGCCGTACATCCCGCTGCGGGCGATCCGGCACCTGGAGAAGGGCCGTGTGGTCATCTTCGGTGCGGGCGCGGGCATGCCGTACTTCTCGACCGACACGGTGGCCGCCCAGCGGGCGCTGGAGATCCGGGCCGACGTGGTGCTGATGAGCAAGAACGGCGTGGACGGCGTCTACACCGCCGACCCGCGGGTCGACCCCACCGCCAGTAAGTTCGACTCGATCACCTTCTCCGAGGTGCTGCAACGCAACCTGCGGGTGGCCGACGCGGCGGCGTTCAGCCTCTGCATGGAGAACGGCCTGCCGATGCTGGTCTTCGGTGCGCAGGGTGACGACACAATCATCCGCGCGGTGGGTGGCGAGAAGATCGGCACCTTGATCACCGCCTGATCCCGCCCCTCCGGGGCACCGGCAACGGTGGCCCTGACGACTTTCCGCAGAGCCCACGACGAGCACAGAAGGAGGCGAGGAGACCGGTGATCGACGACACCCTCCTTGAAGCCGAGGAGAAGATGGAGCGTGCGGTTGAGCACGCCAAGGAGGAGTTCGGCGCGATCCGTACCGGCCGCGCCAACCCCGCCATGTTCTCCAAGATCATCATTGACTACTACGGCACGCCGACGCCGCTGACCCAGATGGCGTCCGTCGCGATCCCCGAGCCGCGGATGGCCATCATCAAGCCGTACGACAACTCGCAGATCAACGCGATGGAGAAGGCGATCCGCGACTCGGACCTCGGGGTCAACCCGAACAACGAGGGCAACCAGCTGCGCATCCTGCTCCCGCAGATGACCGAGGAGCGCCGCCGCGACATGATCAAGGTGGCCCGGCACAAGGGCGAGGAGGCCAAGGTGGCCATCCGTAACGTCCGCCGCCGTGGCAAGGAGGAGCTGGACCGGATCGTCAAGGACGGCGAGGCCGGCGAGGACGACGGTCGCCGCGCCGAGAAGGAGCTGGACGACCTGACCCAGCGCTACGTGGCCAGCGTCGACGACCTGGTCAAGCACAAGGAGACCGAACTGCTGGAGGTCTGAGGACCATCCCCGGCCGCCGCCGGGTACGCAGTCGACGTGAGGCCCGACCCGATCCCGGGGCCGGGCCTCGTGTCGTACCGACGGCTGGTGGAAGACCAGCCTCACCTGCCGACCGGATAGGCATCGGCGGATCGACTGTCGACGTGGCGCGGTCGTCGACAGCGAGGCACCCGAGCCGATGTCGGCGTCGCGGCGCTCGGCGGAAGCGGGGAGCGGGCTGGGGCCCTCGTCCGCTTCGCCCCGGCCACGTGTGCAGTAGGCTCGTCAGGATTCCCGGCCACCAGGCGGTGAACACCGGGAATCGACCGACCGTCGGGGCGGTCAAGTCGGAGGAACATCGCGCTTGTAGGGGATGCTTGTGGTCTTGCGTCATGTGGTGGTTCTCGTGCCGCGTCGCGGTGCGTGATGTCCCGCCCCGACCCCTACACAGGTGAGCCTCCCGGCTGGGACCGGCCGGAGCGCCGGGTTGCCCTGCCCTGGCCCGAGCCTGAGCTTGAGGCAGGCCAGTGGAACAGCCGTCCGGCAGCAGGCCCCGAGGTGTACGCCGAGCCGCGTACCCGTCCGGACGCCCAGCCGCACCTGGCAGAACCGTACGCCGAGCGTGATCGGCCCGCCCGCCCCGACGACCGCCCGCCGGCGCCCGACGGCCCGGTTCGTCACGAGAACGGCGCCGGGCCGATCCGTTACGAGAACGGCGACGGGCCCGTTCGCCACGACGATGACGCAGGCTTTCCCACAGTCCAGCTCGCGCCGATCGGCGCAGACCTCGGGCCGGACCCGGTGACCGAGCCGACGCCCCCGGCCGGTCGGCGGCCGAAGGGCCGGCGGCGGGCCAGCGTCGACCGACCGGCCACCCACCAGGTGGGTACGGGGCGTGCCGGCCGGAACCTGCCAGCGGCCATCGGTGTCGGGCTCAGCCTCGGCGCGCTGATCGTGGTGCCGCTGGTCTTCTACCCTCTGGCGTTCCTCGTGGTGGTCGCCGCCGCTGTCGCCGTCGGCATCTGGGAGATGGCCCGGGCGGTCCGGCGCAGTGGCGCGCACCCGCCGCTGGTGCCGCTGATCGCCGGTGGCGTGCTGACCATCGGCCTGGCGTGGTTCGCCGGCCCGGACGCGTTGAGCCTGGGTCTGCTGGTGACCGTCCTGGGCACGATGATCTGGCGGTTGGGTGACGGTCCGGCGGGCTTCCAGCGTGATCTCACAGCGGCCACCCTGATCGCCGTCTACGTGCCGTTCCTCGGTGGGTTCGCGGCGCTACTGGCGGCGGCCCCCGACGACGGGCCGCTGCGCATCCTGGTCACGTTGGTGGCGGTGGTCCTGTCCGACACCGGTGGGTACGCGGCCGGCGTCTCGTTCGGCCGCCGTCCGATGGCGCCGTCGATCAGCCCGAAGAAGTCCTGGGAGGGGTTCGCCGGCTCGGTCACCGCGGCAGCGCTGGGTAGCGCCGTGCTGCTGTGGGTGCTGCTCGATGTGGCCCCCTGGTGGGGTGCCCTGTTCGGGGTGGCTGTCTCCGTCGCGGCGGTCCTCGGAGACCTGGCCGAGTCGATGATCAAGCGGGATCTCGGCGTCAAGGACATGAGCAACCTGCTGCCCGGTCACGGCGGCCTGATGGACCGGCTGGATTCGATCCTGTTCGCGCTGCCGACGGCGTACCTGTTGCTGGTGATCTTCGTGCCGGTGGTGGGGTGAGGCATGTATCTCGGGGGTCCGACCTTCTCGAGACGTCCGCGGGGGCGGGTTCGGGACCTCCGGCCGGGTGCGCACGGCCGAAGGCGTGACACACTGGACCAGCCATGACAAGCCTGCCGCTGATCCCCGCCCTCTCGGATGCCTCCGCCGCACGCCGGGCCTCCATGCCGCCCCAGCACCTCGCTGACCTGGACCTGGCTGGCCGCCAGGCGCTGGTCACGGAGCTTGGTGAACCCGCGTTCCGCGCCCGCCAGGTCTCCAACCACTACTTCGGGCGACTGGTCCGCGACCCGCAGGAGATGACCGACCTGCCGGCCGCCACCCGGGAACGGCTCGCCGGCCAACTGCTCCCCACGCTGCTCAATCCGGTCCGCGAGCTGGCCTGTGACGACGGCGCGACCCGCAAGGCGCTCTGGCGGCTGCACGACGGCGCGTTGGTGGAGAGCGTGCTGATGGGCTACCCGGACCGGGTCACTGTCTGCATCTCCAGCCAGGCGGGTTGTGGCATGGCCTGCCCGTTCTGTGCCACCGGGCAGGCCGGGCTCACCCGCAACCTGTCCACGGCCGAGATCGTCGACCAGGCCGTCTACCTGGCGGGTGTGGCGGCCTCCGGCGCGGTCGTCGGCTCACCGGCGCGGCTCTCGCATGTCGTCTTCATGGGCATGGGCGAGCCGCTGGCCAACTACAACCGGGTGATCGCGGCCATCCGTCGCCTGGTCAGCCCTGCTCCGGAGGGGCTGGGCCTGTCGCAGCGGCACATCACCGTTTCCACTGTCGGCCTGGTTCCGGCCATCCGCCGACTGGCCAGCGAAGACCTCTCTGTGACCCTTGCGTTGTCGTTGCACGCCCCCGATGATGATCTGCGCGACGAACTCGTGCCGGTAAACCAGCGCTGGAAGGTAGCCGAGGTGCTGGACGCAGCGTGGGACTACGCCGCCCGGACGGGCCGCCGCGTGTCGATCGAGTACGCGATGATCAAGGACGTGAACGACCAGCCGTGGCGAGCTGACCTGCTCGGACGGCTGCTGGCCGGCAAGTTGGCGCACGTGAACCTCATTCCGCTCAATCCGACGCCGGGCAGCCGCTGGGACGCGAGCTCGAAGCCGGTCGAGCGGGAGTTCGTCCGCCGGTTGCGCGACGCCGGGGTGTCCACCACCGTGCGGGACACCCGGGGTCGTGAGATCGACGGTGCGTGTGGCCAACTCGCCGCCGCCGAGGACACCGACACCTTCACCGACCGCGCCGGAGAGGCACCGGCGTGACCGGGCGTGGCGAACGAGACCAGGAGACATAGTGGCGAGTCAGGGTCAGCGTTTCCGGCGCAAGGCGCTCCGCCGGGGATACAAGGTCGACGAGGTTGACGCCTTCCTCGACCGGGTCGAGGCGACGCTCGACGGCCGTCAGGTCGGCGCGCCGGTGGCCTCCCAGGAGGTCCACGACGTCGTCTTCCGGGTCCGGTTCAACGGCTACGACGAGTGGCAGGTCGACCTGCACCTGGACCGGGTCGAGCGGCAGTTGGCCGAGATGGAGGAGCGCAGCAGCGCCGGGCGCGGTGCCGACCCCCGGATGCCCGACCGGATGGGCCCGCCGGACCGGATGGGTCCGCCGATGCGCGACGACCGCGGCATGCAGCCCCTGCCTCCCCGACCGATGCCGCCGGTGCAGGCCGGGCCGCCCGCCGATCGCTACGGCCGCTACGACGAGCCCACCGGCGCGTTCGCCGGCGGTTACGACAACCCCCGGGGCGGGTACGACGCGCCGCGCGGCCCGGGTGGCCCCGGTCAGCTGGGCCCGGGTGGCCCGATGGGTGGGCATGGCGTCCCGCCTCGTGGCCTGCCCGCCGGCCCCGGTGGCTACGGCCCCGACGATCAGCGGATGCCGGGCGGTTACGGCCCTCCCGATGACCAGCGGATGCCCGGTGGCTACGGCCCTCCCGATGACCCGCGTGGCCCGGGTGGCTACGGTCCTCCGGACGACCCGCGTGGCCCGGGCGGCTACCCGCCGGAGGAGCCGGCGCGCTTCGACGGCTTCGAGGCAGGCCGGCACGGTCGCGCCGACATGACCGCTGAGATCCGGATGCCCGAGCGGGACCTGCGCGACATGCGTCGTGGCCCGGCCGGTCCGCCCCCGATGCCGCAGCAGGGCATCGGTGGTCCGCCGATGGCCGGTCCGCCCGCCGTTGCCGGTCCGCCGATGGGTGGCCCGCCGATGGCCGGCCCGCCCGGCAGCGACCTGTATCGGGTCGACCAGATCCGCCGCAGCTTCCAGGTGCGCCGGTTCGGCAGCGGGTACGACCCGGACCAGGTGGACCGGTTCTTCGAGACCCTGCTCGGCGGAATGCAGGGCCGCAACCAGATGCCTGTCAACCCGAAGGATCTGGACACGCTCCGGTTCGGCCTGGTGCCCGGCGGCTACTTCGAGGCCGAGGTCGACGCCGCACTCAAGGACGTACAGGACATCCTCTTCGGCCGCTGACGCCGACGACGCGTACGGACGAGGGCCCGTCCCCCGGGTGGGGGCGGGCCCTCGGCGTCGTCAGCCGGTCGTCCGGCGGCCGGTCGGGTCAGGAACGCAGGCCGTTGCGCCGCAGCACGGCGTCGCCGATCACGATGATCAGCAGCAGCGCGGCCAGGCCGACCAGCCAGATGTCTTCGACCCTGCCCTCGTGGTTGCCGCAGATCATCGCCAGCAGCGCCAGCGCGGTCACCACCGCGCCGATTCGCCCGGACTTCCGGTGCCCGGGCTTGTGCTGGTCTGGCGACGTTACCGGCTCGCTTCCTGCCACTGTCGGTCCTTCCCTCGCGATCGGATCTTTGGTTAGTCTGGCACGCCTCCTGCCCGGGGCGACGCGGTGGGGGTTTCCTGGTCGTCCGGCCCGGCCCAGTTGGGCCTGATGGCACTACGGGCGTCGCGGGGCGGAGGCCAGACTCGCTCCGGTAGCGTTTGTCGTACACCTGATTGTCTGTTTGAGGGGGACTGTGCGGTGCGAGTGACCGGAACCGGGCACGCCAGCATGCGGATCGACACTGCCGCGGGCAGCATCCTGTGCGACCCATGGGTCAATCCGGCCTACTTCGCCTCCTGGTTCCCCTTCCCGGACAACTCCCTGCTCGACTGGGAGACGCTGGGGCAGGTCGACTACCTGTACGTCTCCCACCTGCACCGGGACCACTTCGACGCGAAGCACCTGCGGGACTTCATCTCCAAGGACGCCACTGTCCTGCTCCCCGAGTTCCCCACCTCGGAGATGGAGGACGAGTTCCGGGCGCTGGGCTTCACCAAGTTCCTGAAGGCGCCGAACGAGCAGGTGGTGGAGCTTCCCGGCGGCCTGAAGATCATGATTCAGGCGTTGACCAGCCCGACCGACGGGCCGATCGGCGACTCGTCGCTCTGGGTCGAGTACGACGGGGTGCGGCTGCTCAACCAGAACGACGCCCGCCCCACCGACCTGAGCGTGTTCGCCGAGCTGGGGCACGTGCACGCGCACATGCTCCAGTTCTCCGGTGCGATCTGGTACCCGATGGTCTACGAGTTGCCGCAGGCGGCGAAGACCGCGTTCGGCAAGCAGAAGCGGGACCGGCAGTTCGACCGGACCTGGCGCTACATCGACGACCTGAAGGCCGACCACGTCTTCCCGATCGCCGGGCCGCCGTGCTTCCTCGACGACGCGCTGTGGCAGTTCAACGACATCCACGGCGACGAGGGCAACATCTTCCCCGACCAGTCGGTCTTCCTCTCGGAGTACGCGAAGGTCGGCGGCACCAACGGGATCGTGCTGCTGCCGGGCAGCGTCGCGGAGGTCACCACCGACGGCGCGACCACCACCCACCCGGTGCCGATCGAGGAGTTCTTCGCGAACAAGGTCGCCCACCTGGAGGAGATGCGGGAGCGCAAGCGCCCGATCATCGAGGCGGAGAAGGCGTCCTGGCGGCACCCCGAGGTGGATGTGCTCGGCCAGATGAAGAGCCGGATCGAGCCGCTGCTCGAAGAGTCGATCTACCTGGCCAAGGGGGTCGGCGGTCCGGTGCGCTTCGACCTGGTGGGCACCGACGACTCCGGCGGGGAGACCGTTGAATCCATCGTGGTGGACTTCCCGGGCCAGGAGGTCCGGCCGTACGCCGACGAGAAGGTCCGCTACCGGTTCCGGACCGAGCGGGCGCTGATCGAGCACCTGCTGTTCATCGACGAGGTGGACTGGGTCAACTCGCTGTTCCTGTCCTGTCGCTTCTCGGCGGCCCGGATCGGCCAGTACAACGAGTTCGTCTACGCGTTCTTCAAGTGCCTCTCCGAGGAGCGGCTCCAGTACGCGGAGGGCTGGTACGACGAGCACGAGCGCAGCACCGACGCCGAGGACATCACGTTGGGCGACTGGGTGGTGCAGCGCCGCTGCCCGCACCTGAAGGCCGACCTGACCCGGTTCGGCATCGTCGAGGGCGACCAGCTCACCTGCCAGCTGCACGGCTGGCGCTTCGACCTCCCCTCCGGCCGCTGCCTGACAAGCGTCGGCCACAAGGTGAGAGCCCACCGGGTAGACGCAGAAACCCCAGCCCCCGCAGGGGAAGCCTTGGCCTAACCGCAGGCCGCCCTCGGGCTGACCCCGCTGATCCCCGGGCTGCCTCGCTGGTACCCGTCGATCATGGAGTTGTGGTGGGTGACAAACGCCGCTTTCGTTCCCACAACGGGCACCACAACTCCATGATCGACGGGGCCGGGGCCGGGGCCGGGGCCGGGGCCGGGGCCAGGGCCAGGGCCAGGGCCAGGGCCAGGGCCAGGGCGGGGGGTTAGCGGTTTAGGTCTTTCAGGATTCGGCGGGCTGCGTTGTGGCCGGCGGCGCCGATCACGCTGCCGGCCGGGTGGCAGCCGGCGCTGCCGGCGTACAGGCCGTCGACGCCTGTGGCGTAGGGCATCCGGTCGGTGAACGAGACGGTGTTGTCGACGTGGTGGATGTGCCCGCCGGTGATGCCGAAGTGCGCTTCGATGCCGGGCGGCGCCAGTGGCACCGCGTCGGCGATCAGGTCACCGGTGCCGGGCGCGTACCGCTCGACGATCTCGATGAGCCGGTCGGTGTAGCCGGGCAGTTCCGCGTCCCACGTGGTGCCGGCCAGCTCGTAGGGCACCGACTGCACGAACAGCGCCGACGAGTGGTGGCCGGCGGCGTCGGAGAGCGACGGGTCGACTGTCGTGTGCAGGTACCACTCGATAGTGGGCTCCGCCGGAAGCCGTCCGGCCTGCACGTCCGCCCACATGGCGCGCAGCGCGGTCATCGGTGAGGTGGTGTCCCCACCGACAAGCGACGCCGAGCCGGGCAGCAGGTGGATGGTCGAGCCGAACGGGCTCGGCGCGTCCGCAGGCAGGCAGGCGAACCGCGGCAGTCCGGTCAGCGCCAGGTTGAGCTTCAACGTGGTGCCGGGCCGGCGGACCGCCGCCATCCGCTCGCCGAGCGCCGCCGGCAGCGCGCCGTCGGGCACCAGGTCCATCAGCCGGTACGGGTCACACGCGCCGAGCACCACGCCGGCGGTGACCTGCCGGCCGTCGGCCAGTACGACACCGCTCACCGCGCCACCGTCCAGTGTCACGGCGCTCACCGGCGTACCCGTCAGGATCGTCGCCCCGGCGGCGCGCGCGGCCCCGGCGAACGTCGCGGAGACGGTGCCCATTCCGCCTTCGACGATCATCCAGGTGCCGCCGGAGCTGGGGAGCCTGCACATGTTGTGCACAAGGAAGTTGTGGCCGGTGCCGGGGTCGTCCGGGCCGGCGTTGAGGCCGGAGAGGCCGTCGGTGACGGCGTACATGCTGATCAGCAGTTCGGAGCGGAACTCGAACCGGGCCAGGTAGTCCGCGACCGAGCCCCGGACCAGGTCGACGAAGACCTGCCGCAGTGCCGGGCGGACGTGCCGCTCGGCGGTCTCCTCGGCGCTCAGCGGCTCGGTCAGCCACGCCGGGGCGAGGTCAGCGCGCAGCGCGGCCAACTCGTCCTGCATGGCGTCGTCGGCGGCCACGTCGGCGGGGGAGAAGAACTCGACGAGCTGCGCCCGGTTGGCGGCGGTGTCGCTGCCGGCCAGCAGGTACGGCGAGCCGAGGCCGCCCGGTGTGGGCAGGAAGTAGTGCGGGTCGCGTCGCATGACCGGGATGCGCACGTCGAGGGTGGCGAGCAGTTCCGGTGGCATCAGCCCGAGCAGGTACGAGCCTGTGGAGTGGCGTAGGCCCGGGACCTTCGGGAACGGGTTCTCGGTGCGGGCCGCACCGCCGATCACGTCGGCCGCCTCCAGCACGAGGACGTCCAGGCCGGCGCGGGCCAACAGGATGGCGGAGGCCAGGCCGTTGTGCCCGGCGCCGACGATCACGACGTCGGCGCGTGCGGGAAGTTCGCTGCTCATGCCGCGCCAGCCTAGTCGCCAGCCATCCGTTCGGTGAGCCCTTCCGCTGCTGGTCGCGCCCGTGGCAGGCCACCTGCCAGGCTGCGGCGTGATCACCCTGCGCGCTTGGCCCGCCAGTGCGAGAGGGCCAGGGTGGCGGAGTAGCCAGCCAGCACGATCACGTGGAACAGGTAGAGCCAGAGGAGAACGGCGACACCGGCACCGATCTCGTCGAAGCCGCCGAACGGCACGCCAAGGTCCAGGGGAAGCGAGGCGAAGAGCACGAAGCCGTGCATGAAGCCGGACAGGTTGGCCGCCGTGAACGAGCCGATTCCGAGCGTGGAGAGCCAGTCCGGTGAGGCCGGCCCGACCACCCGGAACACCCACATCAGCACAGGTGTGAGCACCAGCCAGACCGCCAGGAACGACAGCACCACACCCAGCGCGCCGGCCCAGCCGCCCTGCCGGACCAGGCGGGTGGTGAGCGGCAGCGCCAGCAGGATCGACAGCAGCAGCGCGGGGGCCGGCGCGAGCAGTGGAAGCAGCAGCAGGCGGCCCCGCCAGCCGACCAGGTGCTCGTCGGTGCGGGGCGCCGCCACCGAGATGAACGCCCGGCGCAGGCCCTCGCCGTACAGCGACGCGGGCAGCAGCGACGCCAACGCCAGGAGCGGTGTCAACTCCACCCCGGCGGTGACGAGCGCCTCCACAGCCCGGGGCGCGCCGATCGCGGTGGGCAGGGCCTCCACGGCGTACGAGGTGAGCCGGCGTACCCGATCGGCCCCGGCGACAAGAGAGGTGAGCCAGATGGCGAGCAACGCCACAGGCACCACGGCTATCGCCCCGTAGAAGGTGATCGCGGCGGCGTGCAGCGACAGGTCCCGTCCACGTACGGGACGGAACGCGGCACTGGTGATCCGCTTCGCCCGCTGCCATCCGCTGCCCATCGCAATCTCTTTCCCTGGCGGGGAGTGCGTCACTCATTAAGATCGCCTGCCATGACGGTTGCCACCACCGAACGCCTGATCCTGCGCGACTGGACCGCCGCCCCGGCCGACCTCGCCCGCATCTACGACATCTACTCCCGTCCCGAGATCACCCGCTGGTTGGGGGTTTCGCCGGGGCTGCCGATGACCGACCCGGCGCAGGCTGCCGACCGGCTGAAGATCTGGCAGGACCGGCACGCGGACGACGGCGGCCGGTATGGCACCTGGGCGATCGAGGTACGCGACACCGGTGTGGTGGCGGGCACGATACTGCTCAAGCCGCTGCCAGGGCAGGACGAGGTGGTGCGTACCGACGACATCGAGATGGGCTGGCACCTGCACCCGGATTCACAGGGCCACGGGTATGCCACCGAGGCGGCCCGCGCGGTCCTGGCGCGGGAGTTCGCCACCGGTACGCGGGAGATCTACGCGGTCGTTTCGCCGGGCAACGAGCCGTCGATGGCGGTGTGCCGACGGCTCGGCATGGCGCATGTGGGCCGGCGCACCGACTGGTACGGCGGCGAGGAGTTGGAGACGTTCGTGCTGAGCGCCCCGGCCGGCTGATCAACCACCCGCTGGGCGAAGGCCCCCTGTCGACGCTTGTCGACAGGGGGCCTTCCTGTCGTCCGGGCACCGAGCAGATGGGTAGCTGTCAATAGTCACGGCAGTCGAAGCATTGACGCTCCCGTAGCACGTCAGTAACATCTGCTCAACCTTATGCAAAATCTCGACAAAGACGTGCCTGATTCCTCGCATAAGGCCGCAACTTCCAGAGCCGCGCCCGGGCCCCGCCGCGCCCTTCCCCACCCTTCCACCCACCCCACCTCGTCGATCATGGAGTTGTGGTGGGTGACAAACGCCGCTTCCGTTTTCATAACGGGCACCACAACTCCATGATCGACCGGGCGAGGGCGGGGTTACTCCCCCCGCGGCTGGCGCGGCGGCCCGCGTCGGTCGGTCACGCGCCGAATCACGCCCACGCCGTGTCGAGCCGCCGCGGCACCGTCCCCCAACGACAGGACAGTGATGAGACGAACGAATCTGTTCAGGATGGTGGCGGCGCAAGTCGCGGCCATGATGATCGCGACGGCCGGGTCGACGGTGGTCGCGAACCCGGCAGGCGCCGCACGCCCGGCCGACACGACAGCCGCGTCGAGCGCCGGCTTCGCCCCGGCGGCCACAAACCTCGCCCAAGGCCGCCCCACCCAGGAGAGCGGCCACGCCGACGTCTACGACTCGTCGAGGGTCGTCGACGGCAACCCGGGCAGTTACTGGGAGAGCGTCAACAACTCCTTTCCCCAGTGGGTGCAGGTCGATCTCGGCTCGTCGCAGACCGTCAACCAGGTCGTCCTGAAGCTGCCGACCTCCGGTTGGGCTACCCGGACGCAGACGTTGAGCGTGCAGGGCAGCGCCAACGGGTCGTCGTTCAGCGACATGGTCGGGTCGCAGACGTACACATTCAATCCGGCCAGCGGCAGCACGGTCACGATCAACGTCAACCCGGCCGCCGCCCGCTTCGTGCGGATCACCATCACCGCCAACAGCGGCTGGCCGGCAGGGCAGCTCTCCGAGCTTGAGGTGTACGGCGGCACCGGCGGTGACACCACCGCGCCGAGCGTCCCGGGCACTCTGTCGCAGAGCACGTCAGGCAACACTGTCACCCTCAACTGGGGTGCCTCGACCGACTCCGGTGGCAGTGGGCTCGCCGGCTACAACGTCTACCGCGACGGCAGCCTGATCGCGACGCTGGGCACCGTCCTCACCTACCAGGACACCCAACCCTCGACGGCGACGGTGTCCTACCACGTGCGCGCCCGCGACGGCGCCGGCAACCTGTCCGGCAACAGCAACACCGTCACCCGGACCGGCACCCAACCTCCCGCCTGCACCAACGTGGCCCAGGGCAAGAGCATGACGGCGACCGGCTCCACCTTCACCTTCACCCCCGAGAAGGCGAACGACGGACAACTCACGACCTACTGGGAGGGCGCGGCCAGCTATCCGCAGAACCTGACAGTGGCGTTGGGCGCGAACCACTCCATCTCCCGTGTCACAGTCAAGCTCAACCCGGACCCGGCGTGGGGCACCCGTACCCAGACCATCCAGGTTCTCGGCCGGGACCAGGCCTCGTCGGCGTACACCAGTCTGGTGTCGGCGGCGGGTTACCAGTTCGTCCAGGGATCCAACACGGTGGCCATCCCGGTCAGCGCGACCACCGCGGACGTGCAGTTGCGGTTCACCGGCAACACCGGCGCCCCGTCCGGCCAGGTGGCCGAACTGGAGGTGTGCGGCACCCCGGCGCCCAACCCGGACCTGGTCGTCAGCTCGGTGACCTGGTCGCCCACGTCGCCGAGCGAGGTCAGCCCGGTCACGCTCTCGGCCGTCGTGCAGAACATCGGATCCGCCGCCGCCGGGGCGACCACTGTGAACTTCAGCCTTGCCGGCGGGGTCGTCGGCAGCGCCACCGTTGGCGCCCTTGGCGCGGGCGCCTCGACCACAGTGTCGTTCAACGCCGGGACCCGGTCGATGGGCAGCTACGCCGTCGCGGCGGTGGTCGACCCGGCGAACACGATCGTCGAGCAGAACAACGGCAACAACAGCTTCACGGCGGCGTCGCCGCTCGTGGTCGGGCAGGCCCTCGGCCCGGACCTCCAGGTCCTCAGCATCGCCTCCAACCCGTCGAACCCGGCCGTCGGGGCGTCCGTCACCTTCACCGTGGGGGTCCGCAACCGCGGCACCGCCGCGACCGGCGCGACAACTGTGACCCGGCTGGTGGTGGGCGGCACCACGCTGAACACCACCACAGCCCCGATCGCGGCCGGCGCGACCGTCGCCGTGGCCGTCACCGGCAGTTGGACCGCCACCAGCGGCGGCGCCACCATCACCGCAACCGCCGACGCCACGAACGTGGTCACCGAGACCAACGAGACGAACAACGCCCTCAGCCAGTCGATAGTGGTCGGGCGCGGGGCCGCCGTCCCGTACGTCTCCTACGAGGCCGAGTCCGCCCGCTACCAGGGCACGCTGTTGGAGACCGACCCGCTGCGCACCTTCGGGCACACCAACTTCGCCACCGAGTCCTCGGGCCGCAAGTCGGTACGCCTGAACAGCACCGGCCAGTTCGTCGAGTTCACCTCCACCAACCAGGCCAACTCCATAGTGGTGCGTAACTCCATCCCGGACGCGCCCGGTGGCGGCGGCATCGAGGCGACGATCAGCCTCTACGTCAACGACGTCTTCTCCCGCAAGCTCACCCTGTCGTCGCGGCACAGTTGGCTCTACGGCAACACCGACCAGCCGGAGTCGTTGACGAACACCCCGCAGGCCGACGCCCGACGGTTGTTCGACGAGTCCAACGCGCTGCTGGCGCAGTCGTACCCGGCCGGCACCCGGTTCAAGTTGCAGCGCGACTCGGGCGACACCGCCTCGTTCTACGTCATCGACATGATCGACCTGGAGCAGGTGGCACCGGCGGCGAGCCAGCCCGCCGAGTGCACCTCGATCACCTCGTACGGCGCCGTACCCAACGACGGGCTCGACGACACCGCGGCCATCCAGCGTGCGGTGACCGACGACCAGAACGGCGTCATCAACTGCGTCTGGATCCCCGCCGGGCAGTGGCGGCAGGAGCAGAAGATCCTCACCGACGACCCGCTGAACCGGGGTACGCACAACCAGGTAGGCATCAGCAACGTCACCATCCGGGGCGCCGGCATGTGGCACTCGCAGCTCTACACGCTCACCGAGCCACAGAACGCGGGTGGCATCAACCACCCGCACGAGGGGAACTTCGGCTTCGACATCGACAAGAACACCCAGATCTCCGACATCGCCATCTTCGGCTCCGGGCGGATCCGGGGCGGTGAGGGCAACGCCGAGGGCGGCGTCGGACTCAACGGTCGCTTCGGCACCGGCACCCGGATCAGCAACGTCTGGATCGAGCACGCCAACGTGGGTGTCTGGGTGGGCCGCGACTACGACAACATCCCCGACCTGTGGGGGCCGGCCGACGGGTTGCAGTTCACCGGCATGCGGATCCGCAACACCTACGCCGACGGCATCAACTTCAGCAACGGCACGCGCAACTCCCGGGTCTTCAACTCGTCATTCCGTACCACCGGCGACGACGCCCTCGCGATCTGGGCCAACCCGTACGTCAAGGACCGCAACGTCGACATCGCCCACGACAACCACTTCGTCAACAACACCATCCAGTTGCCCTGGCGGGCCAACGGCATCGCCATCTACGGCGGCTACGACAACTCGATCGAGAACAACCTGATCTACGACACCGCCAACTACCCGGGCATCATGCTGGCGACCGACCACGACCCGCTGCCCTTCTCCGGCACGACGCTCATCGCCAACAACGGGCTCTACCGCACCGGCGGCGCCTTCTGGAATGAGGACCAGGAGTTCGGCGCCATCACCCTCTTCCCCTCCACCAGGGACATCGTCGGGGTCACGATCCGCGACACCGACATCGTCGATTCGACGTACGACGGCATCCAGTTCAAGAACGGCGGCGGCAACATGCCGAACGTCGCCATCACCAACGTACGGATCGACAGGTCCAACAACGGCGCCGGCATCCTCGCGATGAGCGGCGCGCGCGGCAACGCCAACCTGACGAACGTGACAATCACGAACTCGGCCGACGGCAACATCGTCGTCCAGCCGGGCTCGCAGTTCGTCATCACTCCCTGATCCACACGCCTTCATGGAAATCGGGGTGTCCGCGCGCTGCGGACACCCCGATTTCCACGAACCCGAGTTGATCGTCGCTGCCGGCGCCGGCTGTGGGCGTCGGGCTCGTCTCGCGGGCGCCGGCTGTTCTCGCCGAGGTCCGCCGCGCCGCGCGACTGCTTCGGACGGACCAGGTGTGCGATGGCGCGTTTCGCGGGCTGCGGTCGCTAGGCTGAGCCGAGGAGGATGGTCCGCTGAGGGGGTGAGTCCGGATGGCCCAGGCAGCGTTCGAGCCGCAGCCGCAGCCGCAGCCGCAGCCGCAGCCGCAGCCGCAGCCGCAGCCGGCGCCGGAGCACGCCGAGCCGTCGTTCGACGTGTTGCGGTGGCACGACGAGCCGTGGACCGCGCAGCTCGCCCTCGACCTGTTGCCGGAGACCAACGGCCCCAAGGTTGAGGTCCTGGGCGGAAGCGTGATCGTGACACCACATGCCGGGTACGACCATCAGGACGCGGAGCTGGATCTCGCGTATCACCTCAAGCAGGCAGCCCGCCGCGCCAAGCTGTGGCTCTACCTGGAGACGAACGTCGTCTCGGGTGAGGATCTTTTCATCCCCGACATCGTCATTCTGGACGTGCCGGGCGGCGGCCGAACGACGATGGATATCAGGCATGCCGTGCTGTTGGGTGAGATCGTCTCTCCCGGGAACCGACGCAAGGACATCATCGATCGGCCGCGCGAGTACGCCGCAGTCGGCGTGCCTTTCTTCCTCCGTGTCGACCTGCGCAATCGGGTTCCGACCCTGGCGCTGTACGAGTTGACCGAGGGGGAGTACCGGCCGGTCGCCGCCGCTGCTGCCGGCACGCGATTCGTCATGCGGGAACCGTTTGAGTTTTCCATCGACCCCGCCGACCTGCTCGGTGAGGAGGCACCGCCGGAGACGGCGGCCACCGACTCTGCCGACGGCACGGCTTGATCGACACGGGTTCATGGAAATCGGGGTGTCCGAAGGGTGGGGATACCGCGATTTCCGTGCCGGCGAGCCGATCATGACGAGGTGGGGACGTCGGGCGGGCAGGGGTTGAGGCTCCCAGCGGGCGCGCAGCGGGGGTGGGGAAGAATGGTCCCGTGACTTCCCCCCGCGACCTTGTCCTGCTCGGGTCAACCGGTTCGATCGGCACGCAGGCCATCGACATCGTTCGGCGCAACCCGGACCGGTTCCGGGTGGTCGCGGTGGGTGCGGGCGGCGGCAACGTCGAACTGCTCGCCGCCCAGGCACTGGAGTTGGGTGTCGATGCGGTAGGGGTGGCGAAGGCGTCCGCCGCGCAGGACCTCCAGCTCGCGTTCTATGCCGAGGCGAGCCGGCGCGGCTGGGCCACCGGCGACTTCAAGCTTCCCAAGATCGTGGCCGGCCCGGATGCGATGACCGAGTTGGCGCAGTGGCCGTGCGACATCGTGCTCAACGGTGTGGTCGGCTCGCTGGGCCTCGCTCCTACGCTTGCCGCGCTGCGCTGCGGCCGTACTCTCGCCCTGGCCAACAAGGAGTCACTCGTGGCCGGCGGCCCGCTGGTCAAGGCCGCTGTGACGCGGCCGGGGCAGATCGTGCCAGTCGACTCGGAGCATTCGGCGCTGGCCCAGTGCCTGCGGTCGGGGACGCGCGGCGAGGTACGCCGGTTGATCGTCACGGCCAGCGGCGGCCCGTTCCGGGGTCGGGGCCGCGACGAGTTGACGCAGGTCACACCCGAGCAGGCTCTCGCGCACCCGACCTGGAACATGGGCCCGGTCGTCACGATCAACTCCGCCACCATGGTCAACAAGGCCCTTGAAGTGATCGAGGCGCACGAGCTGTTCGACGTGCCGTACGCCGACATCACAGTGATGGTGCACCCCCAGTCGGTGATCCACTCGATGGTCGAGTTCGTCGACGGCTCGACGATCGCCCAGGCCAGCCCACCGGACATGCGGCTGCCCATCGCGTTGGGCATCGGCTGGCCGGACCGGGTGCCCGAGGCAGCCGCCGCTGTCGACTGGACGACCGCGCACACCTGGGAGTTCGCGCCGCTGGACGACGCGGCGTTTCCGGCCGTCGCCCTCGCGAAGGCCGCGGGGGAGACCGGGCGCTGCCGTCCGGCGATCTACAACGCGGCGAACGAGGAGTGCGTTGCGGCCTTCGTGGCCGGCCGACTGCCCTTCCTCGGCATCGTCGACACCCTCGAGCGCGTGTTGGAGGACGCTCCTGACTTCGCCGAACCAGGTACCGTCGAGGACGTGCTCGCCGCCGAGTCGTGGGCACGCGCGCACGCGCAGGAGATCATCGCGGGTTCGGTGGAAGGAGCTTGATGTCGTACCTGCTCGGGGTGGTTCTCTTCGCCCTGGCCATCCTCATCTCGGTGAGTCTGCACGAGGCGGGGCACCTGCTCACCGCCAAGGCATTCGGGATGAAGGTCACCAAGTACTTCGTCGGCTTCGGCCCCACCATCTGGTCGTTCAAGCGGGGTGAAACCGAGTACGGCCTCAAGGGCATCCCACTCGGCGGCTTCTGCAAGATCGTCGGAATGACCCCGCAGGACGACGACGTCGAGCCCGGCGACGAGTCGCGGGTGATGTGGCGCTACCCCGTCTGGAAGCGGACCATCGTCATGGCCGCCGGGTCGGTCACACACTTCGCGCTCGCCCTGATCACCATCTGGATCCTCGCGGTCTCCGCCGGCCTGCCCAACCCGGACTTCCCGACCACCGACGCGCAGGCCCGCCAGGAGCCCGCTGTCATCCAGCTCAGCGACTGCGTGGTGCCGGAGAACGCGGTGCGGGCGTGCACCCCGGCCGACGCCGCAAGCCCGGCAGCTCAGGCGCAACTGCGCGACGGCGACCGGATCACCTCGATCAACGGCACCCCGATCAACAACTACGGGGACATGCTCACCACGCTGCGCAGCCTCAAGCCTGGTGACACCGCGCAGATCCAGTACGTGCGTGACGGGCAGCAGGGCAACACCAGCACCGTGCTCGCGCAGACCCAGCGTCCACCGCTGGACAACCCGACCGGTGCCGCCGGGCCGGTGGCCGCGCTCGGCGTCGGCCTCGTTCCCAGCACCCCCACCCGCGTGACGTACGGGCCGGTCGGCGCCTTCGGAGCCACCGCCGACTTCACCGGCCAGTTGGCCGTCGGCACCGCCCAGGCCCTGCAACGCCTGCCGCAGAAGGTCCCCGCCCTGTGGACCGCCCTCACCGGCGGCGAGCGGGACATCGACACCCCGATCAGCGTGGTCGGCGCCAGCCGGCTCGGGGGCGAGGCCGTGGAGAACAACGCCTGGCTGGTCTTCTTCATGCTCTTCGTGTCGCTGAACTTCTTCATCGGCGTGTTCAACCTGCTGCCGCTGCTGCCTGTGGACGGCGGCCACATCGCCGTCGCCTGGTTCGAGCGTGCCCGCTCCTGGGTCTACGCTCGGATCGGCCGGGCCGACCCCGGTCGGGTCGACTACCTGAAACTGATGCCCTTCACGTACGCGGTGATCCTCATCGGTGGCGCGTTCACGCTGCTGACAATCGCCGCGGATGTCGTCAACCCGATCACGCTCTTCTCAAGGTGAGTGCCTGAAGTGACAGCAATCAGTCTCGGTATGCCCGCCGTACCGCCCCCGCCGCTCGCTCCTCGCCGGGCCAGCCGTCAGATCATGGTCGGTCCGGTCCCCGTCGGCGGCGGCGCGCCGGTTTCCGTGCAGTCGATGACCACCACCCTCACCTCCGACGTCAACGCGACCCTCCAGCAGATCGCCGAGCTGACGGCGTCCGGCTGCCAGATCGTCCGGGTGGCGGTGCCCTCGCAGGACGACGTCGAGGCGCTGCCCGCGATCGCCAAGAAGTCGCAGATCCCGGTGATCGCCGACATTCACTTCCAGCCGAAGTACGTCTTCGCCGCCATCGACGCCGGCTGCGCGGCCGTCCGGGTCAACCCGGGCAACATCCGCCAGTTCGACGACAAGGTCAAGGAGATCGCCCGTGCCGCGAGGGCGGCGGGGGTGCCGATCCGGATCGGCGTCAACGCCGGCTCACTGGACAAGCGGCTGCTGGCCAAGTACGGCAAGGCCACCGCCGAGGCGCTCGTCGAGTCGGCGCTGTGGGAGTGCTCGCTGTTCGAGGAGCACGGCTTCCGCGACATCAAGATCTCGGTCAAGCACAACGACCCGGTCGTGATGATCCGCGCGTACCGGCAGTTGGCCGAGCAGTGCGACTACCCGCTGCACCTTGGTGTCACCGAGGCCGGCCCGGCGTTCCAGGGCACCATCAAGTCGGCTGTCGCCTTCGGCGCGCTGCTGGCCGAGGGGATCGGCGACACCATCCGGGTGTCGCTGTCCGCCCCGCCGGTGGAGGAGATCAAGGTCGGCAACCAGATCCTTGAGTCGCTGGGTCTGCGCGAGCGCGGCCTGGAGATCGTCTCCTGCCCGTCCTGCGGGCGCGCCCAGGTGGACGTCTACAAGCTGGCCGAGGAGGTCACCGCCGGCCTGGAGGGGCTGCCCGTGCCGCTGCGGGTCGCCGTCATGGGCTGTGTCGTCAACGGCCCCGGCGAGGCCCGCGAGGCCGACCTCGGCGTCGCCTCCGGCAACGGCAAGGGCCAGATCTTCGTCAAGGGGCAGGTCGTCAAGACGGTGCCCGAGGCGCAGATCGTGGAGACCCTGATCGAGGAGGCGCTGCGCATCGCCGACGAGATGGGCGCCGAGCTTCCCGAGGAGTTGCGCGGCCTGGTCACCGGCCCGACCGTCACCGTGCACTGACTTTCCATTTGGGAAAGAGCGGCCGTTCCCCCACGGGAGCGGCCGCTCTTTCTGCATGCCGGCCCACCTGTGCGGCCCGCTCACGCTGGTCGTCGGTGCCGTTCATCATCACCTGACGTAGCGCGTTCATCGCCGACAAGAACGGGGCTGCAAACCGTACGTACGTCTTGTTACGGTATCGGCATGCGGCTGCTTCCACCGTCCGGTCCGGCCCGGACGCTCACCCTGGGCACCCTGGTCAAGACGATCGGGCGGGGCCTCTGGCTGGTCTCCAGCGCGCTCTTCCTCACCCGCTCCGTCGGGCTCTCGCCCACCCAGGTGGGTATCGGACTGACCATCTCGGCGCTTGTCGGCGTCCTGGCCAGCGCCCCGAGCGGCTACCTGGCCGATCGGGTCGGGCCACGGGGCATGCAGGTCGGGGCACTTGTCGCCGCCGGCACTCTCACCACGGGCCTGATCGCCGTTCGGTCGTTTCCCGCATTCCTGGTGGTGGGTGCCGCCACGGCACTCGCCGACGCGGTCGAGCGCGGTGCCCGCGGCGCGCTGATCGCCGGCACGGTCCCCGCCGACCAGCGGGTCCAGACCCGCGCGTACCTGCGGGCCACCACAAACGTCGGCATCTCCGTCGGTGCCGTCCTCGGCGGCTTCGCCATCGCCAGCGACACCCACACCGGATACGTCGCACTGATCCTCACGGCGGCGGCGGCATCGCTGGTCGCGGCGGCCGTCCTCCTCCGGCTGCCCACCGTCGCCCCCGTCGCCGCACCGACACACGGGCCCCGTCTGATCGCCCTGCGGGACCGCCCGTTCCTCGTATTCACCCTGCTCGACGGACTGATGTCCATGCACTTCAGCCTGCTCACCATCGCGCTGCCGCTCTGGATCGCCGGGCACACACGCGCATCCCTGTGGATGATCTCCGTGTTGACGCTTGTCAACACGGCGCTTGTGGTGCTCCTTCAGGTGCGCGCCGCACGCGGCGCCGACACTCTGCTCGGCGCCGCCCGCTCCTCCCGCCGAGCCGGCGTGGCCATCGCGCTGGCCTGCCTGCTCTTCGCCGCCAGCGGCGCCCTACCCGCGGCCGGCGCCATCGGACTGCTCTGCTGCGGGTCGCTGGTGCACGGCACCGGCGAGCTGTGGCACTCCGCCGCCGGCTGGGGCATCTCCTTCGGTCTCGCTCCGGCCGACGCGCAGGGGCAGTACCAGGGCACGTACGGCATGGGCTACGAACTGGGAAAGATGCTCGCGCCGGTCGTGGTGACCAGCCTCGCCCTCGGTTGGGGCGTGCCGGGATGGGTTGCGCTCGGTGGGCTGTTCCTCCTCCTCGGCGCCCTGGTACCCCCGGTTGTCCGGTGGGCCGCACGCACCCGCACGACCGTCCCTTCGGGCGAGACGGTGGCCGTCTGAGGGTCCGACCCGCCCGGCTGGTGACCGTCTCCTGCTCGGCCTCGCCACTCGGCCGGCGAGGTGGCAGGTTGATCTGGCAGGCTGGTGGTCGTGCTGACGGTGCCGGTACGGCAACTGGGAGAATCGGAACGCCGCGCGGTCGAACGCCTGCTCGACCGCGACCCGTTCGCGGGCGCGCAGGTCGCCGAGCGGATATCCGCGCGCGGGCTGTCCTGGTGGCGGGCCGAGGGCAGAATTCTGGGGTACGGCGCGCGACGCAACCTCGAATCACTCTGCTGGCTCGGCGGCAACCTCACCCCCGTGCTCGCCAACGACGCCGCCGTGGCGGCCTTCGCCGACCTGCTCGCCGGCGAGGAACGGCTCTGCTCATCCATCGTCGGGCGCGCCGACGCCGTCCTCGGTCTCTGGGACCGCCTGTCCGGCACGTGGGGCCCCGCCCGCGACGTGCGCCCCAACCAGCCGCTGTTGGCCACCGAGACGCTGCCGACCATCCCCGCCGACCCAGAGGTACGCCAGGTCCGCTCCGGCGAGGTCGACAAACTCTTTCCGGCAGCCGTGGCCATGTACACCGAGGAGGTCGGAGTCTCGCCACTTGCCGACGACGCCGGCCGCAGCTACCGCCGCAGGGTCAACGACCTGGTCCGCTCCGGCCGCGCTTACGCCCGGTTCGTCGACGGCACTGTCGTGTTCAAGGCCGAACTGGCAGTCGTGACCAAGCGGACCGCCCAAGTCCAGGGCGTCTGGGTGGCACCGGAGTGGCGCGGCCGGGGCATCGCCGCCGCCGCCATGGCCGCCGTCGTCCGCGACGCGCTGCTGCGGGTCGCCCCGACAGTCAGCCTGTACGTCAACGACTTCAACCTGCCGGCCCGCCGGGTCTACGAGCGCTGCGGCTTCCAACCCATCGGCACGCTCGCCACCGTCCTCTTCTGACCGCGGTGAGGTCGGCCCCTTCGGGGTACGGCCTCAGCTTCGGAGGCAGGCACGCTCAGCGCTCGGATTCTGGCGCTGCGCTCTCGGTTCACGTATGCCGATGGCCGGCACCCCTCGTGTTGGGGGGTGCCGGCCATCAGTCAGTGCGTCATGCGGGTGGGGTCAGCTGTTCCAGTGCTGGGCGACGAGGTCGGCGGCCTGCTGCTCCCACTGGGCGTAGGCGTCCGGGTAGGCGGATACCTGGACGGTCTGCGCGGCCACGGTCAGGGGCATGTCCTGCCAGCCGTCGACCTGCTTCAAACC
The DNA here is from genome assembly GCF_049841715.1 of Micromonospora sp. DT41. Lineage (NCBI taxonomy): Bacteria > Bacillati > Actinomycetota > Actinomycetes > Micromonosporales > Micromonosporaceae > Micromonospora > Micromonospora sp. DT41. The sequence continues at coordinate 232,348 of NZ_JBNCKU010000006.1, read as the reverse complement.
CTTGAGGAAGGCGGTGGTGGAGTAGTCGGGGTCGGTGATCTGCTCCACGGTGCCCCAGCCGGAGCTCGGGCGCTGCTGGAACAGGCCCTGCGAGTCGTGGTCGTTGCGCTCACCCAGGTGACCCAGGTTCTCCAACTTCGACTCCTGCAAGCTCGTGCCGATCGAGATCACCGCGGCGCGCTCGGGCATACCGGCCTTCTTCGTCGCGGCGATGATCGCCTTGACGTTGGCGGTCTGCTCGTCATTCAGGGCGATGCGCGACTGCGCGCCCTGGGTGCCGTGCGGGATCAGCTTGGCGGTGTCGGGCTTGTCGGCCTGCACGACCGCGACGGGCTTGCCATCCACCGGCGCGGCGGAGTGGGCGGCGATGGGGCCGGCGAAGATGCCACCGGCGAAGGCGAGACCGGCAACGGACAGCATGCTCTTACGGATGATCGTGTTCATGGGGGTAGCTCCTTCAGGGGTAGGAAACACCCGCCAACCCAAAAGGGGGATGGGCGCGCGGGTGTGAGCACCTCGTCCGGCGCTGCACAAAAACAAAGGGGGGAAGGTCGTTCACGGCGGCTGGGCGCGGGGGGCGCCTCTGGCGGCCGGTCCATGTGTAACCACCCGGGGGTCGGGGTCATTCCCGGGGCGGCCTATCCATTGGCTACCGCGTCGAGCCGGCTCCACGGTCCAGGCAGCGTCCCCGCGAGAGGGGGGCCTGCGGCCGGTGGTACTGCGACCGTCAGGGGTATGTAACCCGGCCGGGGCCGCCGCGATTCCGGCCTGGGGATGCCACCGGTCACACCCAGAAACCCCCGCCAATGGACATACCGCCCACATGTCCGCCGCAAGGCGTCGCCGAATCGGTCAGCCGGGCGGTGATCGACTCGGGTTCCTTGAAACCGGGGCATCCCTCGCAGTCGGACACACCGGTTTCAAGGAAGACGAGTTGACCATGCTGGCGAGGCTGTTCCAGCTGTCCTGCAAGCGCTGGCGCGGTCAATCCGCATGCTCGCGTCGACCGTGGGTGGCCAGCGAGCCGGTGGGCTGGGGTCGCGGGAGCGGCCGGACCCCGACGGCGAGGCAGAAGCCGCCGGGGGTCGGAGGCGACCCGTCGGCCGTTCGAGGACGTGTCGGAACCGCTGTGCGGCGGCGGCCTGGGCAAAGTGACCCGGGCGCCCGGCGCGAGCGACGGGGCGCTCTGCGGCGCTGATCTCGGGGCTTCCTCAAGGCGGGTAAATCGGTTGATTCGGCGGCGTTGGGGCCGGCACGCTGGGTGCTCAGCCACCCACAGCCGGAGGAACTCCGATGCGTCTGCTCCGTGATCTGTGGGGCACCTCTGCACGCCGTATGACGATGGTGGCGGTCCTGATCGTGCTCGGTGCCGCAGGTCAAGCTGGCGCGTCGGCGCTCGCGGGCGCGGTGCTCGTGCATCGCTCGGCCGGCTTCTTCACGGTGCTGGCCGCAGCGCTCGTCGCCGTGGTGATCAGCGACCTCGCGGTGAGCCTGCTGATGGCCGGTCTGACCGCCGACTGGTCCGCTGACGTGCGCCGCCGGCTCTGCCGGGTCGCCCTCGGGCAGGACCTGCCCACCCTGGAGACCACTCCGGTGGGCGAGTTGCTCGACCGCATCGACGGGGACGTCTACCAGGTGGCGTCGGCGGTCCGTAACCAGGGGACGCGGCTCGCCCAGGGGCTCTGCGTCGGCCTGCTGTCGATGGTCGTCGCGGTGGTCGTATGGTGGCCGGCCGGGCTCGCGATGCTGCTGCTCACTGTGGTGCTCGCGGTCGGACTGCGCCGGCCCACTGCGAAGATCGGCCCGGCCCGGATGGCCGAGGAGGAGGCCTGGTCGGATCTGGCAGCGGTGATGGAGGAGGCGGTGCACGGCCAGGACGACGTACGGACGAGTCTGGCCCGGCCGTACGTGCTCCGGCTGTACGCCCGGCGGGCCGCCGCAGTGCTGTCCCGGGGCCGTGTGGTCTGGGTGTTGTCCGCCCGGGTGGCCACGGCCGCCACCGCGACGATCCGGGCCGGCATCGGAGTGGTGGTGCTCGGCGGGGCGTGGGCGTTGGCCACCGGCCGGGTCGACGCCGCCCGGCTCACCGCCATCTGGCTGCTCGCCCTGGCGTTCGGCGCCACTGCGGAGCACGTCAGTCGCATGGTGCCGGAGATCCAGGAGGCCCTCGGCGCGTGGGCGCGGGTGCAACTGCTCCAGAAGGCCCGGCAGGAGCCCGTCGGCGGGGCCGCCCCGACCGAGGGTGACCTGCGGATCCGTGACCTGACATTCCGGTACGACGTGAGCGGTGAGGAGACGGGCCGGGGGGCCGCACTGCGGGGGCTCAGCCTCACCTTCGCGCGTGGCCGTTCGTACGCGCTGATCGGGCGTACCGGCTCGGGTAAGTCGACACTGGCGAAGGTGCTCACCAGGGCTGTCGACGTGCCGCCGGGAACGGTGTTCCTCGGCGGCACCGACCTGTGCGACCTCGATGTGGAGCAGTTGCGTCGCTGGGTGGCGCTCGTACCGCAGCGCACCGAGATCCTGGCCGGCACGCTCGTCGAGAACGTCGCGCTCTTCGACCCTGCGCTGCTCGACGCCGCCGCTCGGGCACTCGACGAGCTGGGTCTGGCCGGCTGGATCGCCGAGCTGCCGGACGGGCTGGCGACCCGGCTGGGGGAGGGCGGGCACGTGCTCTCCGCCGGTCAGGAGCAGTTGGTGGCGTTCGCCCGGATCCTGGTCCGGGAGCCGCACGTGGTGGTCCTCGACGAGGCCACCGCACGGCTGGACCCGGTCACCGAGGCACGGGTGCAGCGGGCCACCGAACGGCTGCTGCGCGACCGGATCGGGATCGTCATCGCGCACCGCCTCTCGTCAGTACGCCGCTGCGACGAGGTGGTGGTGCTTTCCGACGGCGCCGTGGTCGAGGCCGGCCCGCTGGAGACGTCGACGCATTTCGCCGAACTGCTGGCGACCAGTCACGCCGCCGCCTATGCGGCGGCGGCGCCGGCTGGCCGCAGCGGCGCCGGCACCGACCTGCTGGTCGGCCCCAACCCTGCTGATGCCTGGCCGACCGAGCCGGCGCTCGCACCGGCCGAGCAGGACGCGCCGCCTCGCGCCGATCCGCCGCCTTTGCCGCCCATGCCACCGGCGCGGACGCTTCGCGAGATCGCCCGGCTCTGCACGAACGATCCCCGGTACGGGCTGGCCGCGGTCGGGCTGTTCCTCGTGGTCACCCTGCTGGGGTTGGACGGCCCCGTGCTGCCCTGGCTCTGGGCCGATGTTGTCGACGGGACGGGCAGCCCGTACCTACCGGCGTTGGGGATCATGGCCGGGCTGCTGGTGACGCTGCCGGTGCCGTACTACACCCACGTCTGGTTCCCCGGGTGGTGGGTGCGGCAGATGTTGCGGATCGGCCTTCGTCTGGTCCACGGCCAGACCGGGGCGCGTCGGGTCAGCTCACATACCCCGGCCGAGGTGGTGGCGCAGGGTGGCGACACCGAGCGGGTGGTCCAGCTCGCCGACAACGTGCTGGACCAGGCCGTCGCGCTGGTGATGGTGGTCGCCATGACGGCTGTCACCGGCAGCGTCGTACCCGCGTTGTTCTTCCTCGGCACGATGGTGGTTTCCGGGCTTGCCGCGACGCTGTTCGGCCCGAAGCTGGAGCGCGCGGCCCGGGCGACTGTGGCGGCGCGGGCCTCCTTCGCCACCGCGCTGGTCTCCGCGCTGTCCGCGGCGCGGACGGTGAAGCTCGCCGGTGCGACCGCCGCGGTGCTGCGTCACCTGGCGGACCTGGACGTGCTGCGCAGTGACAGGCAGCGGCGGGAGATCTCGGTGCAGGTGTGGTCGCGCTCCACGCCGTCGGTGGCCAGTGGGCTGTTGCCGATCGGCGCGTGGGCGCTCTACCTGAGCGGCGGGCTCTCCGCCGGGGCGGTGCTGGTCGCCGTCTCCACACTGGGTGCGGCCCGCTGGTTCGCCTGGACGACAGCGTCGCTGATCTCCCAGATGCCCTCGGCGCGGGTCTGGACCCGACGGACGGTGGCGATGACCGGGACGAACGTGTACTCCGCGGGGGTCCCGGCGGTCGACCTGGCCGCCGGGACCGCGCCCGCGCCGACCATGCCGCCCCGGCATCCGCTGCGCCGGCTGGAGCTGCGCGGCTTCGGGGTGGTGCATTCCGACGGTACGGTCGCAGTCCGCAACGTGGACCTGACCGTGCAGCGTGGGCAGTTGGTGCTGGTCGTGGGGCCTGTCGGCGCGGGAAAGTCGTCGCTGTTGCGGGCGTTGGCCGGGATCGTGCACCACACCGGTGAGCTGACCTGGAACGGCGACCCGGTCACCGAGCCGGAGCTGTTCCTGCGCCCCAACCAGGTCGGCTACGTCGGCCAGCTGCCCCGGGTGCTGTCCGGCACGGTGGCCGACAACATCGCGCTCGGGCACCAGGTGGACGCTGCCGGGGCTGTCACCACCGCGCAGCTCGACCACGACCTGGCCGCAGCTGGTGGAGGGCTGGGGCTGCTCATCGGGCACAAGGGCACCCGGCTCTCCGGTGGGCAGTTGCAGCGGTTGGCGTTGGCTCGGGCGCTGGCACCGCGTACCGAATTGCTGGTGGCCGACGACGTGTCGTCGGCGCTTGACGTCACGACGGAGCTGGCGCTGTGGCAGGCGCTGCGGGCGCACGGGGTGACAGTGGTGGGGTCGACCGCGAAGCGGGCCGCGCTGGTCCGGGCCGACCACGTGGTGGTCCTGCAAGCCGGCACTGTGGCGGCCCAGGGCACCTGGCGGGACCTGGAGGGCGACTGGTCGCACCTGGCTGGCTGAACGGCCGGGTGGCTGCCGAACAACGGCAGCCACCCGGCCGGCGCAGCTCACGAGCCAGCGGGGTTCAGGGGGCGCCGGGTTCAGGAGGCGCGGGCGTACTGCGCCGGTCCGGTGTACGCGACGCCGAGCTTCGCGGCGGCCCGGCGGGGCCAGTACGGGTCACGCAGCAGCTCCCGGCCGAGCAGCACGAGATCCGCCTCGCCGCTGGCGATGATCTGCTCGGCGTGCTCGGGCTCCACGATGAGTCCGACAGCGCCTGTCGGTACGCCGGCCTCGCGGCGGATCTGGGCGGCCAGCGGCACCTGGTAGCCGGGGCCGACCGGGATGCGCTGGTCCACGCTGACGCCGCCGGAGGACGCGTCGACGAGGTCCACGCCGACACCTGCCAACTCGCCGGCGAGCACCACGCTGTCCTCGATCGTCCAGCCGCCGTCGACCCAGTCGGTGGCGGAGATGCGGGTGAGCACCGGCACGCTCTCGCCGACCGCTGCGCGTACCGCGCGGGCCACCTCAACTGTGAGCCGCATCCGGGCGGCCCGGTCACCGCCGTAGGCGTCGGTGCGGTGGTTGCTCAGCGGCGACAGGAACTCGTGCAGCAGGTAGCCGTGCGCGGCGTGGATCTCCACGGCGGCGAACCCGGCGGCGAGGGCCCGCTCGGCGGCTGCGGCGAATGCCTCGATGACCCCGGCGATGCCTGCCGCGTCGAGGGCTGTCGGCGTCCGGTAGTCGGCGGCGAACGGCTCCGATCCGGGGCCGACGGGCGTCCAGCCGCCCTCGACGTCCGGTACGCCGCCGCGCTCCGGTGCCCACGGCCGGTACGTGGAGGCCTTGAACCCGGCGTGCGCGAGCTGGACGGCCGGCACCGCGCCGTGGGCGGCCACGAACGCTGTCACGGGACGCCACGCGTCGACGTGCGCGCCGGACCACAACCCGGTGTCCTGCGGGCTGATCCGACCCTCGGGCAGCACTGCCGTCGCCTCGCTCAGCACCAGCCCGACCCCGCCGACCGCGCGGGTGCCGAGGTGGATGAGGTGCCAGTCGGTGGGCAGACCGTCGGGACCGGCGGAGTACTGGCACATCGGGGCCATGGCGATCCGGTTGGCCAGAGTGACCGCGCGCAGGGCCAGGGGAGTGAACAGGGAACTCATGAACTCATCCTCTCCGACACGACGACAAGCCCTCGGGGTGAGGGCCTGTCGCCGTGCGGGTGTGTCGGTCAGGCGGGGGCGGGGGCGGGGCTCAGATCGGGGCGCGTCTGCGCGACCGGCTCCGGGTCGGTCAGGTCCCGCCGGCCGGCGGCGTCGTACGCGGCCCTGTCGAGGGTGCCTTCGCGGGCGGCCACGACCGTCGGCACGAGCGCCTGCCCGGCCACGTTGGTGGCGGTCCGGATCATGTCCAGGATCGGGTCGATGGCCAGCAGCAGGCCGGCGCCGGCAAGCGGCAGACCCAGCGTGCTCAGGGTGAGGGTGAGCATCACGATCGCCCCGGTAAGGCCGGCGGTGGCTGCCGAGCCGACCACCGATACGAAGGCGATGAGCAGGTAGTCGGTGACGCCGAGGTGCACGCCGAACACCTGGGCCACGAAGATCGCGGCGAGTGCCGGGTAGATGGCGGCGCAGCCGTCCATCTTCGTGGTGGCGCCGAAGGGCACCGCGAACGAGGCGTACTCGCGGGGGACGCCGAGGCGCTCGACGGAGCGTTGGGTCACCGGCATGGTGCCGACCGAGGAGCGGGATACGAATGCCAGCTCGATCGCCGGCCAGGCGCCGGCGAAGAAGCGCAGCGGGTTGAGGCGGCCGGCGAGGACCAGCACCAGTGGGTAGACCACGAACAGCACGAGGGCGCAGCCGACGTAGACGGCTGTGGTGAACTTCGCGAGGGGGGCCAGCAGGTCCCAGCCGTACGAGGCGACGGCGTTTCCGATCAGGCCGAGGGTGCCGATCGGCGCGAGCCGGATGACCCACCAGAGCGCCTTCTGGACGATCTCCAGCAGGGAGCGGTTCAGTGCCACGAACGGCTCGGCGGCGTCACCGACCAGCAGCGCCGCGGCGCCGACCACGAGGGCGAGGAAGACGATCTGGAGGACGTTGCCCTCGACGAACGCGCCGACCGGGTTGGTCGGCACGATGCCGGTGAGGAAGTCGGTCCAGGAGCCGGTGTTCTTCGGCGGGGCTGCCGCACCGACGTCGAGGGTGACGCCCCTGCCCGGGTTGACGAGCAGGCCGAGGCCGATGCCGATGCTCACCGCGATCAGCGCGGTGATGCCGAACCACATGAGGGTCTTCACGGCGAGCCGGGCGGCGTTCGCCACGCCGCGCAGGCTGACCACGCTGACCACGATCGCGGTGAAGACGAGTGGCGGTACGGCCAGCTTGAGCAGCTGGACGAAGAGGCTGCCGACGGTGTGCAGGGTGCTCGTGAGCCAGCTCAGGTCATTGCTCCGGGCAACGAAACCGAATGCGACGCCGAGTGCCAGGCCAAGAAGTATCTGCACGGAGAAGGGAATCTTGCGCAGGCCAAAAGACATGAGAATGATCCAATTGTCGGGTCTGGTCGGGGTAGGCGCGGGAAGCGGCTACGCCGGACAGATGCCGCTGGCCTGTAGTCGGAGATCGACGTACAGGCGGACGGTGAGGCCCCAGACATTGGTCATCGATGACTGACAGTACGCCGATGGCGAGCCGCCGCAAGGAGCGCTGACCGTGACGCTCCCTACGGGCGTGAAGACCCGAACGGCGGAATAAACCTGCCCACTGCCAGCACGGTGGCGGTGACCATCGCCCACAGCACCGCGAGCGCGAGGACCAGCCGTTCCAGCACGCCCACAAGCGTTCCCCGGCCGACGACAAGCATGGCCAGCCCGATCGCCGCGCACAGCGGGAAGGCGAGCATCGCCGCGCGAGCCGCCAACCGGCGCACCGCCGACCCCGCCTGCTCGGACACGGCAAGCACCGCCATGGTGAGGACCACCGCCCCGGTCGCCACGATGCTCGCGCCACCATGCACCAGGTCGGCCACCGTGGCCCGCTCGAACGGCGGCAACGGACAGCCCTCCGAGCAGGTCACCGCCCCGGACACGGCGGTGGACACCGCGCCGGTGGCCAGCAGCGCCGGGGCCGCCACCCGCACCCCGGGCGGCAACGCCACGGCGAGCAGCAGCAACGCGCCGGCCAACGCCAGGATCCCGATCCGGTACGTCGAGGCGTACGCGCTGCCGGCGATGCCCGCCTCGCTCACGTACCCGGCGAGGCCCGGACCTGGACCGGCGACCACCGCTACCGTCACCGCTACCGCACCGGCAAGCGCGCCTCCGGCAGATGCCGACGCGGCGAGCCTGCGGGCGACGTCCGAGCGCGCGGGGGCGGCCTCGACGCTGGCCCGCGCCCGGTCAGCCACGGCCGTGCGGGGTGGTCCAACCGGACTCGTCAGGCCCCAACGGCACGATGCCGCTCGGGTTGATCGCCCCGTGGGTGCCGTAGTAGTGCCGCTTGATGTGGTCGAAGTCCACAGTCTCGCCGAAGCCAGGGGTCTGGAACAGGTCGCGGGCGTACGCCCAGAGCACCGGCATCTCGGTCAACTTGTTGCGGTTGCACTTGAAGTGCCCGTGGTAGGCGGCGTCGAAGCGGACCAGTGTGGTGAACAGCCGTACGTCGGCCTCGGTGATCGCGTCGCCCATCAGGTAACGCCTGTCGGTGAGCCGCTGCGACAGCGCGTCCAACCTGGCGAAGAGCGCCCGGAACGCCTCGTCGTACGCCTCCTGGGAGGTGGCGAACCCGCACCGGTAGACGCCGTTGTTGACGTCGGTGTGGATCTCGGCCATCAGCGCGTCCATCTCGGGGCGCAGTTCGACCGGGTAGAGGTCCGGTGCGTCGGGGGCGTGCAGTCGTCGCCACTCGGTGGAGAAGTCGAGCGTGAGCTGCGGATAGTCGTTAGTCACCACCCGGCCCGTGAGCGTGTCGACAAGCGCCGGCACTGTCACCCGGCCGGTGTAGTCCGGGTCGGTCGCCAGGTACGCCTCGGAGAGGAAACCCACGCCGAGGACCGGGTCGAAGCCGTCCGGGTCGAGGGCGAACGCCCAACCCCGCTCGTCACGGATCGGGTCGACGGTGCCCAGCGAGATCGCGTCGTCAAGCCCGAGCAACCCGCGCACGATCCTCGCCCGGTGCGCCCACGGACAGGCACGGCACCAGATGAGCCGATAACGACCGGCCTCCAGTGGCCAGCGGCCCTGGTCGTCGGGACCGCCGCCGGGCGGGGATGTCGACTCCGGGGTGACCCGACCGGTGAACCGGTTGGGCTGGCGGACGAACGCGCCGCCGCCGCTGGTCTCTGCGCTGAACTGGGGCCGGGCCATGCCGCAAACCTATCCGCTGCGAGCGCGGATATCCTGGCGGCCGGCAGCCCTCGCGACCCGGTGGGTGTGCCCCGCCCCCGCCGTCTGCACCCCCGAAGGACTCGCGATGACCGTGGCATACCTGGTGGCCGGTGTCCGTACCCCGATCGGCCGGTACGCCGGCGCGCTGGCCGGCGTCCGCCCTGACGACCTGGCCGCGCACGTGATCCGTGAGCTTGTGGCCCGCCACCCGTCGGTGGACTGGGCCCGCGTCGACGACGTCGTGCTCGGCTGCGCCAACCAGGCCGGCGAGGACAACCGCAACGTGGCCCGGATGGCGGCGCTGCTTGCCGGTCTGCCCGAGGAGGTGCCGGGCAGCACGGTCAACCGGCTCTGCGGTTCGGGGCTTGACGCTCTCGCCACCGCCGCCCGGTCCATCGTCGCGGGTGACGCGGAGATTGTGGTCGCCGGTGGGGTCGAGAGCATGAGCCGGGCGCCGTTCGTGATGCCCAAGGCCACGTCGGCGTACTCCCGCTCGGCCGAGGTGCACGACACCACACTTGGCTGGCGGCTCGTCAACCCGCTGATGCGTAACGGCTGGGGGGTCGACTCGATGCCGGAGACGGCGGAGAACGTGGCCGCCGAGTACGGCGTCGGCCGGGCCGAGCAGGACGCCTTCGCGTACCGCTCGCAGCAGCGCGCGGCACTGGCGCAGGCCGCCGGCCGGTTCGCCGAAGAGATCGTGCCGGTCACAGTGCCGGCGGGTCGTCGGGAGACCCGGCTGGTCGAGGTCGACGAGCACCCGCGGGAGACGTCGCTGGAGAAGCTCGCCGCGCTGCCGACACCGTTCCGCGACGGCGGCACTGTGACCGCCGGCAACTCGTCGGGCGTCAACGACGGCGCTGTCGCGCTGCTGGTGGCGAGCGAGGCCGCGGTGGCCCGCTACGGCCTGACCCCGCTGGCCCGCATCGGCGGCGCGGCGGCGGCCGGCGTGCCGCCCCGGATCATGGGGATCGGCCCGGTGCCGGCCACCCGCAAACTGCTCGACCGGGTCGGCGTCGAGTTGGGCGCAGTGGATGTGGTCGAGCTGAACGAGGCGTTCGCGGCGCAGTCCGTGGCGGTGCTGCGGGAGTTGGGCCTGCCGGTGGACGCCGAACACGTCAACCCGAACGGCGGGGCCATCGCGCTCGGGCACCCGCTGGGCGCCAGCGGTGCCCGGCTGGCGTTGACCGCCGCCCTGGAGTTGCGCCGTCGCGGCGGCCGGTGGGCGCTTGCCACAATGTGCATCGGCGTCGGTCAAGGTATCTCGCTGTTGCTGGAGTCGGCCGGCTGAGCGCGGAAAGAGCGTGAGGGGATCTCCCGAACGCGGGAGTCGGCGGCCTAGAGTGGTCCACACCACACAAAACGCGGGGTCGGCCGGTGGTCGCAGGGGCAGCCGGCGCCGAGCCGCCTCGCCCGCGGCGCTGAACTGGGGAGCACGCTGATGCCGGACGGACTGCCGACCGAGATTGACCTGACCAGGCCGAGCGCGGCCCGGGTGTACGACTACTTCCTGGGCGGGGCACACAACTTCGAGATCGACAGGCAGTTGGCCGAGCAGATCGCCAGCATGACCCCGAATCTCGCCGCCACCATGCGCTCCGGCCGGGAGTTCCTGCGCCGGGCCGTCCGGGCGCTGCTCGACGTCGGTATCGACCAGTTCCTCGACATCGGCTCCGGAATTCCCACCGTGGGCAACGTGCACGAGGTGGCCCAGGCCGCGAACCCGAAGGCCCGGGTGGTGTACGTCGACATCGACCCGGTGGCCGTCGCGCACAGCCGGGAACTGCTCGCCGGCAACGACCTGACCGGTGTGATCCACGCCGACCTGCGGGAGCCGGCGCGCATCCTCGAAGAGACCCGGCGGCTCGGGCTCATCGACTTCAGTCGACCGATGGGCATCCTGCTGGCCGGGGTGGTGCACTTCATCCCGGACGCCGACCGCCCCGAGGACATCCTGGCCACGCTGCGGGCCGCCGCCGCGCCCGGCAGCTTCCTTGTCATCTCGCACTCCACATTCGAGGACCAGCCGCAGGAGATGCTCGACGCCCAGCGCCTCTCCTCCCGGACCGACACCGAGATCACCCTGCGCTCCCGCGCTCAGGTCACCGGCTTCTTCGGCGACTGGACGGTGCTCGAACCGGGCGTGGTGCACATGCCGCTCTGGCGCCCCGACTCGCCGGCCGACGTGGACGAGCACCCGGAGCGGTTCGGTGCCTTCGGGGGCGTGGCCCGGTACGACCAGTCCGTCGGCTGATCCCGTGGCCGCCGTCCCGGACCCCACCGGGGTCGACGTCGGCCGGGCCGACGCCCAGGGGTACGCCGCCGACTGGGCCCGCGCGGTACGCCGCCTCGGTTTCGTGCCGCTCAGCGCGGCCGAGACCGAGCGGCTGCTGCTCGTACACACAGTGCGGCTGGCCCAGGCCGTGCAGGCCGAGCCGTTCTCGGTCCGTCCCGCCGAGGAGGTCGGGCGGGCGCTGGTGGAGGCCCACCTGACCGAGCCCCGGGCGCTGGAGTGGTCACTCACCGCCCTCGGTGACGACTTTCCCCGTCGGGTGTTGGCGGCCGACGACCGACCGGCCGACCTGAGGCGGAGGATCGCCGCGGTGCAGGGCGGGGTGGCCGCCGGGTTCGCCCGCGCGTTGCGCGACCGCACGTTCACCCAGCAGGAGCGGATCGCCCGGTCGGCGTGGCAGGCACGCGACGAGGTCGAGCAGGCGCTTCGCGACAGCGAGGCGCGGTTCCGTGCGGTCTTCACCGGCGCGGTCATCGGCATCGGCATCGCCGGGGTCGACGGTCAGATCCTCGACGTCAACCAGGCGTTCGCCGACATGCTCGGCTACTCCATCGAGGAGTTGTGCCAGACCAACGTGGCGTCGCTGGCCTACGCCGACGACGCAGCCGGCATGTGGGAGATCTACAAGGAGCTGATCGAGGGAAAGCGCGACTCGGCGCGGGTCGAGAAGCGCTACTACCGCAAGGACGGCAGCGTCGTCTGGACGGACCTTGCCGTCTCGTTGATCCGCTACGACGACGGTCGTCCCCGCTTCACCGTCGCCATGGTCGAGGACATCACCGAGCGGTACGAACTCCAGCAGCGGCTGCGTTTCCAGGCGTTGCACGACCCGCTGACCGGCCTGCCCAACCGGACGTTGTTCTTCGAGACGCTGGGTCGGGTCCTCGACACCGCGCGGCCCCGTCAGCGGGTCGGTGTGTGTTTCCTCGACCTGGACGGCTTCAAGGCGATCAACGACAGCCTCGGCCACGACCTCGGTGACCGGCTGCTTGTGGTGATCGGCCGGCGGCTGGCCGAGTGCGTGGCCGACCGCGGTCACCTCGTGGCCCGGATGGGCGGCGACGAGTTCGTCATCCTTGTCGACGGCGGGGACGGCAACGGCGACGCCGACGCGGTGGCCGTGGCGGAGGCGGCGCTTGTCGCCGTCGCCGCCCCGGTGCACGTCGGCGACCAGCAGTTGGCGGTCTCCGCCAGCGTGGGCATCGTCGAGTGCCCGGCCGCGGAGACCACCGCCTCGGAGCTGATGAAGGCCGCCGACACCACGCTCTACTGGGCCAAGGCCGCAGGCCGGGGCCGCTGGGCGGTGTACGACCCCGAGCGCAGCGCCCGCGACATCGCCCGGTCGGCACTTGTCGCAGGGCTGCCGGCGGCACTCGACAGGGGCGAGTTCGTGGTGCACTACCAGCCGATCGTGGCGCTGCTGGAGGGCACCATGCTCGCGGTGGAGGCGCTTGTCCGCTGGGAGCACCCGGAGCTGGGCCTGATCGGCCCGGACCGGTTCATCGGCCTGGCCGAGGAGACCGGCCTGATCGTCTCGCTCGGCGAGTGGGTGCTGCGGCGGGCCTGCCACGACGCCGAGCGGTGGCGGCGGGAATTCCCCGAGGCCCAGCTTGTGGTGAGCGTCAACCTGGCCGCCCGGCAGGCCGACGACCCGGCGATCGTCTCGACGGTGGCGGACGCGCTTGCCACCAGCGGACTGCCGGCCGAGCTGCTCCAGCTGGAGTTGACCGAGAGCGCGGTGATGGGCAGCGCCGGAGAGCCGCTGCGCAGCCTGCACCAGCTCGCGGCGCTCGGCGTCCGGCTGGCCGTGGACGATTTCGGCACCGGCTACTCCAACCTTGCGTACCTGCGCCGGCTGCCGATCCACTGTCTGAAACTGGCCGGCCCGTTCGTCGAGGGCATCCGCGCCGACGGGACGGACGTCGCGGCCGACCATCGGGACGAGCGGATCGTCGACGCGCTCGTCCGGCTCGCGCACGCCCTGGAGCTGTGGGTGACCGCCGAGGCGGTGGAAACCGCGGTGCAGGCCGAACGGCTGCGGGCGCTGCGCTGCGACACAGGTCAGGGGCGATACTTCGGCGCACCAGCGCCGGCCGACTCGATCACCGCGCGGCTGCGCGCCCGGGAGGTGACGCGGTGAGCGTGACGGACGCCTCCGCAGCGGTCACTGTGCTCGCAGGGTTGGCCATTCTGGCCGGGTTGGCGGGCGTTGTGGTGCCCGGCCTGCCGGCGTTGCCGCTGTGCTGGGGCGGCGTGCTGGTCTGGGCGATCTTCGGGGGCGCCGGCCCGGGTGGCTGGGCGGTGTTCGCCGCCGCGACGCTCGTCGCCGTCACTGGCACCGTGGTCAAGTACGCCTGGCCGGGGCGGAACCTCAAACGCACCGGTGTGCCCACGATGACGCTGCTCGCGGGCGGGCTGCTCGGGATCATCGGGTTCTTCGTGGTGCCGATCGTGGGCCTGGTGCTCGGGTTCGTCGGCGGGGTGTGGGCCGCCGAGCGGCTGCGTCTCGGTGACTCGCGGCTGGCCTGGCCGTCCACGAAACAGGCGGTCAAGGCCGCCGGCCTGTCCATGCTCGTCGAGTTCGCCGCCTGCACTGTCGTCGCCGCGCTATGGCTGGCCGGCCTCCTGGTGACCTGACCCTTGGGGGAAACGCCGGCATCGTATTGACCACAGTTGATCGGCGGGATGACACTTTGCCCACTCGCACGCGGAACCACCTCAGGGAGGTGTGCAGTGGCCACGACGCCCGTGCCGACCGCCGAGCAACCGATGGACGAGGATGCCCGCCGGCTCGCCGAACTCGGCTACAAACAGGAGTTGCGCCGCAAGTGGAGCGGCTTCTCCAACTTCGCCATCTCGTTCTCCATCATCTCGATCCTGGCCGGCTGCTTCACCACGTTCGGCCAGGCGTGGAACAACGGCGGGCCGGTGGCCATCTCCTGGGGCTGGCCGCTGATCTCCCTGTTCATCCTGATCATCGGCTTCTGCATGGCCGAGCTGGTGTCCGCGTACCCGACGGCCGGCGGCATCTACTGGTGGGCGGCCACAATGGGTCGTCCGGTGCACGGCTGGTTCACCGGCTGGCTGAACCTCATCGGGCTTGTCGCGGTCACCGCCTCGGTCGACTACGGCTGCGCGACGTTTCTCAACCTCACCCTGTCGGCGCTCTTCGACGGTTGGGCCGGCACGCTGCGCCAGGCGTTCATCCTCTTCGTGATCATCCTGGCGCTGCACGGGCTGATCAACGTCTTCGGGCACCGGATCATCGACGTACTCCAGAATGTCTCGGTCTGGTGGCACGTTGCCGGCGCGGCCGCCGTGGTGGCCATCCTGGTCTTCGTTCCGGACAACCACCAGAGCTTCCAGTTCGTGTTCACCGAGCGGTTCAACAACTCAGGCTTCGGTGACGGGGACGTCGGCGGGCTGACGTTCTGGTTCTACGTGCTGCCGTTGGGTTTCCTGCTCACGCAGTACACGATCACCGGCTTCGACGCCTGCGCGCACGTCTCGGAGGAGACCCGCGGCGCCTCGCAGGCCGCCGCGCGAGGGCTCTGGCAGTCGATCTTCTATTCGGCCATCGGTGGTTGGATCCTGCTGCTGGCGTTCCTCTTCGCGGCCACCGACGTGGAGGCGGTGAACGCGGCCGGCGGCTTCTCCGGCGCCATCTTCGAATCCGCCCTGACCCCGGTGTTCTTCAAGATCGTCATCATCATCTCCACGATCGGGCAGTTCTTCTGCGGCATGAGCTGCGTGACATCGATGAGCCGCATGACGTACGCGTTCAGCCGTGACCGGGCCGTGCCCGGCTGGCGGCTGTGGTCCAAGGTGGACCGCAACGGCACCCCGGCCAACGCGATCATCGGCGCCACACTTGCCGGGCTGGTGCTCACCCTCCCCGCGCTCTACGAGAGCCCCGCCGGCATTCCGATCGCCTTCTACGCCGTGGTGTCCGTCGCGGTGCTCGGGCTCTACCTGTCCTTCCTCATCCCGATCGCGCTGCGCCTGCGGATGGGGGACCGTTTCACCCCCGGCCCGTGGACGCTGGGGCGGAAGTACAAGGTGCTCGGCTGGATCGCTGTCATCGAGATCGCTGTCATCGCCGTCTACTTCGTGCTGCCGATCGTGCCCGCCGGGGTGCCCGGCAACGACGACTTCGCCTGGTCCGCGGTGAACTACGCGCCGCTGGCCGTGGGCGGGGTACTGCTGCTCGTCGCCGTCTGGTGGTACGCCTCGGCCCGGAAGTGGTTCACCGGCCCCGTGCGTACCGTCGAGGCGTCGCCCTCGCCGACGCGGGAGCAGCCCACTGTCGGTACCGAGGGCGGCTGACGGGTCGTCGGCCGGGCGGGGGTTGTCATACCCGTGTGCGAGTCTGCGGCACATGGCGACTTTCGTGCTCATCCACGGCGGCGGTGGCAGTGCGTGGGACTGGCATCTGGTGGTCCCCGAGTTGGTCGATCGGGGGCACGACGTGGTGGTGCCGGAGCTTCCGATCGACGACAGTTCGGCCGGGTTCGCCGAGTTCGTCGACACGGTCGTGGACGCGGTCGGTGACCGTGGCGACCTCGTGGTCGTGGGCCAGTCGTACGGGGGGTTCACCGCGCCGCTGATCGCCGCCCGGCTGCCGGTGCGACTGCTGGTCCTGCTCACCCCGATGATCCCGCGTCCCGGTGAGCGGCCCGGCGACTGGTGGGACAACACCGGTTACCGCAGCCCGCAAGGGCTCAGCGAGGAGGAGCAGTTCTACAGCGGGGTGCCGGCCGAGGTCGTCGCGGCGGCCCCGGCGCACGTCCGCGAGCAGGTAAGCGCGGAGTGGAACGAGCCGTGGCCGCTGGACGCCTGGCCGGCCGTGCCGACGAAGGTGCTCATCGCCCGCGAGGACAGGTTCTTCCCGGCGGCCTTCCTACGCAAGGTGGCCGCCGATCGTCTCGGCGTCGTCCCGGACGAGGTCGACGGTTGTCACGCCGTGGCGCTCAGCCACCCACGGCAGCTCGCCGACCGACTGACCGACTATCTGACCGGCGGGTCATGAGCTTGGAGTAGCCGCGGCGGGGGTCGCGAACCGGCGGCCCCCGTGTGAGGCGATCAGGGCGTCGGCCACGGTCGCGGCGTCCGCCGCGGCGACGTCGGCGGGGTATTCCGGCAGGAGGTCGTCCCAGACGGGCAGCCAGGAGCCGAAGAGCTGGGCCTGGCCCTCGGGTCGGGCGAAGAACCAGATGTGCAGGTGGGCCGCGCCGTCGCCGAAGCGGTAGACGTGCGCGCGGGAGATGTACGGCAGTGCCTGCACGTGGCGGGCGATGCGGGTGGTCAGCAGGCCCAGTTCGGCGGCGAGCTCGTCGGGGAGGTCGGTGAGGTCGTGATGGTCGCGCGGCCACAGCATCAGCACCAGCGGCACGCCCACGCCCGCGACCTGGGCCAGCCGCCAGTGGTCGTTGAACCAGATGCCCTCGTCGCGTTCCCGGCACGGCTGGCAGTCCGCCGGGTCCTCGCCGTGCCGAGCGGGCTCGGGCAGGACCGGTGGGCGCAGCGGCGCGACCCGCAGAGTGTCCTCTTCGAACGGGCTGATGTCCCACCCCGTCATACGCGCCAGGGGAAGCCGCCGCTCGTCGTCGGCAACGGCCAGCGCATGGTCGTGAAACTGATCCGGACTCAAGGCCATGGCGTGCAGGCTAGTACGACCAAGATCCTTTCGTTGCCCGCGAAGCGGGTCCCTCTCGAACGAAGCGACTACCGCGTTTGCCGGGGTGCCGGCCGGGGGCATTGACGGTGGTCCGGTTTGCCAGTAGACCTTGGTGATGGAGGGCCCGCCAATGAGGAAAGCTCCGCTCACGCTGGAACAACTGCGGGTCGCCGTCGCCGAGGGTGAAATCGACACCGTGGTGCTGGCCCTTGTCGACATGCAGGGCCGGTTGCAGGGCAAACGCTTCCACGCGCCCTACTTCCTCGACCAGGTGGTGGAGGGTGGCAGCGAGGGCTGCAACTATCTGCTCGCAGTCGACGTCGACATGAACACCGTCGACGGGTACGCGATGTCGAGCTGGGAGCGTGGTTACGGCGACTTCGCAATGGTGCCGGACTTCGCGACCCTGCGCCGGACGCCCTGGCAGCCCGGCTCCGCGCTGCTGCTCGCCGACCTGGCCTGGCTGGACGGCTCCGGCGACGTGGTCGCCTCACCTCGGCAGATCCTGCGCCGGCAACTGGCCCGGCTGGCCGAGCACGGGCTGACCGCGTACGCCGGCACCGAGCTGGAGTTCGTGCTGTTCCGCGACTCGTACGAGGAGGCGTGGCGGCGCGGCTACCGCGACCTCACCCCGGCGAACCAGTACAACGTGGACTACTCGCTGCTCGGCACCGCCCGGGTGGAGCCGCTGCTGCGCCGCATCCGCACCGAGATGGCCGGCGCCGGGCTGACCCCGGAGAGCGCCAAGGGCGAGTGCAACCTCGGCCAGCACGAGATCGCCTTCCGGTACGACGAGGCAGTGGCGTGCGCCGACCACCACGTGATCTACAAGAACGGGGCCAAGGAGATCGCCGCCCAGGAGGGCATGTCGATCACCTTCATGGCCAAGCCGAACGAGCGGGAGGGCAACTCCTGCCACATCCACTTCTCGCTGCGGGACTCCGGCGGCTCGTCGGCGATGCTCGGCGACGGGCCTGCCCACCTGTCGCAGACCGGTCAGCGGGTGCTCGCCGGGCTGCTCGCCACGATGCGGGAGTTCAGTCTGCTCTTCGCCCCGAACATCAACTCCTACAAGCGGTACCAGCCTGGGTCGTTCGCCCCGACGGCGCTGCGCTGGGGGGTGGACAACCGCACCTGCGCGCTGCGGGTGGTGGGGCACGGCCAGGGGATGCGTGTGGAGAACCGGGTACCCGGCGCCGACGTCAACCCGTACCTCGCGATCGCCGGCCTTGTCGCCGGCGCCCTGCACGGCATCGAGCGCGAGCTGGAGTTGGGCGAGGAGTGCACCGGCAACGCGTACGACGACCCCGAGGCCGAGCGGGTTCCGGGCACTCTCCGTGACGCCCTGACCCTCTGGGAGAACTCCCAGGTGGCCCGCGAGGCGTTCGGCGAAGAGGTGGTGGCCCACTACGCCAACCAGGCGAGAGTGGAGATCGCGGCGTACGACGCAGCGGTAACAGACTGGGAGCTAACCCGTGGCTTCGAACGCCTCTAACCCGCCCCCCGCCCGCGTCGATCATGGAGTTGTGGTGGGCAGAATGCGATCGAATGTGGCTTTCGCGAGGCACCACAACTCCATGATCGACGCGGCAGGGTGGGTGGGGGCGGCAGGGTGAAGGGCGGGGTAGGGGTATGGCGTTGATTGTTGATCCGGCTTCTGGGGCGGGGATTCGGGACGTTGTCGGGGCGACACTCGCCGAGGTTGACTCCGCTGTTTCTCGGGCTGCTTCTGCTTTTGAGTCCTGGCGGGCTGTCGGGGCGGGGGATCGGGGGCGGTTGCTGCGGCGGTTCGCCTCCGTCGTCGACGCGCACCTCGACGAGCTGGCCGCGCTGGAGGTCCGCAACTCCGGGCACACCATCGGCAACGCCCGCTGGGAGGCCGGAAACGTCCGCGACGTGCTGGACTACTACGCCGGCGCGCCGGAGCGGTTGACCGGGCGGCAGATCCCGGCGCCGGGCGGGTGGGACGTCACATTCCACGAACCTCTCGGCGTCGTCGGGGTGATCGTGCCGTGGAACTTCCCGATGCCGATCGCCGCCTGGGGTTTCGTTCCGGCCCTTGCCGCCGGCAACACTGTGGTGCTCAAGCCCGCCGAGCTGACCCCGCTCACCGCGCTGCGGCTTGCCGAACTGGCCCGCGAGGCCGGCCTGCCCGACGACGTGTTCACCGTCATCCCCGGCGAGGGCTCGGTGGTGGGGGAGCGGTTCGTCACCCACCCGGCCGTCCGCAAGATCTGCTTCACCGGCTCCACCGAGGTCGGCACCCGGATCATGGCCGGCTGCGCCGCGCAGGTGAAGCGACTCACGCTGGAGTTGGGTGGCAAGAGCGCCAACATCGTGTTCGCCGACGCCGACCTGGAACGCGCCGCCGCGACCGCGCCGGGCGCGGTCTTCGACAACGCCGGCCAGGACTGCTGCGCACGGTCGCGGATCCTGGTCCAACGCCAGGTGTACGACCGCTTCCTCGAACTGCTCGAACCGGCGGTACGCGCGGTGCGGGTGGAGGACCCGTCCCGGGACACCGCCGAGATGGGTCCGCTGATCTCCGCCGCGCAGCGGGACCGGGTGGCCGGCTACCTGACCGGGGCGACAGTCGCGTTCACCGGGTCCTGCCCGGACGGCCCCGGCTTCTGGCACGCGCCGACAGTGCTGCTGGCCGACTCGCCCGCCGACCGGCACTGGCGGGAGGAGATCTTCGGGCCGGTGGTCTCGGTCCTCCCGTTCGACGACGAGGCTGACGCGATCCGGCTCGCCAACGACACCGAGTACGGCCTGTCCGGCTCGATCTGGACCCGGGACGTCGGTCGGGCGTTGCGCATGGCCCGCGCCGTCGACTCGGGCAACCTCAGCGTCAACTCGCACTCCTCGGTGCGGTACTGGACTCCGTTCGGTGGGATGAAGCGCTCCGGGCTGGGCCGCGAGTTGGGTCCGGACGCGTTGCACGCCTTCACCGACGTCAAGAACGTGTTCATCGCGACAGAGGAGTGACGCCAGTGCAGGGTCGGTTGCAGGACCGGGTGGCAGTGGTCACCGGAGCGGGCAGCGGGATCGGGTTGGCCACCGTGCGGCGGTTCGCCGCCGAGGGTGCCCGGGTCGTCTGCGTGGACATCGACGAGGCGGCCGGCGAGCGGGCCGCGCAGGAGTGCGGCGGCGAATTCGTGGCCGCCGACGTCGCCGACGAGACGGCGGTACGTGACCTCTTCGACGGTGTCGCCGAGCGGCACGGAAGCGTCGACATCGCGTTCAACAACGCCGGCATCTCCCCGCCGGAGGACGACTCGATCCTGGACACCGGGCTCGACGCGTGGGAACGGGTGCTGCGAGTCAACACCACGAGCGTCTACCTGTGCTGCAAGTACGCGATCCCGCACATGCGTCGGCAGGGCAAGGGCTCGATCATCAACACCGCCTCGTTCGTGGCGCTGATGGGCGCGGCGACGTCGCAGATCGCGTACACCGCGAGCAAGGGCGGCGTGCTGGCGATGACCCGGGAGTTGGGCGTGCAGTTCGCGCGGGAGGGCATCCGGGTCAACGCGCTCTGCCCCGGCCCGGTGGCGACCCCGCTGCTGCTGGAACTCTTCGCCGCCGACCCGGAGCGGGCAGCACGCCGGCTGGTGCACGTGCCAATGGGCCGGTTCGGGGCGCCGGAGGAGATCGCCGCCGCTGTGGCGTTCCTGGCCAGCGACGACGCCTCGTTCATGACAGCCGCGCAGTTCGTGGTGGACGGCGGCATCACCGGCGCGTACGTCACTCCGCTGTGAGGCGGCGCCTGCCGGTGTGACATACGTCGCCCCCGTGCGGCGACTCGGCCGGTGGGAGGATCAGCCAATGGGCAAGGTGTATTCGGAGATCGACGGTCGCCTGCGTGACTTCATCGCGGCCCAGCCGGTCTTCTTCGTGGCCACCGCGCCGTCCGGTACGGAGGGGCACGTCAACGTCTCGCCGAAAGGCATGCGTGGCACCTTCGTGATCCTCGGCCCGCACCGGGTGGCCTACCTCGACTACCACGGCAGCGGTGCCGAGACCATCGCCCACCTGCGGGACAACGGCCGCATCACGCTTATGTTCTGCGCGTTCGACGGGCCACCGAAGATCGTCCGGCTGCACGGTCGGGGCAGCAGCGTCGCGGTCACCGATGCCGACTTCGCCGACCGTCTGGCCGAGTTTCCCGCCCCACCGGACGTGCACGCCGTCCGGGCCGTGATCACCGTCGACGTGCAGCGCGTCAGCGACTCCTGCGGCTATGCGGTGCCGCTGATGGACTTCCGCGCCGAACGCGACCTGTTGCTTACCTCACACTCGCGGCGTACGACCGACGACCTGGTGACGTACCGGGCCACGAAGAACGCCGCAAGCATCGACGGATTGCCCGTTTTCTGAGTCGTCGGGCCACTTCCGTGCCGCCGGCCCGGCTCATGCCCGACCCGCACTGTCGGGTGTCCGACGGGCAGAGCGCAGCCAAACAGCGTCCACGGTTCGCCATGCGTTACGTTGCTGATCCTGCTGGGTACAAGTCGAGGCACGGTGCGGAAGATCAACGGCTGCGGGCACGGCCGGAGCAGGGGGCTGCATGAGCTCGGCGCAGGGGGGCGCGGACACGGGGCATTCCGTCACGGACGGCAATGAGATCCCCCTGCTGCTGGCTGCCGCGTTCGCCAACGGCGGCGAGTTGGGTGAGCGGCTGCGCGCCTTCGACTGGTCCACGGCGCCGCTGGGCTCGCCATCGGACTGGCCGACGGCGCTCTCCAGCGCCATCAGCATGATGCTGGCCTCCAGCGCGCAGATCGTCATGTTCTGGGGTGAGGACCAGCTCGCCTTCTACAACGACGCCTACCGGCCGACGATCGGCAGCAAGCACCCGGACGTGCTCGGCCAGCCGGCCCGACAGAACTGGGCGGAGACCTGGGAGGTGCTCGGCCCGCTGCTGGACGGTGTTCGACGTACCGGACGCTCCTACCGTGGCGAGAACCACCCGTTCCTGCTGGACCGGCACGGCTACGTCGAGCAGACCTACTTCGACGTCGCGTACGACCCGATCCGAGGTGCCGACGGTTCGGTCAGCGGCGTCTACTGCATCGTCAACGAGACCACCGGGCGGGTGCTGGGCGAACGTCGACTGCGGGCGCTGGCGGAGCTGGGCGCCGAGCTGGCCGACGTCGGCAGCGCGGCCGAGCTGGGCCGGACCGCCGCCGACGTGCTCGGTCGGCACCGGGCCGACGTGCCGTTCGCGTTGATCTACCAGGCCGACTCCACCGGCCGGTTCGTCCTGAGCGGCGCCACCGGCACCGACCCGGCCACGGTGGGCCTCACCGCTGACGCGTTCGCCCAACTGGTCGCCGACGGACCGACCACTGTCCGGGTGGCCGACCTGCTCGGCCAACTGCCCGCCGACGTGGCCGACGTCGCCCACGTCCTGCCGGTCACGGCGACGAACGAGACGGTCGGCGCGCTTGTCGTCGGCGTGAACCGTCGGCTGCCGCTCAGCGACGAGTACCGCGACTTCCTCGACCTGGTGGCCGCGCAGATCTCCCGGGCGGTGGGCATCCAGCGGGCGTACGAGCAGGAGCGGGCCCGTGCCGCCGAACTGGCCGCACTGGACCGGGCGAAGAGCAACTTCTTCGCCAACGTCAGCCACGAGTTCCGGACCCCGCTGACACTGGTGCTCGGCCCGCTTGAGGACATGCTTGCCGACCCGAGCATGCCCGCCACCTACACCGACCGACTCACCGTGATGCACCGCAACGCGCTGCGCCTGCTCAAGCTTGTCAACACAGTGCTGGATTTCTCCCGGCTGGAATCCGGTCGACTCGCCGCCCGCTACCAGCCCACTGACCTGGCCGGCTACACCGCGCGGCTCGCCAGCACCTTCCGCTCGGCCACCGACCGCGCCGGGCTGCGCCTGGTGGTGGACTGCCCACCGCTGTCGGCGCCGGTCTTCGTCGACCGGGACATGTGGGAGAAGATCGTCCTCAACCTGGTGTCGAACGCGTTGAAGTTCACCTTCGACGGCGAGATCCAGGTACGGGTCCGCGCTGTCGACGGCGCTGCCCGGCTCGACGTCACCGACACCGGTGTGGGCATCGTGCCGGCCGAGCTGCCGCACGTCTTCGAGCGTTTCCACCGGGTGCCCGGAGTGCGTGCCCGCACCCACGAGGGCACCGGGATCGGCCTCGCGCTGGTCCGCGAGTTGGTCGAGATGCACGGCGGCACGGTCGGGGTGACCAGCGAGGTCGACGAGGGCAGCACCTTTACGGTGACCATTCCGTTCGGGTCGGCGCACCTTCAGGCGGACCGGGTGGTCGGGTTCGCTCCGCTGCCGGCCGGCCAACCCGAGCAGGCCCGCCTCTACGTGGCGGAGACCGCGCTGTGGTCCGGCGCCGAGGCGGGTCCGGAGTTCGACAGTCAGCCTGCCTCGGGCATCCCTGCCGGCCGGATCCTCGTGGTCGACGACAACGTCGACCTGCGCGAGCACGTCACCCGGTTGCTCTCCCCGACCTGGGAGGTGGTCACCGCGAACGACGGCCTGGCGGCTCTGGAGCTGGCCCGCGAGGGTGGGTTCGACCTGGTGCTCACCGACGTGATGATGCCCCGGCTGGACGGGTTCGGGCTGGTCGGCGCGCTGCGCGCCGACGCGCGTACCCGTCACGTGCCGATCGTGCTGCTGTCCGCCCGGGCCGGGTCGGCGGAGGCGGTGGCGGGTCTCTCCGTCGGTGCCGACGACTACCTGACCAAGCCGTTCTCCGGGCAGGAGCTGATCGCCCGCGTACGGGCGAACGTCGAGTTGGGCCAGCTGCGCGGGCAGATCATCCGTCGCCTCCGGACGTTGGCCGACGCGGCGGTGGCGGTGAACACCGCCCGATCCACCGCCGACGTTCTCCAGGTCGCCGCCCGGCACGCGCTCAGCCTCGCCGAGGCCGCCCGGGTGGTGGTCACCTCGGCCGACGCCCGGTCCGAGTCGGACGCGGGTGGCGTCACGGCCACCGATCCGTCGTTCGTGGCCGAGCTGACCGGCACCGGTGGCGAGCAGCTCGGCGAGTTGCGCGTCTGGCGGGCGGCCGGTGACGACTCGCAGGCCGACGAGGCCGCGCTGAGCCAACTGGCCCGGCTGGTCGGGGTGCGGCTGGAGAACGCCCAGCTCTACGAGGCTGAGCACCACATCGCCACCACGTTGCAGCACAGCCTGCTGCCCAGGACGCTGCCCCAGATGCTGGGGGCGGTCCTGGCGAGCCGCTACCTGCCGGGCACCGCCGACGTCGAGGTCGGCGGCGACTGGTACGACGCGATCGCGCTTGAGGGCGACGAGTTGGTGCTTGTCATCGGTGACGTGGTCGGCAAGGGTGTGCAGGCCGCGGCGGCGATGGGGCAGTTGCGCAACGCGCTGCGCGCGTACCTGCTGGAGGGTTACGACCCGGGTGAGTCGCTGTCCCGGCTCAACCGGCTCGTCGGGTCCACCGAGGGTCGCTCCTTCGCGACAGTGGTCTGCCTGCTGTTCAACCCGCGCACCGGCCGACTGCGGTACGCCAGCGCCGGTCACCCGTCCCCCCTGCTGATCCGAGGAGACGACGTGGCGTTCCTGCATGACCGTGCACTCGGCCCACCTGTCGGCGCGCTTCCGAACGCGACGTACCAGACGGTCGAGGGGGAGCTGGCCGCCGGTGGTCGGCTGCTGCTGTACACCGACGGGCTGATCGAGGACCGGCAGGTCGGCATCGACGCCGCGCTCGCCCAACTGCGTGCCGACGCGGGCACGCCGGGCGAGCACGTGGCGGATCTGATCGACACTGTGGTCGACCGGGTCTCCGGGCGCGCGCGGCGCGACGACGTGGCGGTGCTCGCACTGGAGGCGGCCGAGCTGAACCGGTTCGCATTGCGGTTGCCGGCCGACCCGACCCGGTTGAGCGTGCTGCGCAAGCGCCTGGAGGACTTCCTTGTCGCGCACTCCGTGGGCGAGACCGACCTGTTCGACCTGACCGTGGCTGTTTCGGAGGCCGCCGCCAACGCCATCGAGCACCCGGTCGACCCTGCCGAGTCGGTGATCAGCGTCGAGGTGGCCATCGAGGACCGGACGGTGACCGCCACGGTGCGCGACAGCGGGCAGTGGCGCGAGTCGACCGACTCCGGGTTCCGGGGGCGAGGGCTGTCGCTGATCGGCGCCCTGGGCGACCTGACCGTGCGGCGTACCGACGAGGGCACCGAGGTGACGCTGCGCCGGCAGTTGCAGCCCTGACCGGGGGTCAGGCTTGTTCGAGCCAGCCCTGGTCGCCCAGGCCGGAGATCTCCAGCACCCGGCGGACCTGCCGGGACGGCAGCACTGACAACGTGCCGGTGAACTGCTGGGCGAGCCGGACCAGGGCGTGGATGGCGGCCGAGTCGAAGAAGGTGACAGCGCGCAGGTCGAGCGTGAGCCGCTGGGCGGGCTCGCGCAGCGCGGTCTGGAGCATGGTGTCGGCGGTCGCCATGTCGACCTCGCCGGTCACCACCACATGGAAGTGATCACCGTCGATTTCTCCGCTGGCGGAGAAGACAGGCGGTGCTCCTCCTTGATCCACGCAGACACCATGGCACAGGCGACACGACGGAGCAACAACCGGTACCGCGCCGCCGTGGCGCGGGTCACCGGTGGCCCGGCGATAGGCTTGGGACATGACCGAACGTCCGCCGCTGACGCCAGGCACGCTCTCGCCGTGGCGACCGGTGCCCGCCCACATTTCCCGCCCGGAATACGTGGGCAAGAAGCAGCCGCAGGAGTGGCGCGGCTCGCACGTGCAGACACCCGAGACCATCGAGAAGATGCGGGTGGCCAGCCGGCTCGCCGCCCAGGCGACACAGCTCGCCGGCGAGCACTGCAAACCCGGCGTGACCACCGACGAGATCGACCGGGTGGTGCACGAGTTCCTCTGCGACCACGACGCGTACCCGTCGACGCTCGGCTACCGGGGCTTCCCCAAGTCCTGCTGCACGAGCATCAACGAGGTCATCTGCCACGGCATCCCGGACTCCACGGTCCTTCAGGACGGCGACATCATCAACGTCGACGTGACCGCGTACATCGGCGGGGTGCACGGTGACACCGACGCCACCTTCTGCGTGGGCGAGGTCAGCGACGAGGCCCGGCTGCTCGTCGAGCGGACCCACGAGGCGATGATGCGCGGCATCCGGGCGGTCAAGCCGGGCCGGCAGATCAACGTGGTGGGCCGGGTCATCGAGTCGTACGCCAAGCGGTTCGGCTACGGAGTGGTCCGCGACTTCACCGGCCACGGCATCGGGGAGTCCTTCCACAGCGGGCTCTACGTGCCGCACTACGACAGTCCCCGCCCCACGGACATCATGGAGCCGGGAATGACCTTCACCATCGAGCCGATGATCACGCTCGGCACCTACCAGTACGACATGTGGGACGACGGGTGGACCGTCGTGACCAAGGACCGCAAGTGGACGGCCCAGTTCGAGCACACCATCGTGGTGACCGACGACGGCCACGAAATCCTGACCCTGCCGTGACCGACACCCCTGCGGCGCTCCGCGAAGCCCACCACGCGGACGTGTCCGGCGGCTGGCTGCGGCCGGCCGTCTTCGGCGCGATGGACGGGCTGGTCACCAACATCGCCCTCATCGCCGGCGTCGGCGGCGGTGGGGTGTCGCCGCGCAGCATCGTGCTCACCGGCTCCGCCGGCCTGGTGGCGGGCGCGATCTCGATGGGGCTGGGCGAGTACACGAGCGTGCGGTCGGCAAACGAGCAGATCGCCGCCGAGGTCGCCAAGGAGCGACGGGAACTGGAACGGCACCCCGAGGCGGAGGCCCGCGAACTGGCCGACGCGTGGGTGGCCCGTGGCCTGTCCCGGGACCTGGCCACCCAGGTCGCCGAGGCGGTGCGGCGTGACCCGGAAGAGGCGCTGCGGGTGCACGTCCGAGAAGAGTTGGGCGTCGACCCCGACGACCAGCCGAGCCCGTGGGCGGCGGCGTTCTCCTCGTTCCTGTTCTTCTCCGTGGGCGCGCTGGTGCCGCTGCTGCCGTACCTGCTGGGCGCCAGCGCCCTCTGGCTGGCGCTCGCCGTGGGCGGGCTCGGGCTGTTCGCCGCCGGCGCGGTGGTGGCGCGCTTCACCCGCCGGCCCTGGTGGACAAGCGGGCTGCGGCAACTGCTGCTGGGTGCCGCGGCGGCCGGGGCTACGTATCTGATCGGTTCGCTGATCGGCGTGCAGGGCGGGCTGTGACGCCGGTCAGCCGGTGAGCAGGTCGTCGACGGTGCCGTCCACCGGTCGGCCACGGGCAGCCAGCTCGTCGGCCTGCCGGGTCAGCACCACACCCACCTCGGTCATGTCCGCGCCAGCCAGACCGGTGCGTCGCACCGCGTCACCCGGGTCACGGAAGTAGGTGCGGCTCAGCAGGCCGGTCACCGTCGCCGCGGCCAGCCGCGCCTCACCGAGCATGAGCAGCGCCTGGTCGGTCTCGTACCACTCGGCGAGCCGGGCGGCCCGGGAATGCGCCGCACTGCCCCTGTACCACGACTGCCGGGCGGCGGTGCTGAACTCGCCCGGCCGGGCGCGGGCCAGCCGGCCCAGATGCTCGTCGCGCAACGTCCGCAGCCAACCCGTCGGGTCGTGCAGCGCCTGGGTGGTCACGTACCGGTCGGCGGTCAACGGCCACAGCGGGGAGAGCTGCCGGGCCTGCCCGAGGTAGTCGTCGGCGGCGGCCACCGTCAGGTCGACAAGCACCCCGTCGACCCGCCGGGTCGCCGGCCGTGGACCGGTGCCCGGCCGGTAGGTGACCACCAGCAGTCCCACCTCGCCGTCCCCACCGCCGTCGTCGTCGCCGTGCGCCAGGGGACCGTGCACCGCGATCGCCAGCACGTCGGCGGGGAAGCGCCGTCGGATCGCCTCGGCCACCCGCTCCGCGACCGTCCACCGTTGATCGTCGCGCACCCGGGGCTGATCGTCGCTCACGCTCATCCGGCGGCCCTCGTGGGTGTCCGTACGGCTCGCCGGATCGGCTGACTGCTCGCCCTCACCGCCGCCACCTCCGACTCGAACCCGAGGTCAGCCTAGCCAGCCGACCGTGGCTCGGCCGGCGCGCCGCGCCCGGTCGGCTCCAGCCGGAAGACCCGGATCTCCCGATCGCCGGCCCGCTCGACGTACGCGCGGTACGCCGGCCACTCGGTGACCAGCAGCTGCCACAGCCGGTCCCGTTCGACGCCGGTGGCCAGCACGGCGCGCACCGGGATCCGCTGGCCCCGCACGTCCACCTCGGCGGTCGGCTCGGCGAGCAGGTTCAGCGACCAGGCGGGCTGCTGCGTCTGCCCCCAGTTGGAGCCGATCACCACGTAGGCGTCGCCGTCGGGCACGTAGAGCAGGGGGTTGCTGCGCGGCTTGCCGGAGCGGCGGCCGGTGGTGGTGATGACGAGGGACGGGATCAGGCCGAGCGCGACCACCCGCCCACGGGTGAGCCGGCCGACGATCCGGTCGGCGGGCACCAGCAGGCGGGCGGCGGCACCGAACCAGCGGTGATGGCCGACCCGACGGGTGAGTGTTCCAAGCGCAGACACGCGGACCAGTCTGCCGGCTGCCGCGCCCCGGTGGCACCTCCGGACGGCCCAGGTTTCCACAGCGGTGAATCCCACCGACCTCGGGTCAGTCCAACCGCCGCTCGATCGGCAGCCGCGCGCGGGTGAACAGGCCCGCGCCGAGCATCGCCACCAGAGGCACCAGCACCAGGACGCCGAGCACCGGCCACGGCACCACGTACGGGTACGGGGCGGGTGCCGGCCAGGCCGCCGCGTACTGGCGGTTGACCGAGAACAGCACTATCGCCGCGGTGCCCAGCCCGGCCACGATGCCGAGCACCGAACCGAGACCCGCGATGACCCCGGCCTGGCAGATCGCCAGCATCCGGCGTACCGCCGGGGCCGCGCCGACCGCCGCGAGGGTGGACAACTCGGCCCGCCCCTCGGCGGCGGCGAGCGCTGTCGCGATCCCGGCGGCGCCCACTGTGATCAAGCCGGCCGCCGCGGCGAGCAGGAGAAGCACCGGTGAGATGTCGGTGGGGGCGGCGCCGGACTCGACGCTCAGCGAAATCGGCCCGAAGGGCCGCAGGACGGCGGTGAACCGCTCCTGCTGCTGTCTGTCCGGCGGCGTCGCGGTGCCGACCACCCAACCGGCGGACGACACGCGCAGGCCGAGGCTGCGGGCCGAGGGCTCGGACAGCAGCAGGCGGGACTCGCCCACGAACGCGGGCAGCGCGTACCCGGGGAAGTCCGCGGTTATCGGCGTTCCGCCGTCCGACGGCGTCATCCGTACTGTCACCCGGCCGTCGTGCACGTAGCGCGGGTCGGTCACCACCACGCCACCGGCCCGCAGCACCCCGGCTGCGGTGGCGGTCGCCGCAGGGTCGGCGCCGGTCAACAACGGCAGGGCCGTGCCGTCATCCACCCAGGACTGCACCCAGGGGACGAAGCGCGTCGTCTCGGAGACCTGGCAACGCGGGTCGGCCCGTGCCTGCCGGCGCTGCGACGCGGACAGGACAGCATCGGGCTGCCAGGGGCAGACCTGTGTCGGCGGCAGTTGCGGTGTGACGTCGCAGTAGCCGCTGCCCGCTTCGGCGCAGGCAACCGTCTGCACTGAGGCGACGGCGTCGGTGCCCAACGTCTCCTGTGCCGCGGCGGTCACCTGGGCCAGCGTGGGCCGCCGGGTCGAGTGCTCCGGGTTGACCAGCAGGTGGCCCGTCGGCAGTATCGGCTGGTAGGTGTCCGCTTGCCGGACGCGGTCGCTGGCCAGGTACCCGCCGAGGGCCACACTGCTGGCCACGGCGGCCATCACCGCGCAGATCGCCGGTGCGGCGGCGGCCCGGTTGCGGCTGGCGTCACGCAGCGCGATCCGGGGAGCCAGTGGCAGCACCCGGCCGAGCCTCGCCAGCACGCCGATCAGCGTGGGTGTGCAACACACCAGACCGAGTTCGCCGAGGATCAGGCCGGTCAGGATCACCGCCGCCGACGTCTGGGTGGCCCCGTACGCGGCGAGCGCCGCCCCGCCGCAGGTCAACACCACCCCCAGGGCCAGCCACCGGGTCCGGGACGTCGGCGGGGTACGCCGCCCGGCGAGCCCGGCCGCGACATCCTGGCGGGCGGCCGTCCAGGCCGGCGCGACCGCGGCGAGGACCCCGGCCAGCACCGCTACCCCAGCGAGCACCAGGAGCGCCGCCGGCCAGCAGCGGTACCCGCCGAACCGGGCGCTGAAGACGTACTGCTCCATCAGCGGGCGACCCGCGAACGCGGCGGCGACCCCGAGCAGCAGCCCGACGACGGCCCCCAGCACGCCCAGCACCACACCGTCGGCGAGCACGACCCGACGCAGTTGGGCGGAGTCCCCGCCGGCCACCGCGACCAGCGCCAGGTCCCGGCGTCGTCGGCGGACACCCACCGCGAACGCCGGCCCGACCAGCAGCACCACCTCCAGCAACCCGAGGCCGGCGATCAGCACCCCGGTGCTGAGGTCGTTGGAAGCGGGGGGTCCGCCGGCCCCGCGCCCGGGGGGGGTCCCCCCGCCCGTGCGGTGGGGGTCGGGCGTCCCCACCCCCACGCCGTTGTCGTTGAGCCGGGCCACCATCGCGGCGTCGACACCGCCGGGCACATCCACAAGCCAACTGCTGTCGAGAAGTGGCTCGTTGCGAGGTACGGCCGACGGGTGCAGCGCCACCGTCGGGCCGAGGTCGTCGGGAAACTCGACCACCCCCACCACCGTGTACGCCCTCAGCCCGTCAGCGGTGGCCACCACCGCGCCCAGGCGTACGTCGAGGCGGCGCAGCGCGGTCGGGCTCACCGCCACCTCGGCGGGCTCCCGAGGTGCCCTCCCCGACCGGAACCGCACAAGCCCCCGGGCCAGCGGGTCGGTGAGGTCGAGCACCCGGGCCTGGAAGGTCTCCTCCCCCTCGGGGCCCTGCACTGTCAGCGGCATCCGGCCGCGTACCTCGGTGAACCGGCTGCCCGGACCGAGCAACGCGCTCACCTCGGCGGCCGTGGCCGGATGGCTGGACGCCTCGGCGTCGCCGTTGCGGGGATACCAGCTCTCACCCCACTCGTCCTGATCGATCGGGGTGTCGGCGAACCACCGCAGTTCCGCGTCGGCGATCCCGAGGCGCCTGTCGATCTTTTCCTGCGCGGTCAACTCGGCCATGTCGTAGCTCACCGCGAGGAAGGACAGCACCAGCACCGGCAGGGCGATCATCGCGAGCACCAGGGCGGTACGTCGGCGCGCCCGCCGCGACTCCCGCCGGGCGATCCGCAACGCCGCCCGCCAGGATCCGGCCAGCTCGGCGAAGCGCCGCCGCCCCCGTGGTACGCGCGGCGGCACCGGCTGAGCGGGCGAAGCGTCGGTGACCGGGCCGGCTGCCCGCGTCGTCCGGCGGAGGGTCAACGGTCGCTGCCGGACAGCAGTTGCTCGACGCTGCCCAGCGGGGCCGTCGTGTCGACGAG
Source organism: Micromonospora sp. DT41 (assembly GCF_049841715.1). NCBI lineage: Bacteria > Bacillati > Actinomycetota > Actinomycetes > Micromonosporales > Micromonosporaceae > Micromonospora > Micromonospora sp. DT41. Next base: position 200,742 of record NZ_JBNCKU010000006.1, on the reverse strand, counting down.
CACCCCGTCGCGCAGGAACACCACCCGGTCGGCCCAGCCGGCGTGCCGCGCCTCGTGGGTGACGAGGATGCCGGCGGCGCCCGCGTCGACCCGGCGGCGCAGCAGGTGCAGCACCGCCTCACCGGTCTGCGAGTCCAGCGCCCCCGTCGGTTCGTCGGCGAGCACCAGCCGCCGCTCGCCCACAAGCGCGCGGGCGATGGCCACCCGCTGCTGCTGGCCGCCGGAGAGCTGGTCGGGGAAACGGTCGGCAAGGGCCGGCAGCCCCACCTCGGCCAGCGCGGCCAGGGCGGCAGTACGGGCCTTGCGCCCGCCCACGCCGTCGAGTTCCAGCGGAAGCGCGACGTTCTCCAGCGCGCTCAGGCTGCCCAGCAGGTTGAGTTGCTGGAAGATGTAGCCGATCCGGCGGCGGCGCAGCTGGGCCAGCCCGCGCGGGTCCAACGCCCCGAGCTGCTGCCCCTCGACCCGTACGTCGCCGCGGGTCGGGCGGTCCAGGCCGCCCGCGAGGGCCAGCAGCGTCGACTTGCCGGAGCCGGACGGACCCATCACGGCGACCAGCTCACCCGGCCGGACGACCAGGCTGACACCGCGCAGGGCGTGCACCGCCGCCGCGCCGGTCCCGTGGGTGCGGTGGACGGCGCGCAGCTCCAGCACCGCGTCGTCCGGGTCGCTCACCGGCGCGCCCCCTCGTCGGCCCATCGTGCCGCGTCCGGCGCCCCGTCGGCGCCCGGGCCGGGCAGCGGGGGCGGCGGGCCGGTGGGCCGGTGCCGGACGAGGCTGCTCTCGCAGTGGTCCAACCAGCGCACCTCCGCCTCGGCCTGGAACACCATCGAGTCCAGCACCAGCCGCCAGGGCAGGTCCTCCGGACGGTCGCTGGCGTACTTCAACCTGGTCAACTCCTGAAGGGCCCGCATCGTGGCGCTGCGCTGGGCCTGCACCACCGAGCGGACGTCCACCCCGGGGGTGGTCAGCGCCAACGCCAGCTTGATCGCCAGTTCGTCGCGGGGGCGGTCGTTGCGGCTGATCGGGGTGGCGAACCACAGGGCCAGGTCCGCCCGGCCGGCGTCGGTGATCTCGTACGGGCGCTGCCCCGCCTCGCTCTCCGGCAGCGGGCGCACCAGTCCGTCGCGTTCCAGCCGGGACAGCGTGGTGTAGACCTGCCCGATGTTCAGCGGCCACGTCGATCCGGTCGACTCCTCGAATGCGGCGCGCAGCTGGTAGCCGTACATCTGGCCGCGTTCGAGGAGGGCGAGCAGCCCGTGACGGATGGACATGGCAACGGAGTATGCATACCTGGTATGCGCACCGCAACCGGAGCGGATTCAGTTCAGCTCGGGCGACCGGGAAATGCGACAGTCAGCGGGGCGACGCCGGCGGTCTTGCGCCACCTGGTGGCGCGTACGGCGTACTCGACGAGGGCGGCCAGCGCCTGGTCGCGGTCGGCGCCGGTGGTGGACGCCAACGCGGCCCGCCAGTGCGCCGCCGTCCGCTCCTCCACCTCGACGGCAAGCCGCAACGCGCTGGCCCGGTCGGTGACGGCGAACGGCAGCGCGTACCCGGCCCGATCCGGTGGCACGGTGCCGCCGGTGGTGCTGAGCTGCACCACGAGCGCGTCGCGCCGACGCCGATGCGACGCCTCGGCCTGCCGTGCGGCGTCGCGTGCCGCCCCGGTGAGCCGGACGCCGATGCGCCCGTAGGCGTAGATGGCCGCGTACTCGGCGGAGAGGGCGGCGGCGAGCGCCTCCCCGGGGGTCGGCTGCCTCACTTCAGTGCCTCCTGGTGGGTGGCCCGCGCGGCGGCGATGGAGCCGAGCAGCGCCGCACGGTCCGCAGGTGCTGACGCGCAGGCGGCTGTCGCGGACTGCTGGGCGGTCTTCTCCAGCGCACGCAGGGCGGCCAGCGCGCCGGCCGGCTCTGCCGCCGGGGTGCTGCTCGGCGCTGCGGCGGGCGCCGAGGGGAGCGCGACGCCGATGACCCGGGCGAGTTCGGTGGCGTGCGCGGTGTGCGTCGCGGCGATGGGGTCGAGGCGGCCGGCCAGGTCCGGATGGGCCACGGCGACCTCCCGGTGTGCCGCGGCCAGCCCCAACGACTCGTCGACCATCGGCCGCAGCGGGTCCGGTGGCGGTGCCGGCTTGTCGTCCCGATCGAAAAGATCACAGCCGGTCAGCGGGGCCACGCCGCCGCCGAGCGCCAACAGCGCTCCGGCGCGCAAGAGCTTTCGCCGGGAATGTCCGGATGAATGGTTGCGCTGTGTCGTTCTGCCGATCCCCACCGGGCAAGTCAACACCATGCGTGCCGGTCCGCGGGCCACCGGCGTCGGTGCGCCGCCCGGTCCGGCGACCGGCGGGCGCGTTACGCTCTGCGCAGCCGCCGGCGCGTCCGCTCCGGTGGCGTGCCGGCATGGCGGGACGAGCGTCCCGATCGACCAGTGAAAGGGTGCGGAGATGACACAGCGTGGCCGTGCCACCAGGTCGACGGGTCGACCCCGCGACGGCGGTTCCCGCGACAGCGGTTCTCGTGACGGTGCTCCCCGCGCCTCGCGCGGCACCGCGGCTCCCCGTGGTGGCGGTGATCTGGCGGCGCGACGCACCCAGTTGCGGACCGTGATCGAGCCGGTGGTCAACGGCGCGGGCTACGACCTGGAGGACCTGTCGGTCTCCCGGGCCGGCCGCCGGCACGTGGTGCGGGTGATCGTGGACGCCGACGGCGGGATCGACCTGGACGCCGTCGCCGACGTCTCCCGCGCGGTCTCGGCCGCGCTGGACGCGGCCGAGGAGTCCGGCGGCGACATCCTCGCCGGGGAATACCAGCTCGAGGTCAGCTCGCCGGGCGTGGACCGGCCGCTCACCCTGCCCCGGCACTGGCGGCGCAACGTTGGCCGGCTCGTCAAGGTCACCGTCCGGGGCGCGGTCGCGTTGCCCGGCCAGCGCGCCGAGCCCTCCGGGGGTCGCCAGCTGACCGGCCGGGTGGTCGCTGCCGACGACGAGACAGTGCAGCTGGAGACCGACTCCGGTCGCGACTCCTTTACGTACGCCGAGCTGGGGCCGGGCCGGGTGCAGGTCGAGTTCACCCGCCTCGCCGAGCTGGGTGAGCCCGACGACACCGACGTCGACGACGAGTTCGACGACGCCGACGACACCGACGACACCGACGATTCAGACGACATCGACGACGAAGATGATGTGGAGGACGAGGAGAGGTGAACATCGACCTCGCGGCGCTACGCGCACTCGAGCGCGAGCGGGAGATCCCGTTCGACACGATTCTCGCGGCGATCGAGACCGCGTTGCTGACCGCCTACCGGCACACCGACGGCGCCGAGCCGCACGCCCGGGTGGAGATCGACCGCAAGTCCGGCGCTGCCCTCGTGTACGCGCAGGAGATGGACTCCGACGGCAGCCTGGTGCGGGAGTGGGACGACACCCCGCACGACTTCGGCCGGATCGCCGCCATGACCGCGAAGCAGGTGATCCTCCAGCGGCTGCGGGAGGCCACCGACGAGGTGCACTTCGGCGAGTACGTGGGCCGCGAGGGTGACTTGGTCACCGGCGTGGTGCAGGCCCACGAGACGCGGATCGAGAAGGGCATCGTCAGCGTCGACCTGGGCAAGCTGGAGGGCGTGCTGCCGCAGTCCGAGCAGGTGCCCGGCGAGCGGTACGCCCACGGCGAGCGGATCCGCTGCGTTGTGGTGCACGTGGCCAAGGGCATGCGCGGGCCGCAGATCACCCTGTCCCGGTCGCATCCGGCGCTTGTCAAGAAGTTGTTCGCGCTGGAGGTTCCGGAGATCGCTGACGGCACCGTGGAGATCGGCGCGATCGCGCGTGAGGCAGGTCACCGTACGAAGATCGCCGTACGCTCGACCGTCCCCGGGGTGAACGCCAAGGGCGCCTGTATCGGCCCGATGGGTCAGCGCGTCCGGGCCGTGATGAGCGAGCTGCACGGCGAAAAGATCGACATCATTGACTGGTCGGACGACCCGGCCACCTTCGTCGGCAACGCGTTGTCGCCGGCCAAGGCCCTGCGGGTCGAGGTGGTGGACCTGGCCGGCCGGGCCGCCCGGGTGACCGTCCCGGATTTCCAGCTCTCCCTCGCCATCGGCCGGGAGGGGCAGAACGCCCGCCTCGCTGCCCGTTTGACCGGTTGGCGTATCGACATCCGGTCCGACGCTGAGCAGGCCGCGCCTGCCGCGCGTGGCGGAGCTGATCAGGTACCGGAGCCGGGCAGCGCGATCTCGGGCAGCTAGGGGTAGACTTCCTCCAGTGGTACGACGCGCGCAGCCGGAGCGCACCTGTGTGGGTTGCCGGAAGCGCGCGCCGGCCAGCGAATTGCTGCGGGTCGTCGCGATCGGGGACGAGGCTGGCTACAGCCTCCGGCCTGATCCGTTCCGCAGGCTGCCGGGTCGGGGAGCGAACATGCACCCGGATCCGGCCTGCTTCGCGCTGGCGGTGCGGCGCCGCGCCTTTGGGCGAGCGCTGCGCATCACCGAGGTCCTCGACCACGGTGTGCTGGCAGAGCACGTCGATGCGCCAACCACTACGTCCGGTCAGCCCGACCGGGCGAGGGTCGCTAGCAGGGTAGGACGACCGACATGAGCACACGATGAAGTCCCTGAAATGACCAGGCTTCAAGTGCACGAGTGAGGTCGCTGCGGGTGCTGCCCGCACGACCTCGGAGTGAGGAGTGCAGTGGCAGGCAAGGCCCGCGTACACGAGCTTGCAAAAGAGCTCGGGGTCGAGAGTAAGACCGTTCTCGCCAAGCTGAAGGAAATGGGCGAGTTCGTGAAGTCCGCGTCCAGCACCGTCGAGGCGCCCGTCGCCCGACGACTGCGTAACGCATTCGTCGCGTCGACCGGTGCTCCGGCACCGGCCGCCCCGTCGGCGCCCGCGTCGGCGCCGGCTTCGACCCCGAGTCCCACGCCGTCCCCGACCCCGGGCGCGCCCCGGGTCTCGGCCAAGCCGATGCCGCCCCGGCGGCCGGCCGCGCCGGCACCCGGTCCGAAGCCCAAGGGGCCGGTTCCCGGTGCGCCGCAGACGGTGACCCCGGTCGCCAAGCCGGCGAGTGCCCACGACATCGAGGTGGCGGCCGCGGAGGCGCGTGCCGCCGCGCTGAAGGCTGAGCAGGAGGCCGCGGTCAAGGCCGCGCAGGCAGCCCGCCAGCAGCAGCGGGACAACCCCGTTCGCCGGGAGCCTCCGGCAGACGGCGGTAACCGGCCCGGTCCTCGGCCGGGTCCCGCGGCGATGCCGCCCCGTCCCGGTTCGCCGGCAGCTCGTCCGAGCACGCCGGCTCCCGGTCCGGGTGCCCGGCCGGGCGGTCGCCCGCCGGCGCGCGGCGCCGGTAACAACCCGTTCGGCATCCAGGGTGGCCAGCAGCAGCGGCCCCCGGCCGCCGGTGCGGGTGGCCCTCGGCCCAACACTCCGGCGGGCATGCCGCCGCGGCCGAGCCCGAACTCCATGCCGCCGCGGCCCAGCCCGGCGTCCATGCCGAGCCAGCGTCCGGCTGCCGGTCGCCCCGGTCCCGGTGGCGCCGGTCGTCCCGGTGGCGGCGCAGGTCGTCCCGGTGGCGGTGGCGGCGGTTTCCGTGGCGGTCCCGGCGGCGGTGGCGGTGGCGGCGGTTACCGCGGCGGCCCCGGTGGCGGCGCGGGTGCCGGCGGTGGCGGTGGCTACCGTGGCGGTCCCGGCGGCGGTGCGGGTGCTCCCGGTGGCGGTTTCCGTCCGGGTGGTCCGGCCGGTGGCGGCGGTCGTCCGGGTGCGGGCGGTCGTGGCCGTGGCGGCGGCGCCGCGGGTGCTTTCGGGCGTCCGGGTGGTCGGCCGACGCGCGGTCGCAAGTCCAAGAAGCAGCGCAGACAGGAGTTCGACAACCTGTCGGCTCCGACCATGAGCTCGGGTGCTCCCCGGGGTCAGGGTCAGGTCGTCCGGCTCTCCCGTGGCGCCTCGCTGTCCGACTTCGCGGACAAGATCAACGCCAACCCGGGTTCGCTGGTCCAGGAGATGTTCAACCTGGGCGAGATGGTGACCGCGACCCAGTCCTGTTCTGACGACACCCTGCACCTGCTGGGTGAGCACCTGGGCTTCGACATCCAGATCGTCAGCCCGGAGGACGAGGACCGCGAGCTGCTCGCGCAGTTCAACATCGACCTCGACGCGGAGGTGGCCGAGGAGCGTCTGGTCAGCCGTGCGCCGGTGGTGACCGTCATGGGTCACGTCGACCACGGTAAGACCAAGCTGCTCGACGCCATCCGTAAGGCGAACGTCGTGGCCGGTGAGGCGGGTGGCATCACCCAGCACATCGGTGCCTACCAGGTCCACGTCCCGCACGAGGGCGAGGACCGGGCGGTCACCTTCATCGACACCCCGGGTCACGAGGCGTTCACCGCCATGCGTGCTCGTGGCGCCCAGGTCACGGACATCGTGATCCTGGTCGTCGCGGCCGACGACGGTGTGATGCCGCAGACCATCGAGGCGTTGAACCACGCCAAGGCGGCCGACGTGCCGATCGTGGTCGCGGTCAACAAGGTCGACAAGCCGGAGGCCAACCCGGACAAGGTTCGCCAGCAGCTGACCGAGTACGGCCTGGTCGCCGAGGAGTACGGCGGCGAGACCATGTTCGTCAACGTGGCAGCCAAGCCGGGCATCGGCATCGAGGAGCTGCTCGAGGCCGTCCTGCTGACCGCCGACGCGTCGCTGGAGCTGACCGCTCCGATCGACGGGCCGGCGCAGGGTGTGGCCATCGAGGCGCACCTGGACAAGGGCCGCGGTGCGGTGGCGACGGTGCTGGTGCAGAAGGGCACCCTGCGGGCGGGCGACTCGATCGTCGCCGGTGGGGCGCACGGCCGGGTCCGGGCCATGCTCGACGAGAACGGCAACCAGCTCTCCGAGGCTGGGCCGGCGCGTCCGGTCATGGTGCTGGGTCTGACCGCGCCGCCCGGCGCGGGAGACACGTTCCTCGCCGCGGCGGACGACCGCACGGTGCGGCAGATCGCCGAGCAGCGGCAGGCACGGCGGCGGGCGGCGTCCTTCGCCAACTCCCGTGGTCGGGCCACCCTCGAGACGCTCATGGAGCAGCTCAAGGAGGGCGAGAAGACGTCGCTCAACCTCATCCTCAAGGGCGATGTCTCCGGTTCGGTGGAGGCCCTGGAGGACGCGCTGTTCAACCTCGACATTCCCGAGGAGGTCCAGCTCAAGGTCCTCGACCGGGGCGTCGGCGCGATCACCGAGAGCAACGTCATGCTCGCGAGTGCCTCGTCCGAGCCGGTCACGATCATCGGCTTCAACGTGCGGGCCTCGAACAAGGTCCGCGAGATGGCCGACCGCGAGGGCGTGGAGATCCGGTACTACACCGTCATCTACCAGGCCATCGAGGAGATCGAGGCAGCGCTCAAGGGCCTGCTCAAGCCGGAGTACGAGGAGGTCGAGCTGGGCAGCGCGGAGATCCGCGACGTCTTCCGCTCGTCCAAGATCGGCAACATCTCCGGTTGCATCGTCCGGTCGGGCATCATCCGACGCAACGCGAAGGCTCGGCTGCTTCGGGACGGGACGGTCGTGGCGGACAACCTCACGATCACCTCGCTCAAGCGGTTCAAGGACGACGCCACCGAGGTCCGCGAGGGCTTCGAGTGTGGTCTGACCCTGGGTGGTTACAACAACGTCCAGGTCGGCGACGTCATCGAGACCTTCGAGATGCGGGAGAAGGTTCGCGCCTGATCCGGCAGTGACACGCTGATCAAGGGGTTTACGCCGACCGGCGTAAACCCCTTGATCATGCGGGGTGGGTTGCCGGTATCGTCCGTGGCGATGTTCACCGGAACCGCGGTCTTCGACCTGCTGCTGCCAGGCGACTCCAGGTCGCTCAAAGCCAAGAGATCATATGTACGGCCGATCGTGGCGGCCCTGCGCCGCTTCGAGGTTTCGGCCGCCGAGGTGGGTGCGCTCGACCTGCAAGGTCGGGCAGAGATAGCGGTGGCCGTTGTGGCCGCCGAGGCGGTACACGTCCGCGAGGTGCTCGACTCTTGCGAGCATCTGGTTGCCGCTCGCCCCGAGGTCGAGTTGCTGTCGGTTCGACGCCGGCTGTACGGCCTCGACGACGACTGATTGCGTGCGGCGCCTGGCGTGAACCAGGAACGCCGGCCGCGCCCGGCGTGACCAGAATTACGGCAGCGCCGGGCGTGAACAGGAGTGCCGGCGGTGCCGGGCGACCGGTGCGGGCCGCGAAGGTAGTGTTCGAGATGTTGGCCGGTCGGCCGGCGGCCACGGTCGCCGGTCGACCGGGAGCAGGACGCCGTGGAGGTGGCGAGATGTCTGATCCGGCCAAGGTACGCCGGCACGCCGAGCGGGTGCGTGAGCTGGTCGCGTCGGTGGTGCGGAGCCAGATCAAGGACCCGCGGCTCGGCATGATCACCATCACCGACGCCCGGATCACAGCGGATCTGCGGGACGCGACGGTGTTCTACACGGTGCTCGGTGACGCGGTGGCCCAGGCGGACACCGCTGCGGCGCTGGAGAGCGCCAAGGGGATGCTGCGCAGCACCGTCGGCAAGGCGCTCGGGCTGCGGCACTCGCCGACGCTGACGTTCGTCCTCGACGACGTACAGGACCAGGTCAAGCACATCGACGACCTGCTCGCCGCCGCCCGCAACGCCGACGCCGAGGTGCAGCGCCTCGCAGCCCAGGCCAAGTACGCGGGTGAGCCGCAGCCGTACCGGGTCGACGAGGACGAGGACGACGCCGACGAGGCCGACGAGGCCACAGACACCCCCCGGGGTGGGGAAGCGCGGTGACCGGCGCCGCCGGCACCCAGCTCGCCGCAATGACCGGCACCGGCCCCGCCGAGGCGGACTGGGCCGCCGCCGAGGCGCTGATCCGCGACCTCCCGGCGACCGGCCGGGTGCTGCTGATCTGTCACGTCAACCCGGACGGCGACGCGCTGGGCAGCATGCTCGGCTTCGGTCTGGGCCTGCGCCAGCTCGGCGTACACCGGTTGCAGGCGACCTTTCCCGGGCCGCCGGAGGTCCCGGAGCCGTTCCGGGGTCTGCCCGGCCTGGACCTGCTGGTCCCGGCGGGCGCGGCGGACCCGGCCCCCGATCTGGTCATCTGCTTCGACGCGGCCAGCGAGTCGCGCCTCGGCGAGCTGGCCGGGCGACTGTCGGCGGCGGGCGCGTCGCTGGTGCTCGACCACCACGCCTCAAATCCCGGCTTCGGGACGGTGAACCTGATCGACGCGAGCGCCGCGGCGACGTCGGTGGTGGCCGAGCAGTTGTTGACCCGGCTGGGCGTACCGCTGGACCGGGCCGTCGCGGAATGCCTGTACGTGGCCCTCACCACGGACACCGGCTCGTTCCGGTTCGAGGCGACCACCCCGGCGGTGCACCAGTTGGCCGCCCGGTTGCTGGCCACCGGCATCTCGCCCGGTGACATCTCCCGCCAGGTCTTCGACACCCGGCCCTTCGGCGCCGTGCGGCTCTTCGGTGAGGTGCTCGGCAGGGCCCGGCTGGAACCGGCCGCCGCCGACGGGCGAGGTCTGGTGTGGACCTTCGCAACCCTCGACGACCTGGCCCGTCACGACCAGCGGCCGTACGTGCTGGAGGCGCTCATCGACTCGGTGCGCTGCACCGCCGAGGCGGACGTGAGCTGCGTGCTGAAGCAGACCACTCCCGACACCTGGGCCGTGTCGATGCGCAGCAAGGGCGCTGTCGACGTCAGCCGGGTGGCTGTGGTGCTGGGCGGGGGCGGGCACCGGCTCGCGGCGGGGTTCACCGGTCGGGGCACCGTCGAGCAGGTGGTCGCGGCGATCCGGGCCGAGCTTGGCGCGGCGCTCATCGATACGGCCCGCTGACCTCGAAGATCAGGGTCAGCTCCGGGGGGTGTCGGTCTTCCGGCACTCAGGTTGACCGGGAAGAATTGCGGGATGGAGCAGCCGCACGACCTCACCATGGAGGCCCCCCGAGTCTGGGACCGGCCCGCCGTGTCCGTCCCGGTTCTTGTCTGCCTGTCACTCGTCGGTGGCCGGTTCCCGTCGTTCTCGACCGAGGCCAATCTCTACACGCTCGGCACCGGCGGGGTGCTGATCTGGCTCGGTCTGAGCAACCGCGTGCCACGGCGGCCGGCGCCGCGTCGGCTGGGTGCGGGGGCGGCCTGGTGGGCGGTGCCGGCGGTGATCTTCGGCGTCTTCGAGGGTGCCACCTTCGTGCTGGCAGTCGGCGATGACTTTCCCACCTTCTCGCGGCTTGCCGATCCGCTGCTGGAGGACCAACTGACCCGCTCGGCTGCCTGGTTTGCCTGGCTGGCCGCGTTCTGGGGGCTGGTGCGGCGATGATGCGGGCGTTGGCTATCGGCGGTTTCCTCGTGGCGCTCGTGCTCTTCGGCGTGGTCGAGTGGCTGGCACGCCGGGAGGGCTCCAGGATCCCCACAATGGGTGAGGTCTGCGCGTACGTGATGCGCTACGAGGTGGGTCCGGTACCGGTGGGCCGGATCGGTCTGTTCGGTTTCTGGTGGTGGCTGGGGTGGCACTTCCTGGCCCGCTGAGCAGGGTCGTGCGCCGTCCAGATGGCGGGAACCCTAAGCAGTTGGTCGACCTGAACGATAACTTGGGAGACGGCCTGCGGCGCGTTGCGGCGCAGGTCGTGGGTGGTGGCGCCACACCTCGCGCTGCCCTCCTCCAGGGTCAGACCGACCCGGGCTCACGCGGCCCAGCCGGCTGTTCCGGTAACCCCGGACTGCCGTGGGGCGTTCAGTACGACCGCCCGTGAGGGTCGCCGCGTGTCGGCGGCTCGCACCCTGGAAGGAGCGCCACCATGCCGAACAAGCCCAAGCCCGAGACCACCGACGACGCCCGCGAGCAGGCTCGCCGCGCACTGCAGACCTCGATGGACACCCGTCAGTGACCCGAAATGACCGGCGGTGACGACGTCGATGTAGTCATCGACAGCGTCACCGCCCGTCCCTTCTGATATCCCACTCGTTGCCGCCGGCCGACATGACTGCCGGGGGCGGCCGGGTCCCCCGTATTTCCCGGCCACCCGCAGGAGCCGCTCAGGACAGGAACTTGTCCAGGGCGGCTTCGATCGTTCCGGAGTCCGGGGCCGCGTACGCCCTCATCGTGGACTTGTCGTAGGAGATGACGCTCGGGCACCGGGCTGCCGGGGCGGTCACGGTGCCGCCGTCGCCGATCTTCTCGGCGGTCTTGGCCGCGTAGAAGGTCAGTGTGTAGCGCGACGAGACGTAGTCGACGGTGACCTGCTTCTGCGAGCTGTCCTTGTACTGGCACTTCTTCGGCGTGCCCTGGCTGCCCTCTTCGAACTTCAGGCAGCCGACCACCGACACGCTCTCGTACTCACTGCTCTTGGCGTAGTACGGCTTGGTCGAGCCGACGAACTTCGACGACCAGAACGTCGGCCGGTCCGGGTTGTTCGAGAACGTGTACGCCTTGGCGCCGGACGGGCCGTTGTAGGGGGCCGCGTTGAGGATCTGGCTGCCCTCGCAGACGTTCGACAGGTCGCTGGAGAACCGGGCTGTCATCGAGTTGTTGTCGTTCGACGGAGCCGACTGGCCGGGCGTGGGGGTGGCCGCCGGGTCCGGCGAGCTGCCGCCATCAGTGCCCGGGGTAGGGCCGGCAGATGCGACGGTCGAGGGCTCGTCGTCGCCGCCGTAGGCGACCAGGAGCCCGATTCCGGCGCCGCAGATCGCGAGGATCAGGACCACCGCGCCGGCGACCAGGCCGATGACCAGGCCCTTGTTCGACTTCTTCGGCGGCGGAACAGGGACGCCGTACTGCGGCGGGGGCATCGGGGCGCCGTACTGCGGAGCCGGGGCGCCGTACTGCGGAGCCGGGGGCTGCTCGTAGGACGGATACCCGCCCTGCTGCGGGGCTGGCGGCCCGCTCCAGGGTGTGACGTTGGGGTCGGGCTGCTGCCCTTCGTGCGGGGGATAGTTGCTGCTCAATGTAGGCCCTATCGCTGTCAAAATGTGAACCACGGGAGTGGGAGTCCCGACCAGGGTAATGACCTCCGCAAGTGGGACGCTCTCGGTCCCACCTCCGACGGCCTCGATACCTCGCCGTTCACACCGAGCGAGAAATGCGTAAGCGATCACTGCTCTTGTGCTCCTTACAAGGGGCGTGCCAGGATCGGCGGCGATGAACCAGCCAGTCCTCACCGGCACCGCGACGGCCACCAACGAGCCAGCCTCGCCGCGTCGGATCGCCGCGCTCGCCCTACCGGCCCTCGTCGTGCTCGCCGCCGAGCCGCTCTATGTGCTCGTCGACACGGCAGTGGTCGGGCACCTCGGCCGGGTGCCGCTCGCCGCGCTCGCCATCGGCGGCACTGTGATGACACTCACCGCCTGGGTCGGCACCGTTGTCGCCTACGGCACCACAGGCCGCTCAGCCCGCCGCTTCGGCGCCGGCGACCGGGCGGCAGCCGTTGCCGAGGGAGTCCAGTCGTCCTGGCTGGCGCTCGGCGTCGGACTGCTGATCGCGGTCGGGATGCAGTTCGGCGGGGGCGCGCTCGCGCGTACCCTCGCAGGCGGTGGCGGCGAGGTGGCCGACGCCGCCGCACACTGGCTGCGGATCGCGGCCCTCGGCGCCCCCGGCCTGTTGCTCGCCGCCGCCGGCAACGGCTGGCTGCGGGGCGTGCAGGACACCCGCCGCCCCCTGCTCTTCGTGCTCGGGCCCAACCTGCTCTCCGCGCTGCTGTGCCCGCTGCTTGTCTATCCCGTCGGGCTGGGCCTCAACGGATCGGCGATCGCCAACGTCGTCGCTCAGACGCTCTGCGGGGTGCTCTTCGCGGCGGCGCTGATCTCCGAGCGGGTGTCGCTGCGACCCCGACCACGGGTGATCCGCCAGCAGTTGGTGCTCAGCCGGGACCTGCTGATCCGCGGCGTGGCGTTCCAGGCCAGCTTCCTCTCCGCGACAGCCGTCGCCGCCCGCTTCGGCGCCGCCGCCGTCGGCGCGCACCAGATCGCCCTGCAACTCTGGTTCTTCACAGCGCTGGTGCTCGACGCGTTGGCCATCGCCGCGCAGTCCCTGGTGGGCGCCGCCCTCGGCGGTGGGGACGACGGGGGCGCGCGGGCACTTGCCCGCCGGATCGGGCTGCTCGGCGGCGTCTGCGGCGTCGCCTTCGCGCTGCTCATCGCCGCCGGCGCCGGCGTCGTACCGTCGTGGTTCACCTCCGACCCGCAGGTACGCGAACAGGCCATGGTGGCGTGGCCGTGGTTCGTCGTCATGCTGCCGCTGGCCGGGGTGGTGTTCGCCCTCGACGGCGTGCTGATCGGCGCAGGCGACGTCGTCTACCTGCGCAACCTCACAATCGTGGCTGCGGTGGGCGGTTTCCTGCCGGCCATCTGGCTCGCCTACTGGCTCGAGCTGGGGCTGGGCGGCATCTGGGCCGGCCTCACCCTGTTCGTGGTGATCCGCCTGGTCGCCCTGCTGCTGCGGTTGCGCGACGGCAGGTGGGCGGTGGTCGGGGCCGTCCGTTGACCGGGGCCCGCGTCTGGCAGGCTTGGGCGATGTGAGCACCGATGGTCTGATCGTGGTCGACAAGCCCGGCGGCATGACGTCGCACGACGTGGTGGCGCGGATCCGCCGGCTGGCGAAGACCCGGCGGGTCGGGCACGGCGGCACCCTCGATCCGATGGCCACCGGCGTGCTGGTCATCGGCGTCGGCCGCGCCACCCGGCTGCTGACCTACGTGATCGGCGCCGGCAAGAGCTACACCGGCACCATCCGGCTCGGCCAGGCGACAGTCACCGACGACGCCGAGGGCGACGTGATCGCCACCACTCCCGCCGGCCAGGTCACCGACGATGCCATCCGGGCCGCCCTGCACGCGCTCAGCGGCGAGGTCGACCAGCGCCCCAGCGCCGTCAGCGCCATCAAGATCGACGGGCAGCGGGCGTACAAGCGGGTCCGGGACGGCGAGAGCGTCGAACTTCCGGCCCGGCGGGTCACCATCTCCCGGCTTGACGTGCTGGAGATCCGCTGCGGCACACCGGACGTGGTGGACGTGGACGTGGCCGTGACGTGCTCCTCGGGGACGTACATCCGGGCGATCGCACGGGACGCGGGCCTGGCGCTCGGTGTCGGTGGGCACCTGACCGCGCTGCGCCGTACGGCGGTGGGTGGCTTCACCCTCGCCGAGGCGGCCACCCTCGACGAGCTGGAGCAGCGCGCCCCGGACGTGGTGAACCTGCCACTGGACGCGGCTGCCGACAGGTTCTTCGCGCGGCGGGAGGCGACGCCCGACGAGGCGCGGGTGCTCGCCCACGGCGGGCCGCTGGACCCGGCCGGCCTCACCGGCCCGTACGCCGTGTTCGGCCCGGCCGGCGGCCTGATCGCTATCGTCAGCGAGCGGGACGGTCGGGCCCGCGCGGAGATCGTGCTCGCCCCGGCCTGACGGCGGAAAGCAGGCTGGCGCGGCGCGGGGCCGCCTGGCCAGTGGTTAATAAGGGGCCCTTCCTCTACACCAGGCGTTAAGAAGGGGCCCTTCCTTGCAGGGGAGGAATGGCATGCAGCGGTGGCGGGGGTACGACGCGGCGCCCGGTGGCTGGGGGCGCTCGGTCGTCACCATCGGCGTTTTCGACGGCGTGCACAAGGGGCACCAGGCGACCATCGGGCACGCCGTGACCCGGGCGCGGGAACTGGGCGTGCAGTCGGTGGTGGTCACGTTCGACCCGCACCCGGCCGAGGTGGTCCGGCCCGGCTCCCACCCGGCGGTGCTCACCGAACCGGCCCGCAAGGCGGAGTTGATCGAGGCGCTCGGCGTGGACGTGCTCTGCGTGGTGCCGTTCACCCCGGAGTTCTCCCGGCTGCCGCCCGAGCAGTTCGTGCACGACATCCTTGTCGAGCACCTGCACGCGGCACTTGTGGTGGTGGGCAGCAACTTCCGCTTCGGGCACCGGGCTGCCGGAGACGTGGCGCTGCTGGAGCGGCTGGGTCAGACCTTCGGCTTCGGCGTGGAGGACGCCCCACTCGTCACGCAGGACGGCACCGTCTTCTCCTCCACGTACATCCGTTCCTGTGTCGACGCGGGTGACGTGGGCGCGGCGGCAGCCGCGCTGGGCCGTCAGCACCGGGTGGAGGGAGTGGTGGTCCGTGGCGACCAGCGCGGCCGGGTGCTGGGCTTCCCCACCGCCAACCTGCTCTGCCACCGGTACGCGGCGGTTCCCGCCGACGGGGTGTACGCGGCCCGACTGATCCGCCGGGGGCAGCGCGAGCCGCTGATGTCGGCGGTGTCGGTGGGCACCAACCCGACGTTCTCCGGCCGGGAGCGGCGGGTGGAGGCGTACGCGCTGGACTTCGACGGTGACCTCTACGGCGAGCGGCTGGCGTTGGACTTCGTGGCACACCTGCGCGGTCAGGTCCGGTACGACTCGGTGGAGCCGTTGATCGCCCAGATCGAAGAGGACGTCGCACGCACCCGACGCGCGTTGAGCTGATCATCGCGGGAGGATCGCGCCGCTCCCGACGAGCCCTTCACCGGGCGGTTCCGCCGGGGGCTGGTAGTCTTGCCGGGACGTCGGGTGACCGGCGTGGGGCCTCGCGTGCCTGCTCGACGCCGCGGGTGCGAGGTACCGGTCCGTTACCGGTCCAGCTGGACGACGGACACCCACTTGATCAACCCATCGAAACAGGGAGAACATGGCGCTCGACCAGGAAGCCAAGGCCAGCATCCGCGCGGAGTACGCGACCGCCGAGGGCGACACCGGTTCGCCGGAGGTCCAGGTAGCGGTCCTCACCAAGCGGATCGCCGAGCTGACCGAGCACCTGAAGGTGCACAAGCACGACCACCACAGCCGCCGTGGGCTGCTGCTGCTGGTCGGCCGTCGCCGTCGGCTGCTCAACTACGTCCAGAAGAAGGACATTGCCCGCTACCGGTCGCTCATCGAGCGGCTCGGCCTGCGCCGGTGACGTGACGGGGGAGTGGCCGACCGGCCGCTCCCCCGTACCGCGTCCCACCTGAAGAACACGGGCCGCGCGACCACCCGACAGGGAGCCGGTCAGCGTACCGGTCTCCGGTAGTGGCCCCCGGGAATCCCGGCATCATGCCGGCCACCCGGGCGCTTCGATCGAAGACCGGCCGGCTGAGCAGCTCCCCGATGTCGTGGGCCCACGACGCGAAGGAGCACTACAGCACATGACCGAGACCAAACTCGGCACCGAATCCCGCACCGCCGTGATCGACAACGGGTCCTTCGGCACCCGCGAGATCACCTTCTCCACCGGTCGGCTGGCCCGCCAGGCCGCCGGTTCCGTCATCGCCCAGCTGGGCGAGACGGTGGTCCTCTCCGCCACCACCGCCGGCAAGCAGCCGAAGGAGCAGTTCGACTTCTTCCCGCTGACCGTCGACGTCGAGGAGCGGATGTACGCCGCGGGTCGCATCCCCGGCTCGTTCTTCCGCCGTGAGGGTCGGCCCAGCGAGGACGCGATCCTCACCTGCCGGCTGATCGACAGGCCGCTGCGCCCGTCGTTCGTCAAGGGCCTGCGCAACGAGGTCCAGGTCGTCGAGACCATCCTCGCGCTCGACCCGCAGCACCCGTACGACGTCGTGGCGATCAACGCCGCCTCGATGTCGACGAAGCTCTCCGGCCTGCCGTTCTCCGGCCCGATCGGTGCGACCCGGGTCGCGCACATCGACGGCCAGTGGGTCGCCTTCCCGACCCTGGAGGAGCTGGCTCGCGCCACCTTCGACATGGTCGTGGCCGGCCGCACGCTCGAAGACGGCGACGTCGCGATCATGATGGTCGAGGCGGAGGCCACCCCGAACGCCGTCGCCCTGATCTCGGCCGGCGCGACCGCCCCCACCGAGGAGGTCGTGGCGAGCGGCCTGGAGGCCGCGAAGCCCGCGATCCGTGAGCTGTGCCGCGCGCAGAGCGAGCTGGCCGAGGTCGCCGCCAAGCCGGTATCCGAGTTCCCGGTGTTCCTGGACTACCAGGACGACGTGTACTCCGCCGTCGCCGACGTGGCCCGCGCCGACGTGGCCGAGGCGATCACCATCGCCGGCAAGGCCGACCGCGAGGAGGCCCTGGACCGGGTCAAGACGCGCGTCGCCGAGGAGCTCGGCGCCCGGTTCGAGGGCCGGGAGAAGGAGCTCAGCGCCGCCTTCCGGTCGCTTACCAAGTCCGAGGTGCGCAACCGCGTGCTGCGCGAGCAGGTCCGCATGGACGGCCGTGGCCCGCGTGACATCCGTACTCTGACCGCCGAGGTCGGCGTGCTGCCCCGGGTGCACGGTTCGGCACTGTTCGAGCGGGGCGAGACCCAGATCCTTGGCGTCACCACGCTGAACATGCTCCGCATGGAGCAGATGGTGGACACGCTGTCCCCGGAGAACCGCAAGCGCTACATGCACAACTACAACTTCCCGCCGTACTCGACAGGTGAGACCGGCCGGGTCGGCTCGCCGAAGCGTCGCGAGATCGGCCACGGCGCTCTCGCCGAGCGCGCGCTGATCCCGGTGCTGCCGTCGCGCGAGGAGTTCCCGTACGCCATCCGGCAGGTCTCCGAGGCGCTCGGCTCCAACGGCTCCACCTCGATGGGTTCGGTCTGCGCGTCGACGCTGGGCCTGCTCTCCGCGGGTGTGCCGCTCAAGGCGCCGGTCGCCGGCATCGCGATGGGGCTCATCTCCGACGAGGTGGACGGCAAGACCCAGTACGTGACCCTCACCGACATCCTCGGTGCCGAGGACGCGTTCGGTGACATGGACTTCAAGGTCGCCGGCACACCGGAGTTCGTGACCGCGCTCCAGCTCGACACCAAGCTCAACGGCATCCCGTCGGACGTGCTGGCCGCTGCGCTCCAGCAGGCCAACGAGGCCCGGCAGGTCATCCTCGGCGTGATGAAGGCGGCGATCGAGGCTCCGGCCGAGATGTCGGACTACGCGCCGCGGGTCACCACCGTCAAGATCCCGGTCGACAAGATCGGCATGGTGATCGGCCCGAAGGGGCAGACCATCAACGCGATCCAGGACGAGACCGGCGCCGAGATCTCCATCGAGGACGACGGCACGATCTACGTCGGCGCCACCAACGGCCCGTCGGCCCAGGCGGCCGTCGACCGGATCAACGGGATCGCCAACCCGACGCTGCCGAAGCAGGGCGAGCGGTTCCTCGGCACGGTGGTCAAGACCGCCGCGTTCGGGGCGTTCATCTCGCTGCTGCCCGGCCGTGACGGTCTGCTGCACATCTCCAAGGTCGGCGACGGCAAGCGGGTCGAGCGCGTCGAGGACTTCCTCAACGTCGGTGACCGCGTCGAGGTCGAGATCGCGGACATCGACGCCCGCGGCAAGATCTACCTGGACAAGGTCCGCCCGGAGGGCGCCGAGGCGCCCGCCGCCGGTGAGGCCGCCGGTGGCGACCGGCCGGCCAGCCGCGACCGGGGCGACCGTGGTCCGCGGGACCGGGGCGACCGCGAGCGTGGCGGCGACCGGGGCGGCCGTGGCCCGGAGCGCGGCGAGCGTGGCGAGGGCGGCGGCAACGGCGGCGGCGAGGGTGGCGAGGGCGGCGAGCGTCCGCGCCGCCGGACCCGGCACAGCTGACCTCCGCACATCGCAAAACCCACCCCTCGTCGAGCCGGGAGCAACACGTGAGTCGGGCCTTCAGTGCGCCGTTTCCACCGGATCGACGGGGGGTGGCCTCTACTGGCTGGCAAGCCAGTGAGTCGAGCCGAGCCCGGGACACCGGGACGGGCCGCTCCGGCGGCTCCGCCCGCGCGGTGACCCGGACCATCAGCGACGACCCGCTGGGCGGCACGGTACGACGTACCGTGCTGCCCAGCGGTCTGCGTGTGCTCACCGAGGCGATTCCGGCGATGCGCAGCGTGTCCTTCGGGATCTGGGTGGCGGTGGGCTCGCGGGACGAGACCCGTCCCCAGGCCGGCGCCGCGCACTTCCTGGAGCATTTGCTGTTCAAGGGCACCCACAAGCGCACCGCCCTTGAGATCTCGTCGCAGATCGAGGCGGTGGGTGGCGAGACCAACGCCTTCACCACGAAGGAATACACCTGCTACTACGCCCGCGTGCTGGACGAAGACCTGCCGCTGGCGATCGACGTGATGTGCGACCTGGTCGCCGACTCCCTGCTCGAGCCGGCCGACGTGGAGACCGAGCGTGGCGTGATCCTGGAGGAGATCGCCATGCACGACGACGAGCCCGGTGACGAGGTACACGACCTCTTCGCCCGAGCCGTCTACGGCGACCACCCGCTGGGCCGGCTGATCTCCGGCACCGAGGAGACCGTCACGCCGATGACCCGCCGGCAGATCCAGAACTTCTACCGGGGGCGTTACACCGCGCCGCAGATCGTCATCGCCGCAGCCGGCAACCTCGACCACGGCACGGTGGTCAAGCTGGTCCGCCAGGCGGTGCGCGGCACACCACTGGACAGCGACCCGGCCGCGCCGGCACCGCACCGCGCGGCCACCCCTGCGGTACGCACCAAACCGGCCACCACAGTTGTCGAGCCGAAGGAGACCGAGCAGGCGCACGTCATCCTCGGCTGCCCCGGCATCGACCGCATCGACGAGCGGCGTTTCGCCCTCGGGGTGCTCAACAACGTGCTGGGCGGCGGCATGTCCAGCCGCCTGTTCCAGGAGATCCGCGAGCAGCGCGGCCTCGCGTACTCGGTCTACTCCTACGCCAGCCAGTACGCCGACAGCGGCCTGTTCGCCGTCTACGCCGGCTGCGCGCCCGGCAAGGTGGACGAGGTACTGGCCCTGACCCGCGCCGAGCTGGCCCGGGTCGCCGCCGACGGGCTGACCGAGGCGGAGGTGGCCCGGGGCAAGGGGATGAGCAAGGGCTCGTTCGTGCTCGGCCTGGAGGACACCGGCTCCCGGATGAGTCGCCTCGCCAAGGGTGAGCTGCTCTACGGCGACCTGATGCCCGTGGACGAGCTGCTGCGCCGCGTCGACGAGGTCACTGTGGCCGACGTCAACACACTCGCCGCGGAGCTGCTGGCCCGACCGATGTCGCTCGCAGTGGTCGGCCCGTTCGGCACTGGCGACTTCGCCGCCTGACGCACCTCGGCGCGACCGAACGGGTGCCGTCGTCCAGGCGTGCTCCCGGATGGTGGGTGCGTACCCCGTCCGGCAGGACGCTCACGTCCCGATTGGTAGGTTGTGCCCCGTGACGGACACGCAGGTGAGAAACCCGAACGAGCCGCTGCGCGTCGGCGTGCTCGGCGCCCGGGGTCGGATGGGCATCGAGGTCTGCAAGGCGGTCGACAGCGCCGACGACCTCGAACTGGTGGCAGCTGTCGACCAGGGCGACGACCTCTCCGCCGTCTCGGACGCAGGCGCCCAGGTGATCGTCGACTTCACCACGCCGGACGCCGTCATGGACAACCTCCGCTGGTGCGTCGAGCACGGCATCAGCGCTGTCGTCGGCACCACCGGCTTCACCGAGCAGCGGCTGGAGCAGGTACGCGGCTGGTTGGCCGGCAAGCCCGACGTCAGCATGGTGATCGCACCCAACTTCGGCATCGGCGCGGTGCTGATGATGCAGTTCGCCGCGCGAGCCGCCCGCTACTTCGAGTCCGTCGAGATCATCGAGCAGCACCACCCGCGCAAGCTGGACGCGCCGAGCGGCACCGCCACGCACACCGCACGGCAGATCGCCCAGGCCCGCGCCGAGGCCGGCCTCGGCCCGGTGCCGGACGCCACCACGGACGAGGTGCCGGGCGCGCGGGGCGCCGACATCGACGGGGTACGCGTGCACGCGGTACGCGCCACCGGTCTGGTCGCCCACCAGGAGGTGCTGTTCGGCACCACAGGTGAGACGCTGACGATCCGGCACGACTCGTACGACAGGGTGTCGTTCATGCCCGGTGTGCTGCTGGCCGTCCGCGAGGTGCGCAACCGCCCCGGCCTCACCGTCGGCCTGGACGCTTTGCTCGACTGACCGGAGATCTTGGACAGTTTCCGTTCTCGCGTAACGGAAATTGTCCAAGATCTCGCTGCCCGGGCTGGGTAGCATCCGTCGATGATCGATGATGGACACGTGGATCGGCTCGGACGACGGGTCACACTCAGGCCGGTCGACGACGACAACTGGCGGGCGGTGGCCGATGTCGCCCCCCGTGACGACCAACGCCGGTTTGTGGCCGCGCTGGGCGCGCGCTACCTGCTGCTGAGCACCCGTTCCGAGGTGTGGAACTCCCTGGCCGTATACGCCGACGAGATAGTCGTCGGACACGTCATGTGGGGCGTGGACGACGACGGCTCGCACTGGATCGGCGGAATGCTGATCGACGCCGTCGAGCAGCGCCGCGGCGTGGGCCGCGCGACGGTGCGTACCCTGGCCGCCTGGCTGTCCGCTCGGGAGGGAACCCCGCTGGTCCGCCTCTCCTACCACCCGGACAACACAGGGGCCGCTGCCCTCTACAGCTCCCTGGGCTTCCAGCCCACCGGCGACACCGATGACGAAGAGTTGATCACCGAACTCCGCCGTTAACGCCAAGCCCTCGCGGTTTCCGTTACTGCTCCAGGACGGAGAGGACGTTGCCTGCCGGGTCGGTGAACCAGGCGATCGTCGGCCCGTGCCCGCGCATGATCCCGTTCTCGTCCTGCGGCATCCCGTCGTAGCGGGCGAAGCGCACTCCACGCGCGGTCAACTCGTCGACCGCCCGGTCCACGTCGTCGACCGGAAAGTTGAGCACCGTGTAGGTCGCCGGCGCGTGGTCACGCTTCGGGTAGACCAGGATGGGCCGGTCCCCTGCAATGTGCAGGGTCAGCAGCCCGCCCATCGCATCGTCGCGCGTGACGCGCAGGCCGAGGGTGTCGCCGTAGAACCGCTGGGCCTCGTCTACGTCATCCACCGAGAACCCGCTGAACGCTCTGGTGTCTGTGAACACTGTGCCCCCCTCGCTGTGGGGCGCTGTCGCTGCCCCTCCTGACCCCGACCGTAGGCGACCTGTCCGACATCAGGGGGTAATCCGGCGGGCGCGCCGTCTCAGTCGTCGGCCGGCACCTTCTCGGCCGGGACGCCCACGTGCAGGCGTACCTGTGGCACCAGCATGTCGTCGACATCCAGCGCGCGGGCCGCGCCGTCGGCCTCCCAGCCGGTGCTGGTCAGGAACTTCCGGGTCGCCTCGTCACCCTCGAACGCCCAGGCCACCGCCCGGCTCAGGCCGTCCTCGCGCCACAGGTCGACCGCCGCGGCGAGCAACCGGCTGCCGTGTCCACGCCGACCCCAGCGCGGCTCGACCAGCAGGTCGGTCACCGCCGCCACGTCCGGGCCGAGCGCGTCGGCCGGCTCGCCCGGCGCCAGCGCCTCGGCGTCGGCCGGGCCGGAGGCGGCGAACCCCACCAGATACGATTGCTCGGCCTGTTCGACGGCGACGAGCACCCGGTGCGCGCCCGAGGGCGGCTCCAGCACCGCGGCGCTCCACCGCCGGGCGAGGAACGCCTCGTCCAGGTTGTCGAGCACGTGCCGAGGAAGGATCCGGCGGTACGCGACCCGCCAGGTCGCGAGCTGGATGCGTGCGATTTCGCCGGCGTCCTCGGGACGCGCCGGGCGGACGTACCCGAGAGCCATGGGACGGAAGCCTACGCAGGGCCAGGGAGGCGACGGTGGCGCAGGGTGCCAAGAAGACGGCCGCGCAGGTCGCGGTCGTGGTGGTGCTCGCCGCGGCGGTCACCGCGTTCCTCGCCGTGGCGGCCGTCCGGCACGGCTTTTTCGACCTCAAGGTCTACTACGGCGCGCTGACCTGGTGGGTGCACGACGGCGGGGAGATCTACGACTTCCTCAAACCGGGCACCCAGTACGGCTTCACCTACCCGCCGTTCGCCGCGCTGGTCATGGTGCCGATGGCGTACCTGCCGTGGACCGCCGCGATCATCGTGAGCGTGTCGGCAAGTGTGGTCACCACCACGCTGCTGATCTGGTGGCTGGTAGACCCGATCGCCCGCCGCGCAGGCTGGACGCGCTGGTTTGCCCTGGCCGTGGCACTCTGCCTGGCCGCCGCCTTCGAGCCGATGCGGGAAACCGTCAACTTCGGCCAGGTCAACACACTGCTGCTCTTCCTGGTGGCGGTGGACCTGCTGCGGCTCCTGCCGACCGGCAACCGGTGGGCGGGCGTGGGCATCGGCCTGGCCACGGCGATCAAACTGACCCCGGGCATCTTCATCGTCTACCTGCTGGTCACCGGGCGGTGGCGCGCGGCGCTGACCGCCAGCGGCACCGCAGCCGGTGTCACACTGCTGGCCGGGGCGCTCTTTCCGAACGCGTCGAGGGAGTTCTGGACCGAAGCGCTGTGGAACACCGGCCGGGTGGGCGAGCTTGCCTTCGTCTCCAACCAGTCGCTGCGCGGGGTGGTGGCCCGACTCGACCCGCAGCACCCGAGCACCCTGTTGTGGCTGCTGCTGGTGCTCGCGACCCTGGCGCTCTGGGCCTGGCGGTCCCGGGCCGCCGTCGCGGCCGGTGACGAGGCGACCGGCCTGGCGCTCACCGGCGCGGTGATGTGCCTGGTCAGCCCCGTCACCTGGGTGCACCACCTGGTCTGGTTGCTGCCCGCCCTGATCCTGCTCGTCGACAACGCGATGGCCGCGCCCGCAGGCCGCCGCAGGCGGGTCCTGCTTGTCGCCGCGACCATCGGGTACGCGCTGCTGATCAGCCGTACGGTGTGGTTCTGGGAGAAGGACTTCACAGGCGTCGACGGTTTCCTGGGCAGCAACGCGTACGTCTGGATCAGCCTCGCGCTGCTGGCCTTCCTGCCGATCCGCCGGTGGCTGACCCCACCCGGGTCAGCCGTCGAGGCGTCCGGCGTACCGCAGCTCGACCAGCCCGACCGGCCCAC
Source organism: Micromonospora sp. DT41 (assembly GCF_049841715.1). Lineage (NCBI taxonomy): Bacteria > Bacillati > Actinomycetota > Actinomycetes > Micromonosporales > Micromonosporaceae > Micromonospora > Micromonospora sp. DT41. The sequence continues at coordinate 176,972 of NZ_JBNCKU010000006.1, read as the reverse complement.
GCCCGCCGGCGAGCGGTACCTGATAGGTCGCCTGCTCACCGTCCGGTGACAACCCGGCCCGCTCGCAGAACCGGCGTGCCCGCACGTTGTCCGCCAGCACCCACAGTCGATAGTCGGTCCAGCCCCGCTCACCGAGCCCGGCCCGCGCGGCGGCGAACAGCGCAGCGGCCGTCCCGTCACCCCAGAACGCCGGCTCGACGTAGAGCGCCAGCACCTCGCCGACGGCCGGGTCCAGGTCGTCGCGGTCCTGGTTTCGACGGTACGGCCCGAACGTGGTGAAGCCGACGACCAGTCCGTCCGCCTCGCCGAGCAGCGTGGTGAACGGATGCTCCGGGTCGGCGGTGCCGACGGCACGGCGGCGCTGCGCCCAGGCCGCCACGTTCAGCCGTGCGAGCACCTCGTCCGGCATGAAACCGGCGTAACCCGCCTGCCAGCCGTGCACGTGCACCCGGGCAACCGCGTCGGCGTCGTCCGGCTCCTCACGGCGGATCGTCAGCATTGCACCGTTCTATGCCCAGTGACGGTCCGAGTCCACTTCCCGCACCGGCGTCGTACCCATGATTTAGGGTCGCCGACGATGGCCGCACTGGAATCACTCTCGCTCGCACAGGCCCGGCGCGTGGCGCTCGCAGCCCAGGGCTTCGCCGATCCGGCGCCTGCCGGCGTGCCCACACGCCGGCACCTGCGCCGGGTCCTCGACCGGGTCGGTCTGATCCAGATGGACTCGGTGAACGTGCTGCAACGCGCGCACTACATGCCGCTCTACAGCCGCCTCGGTCCGTACCCGACGACGATGCTCGACCAGGCCGCCTACCGCCGGCCGCGTGAGCTGTTCGAGTACTGGGGCCACGAGGCCTCGCTGGTCCCGGTCGGGCTGCACCCGCTGTTGCGCTGGCGGATGGCCCGCGCGCACAGCGAGTCCTGGGGAGGCATGCGACGCATCGCCGAGGAGCAGCCGGAGCTTGTCGCCTGGGTACGCGACGAGGTGGCCGCCCGTGGCCCGCTGACCGCCGCCGAGATCGAGCACGACGCGCCCCGCGAGACCGGCAACTGGGGGTGGAACTGGTCGGCAGTGAAGCGGGCGCTGGAGTTCCTGTTCTGGGCCGGCGAGGTGACCGCAGCCGAGCGCACCACGTCCTTCGCGCGCCGCTACGACCTGCCCGAGCGGGTCCTCCCGTCGGCCGTGCTGGCCGCGCCAACCCCGACCGACGCCGAGGCGTACCGGAGTCTGGTGGCCCTCGCCGCGCGCTCGCTGGGGGTGGCGGCCGAGCCGGAGTTGCGCGACTATTTCCGGCTGCCACTGGCCGGCGCCCGCCAGGCCATCGCGGAGCTGGCCGAGGCCGGTGAGCTGGTGCCGGTCACCGTCGCGGGTTGGCGACAGCCGGCCTGGCTGCACGCGTCGGCCCGACTGCCTCGCTGGGTTCGGGGCAACACGCTTGTCAGCCCCTTCGATCCCCTGGTCTGGGAGCGGGCCCGCACCGAGCGGCTCTTCGACTTCACCTACCGCATCGAGATCTACGTGCCGGCGCCGCAGCGGGTCCACGGCTACTACGTGCTGCCGTTCCTGCAGGGCGACCGGTTCACCGCCCGGGTCGACCTGAAGGCCGACCGTAAGGCGGGGGTGCTGCTGGTGCCGGCCGCGTGGGTCGAGCCGGGCGCCGACCCGGGGGAGACCTCGGTAGCCCTGGCGGCCGAGCTGTACCGGCTCGCCGACTGGCTGGGGCTGAGCGCGGTGGCACCGCCCGCAGCCGGCGATCTGGCGGGCCCGCTCACCGCCGCGTTGGCCGGCGTGTCCGGTGTACCGTGAGCGCGTGACGAGCGTTCCCGGACCGGTCGACCAGCCGAACCCCGCCCCCGGGGCGGTCCACACGGTGTCACCCGAAGCCGCAGGCCCGGTCACCCCGGGCGCCGCTGACCCGGCTGGTTGGCCGGCGGGTCCTCCGGCGGGCTACGGCTACCCGACACCTGAGCCGGACCGATTCACCCGGTTCGTGGTGCGGCTATACGAGCGTTCGCCGCGCTGGGCGGTGCCGTTGGCCGCAGTCGGTTGCGTCGCCGCAGGCATGGGCTATGCGCTGCTGAGCAACCCGACCCACGCGGACCCGGACGCCGCGCCGACCTGCCTGCTCAAGCTGACGACCGGGCTGGACTGTCCGGGCTGCGGTGGCACCCGAGCCCTCTGGTACGTGCTGCACGGCGACCTGCCGGCTGCTGCCCGGCACCATTTCCTGTTCGTCTTCGCGCTGCCGTTCCTGGCGTACCTCTTCGTCGCCTGGGCCGGCAACCAGGCGTTCGGCTGGCGGCTGCCCGAGCTGCGGATCAGTTCCAAGGTCATCGGCGGCTTCCTGGCCGCGTGGCTCGCCTTCTCGGTACTGCGGAACCTGCCCTGGGCCCCGTTCACCTCGTTCTACGTCTGACCTCCTCCAGGCGAGCCTGACCTCCCCGCCCGAGGGCGAGGTAGGAGCGTGCCGTGCCCCTGTCGAGCTGCCCCAGATGTGGGGCATGGGGGCGCTGCCCTGGTGCGGTGCCGGGCGTGGGGGCGTTGCTCGGGTGATGGAGGACGCGGGGCGCTGTCCTGGTGGTGGGGGCTACGGGCGCTGCCCTGGGTGGCGTGGAGCGCGGTGCTGCTTTAGCCGTGGAGCGCGTGGCACCCCTGCCCTGGTAGTTATAGGGACGCGGCGCTGCTCCAACGGTCGAGGGGCGCGCACCGCTGCCTCTGTGGGTATGAGGCGCGGCGGCCCTCCTCTGGTGGCAGAGGGGAGCAGGCCGCTGCCGTGGTCGTGTGGGGTGAGGCGGCATCGCCCGGCATCGACCCGGACATCCCCAGCGCGCGTCATGGGGTGCTTGCCTAGTGGTGTGGGACGCAGGGCACGGCATCTCGTTGCAGCGGCCCGGCCCGGCGCGGCCCGGCGCGGCCCGGCCCGGCGCGGCCCGGCCCGGCGCGGCCCGGCCCGGCCCGGCGCGGCCCGGCCCGGCGCGGCCCGGCGCGGCCCGGCCCGGCGCGGCGCGGCCCGGCGCGGCCTGGCCCAGCGCGGCGCGGATCGCGGGGCGCCTGCCCCACATCTGGGGCAGCTCTACAGGCAGGCGCAGGCCAGCACCACGGTGGCCCGCCGATGGTGGTTGAGGTGGGACGGCGCGCTCACCCAGCACCTCATCGGGTCCGGGCCGAGTGGTTCGCGCTGAGCCCACCGGGGCCCAGAGAGGCCCGAGGGCCGGCGGGGGACAGCGGGGTTCGGCGGGGGGATAGCGGGGGTCGGCGGGGGACAGTGGGCGCAGTGGGGCACAGTGGGCTCGCGGACCGTGCGGCGTCTGCCCCACATCTGGGGCAGCTCTACAGGGAGTCGGGGAGGTGTCGGGGGTCGGCGGGGCACGGCGGGCTTGTCGAGACCTTTGACACGTATGGCCCCACTGGTTCGGGAAGCGTCGGTGATTGGGCTGCGGCTGGGCGGTTTCTGCACCGCGAGCCCGAGTTGGGCGCGGGGCCGCCGACGATTACAGTCCCAGGCATGCCGGAGATGGTGCAGCCCCAGGTCAAGTTGATCGCGTGGACCCAGTTCGCGGCCCCGGACGACGTGCCGTGGTCGACCGACGCCGAGGGCGGCCAGGCGCTCGCCGAGTTCGCCGGTCGCGCCTGCTACCAGTCGTGGAAGAAGCCGAACCCGGCGACCGCCACCAATGCCGGCTACCTGGCGCACATCCTCGAGGTCGGGCACCTGAGTGTGCTGGAGCACGGCTCGGTCACGTTCTACTTCACCGGGGTCTCCCGCTCCTTCACCCACGAGCTGATCCGGCACCGGCACTTCTCGTACTCCCAGCTCTCCCAGCGCTACGTCCCCGAGCGGGACGCGGCAATGGTCGAGCCTGCGGTGATCGCCGAGGACCCGGAGCTGCACAAGCGCTTCACCGAGGCCGCCGAGGCGAGCGTGCGGGCGTACACCGAGCTGCTGGAGGGCCTGGAGCAGCGGTTCTCCGACGAGCCGAACCCGACGCTGCGCCGCAAGCAGGCCCGGCAGGCGGCCCGCGCGGTGCTGCCCAACGCAACCGAGACCCGGATCGTGGTCACCGGCAACTACCGGGCGTGGCGGCACTTCATCGCGATGCGGGCCACCGAGCACGCCGACGTGGAGATCCGCGAGCTGGCCGTGGAGTGCCTGCGCCAGTTGCAGGGGGTCGCCCCGAACGTCTTCGCCGACTTCGTGATCTCCACGCTGCCGGACGGCACCGAGGTCGCGGCCAGCCCGCACGAGGCGTCCTGAGCCCTTCCCCGGCTGGCCCCGGTCGGTCGTCCGCTAGGTTGGAAGCTATGACGCACGACCACCCCGACACCGCCGCCCGCGCGGTGTCCCGCCCCTTCGGGCGGTTGCTCACAGCCATGGTGAGCCCGCTCACCCCCGACGGCTCGCTCGACCTCGACGGCGCCGCCCGGCTGGCGACTCACCTGGTCGACGAGCAGGGCAACGACGCGCTTGTCATCAACGGCACCACCGGCGAGTCGCCGACCACCACCGACGCGGAGAAGGAACGCCTGATCCGGGCCGTCGTGGAGGCCGTCGGCGACCGCGCCAAAGTGGTCGCCGGGGTCGGCACCAACGACACCCGGCACACCATCGAACTCGCCGCCGCCGCCGAGAAGGCCGGCGCGCACGGTCTCCTGGTGGTCACGCCGTACTACAACAAGCCGCCGCAGAGCGGGCTGCTGCGGCACTTCACCGCGGTCGCCGACGCCACCGGTCTGCCGGTGATGCTGTACGACATCCCGCACCGCTCCGGCGTACCGATCGAAACCGAGACGCTGGTCCGGCTCGCCGAGCACGGCCGGATCGTCGCGGTCAAGGACGCCAAGGGCGACCTGACCGCCACCAGCTGGGTGACCAGCCGGACCGCCCTCGCGTTCTACAGCGGCGAGGACGCCCTCACCCTGCCGGCGCTCGCCGTCGGCAGCGTGGGCGTGGTCGGCACCTCGACGCACTTCACCGGGGCGCTGACCGTACAGATGATCGAGGCGTACGACGCGGGGGACATGCCGACCGCGCTTGCCCTGCACCGGAGGCTGCTGCCGCTGTTCACCGGCGTCTTCCGTACCCAGGGCACCATCCTGGTGAAGGCGGGCCTGGCGTCGCTCGGCCTGCCTGCCGGCCCGGTGCGACCCCCGCTCGTGGACGCCACCGAAAACGAGATCGCCCAGCTGCGCGCGGACTTCGCGGCAGCGGGCCTGGAGCTGCCTGAATGATGAAACGACACGACGGGCGCCGCACAACGGCGTCGCAGAATGAGGTGGACGCGTGACCGAGGCGCACATCGAGGCGGAACTGCCCCCGCCGCTGCCGGAAGGGGGCCTGCGAATCATCCCGCTCGGCGGGCTCGGCGCCATCGGTCGGAACATGACCGTCTTCGAGTACGACGGCAAGCTGCTGATCGTCGACTGCGGGGTGCTCTTTCCCGACGTCGAACAGCCGGGCGTGGACCTGATCCTGCCCGACTTCGGGCCGATCCTGGACCGGCTGGCCGACGTACAGGCGATCGTGCTGACCCACGGGCACGAGGACCACATCGGCGCGGTGCCGTACCTGCTCGCCCACAAACCCGACATCCCGCTTGTCGGCTCGCAGTTCACCCTCGCGCTTGTCGAGGCGAAGCTGGCCGAGCGGCGCATCCAGCCGTACACGCTCACAGTGCGGGAGGGCGGCCGGGAGCGGCTCGGCCCGTTCGAGTGCGAGTTCTTCGCCGTCAACCACTCGATTCCGGACGCGCTCGCCGTGGCCATCCGTACCCCAGCGGGTCTGGTGCTGCACACCGGCGACTTCAAGATGGACCAGCTGCCGCTGGACGGCCGGATCACCGACCTGGCCGGCTTCGCGCGGCTCGGCGCCGAGGGCGTCGACCTGCTGCTGTCCGACTCGACGAACGCGGAGATCCCCGGCTTCGTCACCCCGGAGCGGGAGATCGGGCCGGTACTCGACTCGATCTTCGCGAAGGCCAAGGGCCGGATCATCGTGGCGTCGTTCGCCTCGCACGTGCACCGGGTGCAGCAGGTCTTCGACTCCGCAGCCGAGCACGGCCGCAAGGTCGCGCTGATCGGCCGGTCCATGGTCCGCAACATGGGCATCGCCCGGGACCTCGGCCTGCTCAACATCCCGGCCGGCCTGGTCATCGGGATCGACGAGGCGACCACGTTGCCCCCCGACCAGATCGTGCTGATGTCCACCGGTTCGCAGGGCGAGCCGATGAGCGCGCTGGGCCGGATGGCAAGCGGCGACCACCGGCACATCACCATCGCGCCCGGCGACACCGTCGTGCTCGCGTCGTCGCTGGTTCCGGGCAACGAGACATCGGTCTACCGGGTCATCAACCGGCTGGCCCGGGCCGGCGCCGTGGTGGTGCACAAGGACGTCGCCAAGGTGCACGTCTCCGGGCATGCCCCGGCCGGTGAGCTGCTCTACCTGCTCAACGTCGTCCGTCCGAGCAACCTGATGCCGGTGCACGGCGAGTGGCGGCACCTGCGCGCACACGCCCGCCTCGGTATCGAGTCGGGCGTCGCCCCGGACCGGGTGGTGATCTGCGAGGACGGCGACGTCGTCGACCTGGTCGAGGGCCGCGCCAGCCTGGTGGGGCACGTCAAGAGCCGGTACGTCTACGTCGACGGCCTCGCCGTGGGCGACGTCAGCGAGTCGCTGCTCACCGAGCGGCGGATCCTCGGTGACGGCGGCTTCATCGCCACCACAGTGGTCGTCGACTCGGTCACCGGCAAGGTGGTCGCCGGTCCGACGCTTTCGGCGAAGGGCTTCTCGGAGGACCCGGAGGCGTTCAACCCGGTGATCCCGCTGGTCACCGAGGCGCTCAACCGGGCGGCCGCGGATGGCATCACCGACCCGCACCAGCTCCAGCAGATCGTCCGGCGGACCGTGGGGCGGTGGGTCAACGACGCGTACCGGCGTCGGCCCATGATCGTGCCCACAGTCGTCGAGGTCTGACAGAACGTCCGACCGGGCCGGTCACCGACGTCCCCCGTGGATGTCGGTGACCGGCCCGGACCGTGTGCGGCGCGCGATCCGCCTCAGCCTCGGAACAGGCGGCGCTGGAGCGCCACCAGTCCAACCCCGAGGGCCAGCAGCGCCGCGCCGACCAGGCCGAACGTGCTGCTGGACGCACCGGTGCGGGCCAGTTCCGGGGCGTTCGTGGGAGACGTGCTCGGCGTGGTCGGCGTGGCGGTCGGACTGGCCGGCGGCGGGGTGGTGGCGCCGGCACCGGATCCACCGGCACCGTTCAGACGGAGCGTCACTGAGGTGTCCTTGTTGGTGTAGCGGTTGCTGGGGGCGAGCGACAACGTGACGGTCCTGGTGCCCCCGGTGACAGCCAGCCGCACGTCGAAGCTGTCGGTCGCGCCGTCGGCGATCGTTCGCAGCCGCAGGATCTCGCAGCCCACGCCGTCCATTCGTCCACTGTCGGAGCACGCTGGCGCGGTCACCCGTACCCCGGCCGGCGTGGTGATGTTCAACGAGTAACCGCCGATGGCGAAGGCTCCGGTGTTCGTGACCCGTACCCGCACCGTGGTCGACCCGTTGACGACCGGCGAGGCGGTCGCCCGCAGTCGCAGTGAGGTCTTGTCCGGCCAGTTGATCCGGAAGTCGGAGAACTGATCGGTGACCCCGGCAGCGTCCCGGCCGGCGACCGAGCCCCACGCTTTCACCCCGAAGACCGGCTTCGCGGCCGACGACGTGACCGTCAGCCGGTACTTCCGGCTACCTTCGGGTGCCAGTTCAACACCGCCGCAGAGCCAGGTCCTGTCCGCGCCGTCGACGGTCCGGCAGTCCCCGACCGTCGTCAGGCGGACATTCGGTGGGAGGCGGAGCACGAAGAAGCCCTTCGCCGCCGTCCGACCCACATTCTTGACGTCGACCTCCAGCGGAGAGGACGGGCGCCAGGGGTCGCCGCTGAGGAAGACGAGGTCCCCTCGGGCCAAGATCGTCGCCTGTGGGGCGGCGGCGGTCACGGCCGGCTCTGCTGTCGACGTCGGCACAGGCGCAGGCCCGGCGACGGCCGGGGCGGCGAGGACGGGTAGGTAGAGCGCGGCGGCGAGAACGCCGAGAACGAGTGGACGCCTCATGACGGCTCCCAGATGGTTGCGGTGGGTGACGGCTGTACCACGTCCGCCCTCCGGTCCCGGTTGCGCACTGTCGGATGCTGTATTTCCCGCCTCGCCCCGCAACCGTTGAGGCCCCTCGCGGGTCAGGGCAGCGCGGCGACAGCCCCGGCGTACGCCACGCCGGTGGCGATCGCGGCGTCCACGAGGACCCTGAGCTGAGCCGGGGCCACCCCGTGAGCCAGGTCGGTGGCCACGTCCCCGGCCAGCACGATCTCCGAACCGAGGTCGTGCGCGTACGCCTTGGGCAGCAGCCGGTCATGGTTCCACGCGTTGCAGAAGGCGTACGCCTCGGAGCGGCGCGTGGCCGGCAACCGGCGCGCGGCCATCGCCCGGGCATGCAGCACCTCGCCGCGCTCGCCGGCCCGGCGGAACTGGATCTCGGCGTCACCCCACCGGCCGACCACAGCGCCACCCTCGTCCACCAGGTACTGATCGCCGCGCCGGTCCAGGGCCGCGGTGATCAGATCAACGGTGAGCGTCGTCAGCTCTTCGTCAACAGGCCCGGTGGGCCCGGTGTCGGTGGGCCGGACACCCGCCTGACCGACGCCGTCCGGGACGGTGTCGGGCTCGTCGAGACGCTCGTCGTCGAAAGGCAGCGGGACCGGTGCGGCGAGGGGCCGCTCGGCGAGCCATGCGGCGATCCGACCGGAGTGGTGACCGGTGCCGTTGCGGGCGTCGAAGCTTCCCGCCAGTTCGCTTGCCATGCCGAGCAGCAGCGCGCCGAGGGCGGCGACGTCGAGGTCGGCGGCTGAGCGCTCGCCGTACGCCGGGCGGTGGATCTTCCGGCCCCCGAGGCCGGCGTCCCCGGCCATGGCACAGACCAGCGCCCCGGCGGCGGCGAACTCCATCGCCGCGTGATCGTCGCTGGGTCGGTCCAATCGGGGCAGTTGCTCGGCGAGGATGGCCAGGCCGCGTTCGAGGTGGCCGCCGAGCGCGCAGAACCTCAGGTGCGTGGCGAGGTGCGGGAACGCCGCGGGTTCCCGCCGGTGCCTCCGGTACGCCCGTACGTGTGCCGCTGCGGCCCTGCTCGGATCACCGGCGCGCAGTTCGGGCAGCAGCCCGGCGACGAGCGAGCGTTCGGGCTGGTCGGTGCAGTCGTCCGCGTCGGTGGGAGGCTGGCGCAGCTCGGTGAGCGCGGCGTGCCACTCACCCCAGCCCGCGAGCAGTTCGGCACGGCGGGCCGGGGCACAGCCCGCGCAGCCACCGGACGGGCCGGGACGCGTACCCGCCCACCGCTCGAAGAAGTGGCGGGCGGTGGGTTCGTCACCGAGGTGGTCGGCGATCCGGCAGCGCAGCTCGGCGACGGTCGGCGCGTCGGGGCCGTCGGCTCCCACCCGCCGCGCCAGATCGTCGAGCAGGGCGCGGGTCTGGTCCAGCCCGACCCGGGGGGTGCCGAGCAGCGCCTCCACCGCGTACCGCTGGTAGCGCAGCAGCAGCGCAGCCTCCGCGGAGGTGAGCAGCCCCGGGTGGTGGTCGGTGGCGGCCAGGCAGCGCCGTACCGGCTCGACAAGCCGCCACCGCTCGCCGTGCAGCAGGTACGCCTCGATCAGCGCGATCCGGGCGTCCACGGCGGACCGGACGTCGCCCGCGGCGTCGGCCTGCTCGGCGACCCGTTCCAGGGCGGCCAGCCGGACCGGCCCGTCAGGCAGGTCCCGGGCGTCGACGAGTGCTGCCACCAGCGCTGCGACCCGGCGGGGTGCGAGCCGGTCACCGGCGTACGGCACGCCGGGCGGGTCGGTACGGCTGCCGGTGGCCTCGTCCCGGCCGGTCATGCCGACACCGCGCCGGGCAGTCGGCCGACCGCCACGGCGAGCTGGCACCCGGCCGTGATGCCGCAGTTCAGCAGTTGGTCGAGTTGGTGCGGCGTCACCCCACGCTCCAGGTCGGTGACGACCTCGCCGTAGACCTGGGCCCGTCCGTCGTCGTCGACGTGCACGAACGCCTTGGGCCAGAGCCGGTCGTGGTTCCACGAGTTGCAGAAGGCATGCAGGGAAGGCACCCGCTCGATGTCGAAGGTGGGCGTGACCATGGTGCGGACCTGTAACAGCTCGCCGTCGGCGCCGAGGCGCAGGAACCAGATGAGATTGTCGTCGAAGCGGCCCACCAGATCGCCGTTGACGGTTGCGCCGACCGACAGAGCCCGCGCGGCGAGCACAGCGGCGACCAGTTCGCCGGTCAGCGGGCGCAGCGCGCCGGGGTGCCCGGCCAACGGATCGTCCTCGATTCCCGGCGACGCCATCGGGCATCCCTTCTGAGGCGGATATCACGACCGGCGGCGGGGTTCGTGTTGCGACGCGCGGACACGACCCGTAAAAGCGGCGTTCTGCCCGGCCCCACCGTTACCGTGACTCTATGGCGGGCCGTACCCCTCAGGCGAGTCGCCGACGCGGCGCGTCGCCGCGCGGTGGCACCAACAGTCGTGCCCGTCAACCGGCGAAGAAGACCCGGGCGCCCGTCCGGCGGCGCACTGTGGCCGCCCGGCCGGGCCCGGCTGTCTACGTGGGTCGTGCTGTCGGTGCACTGTGGATGGGGCTTGCCCACGGGATGGGGTGGGCGGTGCGGGCCGCTGGCCGGCAGGCCGCCTCTGCCCGCGACCTTGATCCGGAGCACCGCCGCGACGGCGCGGGGCTGCTGCTGTTCGGGCTGGCTCTGCTCACTGCCGTGGCGCTCTGGCTGTCGGGGGCCGGCCCGGTGGGGACGCGCCTGGCCGACACGATCCGGCTGTTCCTGGGTGCGATCTCCGTGGTGGTGCCGGTGCTGCTGATGATCGGCGCGTGGCGGCTCATGCGTCAGCCGGCCGACCCGGAGCACCGGGGTCGTGGCCTCATCGGCTGGGGCTCGCTGCTGGTGTCGACAGCCGCGCTGCTCCAGATCGGCCAGGACCCGAGCGACCCGCAGCAGCGCGACTTCGCCGGGGGCCTGGTCGGGGCGGGCGTCGGTGGTCTGCTGGAGCGCGCTGTCACCGCCTGGGTGGCGGTGCCGCTGCTGGTCCTGCTGCTGCTCTTCGGCCTGCTCGTGGTGACCGCGACACCGATCAACAAGATTCCCGAGCGGTTGGGTCTGCTCGCCGGTGGCCTGGTCACCCCGTCGGACGTGGTCGTCGGTGAGGAGACCGACGAGCCAGCCGTGCGGCCGGCTCGCAAGCGGCCCGCGAAGCGGATGCCGCCGCCGCTGGACCCGGACGACTTCGACGACATGGAGGGTGTCGACCTCCAGGAGACGGTGGTGCTGCCGCGCAAGGCACCGGCGAAGGTGCCTGCCAGCCGCAAGCCGGCCGAGCCGCCGGAGCACTCGCCCCCGCCGACCCGGGCCGAGCAGCTCGCGCTGACCGGCATGGCCGGCGACTACACACTGCCGCCGGCGAACATGCTCAGCGCCGGCGCCGCCGCGAAGACCCGCAGCAAGGCCAACGACGAGGTGATCGCCGCGCTGACCGGCGTGTTCGACCAGTTCGACGTGGACGCGGCTGTCACCGGCTTCACCCGGGGGCCGACTGTCACCCGCTACGAGGTGGAGTTGGGGCACGGGGTCAAGGTCGAGCGGATCACCCAGCTGTCCCGCAACATCGCGTACGCGGTGAAGTCGCCGGACGTACGGATCCTCAGCCCGATCCCGGGCAAGAGCGCGGTCGGTGTGGAGATCCCGAACACCGACCCGGAGAACGTCGCGCTCGGCGATGTGCTGCGCTCACGGGCGGCGACCAGTGACCACCATCCGATGGTGGTGGCGCTCGGCAAGGACATCGAGGGCGGCTACGTGGTGGCCAACCTCGCCAAGATGCCGCACATCCTCATCGCCGGTGCCACCGGCGCCGGCAAGTCGTCATGCCTCAACTCGCTGCTGGTGTCCATCCTCACCCGGGCCACGCCGGACGAGGTGCGGCTGCTGCTGATCGACCCGAAGCGTGTCGAGATGACCGGCTACGAGGGCATCCCGCACCTGGTCACCCCGATCGTGACGAACGCCAAGAAGGCTGCGGACTCGCTGGACTGGGTCGTCCGCGAGATGGACATGCGCTACGACGACCTCGCGGCCAACGGGGTTCGGCACATCGACGACTTCAACCGCAAGGTCCGCAACGGCGAGATCAAGGCCCCGCCGGGCAGCGAACGGGAGATGCGCCCGTACCCGTACCTGCTGGTGATCGTGGACGAGTTGGCGGACCTCATGATGGTCGCGCCGCGCGACGTGGAGGACTCGGTCGTCCGGATCACCCAGTTGGCCCGGGCCGCAGGCATCCACCTGGTGCTCGCCACGCAGCGGCCCTCGGTCGACGTGGTGACCGGTCTGATCAAGGCGAACGTGCCGTCCCGGCTGGCGTTCGCGACCTCGTCGCTCGCGGACTCGCGGGTCATCCTGGACCAGCCGGGCGCGGAGAAGCTGCTCGGCCGGGGCGATGGGCTCTTCCTGCCGATGGGCGCGTCGAAGCCGGTACGGATCCAGGGGGCCTGGGTCACCGAGGGCGAGATCGCCGACGTGGTGAAGTTCTGCAAGGACCAGCGCGAGCCCGAGTTCCGCCCGGACGTGCTGGCCCCCGCCCAGGAGAACAAGAAGAAGATCGACGAGGACATCGGCGACGACCTCGACCTGCTGGTGCAGGCGGTGGAGCTGGTGGTCACCTCACAGTTCGGCTCGACGTCGATGCTTCAGCGCAAGCTGCGGGTGGGCTTCGCGAAGGCGGGTCGCCTGATGGACCTGATGGAGACCCGGGGCGTTGTCGGGCCGTCCGAGGGCTCGAAGGCGCGCGACGTGCTCGTCAAGCCGGACGAGCTGGAGGAGGTCCTGTCCGGCCTGCGTGGCGACGTGGACTGATCCGGGCACGCCGGCCGGACGACGTGCACGCCCGGCCGGGAAAAACAAGACGGGCCCGCCGCTGGTCGGCGGGCCCGCGAAAGACCTGAGCTCAGTTGTTGATCAGCGCGCCGATGATCACCAGGCTGATCACCGCGGCGACGACGCTCGCCACAGCGGCGTACCAGCCCAGCGGCTTGTCGCCGAGCACAGCGCCGACGACGCCCGCGATCACACCGAGCACGCCGAAGATGATCGGATTGAGCAGCAGTGCGAGAACCGCGAAGACGAAGCCCACGATGGTGAGGATCCGGGCGGCGTTGCTGCGCGGGCGGGCGGTGCTGGGCATGTCGGCCATGTCTGCCTCCGGTTGAGAGCTTGCTGTGCTCCAGTTGAGAGCCTGTTGGGACAGATCGAGCACTACCCGCTTCGGGTGTCGATCACGCATGTTTCGGACGGCAGTTCAGTGGAAGAACTTCAGGCCGACCACGCCCGACACCACAAGCAGGAGGCAGAGAAGCCGGGGCAGGCTCGCCGACTCGCCGAGCGCCAGCATCCCGACCAGAGCGGTGCCCACCGCGCCGATGCCGACCCAGACCGCGTATCCGGTGCCGACCGGGATCTCCCGCAGCGCGTACGACAGCCCGCCCATGCTCAGCACGAGGGTCACCACGAACACCACTGACGGGACGAGCCGGCTGAACCCGGCGCTTCGGTCCAGGGCGATCGCCCAGGCGGTTTCCAGCAGTCCCGAGATCACCAGCACCAGCCAGGCCATCGTTCACCTCACGGAGGGGGCCGGGCTGTCGCGCCCGGACGAGTCGGATGTGCACGTCACGCGGGGCGTCTTGGCCTGACCGGGTACGCCCACCACTCGTCCGGAGCGACCCTCGGGCGTCCCGGGGTCACCGACACCGACGCTAGCACCGGCCCCGACGGCCGGTCGGTGACTCCCGCCACGGCCGGTTGACCTGTACCTCACTTCAACTTGCACGATGGCGACCATGACCCTGCTGTACGCCGACTCCGAGGTCGCCGCCGCGCTGGACGCCAGCACCACCGTCGACGCCATGCGCGCCGCCCTGGTGGCCGCGTACGAGGGACGGCTGGTCGCCCCACCACGGGCCGCCGCCCCGCTCGGTGGAGGGCGGCTGATGTTCACCGCGGGGCACCTGGTCGACGAGTGGTACGGCTTCCGCTCGTACGACACCTTCGGACACCCGGAGGGCGAGCAGTTGGTGGTGCTGCACGACGCCCACACCGGCGCCGTCCGGGCCGTGGCGGTCGGCGAGGAGCTGGGATCCCGACGTACCGGTGGGTTGGGTGGTGTCGCCGTCGACGCCCTGGCCCGACCGGACGCGGCGACAGTTGGCGTGATCGGCTCCGGCCGGCAGGCGTGGACCCAGGTGTGGGCGACCGCCGCCGTACGCCCGCTGCGCGAGGTGGTGGTGCACAGCCGCTCGGCAGCCCGGCGGGACGCCTTCGCCGCCCGGGTCCGCGCCGAACTGGGCGTGCCGGCCCGCCCGGTCGCCGACCCTGGCGCGGCGGTGCGTGGGCGCGACGTTGTGGTGCTCGCCACCACGAGCGTGACCCCGGTGCTGCGCGCCGCCGACCTGAGCCCCGGCACACACGTCAACGCTGTCGGCTTCAAGCAGCGCGACCGCAGCGAGTTCGGCACCGACCTGCTGGACGTCGCCGAGCTGCTGGTCACCGACTCGCCGGCCCAGGCGGCCGACTACCGGCCGCCGATGCTCGCCGCCGAACCCCCGTACACCCGGCGGTTGCGCGACCTGGGCGGGATCGTTGCCGGCGCGGTAGCCGGCCGGACCTCGGCGGACCAGGTCTCCGTCTTCTGCTCCACAGGGTTGGCCGGCACCGAGGTCTTCCTGCTCGACGCGCTGACCCGGGTCCCGGTTGCCACCCGCTGACGGGGTCGTGGGCGCCGGCAGCGACCGCACCGCGCCGGACGGGCGGTCGGCCCGCGTGCGTGGGCTTCCCCGGTCGGCCCGGTACCCTCGGATGGTGTCTGCCACCTCCCCTTCCGCTGCCGAGGGCCGCCGTGTAGCCCTGCTCACCCTGGGCTGTGCCCGCAACGAGGTCGACTCGGAGGAGCTGGCCGCCCGGCTGCACGCCGACGGCTGGCAGGTCACCACCGACGGCGAGGGCGCTGACGTGGTGGTCGTCAACACCTGCGGCTTCGTGGAGAAGGCCAAGCAGGACTCGATCCAGACCCTGCTGGCCGCCGCCGGCACGGGCGCCAAGGTGGTGGCCGCCGGCTGCATGGCCGAGCGGTACGGCAAGGAGTTGGCCGACAGCCTCCCCGAGGCGCAGGCGGTGCTGAGCTTCGACGACTACCCGGAGATCGGCGCGCGGCTGAACGCCGTCGTCGCCGGCGAGCAGGTCACCTCGCACACTCCCCGGGACCGCCGCGAGCTGCTGCCGCTGACCCCGGTCAAGCGACGCGACTCCGCCGTGTCGCTGCCCGGGCACGGCACCGTGGCCCGTACGGCCGTCGACACCGACGAGCACACCCCGGCGCACCTGCGTCAGGTGCTGCGCCGTCGACTGGACACCGGCCCGGTGGCCTCGCTGAAGCTCGCCAGCGGCTGCGACCGCCGCTGCGCGTTCTGCGCCATCCCCGCGTTCCGTGGGGCGTTCGTCTCACGGACGCCCGACGAGCTGCTCGCCGAGGCGGAGTGGCTTGCCAAGACCGGTGTACGGGAGTTGGTGCTGGTAAGCGAGAACTCGACGTCGTACGGCAAGGACCTGGGCGACCCCCGGGCACTGGAGAAGCTGCTGCCGCAGCTCGCCGCGGTGTCCGGCATCGTGCGGGTGCGGGTGAGCTACCTCCAGCCGGCCGAGACCCGGCCCGGCCTGGTCGAGGCGATCGCGGGTACGCCGGGCGTGGCCCCGTACTTCGACCTGTCGTTCCAGCACTCCAGCGAGCCGGTGCTGCGCCGGATGCGCCGCTTCGGCTCCACTGACCGTTTCCTGGAGCTGCTGGCCGGCGCCCGCGCGTTGGCCCCGGAGGCGGGTGCGCGGAGCAACTTCATCGTCGGCTTCCCCGGCGAGACGCGCGCCGACGTCGACGAGCTGGTCCGCTTCCTGACCGAGGCCCGGCTGGACGCGATCGGCATGTTCGACTACAGCGACGAGGACGGCACCGAGGCCGCCGGGCTGCCCGGCAAGGTGTCCGCGGCGACCATCAAGCGGCGGTACGACAGGCTCAGCGCGCTTGCCGACGAGCTCTGCTCGCAGCGGGCCGAGGATCGCCTCGGCTCGACCGTCGAGGTGCTCGTCGACTCGATCGTCGACGGTGTGGTGGAGGGTCGGGCGGCGCACCAGGCCCCGGAGGTGGACGGCTCCACCACGCTCGTCGCCCCGGCCGACGGAGGGGTCGACCTGGCCGCGTTGCGCCCGGGTGACCTGGTCCGTGCCACGGTGACCGGCACCGAAGGGGTGGATCTGCTCGCGGTGCCGGATGAGATGATCTCGGCGGCGCCCGGCGCGGCACGGTGACGGCGGGGCCGAGCGGAGCGGGGGAGCCAGGTGGCGCGATACCGGGAACGCCACGGCGACCCGAGCGGGGCGAGGCGGTGACCGGGGTGACGGAGTCGACGCCGCCCCGGGTGGTGCCGCAGGTGCCCGTGCTCAACGCCGCGAACGCCCTGACCGCGCTGCGGCTGGTGCTGGTGCCGGTCTTCGCCGCGTCGGTGATCATGTCCGGGATGACGCACGCCGGCTGGCAGATGGCGGCGTGCCTGATCTTCGCGGTGGCCTCGGCGACCGACCTGGTGGACGGCTGGATCGCCCGCCGGTTCGGGCTGGTGACCTCGGTCGGCAAGGTGGCCGACCCGATCGCCGACAAGGCGCTCACCGGCGCGGCCCTGGTGCTGCTCTCCTGGTACGACAGGCTGCCCTGGTGGGTGACCGCGCTGATCCTCGCCCGTGAGGTGGGCATCACAGGGCTGCGGTTCTGGGTGATCCGGCACGGCGTGATCGCGGCCAGCCGGGGCGGCAAGCTCAAGACCGCGCTGCAGACCCTGGCCATCGCCTGGTACCTCTGGCCGATGCCCGCAGGCCTGGCCGACGTCGGTCCCTGGATCATGGCCGGAGCGGTAGTGGTGACGGTGGCGACAGGCTTCGACTACATAGCCCAGGCCCTCCGCCTCCGCCGCTGACACCGACCTGCGTCGTCGATCATGGAACCTCGGCGTGGCCGGGCGACACCTTCATGGTCGACGCGGCCGTCGCAGAGGGTTGGGCTGGGGCTGGTAGGGAAGGACGGAGTTCATGGCGCGGGATTCTGAAGAGTCGGCGGGTAGTCCCGCGGCGGGTGTCGTCCACAGTCTGGCGCAGCGGCACGAGACCCTCGCCACCGTCGAGTCGCTCACCGGTGGCCTGCTCGCCGCCTCGATCGTGGAGATCGCCGGGGTCAGCGGGGTCTACCAGGGCGGGCTCGTGGTCTACGCCACCGAGCTGAAGGCCACGCTGGCCGGCGTACCCGACGATCTGCTGGCCGAGCGCGGCCCGGTCGACCCGGACGTGGCTGCCGCGCTCGCGGAGGGCGGCCGGCGGCGCTGCGGCGCGGACTGGGGTATCGCCACGACCGGGGTGGCCGGCCCGGAGCCGCAGGACGGCAAGCCCGTCGGCCTGGTCTACGTGGCTGTCGCCGGGCCGAACGGCGGCGAGGTCCGCGAACTCGACCTGGACGGCGGGCGCGACCACGTCCGCTCGGCCGCCGTGGTGGCGGCGCTGCGGCTGCTCGCCGAGCGGATCCACGCCGCCGACGAAGCCGCTCGGGACGGGCTGGAAGCCGCTGACGCGGCGCGCCGATGAGTCGATCCGTCCGAACCGACAGGCGGGGTGGGATGTCGCCGGGCCCCGCACCGGGTACGGTTGCGGGAAGGCTCCGACGCTCGGGGTCGGTGCGGTCCGCCGCGACCGGCTGCCCAGCGCCGGGCGAGAGGTATCCCTCAGGGGGAGGTGCGATGGTCCTACTGCGCCGAGTCATCGGTGACGCACTGCGGGCGCGCCGGCAGGGGCAGCAGCGCACATTGCGCGAGGTGTCCACCGCCGCCAACGTCAGCCTTGGTTACCTCTCCGAGATCGAACGCGGGCACAAGGAGCCGTCCAGCGAGCTGCTCGCCGCCATCTGTGACGCCCTCGGTGCCCGCCTGTCCGAGCTGCTGCGTGAGGTGAGCGACACCGTGGCGCTCGCCGAACAGATGCCCGAGGTGCTCGTCGGAATGGCCAACGAGCCGGCCGATGCCACGCCCGTGGGCGCGGGGGCCGCCGTCGGCAAGAGGTCCAACCGGGCCGTGCGCCAGGTCAGCTCCGATGGCAAGGTCGCCGTTTCGGTACGGCAGGACTCGCCGCTGCGGGCCACACTGCGCAGCACGCGGGTGCGTCCCACCGAGCGCGACCGCGATGTGGTCTGCGCCGCCTGAGTCATCAGTCCGGTTGACCATGGGCGAGGTGGCGCGGGCCGCGTAGGGTGGCCGGCAGGAGCCGCCGGTGCCCGTCGACCGTCCGGTACGGATGCCACGTCGGCGTCCGACTGGGACGATGGAGATCGGCCGGGTCGCGGTCGGTCGGTCCATCCGACCTGACCGTGGCGGAACGACGCTACTGAGGGGATACCGCGGAGATGGCGAACCCGTTCGTCAAGGGTTGGAACTACCTGATGGCGCTCTTCGGCGCCAAGATCGACGAGCACGCCGATCCCAAGGTGCAGATCCAGCAGGCCATCGAGGATGCCCAGCGGCAGCACCAGGCACTGGTCCAGCAGGCTGCCGCCGTGATCGGCAACCAGCGCCAGCTGGAGATGAAGCTGTCCCGGCAGATGTCCGAGGTCGAGCGGCTGCAGGGCAACGCCCGGCAGGCCCTCGTGCTTGCCGACCAGGCCCGCGCCAAGGGCGACGAGGCCGAGGCGTCGCGGTTCGAGCAGTCCGCACAGACACTCGCCAGCCAGCTGGTCTCCGCCGAGCAGGCCACCGAAGACCTGAAGACCCTGCACGACCAGGCCCTCGGCGCGGCAGCGCAGGCCCGCCGTGCGGTCGAGAACAACTCGATGATCCTTCAGCAGAAGCTCGCCGAGCGCACCAAGCTGCTCAGCCAGCTGGAGCAGGCCAAGATGCAGGAGACGGTCGCCCACTCGCTGGAGTCGATGTCGTCGCTGACCGCTCCGGGCAACACCCCGTCCCTGGACGAGGTGCGCGACCGCATCGAGCGGCGGTACGCCAACGCCATGGGCCGCGCGGAGCTGGCCGGCAATTCGGTCGAAGGCCGGATGTTGGAGATCCAGAAGGCGACAATCGACTCGGCGGGCTCGGCCCGGCTGGAGCAGATCCGCTCCAGCATGGCGGGGGAGCAGCTCGGTGGCTCCGCGCAGCGCCCGGCCGTGTCGCAGGGCGAAGCGGCAGGTTCGGCGACCCCGGCCGGTGACCCGGCCGCCGCCGCCCGGCTGGACGAGCTGCGCGCCAGCATGGCCCGCGAGCGGGGCACCGGCGACCCGACCGCCGCCGGTTGAACGACCGGCCCGAGGAGGTCACGGTGGCAGACGAGCGGACGCGGTACTTCCGTCGGCTGAGTCGGCTGCGCCGATCGGCCCGACGGTGGAGCGTATTCGCCGGTGGGCTCGGCGGCGCGGCAGCGGTGCTGACGCCGTACGCCGGCCTCGGTCTGCCGGACGCGGCCTGGGCCGGCGCCGCGGGCAGTGCGGTGGCGCTGGCCGCCTGGCGTTGGCTCGACCTGCGTGCGCTCGCCGCCCAGCCCGCGCCCCCTGCCCTGAACCCGGCCGAGGCCGCGGCCCGGTCCCGTGCCCGGCTGGTGGCCGCCGTCGAGCGACTGCCGGTCGGCTCGGGCCTGCTGGCCGAGGCCCGGCGGGTCCGCAACCGGGTCGCCCTGCGCGGCACCACCGCCGGGCAGCACTGGTCACGACTCGACAGGGCCTCGCTGACCCTCGCCGGGATGGCGCCGCGGCTCACCGGGCTGGCCGAACCCGCCGTGCTGGAGGCCGCCGACGCGGACCGGTCGCTACGCGAACTCGCCGAGCGGGCGGCGAGCGTCGAACGCGCGCTGCGCCTCGCCCCGACCGACGCCCGCGCGTCGCTCACCGAGGCGCACCGCACGCTTACCGCCCAGCTGGAGAGCGGCGTGGCGGCCTACGAGCGGCTCGTGGTCGCCGCCGCCGGCTACCTCGCCGAGGACGCCCGACCGGAGCCCACCCATCCGGCCGCCGACAGGCTCACCGAGGCCACCGACCTGCTGCACGGCGTGGCCTCGGCCCTGGCCGAGTTGCGCGCCGTCGACCGTCCGCTGCGCGCGCCCACCCGCTGAGCCGAGCCCACCCGGCCGTCACGGTGGGGTGGTGACCGGGATCGGCCCGGTGTACGGCGAGCTGCCGACGACGTTGAACGACCGGATCCGGTAGTGGTACGTCGTGCCCCGGGCCAGCCCGGTGTTTGTGAAGCCGCGACCTGTCACCGTGAAGGTGGCCACCTCCCTGCCGAACGCCGGGTCCAGCGCCCGTTGGACGATGAACCCCGCACCCGGGCCGGCGGGCGTGTTCGCCGCCCAGCCCAGGGTCACAGTGGCGGTGTCCGGCCCCGGCGCGCTGGCGGTGACCGTCAACCCGACCGGGGTGGCCGGCGCGGGCGGGGTGCTCACCGTCGCCATCGTCGACCAGGCCGAGGCTGCGCCCAGGTACGTGGTCCGGACCCGGTAGTAGTACGTGGTGTCCGGGGCGATGGTGGCGTCCAGGTGGTTGTCGCCGACCCCGATCGCCGTGGTGCCCGGCCCGCTGGTGAAGGTCGGGTTGGTGGCGCGCTGCACGTCGATGCCCGTGGCGAACGACCGGTTCGTCCAGCGCAGCGCCACCCGCAGCGGGGCGGCCGGCGGGATCGCCGCGAGCAGACCGTTCGGCGCTGTCAACTGCACCGAGGCGGGCACGCTGTTCGACCAGGACGAGTAGCTGACCTCGTTCTCCGCCCGGATCCGGTAGTGGTAGGTGACCCCGGGAGTGACAGTCGCGTCGGTGTACCGGGTGGCGGCCGCCGCGACGGTGATCGTGGTGACCTCGCCGGTGAACGTCACGTCGGTGGCCCGTTGCAGCAGATGGCTTGTCGCGGGCGGGCGTCCACCGTTGCCCGTCCAGGCCAGCGCGATCGCCGGCAACGCGGTGGCCGAGCCGGGCACCGGTGTGGCAGTCAGGCCGGTGGGCGCCCTCGGCGTCACCCGCAGCACCAACGGCCGGGTCATGCCGAGGTCACGGTGGCCGGCGAGCTGACTGTGCCAGCGGTACTCCCAACCCATGTTGACAAGTTGGTTGACCACCACTGCGGGTCGCCCGTCGGCCGGGCTGACCGGAGTCGACCCGGTACGCGCGCCGGCGGGCCGACCCGGGTCCAGCAGCCGCACGCTGTCGCCAAGCTTGAACGGCAGGGCCGGCGCGACAGGGCGCAACGCCACCACCACGTCCTCCCGGGGATGCACCCGGACGATCTCCTTCCAACCCAGCTCCGCGCCGTGTGGTGGACGCAGAGTGCCGTCCCAGCCGGCCCGGTTGACCACCTGCACGTCGCAGCCGCCGAACCGCAGCGCCTCGCTCTGCCGGACGTTTCCGCTGATCCGCCAGACCTGCGTCCCGTCGGTGGGCGCTCCGACCGGTACGGCCGGGTCGGCGGCGAACAGCACCTCGGTGACCGGGTCGGTGGCGCCGAGCGGCAGCGTCGCCGACGTGAGCGGCCCGGCCTGCGGGTGGCCGACGCCGAGCCGACCGGTCAGCCTGCCGTGCCCCGGCTCGAAGACCTGCTGTGCGGCCTTGACCTCGATCGGCAGGGTCACCGGGCCGGAACCGCCGGTGGGAGTGAACGTCACAGTTGTGGCGTGCACCGGCACCGTCGTCTCCGCCGCCGTCCGGGTGCCGAACGCCGGATCGTACGCCGGCTGCGGCACGATCGGCGGGCGCTGGCTGGCCGCGTACGCCACGGGCAGGCGCTCGCGCAGCCGGTCCAGGTCGTACGGCTCCGCCGGTGCTCCGGTCACCCGGAACTGGAGCAGGGTCCGGGTGTTCGGGCCGTACCCGGGCTCGGTGGGTGGCGGGCCGCCCTCGGCGGTCCGGTCCGGCGCGTCGGTGTGCTGGTCGTAGCGCCTGTCGAAGCCGGGCAGTGGCGCCGGGGCGTCGTTGTAGAGGATCAGCGTGCTGTCCGACGGTACGGCCGAGAAGTCGACGAGCACGTCGGCGCGCTCACCGGGGGCGAGCAGCAGCGTGTGCCCGTCGACGTTGAGCACCGTCGGGTCGAGCCGGTCGTAGCGGTAGCTGATCGGCCGGTTCGGCAGCACCACAGGGGCGGGCAGCAGCCCGGCCTCGTTGCCGATCTGGATGAACGACGGCCCGGCCGCACGCGGGTCCGGAACACCGCCGTCGCGCGCGTCGGTAGGCCATCCGGCCGGCTGGCCCGCCGCCCGCACGGCGGGCACCATCGGCACCTCCCCGGCGTCCCCGTCGGCGAGGCTCCCGTCCTCGGTCCACATCGGCGCGTCCGAGCAGGCCCGGTAGAGCTGGAGGTTGAGGCTGCGGTCCAGGCACGCGTTGAGGATCCGGAACCGGTACGTGCGGGGACGCACCTCCAGGTACGGGTAGGCGACGCCGTTGACAAGGGGCGTGTCGCCGTACGCCTCGGGCACCGCTGACGGGTGCGGCACCCCGGGGCGCAGCGGAGGTTCGGTTGGTGCTCCCACCGGGTCGTGGTGCGGGTTCGGCACCGGGCCCGGCCCGGCCAGCGGTGGACCGCCGGCGGACCCGCCTTTGACGGGCCAGCCGTCCGCTGTGGGCCAGCCGTCGGAGCGGCTGCCGTCCGGTGCCGGGTTGCGCGACCAGGGGCCGTAGTCCCACCGGCCCGTGGGGTTGCGTCCGCCGGAGCGGTACGGGTTCTGCCGGGGCTGGTAGACGTGGGGGTGCCAGAGGCTGCCCCGGGCGCCCCAGCGTTCCCGGTCCCAGGTCGGGTCCTCGGCGGCCAACTGGGTGTCGTCGGGCACGAACGTCTTGTCCTCGATCACCAGTGGCAGTTGGTCGGCAGGCAGCATCCGGTCCGCGACGAGCTGGTCCTCGGCCGGGTCGGTGAGCAGGTAGAGGGCGAGTTGTCCGCCGTAGACGGTGAGCCGGGCCAGGCCGAGTGTGTTGTCGTGGAACCACAGCAGCCGGCCGCTCTGCTCGTTCGGGTAGTAGAGCGTGGTGGCACCCACGCCGGGCGGCGGCATGTCCGGCACGTGCGTCAGGTTGGTCCCTGTCGGGTACGGGGTGATCTCCCCGGCCGGGGTGATCCACTGCTCGGGGTTGCCGGCGCTGGTCCAGCCGGTCTGCGCCCCGGCCAGGTGCAGCACCGCCCGGTTCTGCGGGTAGGGGGCTGGGCCGTCAAGCGGGCCGATGCCGGCGCCCTCGACTGTCTCGTCGACAGGCAGGAACAACTCGCCGGCCCGGCCGGTGGGCAACTGGTTGATGAACTTCACCCGCACCGGCCGCCCACGCCGGGCACGGATCATCGGGCCGAGGTGCCAGGGCCGCTCCGGAGGCACAACGGTGTTGTGGCCGGACACGTCGGTGCCCAGGTTGAGCTGCCGGTAGCCGCGCAGCCGGGTGGCCGGCAGGTCCCGGTGCAGCCGCTGGGCGTACTCCTGAAGGCCGATCTCGTAGTAGTCGCAGCCCGGGTAGCTGATGGTGTCGGGCACCGCGACCGGCAGGTACGCGCCGAGGTCGGTGCGACCCAGCTCCCCTGGGGTGGGCAGCGTGTCGACGAACTTCCGCAGGCCGGTGCCCGGCGTCAGTTGACCGTCCGGGTCGCGCGTCGGGCGGGGGCTGTACGCGAAGTTGGGCACCGGGCCGAAGCACCGGGGCGCGGCGGCCGGGTCCAGGCTCGCGGCCGGGGCCGCCTCCTCGGGGGCGCGGGCCGCCGGTACGGGCGTCACGCGGCCGTTGACGGCACCGTCGCCCACCTGTGTGGGCCTGTCGAAGAACGTGGAGCGGAGTCTGCGAAACATCGCCATGGCTCTCCCCGGGGTCGGGGCACGAGACGCGCCACCCCGACGTGGCGGACCTCGGCACTCTGCTGACGATCGGTGAGCATTCAATCGCAGCATGCGACGCCGACGGCCAGATAGGAATTACCCAATCGTCCGTATCTGGGATGAGCTCGATCAATTAGGCCCGTCAACCGGGCGGCGTGTGCTCCGGTTGGCAGACCGGGCACCAGTAGGTCACCCGCTCGCCCAGCTCCTGCTTGCGGATGGCGGTGCCGCAGCGGCGGCAGGGC
This sequence comes from Micromonospora sp. DT41, assembly GCF_049841715.1. Lineage (NCBI taxonomy): Bacteria > Bacillati > Actinomycetota > Actinomycetes > Micromonosporales > Micromonosporaceae > Micromonospora > Micromonospora sp. DT41. The sequence goes on along the minus strand of NZ_JBNCKU010000006.1, from coordinate 152,726 downwards.
TGCGCGCGGCGGCCGTACACGTAGCTGGTCTGCCCCCGGTGAAGCGAGCCGGTGGTGCTCTGTGTCCAGCGGCCCCGATTGGCGGCCAGCAGACGCTGCGCGAGAGCCACAGTGGCGGGCAGGTCCGGCACCGCGCCGACCGGCGTCCACGGTGACACGCCCCGCAGGAAGAGCACCTCGCACTTGTAGAGGTTGCCGACCCCGGCGAGGTTGCGCTGGTCGAGAAGCGCCTCGCCGATCGTCTCGGTGGGTCGGGCGGCGAGCCGGCGGACCGCCTCTGCCGCGTCCCAGTCCGCGCCGAGCAGGTCAGGGCCGAGGTGACCGACCAGGTCGTCCTCCTCCGACGTCGGCACCAGCGCGAGGTCGTGCAGGTGGTAGCCGACCGCGACCGCGCCGGGGCTGCGCAGCACCACCCGGATCAGGTGTGCGGGGCGGCCACTCCAGCGTTCCCCCGGCGCGTACGCCCGCCACGCGCCGTCCATCCGCAGGTGAGAGTGGAGTGTCCAGTGCGTCCCGTCGAGGGCGTCGAGCCGGAGCAGCAGGTGCTTGCCCCGGCTTGCCGATTCGCGGACGGTCCAGCCGGTGAGGTCTGTGGTGGCCAGTCGCGGCACCCGGAAGTCACTGCCGGTGAGCCGCGTGCCGGCCAGGGCGCGGTGCAGCACACGCGCGGTGTTCCAGACGGTGTCACCCTCGGGCACCCTGCCATCCTCCCTCGATCGAGCAAGACTCGCATGTATCGCTATTTGTAGCTAGCTTCCTCATGATCTACCGACATGACAGGGTCAGGGGATATCTGAGGAGATCGCCCATGAAACGACCTCAATGTCGTATCCGCCCGACCGCCCTCGCCGCTGTCCTCGCCCTCGCGCTCACGATCGCCCTCGTCCCCCTCACCAGCGGATTTCCCGCCGCCACCCCCGTCGCCAGCGGTTCCGTCACGCTCACCGCCGTCGCGCCCGGCGGCGAACGCTGGAGCACCGACCTCTCCGTCGTCGACCGCGACGACGTAAACGTCCGGCGTACCCCAGCGGGGTTGCGGCTACGCGAGGCCCGAACCCCCGGACGCGGCCCCCGCAGCCCGCACAACGCGGTCGCCGAAGGCATGCTGCTGACCGCCCCGCGCACCCTGGCCCGCCCGGCCACCCGGGTCCGCGCCGAGATCACCGCGGACGTCCCCTCCGGCGCGACAGTGGAGGTGCTGGTCCGCGGCTGGCGGGTCACCGGCTGGACCGAATGGCGGGCCGCGACCAGCGGCGCCGTCTTCGACCGGCCGGTCAGCCAGGTGCAGACCCGGGTGGTGCTGACCGCGCGCAACGGCGGCGCCACCGCGACGGTACGCGCTGTCCAGCTCACCGCCGACGCGACAGCAGCCGTCTCCGCCGCCACACCCGGGCTCACCTACCGGGTGTACGCGACCCGCATCGGGCTGGTCGGCGAGGTGACCGCAAACGGCCGCACAGTGCAGCCGCGCGACCACTTCGTGGCCCTGCCGTCACGTCGTGGCCTGTCCCCGCTCAACACCGGCGACTACACGGTGCGGGTCTGCACCACCACGGGCTCCCGCTGCGAGTACGCCCCGGTCTGGGACGTCGGGCCGTGGAACACCCGCGACGACTACTGGAACCCCGCGGCCGTACGGGAGAACTGGAAGAACCTGCCGCAGGGTCGCCCCGAGGCGCAGGCCGCCTACCAGTCGGGCTACAACGGCGGGCGGGACCAGTTCGGGCGTACCGTGCTCAACCCGGCCGGCATCGACCTGGCCGACGGCACCTTCTGGGACGGCCTGAAACTCACCACGAACGCCTGGGTGGACGTCGCCTACCTGTGGACCGGCGGCGGGCCGCGTGGTGTCGTCGGCGACGGGCCGCTGAACATCCGCAGCGGGGCCAGCACGTCGTACGCAGTCCGTGGGCTCGCCGCACGGTTCGCCAACGTGCCGATCCAGTGCTACGTCACCGGACAGTCGGTGGCCGGCCCCTACCGCACCACCACCAGATGGAACCGGCTGGCCACCGGGCAGTACGTCAGCCACGCGTACATCTCCGCCGTGTACGGCGGCACCGTGCCGGTCTGCTGACCCGATCCCGCCGCGCCGGGCGCCGTCAGGGGCGCTCGTCGGGGCGGGCCGGGCGCACCATGTCCTGATAGCGTGGGTGGCTGGCCCCGTAGACGGCGTAGTTGAGCCGGGCGTACGTCAGGCTCAGGTCGCCGTTGGCGCCACCGCGCACCGCATCGGCATCGGCGTCGGTCTGGCCGTCGTCGGTCCAGAAGCAGACCGGGCAGGTCCCGCCGCCCGTTCGAGAGGCGCAACAGGGACAGCCCACGGGAACTACGTGTTCACCCACCGAGGCAGCATTCCACAGTTGAATGTCACCCGGCCACCCGCAAAAGATCACCCGGGACCACCCCGAGGAGGTCCACCGCGCGGCCACCATTGACCGCTATCGCCACCCGATCGGCCGAGTCTGCGTACACCACGAGGCCACCGTCGGGTGCGTCGCCGAAGGTCCGTCCGCGCACCGCCGTCCGGGCCGGCGTCGGCCCCGGCGGGCCTACCCGGAGGGTGGCCGGAAACGGACCGAGCAGTTCGGCCGGCGCGGCCAACTGGACGTTGCCGAAGTGGTCGACGGTCAGCACCTCGGCGGTGAAGCCCTCAGGGTCGGGGGTCACGACCGGCGACGGCAGGCGGACCAGCCCGGCCGGGTCGACGGCCGGGCCCGCCTCGGCCAGCGGGACGCCGAGCGCCAGGCGCGCCGCCACCGGTGCGAAGACGTCCCGACCGTGGAACGTGCCGGACACCTTGGCTGCCAGCCAGCGGGGCTCGGTGAGTTCCACCGCGGCCGTCACGCCGCCGAGCGCGGCGGCGGCGTCCGGCAGCAGCCCGTTGTCCGGGCCGACAAGCAGCCCGCCCGGGGTCGCCAACGCGATGCCCCGCCGGGTGGTTCCCACTCCCGGGTCGACAACCGCCACGTGTACGCCCACCGGCAGGTACGGCACCGTCTGCGCAAGCACGGCGGCACCGCGCCGGACGTCGGCGGGCGGCACCAGGTGGGTCACGTCGATGATCCGGGCGGCCGGCGCGATCCGGGCGATCACCCCGTGGCAGGCGGCCACGAAGCCGTCGGTGAGGCCGTAGTCGGTGGTCAGCGAGATCCAGGGCGTTGCGGCCATCCCCGCAGGTTAACGCCCGGCGCAGGTACGCGACCCTGCGGTGCACCAGCCCACGCGGACGACCGACGATTGCCGGAAATGGGACAGAGTGCAGTGTCCGACCGGCCCTCCCGTCCTCGGGCCCCGACCGGCAGACTGCCCTGGTGACACATCGGAGCATGCCCGCCGTCGGTGTTCTGCTGCTCGCCGTCGCTCTCACCGCCGGCTGCGGCAGTGACGACGCCGACCGACCGAACGCGGCACCGCCCGCCTCCTCCCTTCCGAGCGAGGACGCCACCGGCCTGCCGAGCGCCTCGCCGCCCCCGTCCGGCCCCGGCGGCAGCGCCACCACCCCGGCCACGCCGGCCCAGCCCGCGCCGCCGCAGCAGGGGACGACCGAGCGCCGGCCGGCGAGCCCACCGCCGGTGGTGCTGCCCCCGCGTCCCGCCGGGGCGCCCGCCGCCCAGCAGGTCGTCGACGCGTTCCGGGCCGCTGGCCTGAAGGTGCCCCGTCCGAAGGACCGGTCCGTCGACTGCGGGCCGGACGGCCTCGGCCTGGGATGCTCCGAGATCGTCGCCACCGATGCCGTCACGATCTACGTGTTCCCCGACGAGGTAAGCGCCAGCGACATCGCCGAGACCTGGAGCGGCCAGTCGTACCAGCGCGGCGCCGTAGTGCTCAACTACCTCGAGGCGAAGACCCCGGCCGCCGACCGCCCGCGCTACGAGAAGGCCCTGAACAACCTCCGCTGAGCCAGATCCAATGCTGGCTGCTGGCTGCTGGCTGCTGGCTGCTGCCGTGGGCGTGGGCTTCGAACTGGAGCGGGCGTTGAGCTGTGGTTGGTGGCCTTGGCGACCCGGTAGCCCTTTGGAGCTTGATACCTGTGAGTCATCAATATGACTCACAGGTATCAAGCTCAATTGAGTGAGGTCGGTGGTGCGTAGCGGTGCTGTGCCATCCGCACCTCCCACTGGCTGCGACGGGTCGGGCGCCCGCGATCGAGACCCACGGCGCGGGGTGCGTGAGTGCGGTCGCGGGGAGTGGAGGTCAGCCGCGCAGGCGTAGGCCGCGCGGGGTGACCCGGAAGCCGGCAGCGGTCAGCGCGTCCCGCAGCGGTGCGGAGTGCACGGCCTCACCGTCGGCCCGCTCCACCGATATCGCGCCCAACGCTCCGGAGTGGACGGCGTCGGCGAGCGCCTTGCCGGCAGCGGCGAGAGTGTCGGCGTCGTCGGTGAACGACAGCAGTGTCCGGCCGCCGCGTTCCACGTACAGCACCAGGTCGCCGCCGACCGTCACCACCAGCGCGCCCGCCTTTCGGCCGGCCCGGTGCCCGGTCGCCGGAGCGGACCCGTCGCCTGCGTCGACAACGCGTTCCGGCCAGGGCAGTGCCGCGCCGTACGGGTTGGCGGGGTCGGTGGCGGCGAGGACCATCGTCGGGCCGCTCCGGCCCCGGGCACCGTCGGCCGGCTCCGCGAGCGCGCGCAGCCGGTCCACCGCGCCGGGTACGGCGAACTGTGCCGCACCCAGACCCTCGACGAAGTAGCCGCGGCGGGCCGCGCCGCGCTCCTCCAGCGCCGACAGCACCGGGTAGACGGCGGTGAACCCACCGACCACCTGCTCCGCCAGCACCGCGCCACGGGTGACCACCCCGTGCCGTTCCAGCAGGACGTCGGCGAGGGCGGCGGCCCGGCGGGTCGGGTCGAGATCCCGCTCAGGTAGCCGTGACCAGCGGCCGGCGACCGTCGGCGGCCCGCCCCGAGTGGGCAGCGCCACCCGACCGGGTCGCCGGTAGCGGGTGCGTGGCGCGGACGGCCGGGCTCGGTGCGCCCCACCCGCGCCGAGCACCGCGCGCAGCGGGGCGAGGGTGTCGTTGGTGAGGTGGCCAGCCCAGACCAGATCCCAGATCACACCGGTCAGCACGGCGTCGTCGGTCGATCCGACCCGATCGGCCAGCGGGCGGAAGAACAGTGCCTGCCCGTCGCCGAGCGCGTCGAGCACCGCGTCGTGCAGCGGGGTGCGGGTGAGCGCCTCGTCGGGTGGCGCAAGGAGCAGCGGGGCGGCGTCCGCGTACGCCAGGGTGACCCAGCCGTCGCCGCCGGAGATGGCCCCCGAACCCGCCCAGAGCACCTCGCCGCTGGCACACAGCTCGTCGAGGTGGGCGGGGGAGTAGTCCGCGACGCGGCCGGGCAGCACGAGCCGTTCCAGCGCGGACGCCGGCACCGCCGCGCCCTGCAACTGCTCCACTGTCGCGGCGAGCGCCTCCACTCCCCGGGCCGCCGCGCCGACCTGCTGCCAGCGGGGCAGGAAGGTGGCAAGCGCCCGGGGCGGGACCGGCTCGATCTCCCGGCGCAGCGCCGCGAGTGAGCGGCGGCGCAGCATGCGCAGCACCTCGGCATCGCACCACTGGGCGCCTGCCGAATCCGGGGTGAACTCGCCGGAGACGACCCGGCCGGTGGCGGCGAGCTGGCGCAGGACCTGCTCGACGACGAACACCCCGAGCCCGAAGCGGGCCGCGCAGCTCGCCGCGGCGAACGGCCCGTGGGTGCGGGCGTAGCGGGCCACCAGATCGCCGAGCGGGTCGGCCACCGGTGTGAGGTACGCCTCGGCGACGCCTACCGGCAGCGCCACTCCGAGCGCGTCGCGCAGACGGGCGGCGTCCTCGACGCCCACCCAGCGCTGCTCACCGGCGATCCGGACCCGCAGCACCCGGCGGGCGGCCTCCAACTCGGTCAGCCAGGTCTCCGGTACGCCGCGCTCGGTCAACTCGGCGTCACTCAGGTCGCCGAGCACCCGCAGCAGCTCGACCACGTCCTCCGCGTCGCGGGGACGGCGCTGCTCGGTGAGCCACCGCAGCTGTCTGTCGGTTTCGGCGAGCACCGCAGGGTCCAGCAGCTCACGCAGGTCGACCCGGCCAAGCAACTCGCCGAGCAGCGTGGAGTCGAGGGCGAGCGCGGCGGCGCGGCGCTCGGCCAGCGGCGCATCACCCTCGTAGAGGAACGCGCCGACGTAGCCGAAGAGCAGCGACCTGGCGAACGGGGACGGCGCGCTGGTCTCCACCTCGACAAGCCGGACCTTGCGGGCGGCCAGGTCGTGCATCAGCCCGGCCAGCGCCGGCTGGTCGAAGACGTCCTGGAGGCACTCCCGGGCCGCCTCCAGGGTGACCGGGAAGTCGGCGTACTCGCGGGCGACGTCGAGGAGCTGCGCGGAACGTTGCCGCTGCTGCCAGAGGGGCTGGCGGCGGCGTGGGTCGCGGCGCGGCAGCAGCAGTGACCGGGCGGCGCACTCCCGGAAACGGGCGGCGAAGAGCGCCGAGGTGCCCACCGACTCCTCCACCAGTTGGGTGATCTCGTCGGGCTCGAACACCACCACGTCGGCGCCGGGTGGCTCGTCGGCGGTGTCCGGCAGGCGCACCACGATGCCGTCGTCGGAGGGCATCACCTGGGCGTCGACGCCGTACCGCTCGGCGAGCCGCCGGCCCACGGCGAGGGCCCACGGCCCGTTGACCCGCGCGCCGAGGACGCTGTGCACGGCCAGCCGCCAGTCGCCAAGCTCGTCGCGGAACCGCTCGACGACGATGGTGCGGTCGTCGGGCAGGGAACGGGTGGCGTCCCGCTGCTCGCGCAGGTACGCCATCAGGTTGCCGGCGGCCCAGTCGTCCAGCCCGCCGGCACGCAGCGCGGCCAGTCCTGCCTCGTCGCTCTGCTTGAGCAGGGTGCGCACCCGAGCGCCGATGGCCCGACCCAGCTCTACCGGCCGACCCAGTTGGTCGCCCTTCCAGAACGGCATCCGGGCGGCCTGGCCGGGGGCCGGCGAGACCAGCACCCGGTCGGGGGTGATCTCCTCGATGCGCCAGGAGGACGAGCCGAGCAGGAAGACGTCGCCGACGCGTGACTCGTAGACCATCTCCTCGTCCAGCTCACCGACCCGGGCGGCCCGCTCGGCGCCGGCCAGGAAGACCCCGAACAGACCACGGTCGGGGATTGTGCCGCCGCTCGTCACGGCGAGCCGCTGCGCGCCGGGCCGGCCGGTGAGCAGGTCGGCGGCGCGGTCCCAGACCAGGCGGGGGCGCAGCTCGGCGAACGCTGTCGACGGGTAGCGCCCGGAGAGCATGTCCAACACGGCGTGCAGCGCGGAGTCGGGTAGCTCGGCGAACGGCGCGGCGCGGCGGACCAGCACGGCCAGGTCGCCGACCCGCCACGGCTCCAGTGCCACCATCGCGACGATCTGCTGGGCCAGCACGTCGAGGGGATTGCGCGGGTAGTGCAGCTCCTCGATCGCACCGTCGGTCATCCGCTCGGCGACGACCGCGCAGGAGAGCAGGTCGCCGCGGTGCTTGGGAAAGACCACCCCGCGCGAGACCGCGCCCACCTGGTGCCCGGCCCGACCGACCCGTTGCAGGCCGGCGGCCACGCTTGGCGGCGCCTCGATCTGCACCACCAGGTCGACAGCGCCCATGTCGATGCCCAGCTCCAGGCTGGAGGTGGCCACCACCGCCGGCAGCTGGCCGGATTTGAGCGCCTCCTCGATGTGTTTGCGCTCCTCGCGCGAGACGCTGCCGTGGTGGGCGCGGGCGATCACCGGTGTCGCGCCGGTGGCCGCGCCGGACTGCGCCATCACCTCGGCCGGCGGGCGGTTGCCGGCGGGCTCGGTGGCCAGCTCGTCGGCGGCCAATTCGTTGAGCCGTGCGCAGAGGCGCTCGGCGCTGCGCCGGGAGTTGGTGAACACGATTGTGGAGCGGTGCTGCCCGATCAGCGTGAAGACCCGCTCCTCGACGGCCGGCCAGATCGAGGCGCGACGCGGGCCGGGACCGCCGAGGTCGTCCTCGGGTGGCTGCTCCTGCTCGTCGAGGCGGGTCATGTCCTCCACCGGGACCTGCACGCTGACCTCGATGGTCTTGGGTGTGGCGGGCTGTACGACGTCGACAGGTCGGGCACCGCCGAGGAACCGGGCGCACGCGTCGATCGGCCGGACGGTGGCCGACAGGCCGATCCGCTGCGCCGGCGCGGGCAGTAGCTCGTCGAGACGTTCCAGTGACAGGGCCAGGTGCGCGCCGCGCTTGCTGCCGGCCACCGCGTGCACCTCGTCGACGATCACCGTCTGGATGCCGCGCAGCGAATCCCGAGCAGCCGAGGTGAGCAGCAGGAACAGCGACTCGGGGGTGGTGATGAGGATGTCGGGAGGGGTGCGGGCGAAGGCACGTCGTTCGTCGGCAGGGGTGTCGCCGGTCCGCATGCCGACGGTGATGTCGGGCGGGGTGACGCCGAGGCGGGTGGCCGCCTGCCGGATGCCTGCGAGCGGGGCGCGCAGGTTGCGTTCGACGTCGACGGCGAGGGCCTTGAGCGGGCTGACATAGAGCACGCGGCACCGCTGTCGTGCCTCGGCCGGCGCGGGCTCGCGGGCCAGCCGGTCCAGTGACCAGAGGAACGCCGCGAGCGTCTTACCGGAGCCGGTGGGTGCCACGACGAGGGCGTTGCGGCCGGCGGCGACCGACCGCCAGGCGCCGGTCTGGGCGGCGGTGGGCGCGGCGAAGGCGGCGTCGAACCACGCGCGGGTGGCGGGACCGAACCCGTTGAGCACCCCGCCCGTATCCACATCCGCCCCGGTCACCGGTCCATCGTGCCCCGCCGGTACGACATCCACGACCGGCAGCGGCGCAACACTCCTGAGTGCGCGGTAAAAGCACCTGTTGCGTGGTTAGTACGTTAAGTCTCACTTAACTGCTTGCTTCTGAGGAGCAACATAAAGTAACTTCACCCGCAACGCGAACGGGGTGGAGGCGATGGGATGGCCGGCGAGCCGCGACACGTCGAACCCAGCACCGACGTGCTGATCCGCAAGGTCGACAGTCACCTCGCCACGCTGCGCGGCGGTCTGCACGGGCCCGAGTTGGCGCTCGCCGAGCGCCTCGCCCGTTGCCTGCGGGAGTTGGTCGTCTCCACCGCCCAGGCCAGCGCTGCCGATCGCGGCCAGGTCCGCGTCGCCGTCCACTATTTCGTGCTGCGCCGTGAAAGTCGGGGTCGACTGCTCTCGATGCGGTCGTTGGCCGTCGCCGAGCGGGTGGTCGGCAAGGTCGCCCGACAACTCGGCCGAGCCGATCTCGTGGCCGAGTTGCGCCCGGGTGGCACTGACCTGGACGACGCGCAACCCATCAGTAACGCCCTGATAAGCTGATCTCCGGCGGCCCTGCTGGTCTGTCGGCCACCGAGGGCATTTGACATGCCTCGCTGGCTGGCGGCTGTCGCCGCTGGCCGCCCGATAGGGGACGAATTATGGCAAAGGCGCGCGGGCGTCGACAGATTGGCGTCTGATCGCTGCTAGGCGCCACAGCTGTACGGACGCCGGCCACCACGATCGGGAGTGCGAGTGCTGTTACTGCTCATCCTCCACATGGTGGCTGCCGTGGCCGCGCCGGTGCTCGTCAAGTGGTGGGGTCCGCGCGCTTTCTATCCGCTGGCGCTGGCACCGGCCGCCGCGTTCTGCTGGGCACTGGCCCGCACGCCCGCCGTCGCTGACGGTGGCGCGGTTGTCGAGACGTATCCGTGGATCCGGGAGCTGAAGCTCGACATCGCGCTGCGGGTCACCACCCTGTCGTGGCTGATGACGCTGCTTATCGGCGGCGTCGGCGCGCTGGTGATGGTCTACTGCGCCCGCTACTTCAAACCCGGCTCGACCGGACTGGCGCAGTTCGCCGGGGTCCTTGTCGCCTTCGCCGGCGCGATGCTCCTGCTGGTCTTCTCCGACGATCTGCTGCTGCTCTACGTGGGCTGGGAACTGACCACGATCTTCTCGTACCTGATGATCGGGCACAGCACCGAACGGCGGTCCAGCCGGTGGGCGGCGGCACAGGCGCTGATCGTGACCACGCTGGGCGGGCTGGCCATGCTGGTCGGTTTCATCATGCTTGGCGAGCACGCAGGCACCTACCGCTGGTCGGAGATCTCGGCTCAACCGCTGCCCGGCGGCGCATACCTGATCACCGCGGTGCTGCTGATCCTGGCCGGCGCACTGTCCAAGTCGGCGGTGCTGCCGTTCAATTCCTGGCTGCCGGCGGCGATGGCGGCACCCACACCGGTCAGCGCGTACCTGCACGCCGCCGCCATGGTCAAGGCCGGCGTCTACCTTGTCGGGCTGCTCGCGCCGGTCCTCGCCACGGTCGGCCCGTGGCGGCCCGTGGCGCAGATCGCCGGTGTGGTCACCATGCTCGTCAGCGGGTGGGCAGCCCTGCGGCAGACCGACCTGAAGTTGCTGTTGGCGTACGGAACGGTCAGTCAGCTCGGCCTGCTCATCGCGGTGACCGGCGCGGGCACCTCGGGCGCCGCGTTGGCCGGCACGGCGATGCTGCTGGCGCATGCGCTGTTCAAGGCGACGCTGTTCCTGGTCGTCGGCATCATCGACCACGGTGCCGGCACCCGCGACCTGCGGCAGCTGTCCGGGCTGCGGCGCTGGTCCCGGCCGCTGTTCGTGGTGTCGGTGCTGGCAGCGGCGTCGATGGCCGGCGTACCGCCGCTCGTCGGCTTCGTGGCCAAGGAAGCGGTGTTCGCGGCGTTCACCGACCAGCCGTTGCTCCTCGCCGGCATCGTCGTGGGGACGGTGCTCACCGTCGCGTACAGCGCCCGTTTCCTGTGGGGAGCGTTCGCCGACCGGCCGGGTGTGGAACCGGTGTCGCCGGGCCCGATCGCCGCGGCGATGCTCGTCCCGCCGACAGTGCTCGCCGGTCTCGGGTTGCTCGCCGGCCCGGCCGCCGCCGTGCTGGACGGCCTGCTGAGCCCGTACGCCGAACTGCTCGGTGAGGTCGACGCGCACCTGGTGCTCTGGCCTGGACTGACCCCGGCGCTCGGCCTGTCCGTGCTGGCGCTTGTCGGCGGCGGCCTGCTGTTCGCCGTGCGCGGGCCGCTCGCCCCGGTGCTTGCCCGGCTCCGCTCGCCGATCGGCGGCAACCAGGGCTACGAGTGGGTGGTGGGCAAGTTCGACAGGCTCGCCATCGAGGTGACAGGTGCGACCCAGCGGGGTTCCCTCCCGCAGTACCTGGGCATCATCCTGGTCACACTTGTGGTGCTGCCCGGCGGTGCGATGCTCGCCGCCGGCCCGTGGCAGACCCGGATCCCCCTCTGGGACAACCCGCTGCAACCGGTGGTCGTGTTGGTGATCGCGGTGGCCGCGTTGCTCGCGGTCGGCGCCCGCAGGCGGCTGACCGCGATGCTGCTGGTCGGGGTGACCGGCTACGGCGCCGCGATGCTCTTCATCCTGCACGGCGCTCCCGATCTGGCTCTCACGCAGTTCCTGGTGGAGACCGCGACCATCGCTGTCTTCGTGCTGGTGCTGCGTCGCCTGCCGCCACGGTTCTCGGCCCGTCCGCTGCGCCGCAGCCGCTGGACCCGCCGGGTGATCGGCGTGGCAGTGGGTCTGGTGGCGGGTGGGCTCGCCCTCGTCGCGGCCGGCGCCCGCCGGGCGCCGGACATCGCCGTGGCCTTCCCGGATCTGGCAGTGGCCGAGGGGTACGGCCGCAACGTGGTGAACGTGACGCTTGTCGACATCCGGGCCTGGGACACGATGGGCGAGGTGTCGGTGCTGGTGGTGGCCGCGACCGGGGTGGCCAGCCTGATCTTCGAGAAGTCCCGGACCGGGCCGCGCCCGCGTCGGCCGGGTCCGCCGGGCCGGTCGGTCCTGCCCGGGCGGCCGGTGTGGCTGCGCGGCGGCCCCACCCTGTACGCGGAGCGGCGCTCCATCGTGATGGAGGTGGTCACCCGGCTGATCTTCCACACGGTCGTGTTGTTCTCCCTGTTCCTGCTCTTCTCCGGTCACAACGCGCCGGGCGGCGGCTTCGCCGGTGGCCTGGTGGCGGGCCTCGCGCTTGTGGTCCGCTATCTGGCCGGCGGCCGGTACGAGTTGACCGAGGCGGCGCCGGTGGGCGCGGGCCTGATCCTCGGCGCCGGCCTGGCAGTGGTGGTGGGCAGCGGCATGGTGTCGATGCTCGCCGGCGGGACGTTGCTGCAGAGCGCCAAGATCGACGCTTCGCTACCGCTGATCGGCGACATCCATCTGGTGACCACGCTGTTCTTCGACATCGGCGTCTACCTCATCGTGATCGGGCTGGTGTTGGACATCCTGCGCAGCCTGGGTGCCGAGGTGGACCGGCACATCGAGGCGACCGGGACCGAAGCGGGCGGACTGGCTGTCGACAAGGGAGACCGGCCGTGAGCGCGAGGAGTGAGCCGGTTTTGCGAGCCCCGCAGTCGCGATCTGAAGGTGCCTCATGACGGCGGGTCAGTCGGGCGCGACGTTGGTCTTGGTGCTGGCTGTTGCGGTGCTGGTCGGCTGCGGTGTGGTGCTGTTGCTGGAGCGCAGCATGACCCGGATCCTGCTGGGCGTGATCCTGACCGGCAACGGGGTCAACCTGCTGATCATGCTGGGCGGTCGGTCCGGTGGGGCGCCGGTGGTGGGCACGGGGCCGGTGGACGAGATGGCTGATCCACTGTCGCAGGCCATGGTGCTGACGGCGATCGTGATCACGTTCGGGCTGACGGCGTTCCTGCTCGCTGTGGCGTACCGCAGTTGGTATCTCACCGGTGACGACGAGGTGCCCGACGATCTGGAGGACCAGCAGATCATCCGCCAGGCCGAGCGCAACGAGGCGGGTGCCATCGATCACGGCGGGGAGGGTCCGGACGACGATCCGGAGCAGGTCGATCCAGAGCCGGCGCGACGTCGGCTACGGCACGGGGACGAGGCGTGATGAGCAGGCTGTTGCCGCTGCCGGTGGTGGTGCCGTTGTTGGGTGCGGCGCTGACCCTCTTGCTGGCGACGCGACCCCAGATTCAGCGTGCGGTAAGTGTGCTCTGCCTGTCCGGGACGTTCCTCGTCGCGGTGGTGCTGCTGGTCGAGGCGTACCGGCACGGGCCGGTGGTGTTGGCGGTCGGCGGGTGGCCGGCGCCGGTCGGCATCGTGCTGGTCGCCGATCAGCTCGCCGCGCTGATGGTGGTGGTGTCGTCGGCGGTGACGCTGTGCGTGTTGCTGTACTCGATCGGTCAGGGCCGCAGCGAGACCGCCGAGACCACTCCCGTGGTGATCTTCCACCCGACGTACCTGGTGCTCACGGCGGGCGTGACGAACGCGTTCCTCGCGGGCGACCTGTTCAACCTGTTCGTCGGCTTCGAGATCCTGCTGGCGGCCAGCTTCGTGCTGATCACGCTGGGCGGCACCGAGACCCGGATCCGCACGGGGTCGACGTACGTCGTGGTGAGCATCCTCTCTTCGATGATCTTCCTGGCCGCTGTGGGGCTGGTCTACTCGGCCACCGGCACGCTCAACCTGGCGCAGCTCGCGCAGCGGCTCGACGATCTGCCCGACAACGTACGGCTGACGTTGCAGTTGATGTTGCTGCTCGCGTTCGCGATCAAGGCGGCGGTCTTTCCGTTGTCGGCCTGGCTGCCGGACAGCTATCCCACAGCGCCGGCTCCGGTGACAGCGGTGTTCGCGGGGTTGCTCACCAAGGTGGGTGTCTACGCGATCATCCGCACCGAGACGTTGCTCTTCCCGGACGGGCAGGCCAACAACCTGCTCATGATCGTCGCCGGGTTGACGATGGTGATCGGCATCCTGGGCGCGGTGGCGCAGTCCGACATGAAGCGACTCCTGTCGTTCACACTGGTAAGCCACATCGGCTACATGATCTTCGGGGTGGCGTTGAGCACCACCGCCGCGCTCTCCGGTGCGATCTTCTACGTCGTGCACCACATCACGATCCAGACCACGCTGTTCCTTGTCGCCGGGCTGGTCGAGGAGCGGGCCGGCAGCACCGACCTGCGCCGGCTCGGCGGGCTGGCCCGGATGGCGCCCCTGCTCGGCGTGCTGTTCTTCGTACCGGCGATGAACCTGGCCGGGGTGCCACCATTCTCGGGCTTCCTGGGCAAACTCGGCCTGCTCCAGGCCGGGGCGGCGGCCGGTGGGGCGCTGCCCTGGACGCTTGTGGCGGCCGGGACGCTGACAAGCCTGCTCACCCTCTATGTCGCTTCGCGGGTGTGGAACATCGCGTTCTGGCGGGCGCCGCAGTTGGACACCACTGACCCTGTCGTCCGGCTGCCCACGCTGATGGTCGGTGCCACAGTCGGCCTGGTCGTGTTCGGCCTGGCGCTGACGGTGCTGGCCGGTCCGCTCTTCGACGTGACCGCCGCCTCGGCAGCCGACCTGCTCTCGCGCACCCCGTACGTGCGGGCTGTGTTCCCAGGAGGTGCGCCGTGACCGAACCGACCACGACGTCCTCGGGGTCCGCGGCGGCCGAGCCCCGTGGGCGGTTCGGGCGCTGGCGGGACCAGGCGGTGGCCCTGGGCTGGCTGGTGGTCGTCTGGTGTCTGCTGTGGGGCGAGATCAGCTGGGCCAACGTGGCCGGTGGCCTGCTGGTGGGCGGCGCGGTGCTCCTGTTCTTCCCGCTGCCGCCGGTCACCTTCGGCGGCCGGCTGCGGCCCTGGGCGTTGCTGGTGTTCGTTGGCAAGTTCGTCGTGGAGCTTGTCGTCGCGAGTATCCACGTCGCACGGATCGCCGTGCAGCCCGGCTACCGGCCTCGGGGGGCGATCATCGCCGTGCAGCTACGGGTGCCGACGGACCTCAACATCGCCCTCACCGCCGAGGCGGTCACCCTGGTGCCCGGCACTCTGGTCCTGGAGGTGGACCGGGCGGAAGCCACGCTGTACCTGCACGTGCTGGACACCCACGACCCGGCGGACCTGGAACTCGCGCGGGAGCGCACCCTCGCTGTCGAGCAGCGGATCGTCCGGGCGGTGGGCAGCGCGGCCGAGCTGCGCCTCGTCGAGTCCGATCCCGCCGAGAAGGGAACGACCCAGTGATCCTGCTTCTGGCCGCCGTCCTCACCGCCCTGCTGTCGGTGACCGCGCTGCTCGCCCTGGTTCGGCTCTACCGTGGCCCGACGTTGCTGGACCGGGTGATCGCCGCCGACATGCTGCTCGCCACAATGGTCGGCGCGGTGGGCGCGGAGGCGGCGGTCAACCGGCACGCCACCACGCTGCCCGTACTCGTGGTGCTGTCCCTGCTGGGCTTCGTCGGCTCGGTGGCGCTGGTCCGCTTCGCTGTCCGGGAGCGGGCGTGATCGGGGTGATCGCCGACTGGCTCGGCGCCGCCTGCCTGGTGGCCGGTGCGGTCCTCGCGCTCGCCGCCGGGATCGGCGTGCTGCGTTTCCCGGACGCCCTGTCCCGGATGCACGCCGCCACCAAACCCCAGGTGCTCGGGGTGCTCCTGCTGCTGCTCGGCATCGCGCTGCGGCTGCGGACCCTGCCGGACCTCGGGATGGTCCTGCTGGTGGCGATCTTCCAGCTGGCCACCGCGCCGGTCGCGGCGCAGATGATCGGCCGGGCGGCCTACCGGTCGGGGCGGCTCGACCGGAGCCTGCTCGACGCCGATGAGCTGGCCGAGCGGGGGCAGGGCGGCGGCCAGGTGGGGTGACGCCCGGCGAACCGGACGATCGGACGCCTTCGGCCCTCCCTCAGCGGAGTCCCAGCGAACGCCGATAAAATAGTCAGATGATCGACTCGTCTGCCCAGGAGGGCAGTAGTAGCCAGCCGGGTTGTGCCCGGCATATCCCCGACCCGACGACCCCGGGAGCCCTGAGCGACCCGTGTTGATCGTCGTCGGTCTTCTTCTGATCATCGTGCTCACCGCCGCGACAGGCTATTTCGTAGCCCAGGAATTCGGCTACGTCGCCGTGGACCGCGGCAAGTTGCGCCAGCTCGCCGATGACGGCGACCAGGCTGCCGCCCGCGCTCTGACCGTCACCAGCCGGCTCTCCTTCATGCTCTCCGGCGCGCAGCTCGGCATCACCGTCACCGCCCTGCTCGTCGGGTACGTCGCCGAGCCGTACCTCGGTGGTGGCCTCGCCGAGCTGCTCGGCGTGGCCGGTGTCAGCAGGTCGGTGAGCCTGCCGCTGTCGGTGGCCCTGGCCCTGGTCATCGCCACCATCGTGCAGATGGTCCTCGGTGAGCTGGCCCCGAAGAACCTGGCCATCGCCCGGCCCGAGGTACTGGCCCGGGCGCTGAGCCGGTCCACCCTCATCTACCTGGCCGTCGCCGGGCCGCTGATCCGGCTCTTCGACAGGGCTTCGATCCGGCTGCTGCGTCGGATCGGCATCGAGCCCATCGAGGAGCTGCCCAGCGGTGCCACACCTGCCGACCTGGAACAGATCATCGCCGAGTCCCGGCAGGAGGGCAGCCTGGACGCCGAGATGTCCACGCTGCTCGACCGGGGGCTCGACTTCCGTGAGCTGACCGCGGGCGAGGCCATGGTGCCGCGGGTCGACGTGCACACCGTACGCGCGCACGAGCCGGTGAGCCGTGTCGTCGAGTTGCTGGACACCGGCCACTCCCGGTTCCCGGTGCGCGGCGCGGAGGGTGTCGACGACCTGATCGGTGTCGTCGGCATCGCCGATGTGCTCGGCGTACCCCCGGGGGAGCGGGCGACCACGCCGGTGAGCGCGGTCGCCGGGCCGCCGCTGCTGGTGCCGGAGACGTTGCCGCTGCCGACGGTGCTCGACCGTCTGCGGTCCGGGCACCGGCAGATGGCCTGCGTGGTCGACGAGTACGGCGGCTTCGCCGGTGTGATCACGTTGGAGGACATCGCCGAGGAGCTTGTCGGCCCGATCAGGGACGAGGACGACCCACCCGATCGGGCACCTGCCCGGCAGGACGACGGGTCCTGGGTGGTGCCGGCCCGCTGGCGGATCGACGAGGTCGCCGACAGCACCGGCATCGCGCTGCCCGAGGCACCGGAGTACGACACCCTGTCCGGGTTGGTGATGCGGGAGTTGGGCCGGGTGCCGGAGGTCGGTGACCGGCTGGAGATCAGCCTGGTGCCCGACGGCGCGGACGGCGAGGATCACGCCGGGGAGCCGCGGGCTCTGGTCGAGGTGCTGGCAGTGGACCGGCACGTGGCCGATTCGGTGCGGTTGCAGCTGACCGAGCCGGAGGTGACCGCATGAGCCCCGGGATCGCGCTGCTCACCTCGGGGGTGCTGCTGGCGTTGAACGGGTTCTTCGTGGCCGCCGAGTTCGCCCTGGTGGCAAGCAAGCGGTACCGCCTGGAGCAGGCGGCGGCCAGCGGTGGCCGTGCGGCCCGAGCCGCGCTCGACGGTGTCCGCGAGTTGTCGTTGATGCTGGCCGGGGCGCAGCTGGGCATCACCCTGTGCACCCTGGGGCTTGGCGCGCTTGCCGAGCCGGCCATCGAGCACCTGGTCAGCCCGCTGCTGCACGCGGTGGGCCTGCCGGACGCCGCCAGTCACGTGATCGCCCTGGTCTTCGCGCTCGGGTTGGTCACCTTCCTGCACCTTGTGGTGGGGGAGATGGCGCCGAAGTCGTGGGCCATCACCGACGCGGAGCGTTCGGCGACGCTGCTCGCGTTGCCGTTCCGCGCGTTCGCCCGGGTGTCCCGGCCGGTGCTGTCGGTGCTTAACGCGATGGCCAACGCGATCCTGCGCCTGTTCGGGGTCGAGCAGCAGGATCAGCTGGCTCAGGTGCACGGCCCGGACGAGCTGCGGATCCTGCTGGAGCAGTCCCGCGAACACGGGCTGCTCGGCGCCGAGCAGCACGAGCTGCTCACCAGCATGCTGGAGTTGCAGGGCACGACCGTGGCGCAGGTGATGGAGTCGTTCTCGACAATGGTCACCGTCGGGCGGGAGGACCCGGCCGAGCGAATCGAGCAGGTCAGCCGCGACAGCGGCAGGTCCCGGATGGCGGTGCTGGACGCGGACGGCGACGTCTGCGGCCTGGTGCACGTCCGGGAGGCGGTGCGGGTGGTGACGAACGGCCGTGTCGCCACCGCCGGGGAGCTGATGACGCCCGCGTTCACCCTGCCCGCGACATCCTCGGTCACCGAGGCGGTGGCGGCCATGCGCGCCCGGCAGTCCCAGCTCGCGCTGGTGCGCAACGGTGGTGGGCCGTCCCGCCCGATCGGTTTCGTCGCCCTTGAGGACCTGCTTGAGGAGGTCATCGGGGAGTTCGACGACGAGACCGACACGGTGCCGCGGGGGCGGCGCCTGCGGTGAAACCGGAGGGGTGGTCCCTCTTCGCCGAAGTCGAGGTGACCACCCTCCGGGTCCGCGACCCTTGAGGTGACCTCGCCGTCGGCGGGGCGTACGGGGGCGTGGCCTGGTGGGGGCGCGGTGCGGTTGACGGGGGTGTCTCGGGAGTCCGGCTGGAGCGGGCTGTCCGTGCAGACCACGCTGCCCAATCCGAGCACCCGTCCGGGGCTGCGCCTGCCCGGGCGGGTGACCCTCGCCGCCGGGCCGGACGACGTGCTGGTGCGGCACATCCGCCTCGGCCTTGTCACCACGGTGGAGCCGAACGACCCGGAACCCGCCCGGCGGCTGGTGCAGTTCCATCAGGCGCCGATCGCCGGGCGGTTCGTCGTACCGGCAGGTCGGCGGCGGGCTGTGGACTTCGCGTTGCCGCTGCCGTGGGAGACGCCGGTGACCACCTTCGGCGGGGTGCCGTTGCTGAGCCTGCGGATGGCGCTGCGGACCGAGGTGTCCGTCGACCCGGACCTCGATCAGGGCGCCATGGTGCCGGTGTTCGTGCATCCGGTGCCCACGCAGCAGCACGTGTTCGCGGCGATGGACACGCTTGGTTTCTCGATCCGCCAGGCCGGGTTGCAGGAGGGCGGGCTGCCCGGTGTGGAGTTCACACTGCCGCTGCACCAGCGGTGGGGTTTCTGGGTGGCTCCGCTCTACGCAGGCCCGATCACCGAGATGGAGGTGATCTTCGTGACCAACTCGGCAGGTCTGGAGGTGATCCTCTGGATGGACCGCCGGCTGGCCCTGGCGGGGATCACCCACCAGAGCATCAGCCGGTTCCGGATCTGGCACGCCGACGCCGGGCAGCGCGACTGGGTGGCGACAGTGGACGGCTGGCTGCGCCAGGCCATCAACAGGCACGCCGCAGCGGCAGCCCACGCGGACTGGTCGGCGCGGATCACCGGGTCACCGCATGTCAGCCGCCACCCCGACGAGCCGATCCGTCCCGGCTACGGCCTGGGCGGCACCGCCGGTGGCGCCGGCATCGGAGGCGGCGGTAGCGGTGGCGGTGGCGGCGACGGCACCTGACGACAGGTGCGAGG
Source organism: Micromonospora sp. DT41 (assembly GCF_049841715.1). Classification (NCBI taxonomy): domain Bacteria; kingdom Bacillati; phylum Actinomycetota; class Actinomycetes; order Micromonosporales; family Micromonosporaceae; genus Micromonospora; species Micromonospora sp. DT41. The sequence goes on along the minus strand of NZ_JBNCKU010000006.1, from coordinate 133,464 downwards.
CGACGTCAGCCGGCGCTGGCGGTGGCCAGCTTGAGGCTGAAGGCGAGGAACAGCGTGGCGATGGCGGTGGTGCCGCCGGCGGCCAGTCGACGCCGCTGACGGAACTGGGTGGCCAGGAAGGTGCCCGCGAAGATCAACGCGGTCAGGTAGAGCACGCTCGCCGCCTGGGCGATCAGCCCGAGCAGCAGGAACGACAGCGCCGGCCACGCGTAGGTCGGGTCGACGAACTGGATGAAGAACGAGACGAAGAACAGGATCGCCTTCGGGTTCAGCAGGCTGATCACCAGCGCCTTGCGGAACGGACTGCGCATCGCCTCCGGCTCGGCGGCGTCGATGAGCCGCGGCGTGGTCGGGTCGTTGCGGTCGCGCCAGCGCCGCCAGGCACCGCGCAGCATTGTCATCCCGACATAGGCGAGGTACGCGGCGCCGGCGTACTTGATCACCAGGAACACCGGTGGGTACGCCTTGAGCAGCGACGCCACCCCGGCGGCGGAGAGGACCATCAGCACCGTGTCGCCGACGAACACCCCTGCGGCTGCCCGGTAACCCGTGCTGACGCCCCGCTTGGCGGCGGTGGACAGCACGAACAGCGAGTTCGGCCCGGGCAGCAGAACGATGGCCACGGTGCCCAGTACGTACGTCCAGATGTCGGTGATCCCCAGCACGCCCGTCATCATCACGCCACCGGTGCCGTTCGGCGAAGTCTTTCTCGCAGCCTGGCCTGTGCGTTCGGCCACTCGTCGATTGTCATCGCGTACTGCACGGTGTCCCGCCAGGAGCCGTCCGCGCGCTGGCGGTGCATGCGCAGCACTCCCTCGCGGGTGGCGCCGAGCCGCTCGATGGCGGCCTGCGAGCGGACGTTGCGGATGTCGGTGTGCCACGCCACCCGCACCGCGCCCAGGTCGTCGAAGGCCCGGCCCAGCAGCAACAGCTTCGCCTCGGTGTTGATCCCGGTACGCCACCACGGCAGGCCGAGGAACGTGTACCCGATCGCCACCGACCGCCGTTCCGGGTCGATCTCGTAGTACGACGTGGTGCCGACCACCGCTCCGGTCACGGCGCAGCGTTGCACCCAGGGCACCCGCTCGCCCCGCTGCTGGGCGAGCAGGGCGGCGGTTACCACCTCGGCCGTACCGGTCACCGAGGTGGGTCGGGCCACGCCGAGGTGCCGCCAGACGTCGTCGTCGGCGGTGGCGGTGTGCAGCTCTTCGGCGTGCGCCAGGTCCAGGGGCTCCAGCCGGACGTGCTCACCGTGCAGCGGCACCGGGTCGTGCCAGGGCGTGCGGGCCGTGCGCAGGTACGCCGGCAGCGGGGCGGTGACCCCGGCGTCCGGCTCGGGCGGGCCGGCGGTCAGCCGCAGCGGCAGCACACCGGCCCAGTGCGGCAGGTGCAGGTCGGCCTCGTCGTCGCGGACCCCGCCGGTGCGGGCGCGTACGGAGACCTCCCGCAGCGGCAGCGCCAGCACGGCGGTCTCGGCCAGCTCGCGGCGGCTGGGCGGGCGGCTGTCGTTGCTGCGGCCCGTGCCGACCTTCTCGACAAGGGCGGTGAGCATGGCGGCCTTCTCCTGCTCGTCGGTGACGAGCCGGGCGGTGCCGTGCGCCACCACGGAGCGGTAGTTGGCGCTGTGGTGGAACTGCGAGCGGCCGTAGATCAGCCCGTCGAGCACTGTCACCGCGACGCAGACGGGCAGCCCGTCGCCCCGGGCGGCGAGCAGTGGCCGACTGCCGGTCGAGCCGTGCAGGTAGAGCGTGTCGCCGATGCGGACGTGCAGGGTGGGCAGCACGCGTGGCTGACCGTCGACGGTGAACCCGAGCGCGCAGTCGTACGCCTCGTCGAGTACGGCGTGCGCGGCCGCTCTGTCGTAGCTCATGCGGTCGCGCGCACGGCTGGCGGTGGTGCGGGCTGTGGGTGCGTACATGCTCGGCCCTTTGTTCTAGTACAATCTCTGATTTGTGTCAGCACGCTATCAGCTCACCGGGGCGACCGCCGTCGCGATTTCGGCCAGCATCGAGTCGGGCATCCGTACGGGCGCACTGCCGCCGGGTGCCGCTCTGCCGCCGGTCCGGGTGCTCGCCGCCGAACTGGGTGTCAGCCCCGCCACCGTCGCCCGCGCCTACCAGGAGCTGCGGCAGCGCGGTCTGCTCGTCACCGCAGGGCGGCACGGCACCCGGGTCCGTCCCCGCCCGCCGGTTGCCGCCAGCCGCTCCGCGCTGCGCCCCGCGCCGCTACCCGGTGCCCGTGACCTGTCCCGAGGCGAACCCGACCCCCGACTGCTGCCCACCCTCGGTCCGCACCTCGCGGCGCTCGCCGCCGAGGCAGGCCCGCCGGTCGGCTACTCCCACTCCGGGGTGCTCCCCGAACTGGCCGAGGTGGCCCGCGCCCGGCTGAACGCCGACGGCGTGCCGGCCTCGGAGATCACCCTCACCGGCGGCGCGTTGGACGGCATCGAGCGGCTGCTCGGCGCCCACCTGCGCCCCGGTGACGCGGTGGCGGTGGAGGACCCGGGTTGGGCCAACCTGCTCGACCTGATCGCCGCCCTGGGGATGCGTCCGATCGGCGTACCGGTCGACGACGAGGGGCCACTGGCGGCCGGGGTGGCCGCCGCGCTCGCCGCCGGTGCCCGCGCGCTTGTGGTGACCAGTCGGGCGCAGAACCCGACCGGCGCCGCCGTCTCTGCCGCCCGGTCGGCGGAACTGCGGACGTTGCTCGCCGGCCGGCGGGACCTGCTGCTCATCGAGGACGACCACGCCGCGGAGCTGGCGCGCGTACCCCTGCATTCTCTTGCGGGTGCGACAGCGAGTTGGGCGTTCGTGCGCTCGGTGAGCAAGCCCTTCGGCCCGGACCTACGGCTGGCGGTGCTTGCCGGCGACGAGACCACAGTGGCCCGGGTGACCGGCCGGACGCGCGTCGGCGCCGGCTGGGTGTCCACAGTGCTGCAACGGCTGGTCCTGGCCCTCTGGCGGGACCCGGTGGTCACCGAGCTGGTGCACCGGGCGGCGCAGAGCTACGAGCTGCGGCGCGACGGGCTGGTGGCAGCGCTGGCGGAGCGCGGCCTGACCGCGTACGGCCGCAGCGGCATCAACGTCTGGCTGCCGGTGGCGGACGAGACAAGTGCGGTTACCGCGCTGCGCGACGCCGGCTGGGTGGTGGCCCCCGGTGCCCTCTACCGGATCGCCGCCACACCAGGAGTGCGCATAACGGTGAGCTCTCTGACAACAGACGACCTGATCCCCCTGGCCGAAGCCCTTACCCAAGCCACAAACCCCACCCCACCCCCAAACTTCCCCACCTGACCCCACCCCGCCCCTGCTCCCCGCCCCCCGCCCCCTGCTCCCCGCGATCTTGCAGTTTGTGTCACTGGTATGCCCTTTATGGGGTGTTGGTCCGGGCAGGAAGTGCAAGATCGCGGGGGTTCGAGGTGGGCGGCGTGGGTATGCGGGCGCCGGAGGTGGGGGACTTGGCTTCAAATGGGGCGCGTAAGGGAGTCTGGATCGCGGTGGCGGTGGTGGTCGTCATCATCGTCATCGTGCTGATCGCGATGGCCTCGGGTGGGGATGGCGGTGGCGGCGGGTACTGACGCGGGCGGCACCGCCGGGTACCGAGGCGGCGGCGCGGCCGGATGCTGACGCGGCCTTTCGCGGCGCGTGTCGCGCGTGGCGGGGCCGGGTGGTGGCTGCTGGGGGCGTACCCGACAGTCGGCATCCAAGGGGTATATAACAGTCGACATGGCCGAGCAGACCGGGAGCGCTCCGGGCGCCCAGCGGTACATCCCACCGGACGCCGACACCATCGACGAGCTGCGCTCCGCGTCCGGCGGCTGTCAGGGCTGTGAGCTGTACCGGGACGCCTCGCAGACGGTCTTCGGCCGGGGCGACGAGAGCGCCCGGGTGGTGCTTGTCGGCGAGCAACCCGGCGACATGGAGGACCAGAAGGGTCTGCCGTTCGTCGGCCCCGCCGGCCGGTTGCTGAGACGCGCGGTCGACGACGCCGCGCTCGATCCCACCCACCTCTACCTCACAAATGCCGTAAAGCACTTTCGTTTCCAGCTGCGCGGCAAGCGGCGGATCCACCAGACCCCCGACCAGGTGCACATCACCGCCTGCCGGCCCTGGCTTGTCGCCGAGTTCGCCCGGCTGCGTCCGGAGATCGTGGTGGTGCTCGGCGCGACCGCCGCCAAGGCGCTGCTCGGCCCGTCCTTCCGGGTCACCCGGCAGCGGGGCGAGCTGCTGCCCTGGCCCGAATCGGCCCAGCGCCCGGAGGACTTCCAGCGCGTGCCGGTGGACAACGCCGGAAAGCGGGCCGACGCGCCCCCGGCCCGGCTGCTGGCCACCATCCACCCGTCGGCGGTGTTGCGGGCCGATGACCAGGACAAGGCGTACGAAGGGCTCGTCGCCGACCTGACCGTCGCCGCCCGGGCCCTGCGCGGCTGACCCGGGCCGTACGGTCGTCGAAGCCTCCAACATCAGCAGCCGGCGCTGCATCCACCCTGCTCCGGATCCGCCAGCTGAACTTGCGTTTCTGGGGCCAACGCCGCACCGAACCGACCGTGCGGCCCCGCCCGTGACGGGCCGACGACGGCGACGCGCCCGGCACTCGCCGGGCGCGTCGAACGTCGGTGTCAGACGATGCTGTTGAAGCCGTTCCAGTTGCTGCCGATCTGCTTGCTGGCGGAGTAGGGGACGCCGTTGTCGCGGACGATGTTGTTCGCGTACAGCAGCAGGGTGCCGTCGGTGGTGCGGCCGACGAGGTCGGTGTAGCCGTCACCTGTCACGTCCGCGCCGATCAGGGTGTCGAAGCCGTTCCAGTTGCTGCCGATCTGCTTGCTGGCGGAGTAGGGGACGCCGTTGTCGCGGACGATGTTGTTCGCGTACAGCAGCAGGGTGCCGTCGGTGGTGCGGCCGACGAGGTCGGTGTAGCCGTCACCTGTCACGTCCGCGCCGATCAGCATGTCGAAGCCGTTCCAGTTGCTGCCGATCTGCCGAGCGGAGGAACTGCTGTACGGGGTGCCGTTGTCGCGGACGATGTTGTTCGGGTACAGCCAGAGGGTGCCGTCGGTCTTGCGGGCGACCAGGTCGGTGTAGCCGTCACCTGTCACGTCCGCGCCGACGATCCGGTCGAAGTTGCCCCAGCCGCTGCCGATCTGCCGTGCGGAGGAGCTGCTGTACGGGACGCCGTCGTCGCGGACGATGTTGTTCGGGTAGAGGAGCATGCTGCCGTCCGGCTTCACAAGGAGCAGGTCGGTGAAGCCGTCACCGGTGGCGTCGGCGTTGATGATCCGGTCGGAGGTGCCCCAGCCGCTGCCGATCTGCCGTGCGGAGGAAGTGCTGTACGGGGTGCCGTTATCGCGCTCGATGTTGTTCGAGTACAGCCACAGAGTGCCGTCGGTCTTGCGGGCCACCAGATCGTGATAACTGTCGCCGGTCACATCGGCGACTCCGGGGTCCTTCTCAGGAGTCTGGCCGCTGGTGGTGATGTTGTTGTAGCGCCGGGCGACGTAATTGCTCGCCGGGTGGGAGTCGATGAGACCGTCCCCGCCACCCGTGAGAGTTTCCGTGGCCATCTTCACCGGGGTGGACCCGAAAGCGTAATACTCGAATGTGCCCGTCGATTGGTTGGTCCAGCGTTTGAAGAGGATGACGTGCTCGCTGGCGGAGTTGAGGATGTCGCCCGGCTGGAGGTCGTTCTTACTGATCTGCTTCGACACCGTGTACATGTTGTGGGTCGTCTTCGACGTGGAAAGGTGCCAGGCCATCGAAACGAACCCGGAGCAGTCCCGGCGGTAGTTCTTGCCGTTCTCGTCGGGGTAGTAGCCCTGCTGGCTGTACTTGATGCTGCCGCGATTGTCGTACCAGTACTTGGCGCGGCTGAGCACCTCGGTGGGGGTGATCGCCCCGCCCACGCTCGACGCGGCGAAGGCGGCCTCGGGAGTGCTCGCCAGCACTGTGGCGACGCCTCCGGAGAGGCCGGCGCCGGCGGCGAGTGCCACACCCAGCGCCATGGTGGTCAGGCGGCGAATCGTACTTCCGTGCATGGTGTTCCTTTCGGTTGCCGGCCTGCTTTCGGGCAGGCCGGTTCGACCACCGAGTCGTGAACGGTGGCCGGAGCGACGAGAAAATTGGGAAAGATCGTGCCGTGGGTCAAATGACCCGCCATGAACAGAGCAGGGCGGTGCTGGCGATCGTCTTGTCGACGAGGTGGCGCAGGGTGTCGGCGGCTTCCTCCGGGCTGTCGGTGTCGACAAACGCCAGGATGTCGGCGCTGTCCGGGCCGGCCCGGACGCGGAGGTGCTCCACGCCGCTGCCGGCCAGGACGTACACGTTGAGCAGATCTCGCAGGTCTGCGGGGTCGATGGCCGCCGCCGACGTGAGGGCAGCGATGCGGATATGCGTCGCGACCATCAGAGCCGCCTCGGGTCGACCGGCGCGGGTGCGCCCCAACCGAACCCGTCGCCCACCAGTGGGGCGGTCGGAGTGTCCTGTGGGGAAGCGCCCCAGCCGAACCCGTCGGCGAGTGACACCATCGCGTCCGGCCCCGCGCCCAGGATGACCACGAGACCGGCAGCCAGGAGAACGAATATCGCGAGACGGTAATGGGAATTGGCGGTCCGGAGCATTCTGGTCGACCTTTCTCCGTATGAAATTTCGCTGTGTTTTGTGGATTCGGGGGCATCTCGGTCGATGCTGTTTCGGTGAATGAAGCATCGCGAGTCCGCGCCGCCTTGTCACCGGGTACGGCCTGGCGTGACCCCGCCCGGCGGGTCTACGCCAGTTGCGCCACCGGGCTCACGGAAACGTTCAGTGCCCGGCAGAATGGCGGGCGTTGGTCCTACACGGGGAGGGGCTATGTTCGATTTGTTGGGGTTGTCCGCGCAGCACGAGATTGTCTACCGCGCCATGTTGGAGCGTCCTGATCTGAATATCACCGGGCTCTCAGCCCACCTCGGTGTGTCGCCCGGGGAGGTGCGTGCGGCTCTGGACGTGCTTGCCGACCTCGCGCTCATCCGGCTCGACCCGGAGGGTCATTCCGCTCGACCGGTGCGGCCGCAGGCCGGGCTGACGGCGCTTCTGACGAAGGTGGAGGCGGAGGTCGCGGTCCGACAGAGACACGTCGAGGCGACCAAGGCAGCCATCGCGGCCATCGCGGCCGCCCACGACGACTACCACCAGGGGGCGGAAGGCCGGGTGCTCGAAGGGATCGACAGCGTACGAGACCGGCTGGCCGAGCTGGCCGACACCGCCCGCGTCGAATGTCTCTCCTTCAACACCGGAGGGGCGCAGACCCCTGACACGCTCGCGGCGGAGGCGCCGCTGGACCAGCAGGCGCTTCGCCGCGGCGTCCAGATCCGCAACGTGTATCAGGACAGCTTCCGCAACGACCCGGACACCCTCGCGCACGCCCGGTGGTTGGCGGGCCTCGGCGGGCAGTCACGCACCACGCCGACGCTGCCCATGCGCATGGTCATCGTCGACCGGGGCACAGCGCTCGTTCCCATCGATCCCGCAAATCCGCGGCGGGGTGCACTGGAGCTGCACAGCCACGGGGTCGTCGCCGGATTGATCGCCCTCTTCGAGCAGGTGTGGCACACCGCAACACCGTTCGACGACCGGGTAACGGCCGACGCGCAGGGTCTCACCCAACAGGAACGGGAGTTGCTGCGGCTGCTCGCCGCCGGGCACACCGACGAGTCGGCGGCCCGCAAACTCGCGATCTCCCTGCGCAGTGTGCAGCGCATGATGACGTCCCTGACCGAGCGGCTCGGTGCCGCCAGCCGATTCCAGGCCGGCGTGCAGGCAGCCAGTCACGGTTGGGTGTGAGGAGGAGCCCGCGTAGCCGACCCGGCATCCGCAGGCGGATGCCGGGTCGGTGTGGCCGAGAAGACAGGCACCGGATCGGTCGCCGGCGAAACCGGTTGCCGCCGGTCGGCACGGGTGCGCGAGGATGGGTCACCCGTCCCGAGGAGCGTCGATGGCCACCGACCTGACCGCGCCGCGCACCGCCCGGCCCGACGTCGCGTCGATCCAGCGGCGGACCCTGCGCCTGCTCTTCGGCACCCAGATCATCGGCGGGGTCGGGGTGACCATCGGCATCGCCGTCGGCGCGCTGCTCGCCGCCCGGATCGCCGGCACCGCCGTGGCCGGCATCGCGCAGAGCGCCGGCGTGGTCGGTGCGGCGCTGCTCGCCATCCCGGTCACCCGGATCATGGCCCGGCACGGCCGCCGACCGGGCCTGGTCGTGGCGTACGCGGTCGGTGCCGTCGGCGGCGTGCTCGTGGTGCTGGCGGCGGCCACCCGGTGGGTGCCGTTGCTCTTTCTCGGCATGCTGCTCTTCGGTGGTGGCACCGCCGCGAATTTGCAGGCCCGCTACACGGCGGTGGACCTCGCCGAGCCGGCCCGGCGGGGCCGGCAGCTGTCGGTGATCATCTGGGCCACCACGATCGGCGCGGTGGCCGCCCCGAACTTCGCGGCGCTTGCCGACCGGGTCACCAGCGGCTGGGGGCTGCCGCCGCTGGCCGGCCCGTTCGCGTTCAGCGCGGCGGCGTTCGTGCTGGCTGGCGGCGTACTCCTCGTGTTGCTCCGGCCCGACCCACTGCTCACCGCGCGCCGAATCGCGACCGCCGCACCGACCGCCGCCGCACCGACCGCCGCCGCGCCGACCGCCGCTGCGCCGACCGCCGCTGCGCCGACCGCCGCTGCGCCGACCGCCGCTGCGCCGGCAGCCGCCGTGGTGGCGGAGGCGCCGGCTGCGGGCGGCCAGGTCGGCGGTGGGGCGACGCCGGCCGCCGCGCCGGTCGGGGCGCGCCTGCCGCGCGGTGCCGGGATGCGCGCGGCCTGGTCGGTGGTACGCGGGCAGCCCGCCGCCCGGCTCGGCATCGCCGCCGTGGCGGTGGGTCACCTGGTGATGGTGGCGGTGATGGCGATGACCCCGGTCCGGCTCGGTGAGTCGCATGCCGACGCCGACGTGCTGCGACTGGTCGGCATCGTGCTGAGCCTGCACATCGCGGGCATGTACGCGTTCTCTCCAATCGTGGGCTGGCTCACCGACCGGCTCGGGAGGCGGGCGGTGATCCTCGGCGGGGTCGGGTTGCTGCTGGCCGCCTGCGCGGTCGCCGGCACCGCCGGGCACCACACGCCACGGCTCTCGGTCGGGCTGGTCCTGCTCGGGTTGGGCTGGTCGGGAACGATGGTGGCCGGCTCGACGTTGCTGTCCGAGTCGGTGCCGGCCGGCGTGCGGCCGAGCGTGCAGGGGCTGTCCGACCTGACCATGGGGCTGGCTGGCGCGGGTGCCGCCGTGGCAGCCGGGTTTGTCATGCAGGTGGCCGGTTATCCGGTGCTGACCCTGCTCGCGGCGGTCGCGACAGTGCCCCTGGTAGCGCTAGCGTTGCGCCCGGTGCCGACCGGGGCATCGGACGAGGAGGGTTGATCACGTGCGGCTGACCGACTTCTGGACGCGCTTGGAAGAGGCGTTCGGGCCCGGCTACGCGGCGAGCATCGCCCGCGACCAGGTGCTGTCGCAGCTCGATGGAAGGACCATCGAGCAGGCGTTGGCGTCGGGGGAGCAGACGCATGTGGTGTGGCGGGCAGTCTGCGCCGCGTACCCCGACAGAGTGCCTGCGCGACTACGCTGAGCAGCCTTTTCGTCGCTTCCGCGTGTCGCTTGTCGAGTCGTACACCTGTTCGGCTATTGTCCACAGCGGGGTGCTCGTCCACAGCTCGCGGCCCGTCGGCTGGTTTTCTGTCGGACCCAGCGCCTAGCGTGTCCGCGTGACGCGAAGCTCAGCAAAGACGCCGGCGAAGGCAGGGGTGGCAACCATGGCAGCAGGGCCTGACCGGGAGAAGGCACTAGACCTTGCTCTCGCTCAGATCGACAAGCAATTCGGCAAGGGCTCGGTGATGCGGCTGGGGGAGCGGCCGGTCATCCAGACCGCCGTGATCCCGACCGGCTCCATCGCGCTCGATGTCGCGCTCGGGGTGGGCGGCCTGCCGCGTGGTCGGGTGGTCGAGGTCTACGGTCCGGAGTCCAGCGGTAAGACCACGGTGGCCCTGCACGCGGTGGCGAACGCCCAGCGGGCCGGTGGCATCGCCGCCTTCATCGACGCCGAGCACGCGCTCGACCCGGAGTACGCGAAGGCACTCGGCGTCGACACCGACGCGATGCTGGTCTCCCAGCCGGACACCGGCGAGCAGGCGCTCGAAATCGCGGACATGCTGATCCGCTCCGGCGCCCTGGACATCATCGTGATCGACTCGGTGGCGGCCCTGGTGCCGCGCGCCGAGATCGAAGGTGAGATGGGCGACAGCCACGTGGGTCTCCAGGCCCGGCTGATGAGCCAGGCACTGCGCAAGATCACCGGTGTGCTCAGCAACACCGGCACCACTGCCATCTTCATCAACCAGCTGCGGGAAAAGATCGGCGTGATGTTCGGCAGCCCGGAGACCACCACCGGTGGTCGGGCCTTGAAGTTCTACGCCTCGGTCCGGCTCGACGTGCGACGCATCGAGAGCCTCAAGGACGGCACCGACGTGGTCGGCAACCGCACCCGGGTCAAGGTCGTCAAGAACAAGGTGGCGGCCCCGTTCAAGCAGGCCGAGTTCGACATCATGTACGGCAAGGGCATCTCGCGCGAGGGCTCGCTGATCGATGTCGGCGTGGAGCAGGCGATCATCCGCAAGTCCGGTGCGTGGTACACGTACGACGGCGATCAGCTCGGCCAGGGCAAGGAGAAGGCCCGGGAGTTCATGAAGGAAAACCCGGACGTCGCGGCCGAGATCGAGAAGAAGATCCTGGAGAAGCTCGGCGTCGGTGTCGGCGCGAGTGACGCCGCCGGTGGCCCGGAGTTGCCGCCGGTCGACTTCTGACCGGTCGCTGACCCATGGCAGGACGACGCGCCCGTACGGGGCGGGGCTGGGATGCCAGCCCACCCCGTACGGGCGACGCCGCCGATCCGCCGCGCCCCCGCCGGGGGCGCCGGGCGGCCGAACAGCAGGCGGACGAGCCGGCGACCACACCGCGCGACGAGTCCGAGGTGGCCCGGGAGATCTGCCTGCGCCAGCTCGCCGTCCGGCCTCGCACCCGTGCCGAGCTGGCCGGGGCACTGGCCAAGCGCGGCATCTCCGAGCAGGTGTCGGCCGAGGTGCTCGACCGGTACGACGAGGTCGGCATCATCGACGACGCCGCGTTCGCCCGCGCCTGGGTGTCCAGCCGACACACCGGGCGTGGCCTGGCCCGGCGGGCACTCGCCAATGAGCTGCGCCAGCGGGGCGTCGACGGCGAGGTGGCCACCGAGGCGTTGGGTGAGCTGGACGAGGAGACCGAGGCGGCGACGGCCCGTGCTCTGGTGGACCGCAAGCTGCGTACCGCCCGGGGTGAGCCCGACGCTGTCTTCCGCCGGCTTGTGGGAATGTTGGCTCGCAAGGGCTACCCGCCCGGTGTGGCGATCCGTGCGGTGAAGGACGCGCTGGCCGCGCAGAGCGCCGAGGCTGCCGAGTTCGCCGAGCAGATAGACGCCGACGCGCTCGCCGACGCCGAAGGTGAACTGGACCGCGACAACCGGCCGGTCGAGTGAGCGACGCGAGACGGTCCGGAGGTGTGGCGCGGAATGTTGAAGGCGTGTCTGAACGGCGGACGCAGCCGCGACGACCATCCGGCCGTGCCGGTCACCCCGGCGGAGTTGGCGGCCGACGCGGCCCGCTGCGCGGCGCTCGGCGTCGGGGCCGTGCACGTCCATCCCCGTGACGCCTCCGGCGCCGAGTCGCTGCGTCCCGAGGTGATCGCCGACGCGCTCACCGCGATCCGCGCCGCCCGGCCGGGGTTGGCTGTGGGGGTGAGCACCGGCGCCTGGATCGAACCCGATCCGGCCGACCGGCTGGCCGCCGTCCGGGCCTGGTCGGTGCTGCCCGACTTCGCCTCGGTGAACGCCCACGAGCCGGGTGCCGAGGCGGTCGCCGCCGCCCTGCACGAGCGTGGCGTGCTCGTCGAGGTGGGGCTCTGGACGCTGGACGCGGTGGCGGCGTACCAGGGCTGGCGGGTGCCGGTCGGGCGGATCCTCGTCGAGTGCATGGCCGAGGAGGTGCCGGCGGCGGTGGCCGACGCGGGGCGGATCCTCACCGCGACGGCCGCCGGAGAGGCGACCTCCGCCGCCGGCCCGCCCGTGCTACTGCACGCCGAGGGCCTGGCCACCTGGGCGGTGCTCGCCGAGGCTGTCAACCGTGGCCTGCACACAAGGATCGGGCTGGAGGACACGCTCCTGTTGCCCGACGGTGCCCCGGCGTCGGGCAACGCCGCGCTCGTCACGGCCGCGCTGGCGGCCGGCGCACGCTGACCACCGGATTGCCGGCCAGTTCCGCGCTCACCGGGCTGTGGCGGTGTCGCAAAGTCGGCTCAACGCACGGCGTCGCCCTCGCTGAACAGGCACGACACTCCGGTGGGAGCCGTCGGCTCGCCGAGTTTGTCCCGGCGTATCCGACACCACATCAGCTTTGGGTGACGCTGCAACTTCTCTCCGTTCGGGGGGTTTGATCATGAGTCCTTGACCGGAGTGCCCCCGGAGACCTAGCCTCGCCATACAGGCTCACATTGCCCGACCAGCGCAGGCTAAGCGCACAACATAGATCGCGTAACAGAACAGCATCACTTTGGCCGCCTCCGCGGCCTTTGGCGGCAGTACCGGACTGGCCGGTCCGGCACACCGCGACAACTGCACCCGGTCGCCGACGATGCCCGAGGGCACCGCCGGCGGAGAGAGCTACCCACGGCCAGCCGCTCCGGTCGGGCGTCCACAGCCGCAGGAGTGTGCCTTTGGCACAGTCGCTGCGGTCTTGACGTTCAGGGGAGGCGGCCATGACGGGGCGGCGGCACAGGTTCACCGGTAGACCCAGCGGGGTCCCGGCATGAACGCCCTCGACGTCGTGCTCCTCGCGGCCGTCCTGATCCTCGCCGTGGTGGTGGTCGCGGCGGTGCTGTTCGGCGTCCGGACGCTGCGCCGGATGAGTGCGGCGCCGGCCCCGGAGGATCCCGCGTTCATCGCCGAGAAGGACCGTCAGGAGCAGTCCCTGGCCGCTCTGCGCAATGCTGCGGACCAGGCGAACAGCACGATCGACGTGGCGAAGTCGGCGGCTGCCGCAGCGCGTACCGAGGCGGCGGCGGCGAATGCCGAGGCGAAGGCGGCGCGGGCCGAGGCCCGCCGGATGCTCGACGACGCCCGCGCCGAGGCCGACACGGTGCTGGAACGGGCGCACAAGCAGGCCGAGATCGACGCCGAACAGTTGCGGACGGCAGCCCGCCGCAGTGGCGAACGGGAGGTAGCGGTTCTCGCCGCGACGACCCGGGAGCAGGCCGCGGAGGTGGAGCGCCGGGCAGCCCGCATGGACGAGCGGGAGCGGCTGCACACCGAGGAGGTGGAGCGGTTCGCCGAGCGGGAACGGCAGCTCACCGCGGCGAGCGCCGCGCTCGCGGCCCGGGAGTCGGCTCTCACCCAGCGCGAGGCCGAGCTGGCCGAGTCGGAGGAGCTGCGTCGACGGGAGCTGGAGCGGGTGGCCGGCCTCACCGCCGACGCGGCCCGTCTGGAGCTTGTCGAGGCGATCGAGACGTCCGCCAAGCGGGAGGCGGCGCTGCTGGTGCGCGACATCGAGGCCGACGCCCGCAACACCGCCGAGCAGCGGGCCCGGCACATCGTCGTGGACGCGATCCAGCGGGTGGCCAGCGAGCAGACCGCCGAGAGCGTGGTCAGTGTCCTGCACCTGCCCGGCGACGAGATGAAGGGCCGGATCATCGGCCGGGAGGGCCGCAACATCCGCGCCTTCGAGTCGGTGACCGGGGTCAACCTGATCATCGACGACACCCCGGAGGCGGTGCTGCTGTCCTGCTTCGACCCGGTACGCCGGGAGGTCGGCCGGCTCACCCTGGAGAAGCTGGTGCTGGACGGGCGGATCCACCCGCACCGGATCGAGGAGGTCTACGACCTGGCGCGTCAGGAGGTCGAGGCGCTCTGTCTCCGGGCCGCAGAGGACGCGCTGGTAGAGGTCGGCATCACCGAGATCCACTCGGAGTTGGTGACCCTGCTGGGCCGGCTGCGCTACCGCACGTCGTACGGGCAGAACGTGCTCAAGCACCTTGTCGAGACGGCGCACATCGCCGGCATCATGGCTGCCGAGCTGCGGCTGGACGTGCCCACCATCAAGCGGTCGGCGTTCCTGCACGACATAGGCAAGGCGCTTACCCACGAGGTGGAGGGCAGTCACGCCATCATCGGCGCGGACCTGGCCCGCAAGTACGGCGAGCACGAGGACGTGGTGCACGCCATCGAGGCGCACCACAACGAGGTGCCGCCGCAGACCATCGAGGCCGTGCTCACCCAGGCGTCCGACGCCTGCTCCGGTGGTCGGCCGGGTGCCCGGCGGGAGAGCCTGGAGGCGTACGTCAAGCGGCTGGAGCGGATCGAGGAGATCGCTGCCGGCAAGCTCGGCGTGGACAAGGTCTTCGCCATGCAGGCGGGCCGGGAGATCCGGGTGATGGTCAAGCCGGACGACGTGGACGACATCGGGGCGGCCGTGCTGGCCCGCGATGTGGCCAAGCAGATCGAGGAGGAGCTGACCTATCCGGGTCAGATCCGGGTGACAGTGGTCCGCGAGTCGCGGGTCACCGAGATCGCCCGCTAGCTCCGCAAGGTTCGTCGTCGTACTGGTAGAAGACGTCAGAAGGGCCAGCCCGGAAACCGGGCTGGCCCTTCGTCACTGCCAATGGGTTGTCAGACGCCTCCGCCGGGGGCGCCGCCGTGTCCCTCGGCCTGGGACATCAGTGCCGCGGGCGGCGGGGCCTGTGCCGGGGTGTTCGCGGTCTTGCGTCCCCGGGCGAGCCGGCGCTGGACGTACTGCGCGAGCTTCGACAGCGAGTAGTTGACAGCGATGAAGAGGACGGCGATCACGACGTACACCTGGATGGGGTTCTCCAGGGCGCCGATGATCTGCTTGCCGATGTTCAGGGTCTCCTCGTAGCTGATGATGAAGCCGAGCGAGGTGTCCTTGAGGACGACCACGAGCTGGCTGATCAGCGCCGGCAGCATGATCCGGAACGCCTGCGGCAGGAGGATCATCCGGGTCGACTGGAACGGGGAGAGACCGATCGCGGCTGCGGCCTCGCCCTGCCCGCCGGGCAGACCCTCCATGCCGGAGCGCAGGATCTCGCCGATCACCACCGAGTTGTAGATCGTGAGGCCGATGACCAGATACCACAGGTTGTCGAAGGTGACGCCGAACTCGGGAAAGCCGCGGGCCACGAAGAAGATGGTGATGACGACAGGCAGGCCGCGGAACACTTCGACGCAGACCCGGGTGATCGCCGACAGCAGCCGGCTCAGGCCGCGCAGCAGGTACGACAGTGGGGTGGCGAGCCCGGTGAACTTGCGGCTGGTCAGGCTCTTGAGCTGGATCCGCAGCAGCGCCAGCAGCGTGCCGACGACGAGCGAGGCAACGATGGCAAGCGCCGCCGCCATCAGGGTGTTCTTGAAGCCGATGCCGATCCGCTCCCACACGAGGGAGAAGTTCTCGTTGGAGGGGTCGATCAGTGGACCCCACAGCTCCATCGAGAACTGCCCCTTCTCGTCCAGGGGGCGGTAGATCAGGAAGTACGCCCCGACGAGGAGGGCCAGCCCGGCGACGACGCTGCTGATGAGTGTGACCCGCCGCTGCCGGGGCCCGGGAACGTCGTAGAGGACGCTTGTCTGCTGACTCATCGGGCCACCGCCTGTCGCTTCTCGATCCGGTCCAGCAGGGTGCCGAGCGGCACGGTCATGATCAGGTAACCGACCGAGATGCCGATGGCCACCGGGATGAAGGCGTAGCCTTCGGCGCCGGTGAGCTGGTCGGCGGTCGCCGACAGGTCGCCGACGACACCGAAGAAGCCGGCAAGCGCCGAGTTCTTGATCATCGCGATGATCACGGAGCCGAGCGGCACCACCGAGGCCTGCCAGGACTGCGGCAGCACCACGTAGCGCAGGTTCTGCCCGAAGGTCAGGCCCAGCGACCGCGCGGCCTCCGCCTGGCCGGCGGGCACCGCGTTGACCCCGGACCGCAGCGCCTCGCAGACGAACGCGGCGGTGTAGAGCACCAGGGCGATCAACGCGAACCGGAAGTACGGCAGGTCGGTGCCGAGCCGGGTGAACAGCGAGTCGATCACCGGGATGCGGAGGAAGTCCGCGTTGGAGCCGAGCGCCGGCAGACCGAAGGCGGCGAAGAACATCACCACGGTCAGCGGCAGGTTACGGAAGATGTTCACGTAGGTGGTGCCGACCGCGCGCAACGGCGGCACCGGAGAGATGCGGAGCACCGCCACGATGGCGCCCAGGATGAGGGCGCCGATCGCGGCGAGTAAGCAGATCTGGAGGGTGAGCCAGAAACCACCCGCAAAGACGTCGAACTTGTCGATGAGCACGTTCACGGGTCGGTGTTCCTCCCCACCCTCCAGATCGAAGGAATCAGTAGCGGTTGATGGTGGGCGCGGAGCCCAGCTCGGCGCCGAACTTGCCGGCGGTGTCGTCCCAGGCCTTCTTCCAGCTACCGTCGGCGACAGCCTTGTCCAGCGTGTCGTTGATGAAGCTGCGGAAGTCGTTGTCTTCCTTCTTCACACCGATGCCGTACGGCTCCTTGGTGAAGTTGGGGCCGGCCAGCTTGAAGGACGCCTCGTCCTTGGCGATGTAGCCGAGCAGGATGACGTTGTCAGTGGTCACGGCGTCGACCTGGCCGCCCTTGAGGGCGTCGCGGCACTTGTCGTAGGTGTCGAAGAGCACCAGCTGCGAGCCGACGTCCTTGACGTACTTCTTGATCTCCTCGGCCGGGGTGGAGCCGGTGACCGAGCAGACCTTCTTGGTGCCGTCCTTGAAGGAGTCCGGGCCGGTGATCGCGGCGTCGTCCTTCTTGACCATGATGTTCTGGCCGGCCTCGTAGTACGGGCCTGCGAAGGCGATGCGCTCCTTGCGCTTGTCGTTGATCGTGTAGGTCGCGGCGACCAGGTCGACGGTGCCGTTGACGATCACGTCCTCGCGGACCTTCGAGGGGGCCTCGACCCACTCGATCTTGTCGTCGGAGATGCCGAGCTCCTTGGCGATGATCTTGGCGATCTCGACGTCGAAGCCCTCCGGCTTGCCCGACAGGCCCTTCTGGCCGAAGCCGGGCTGGTCGAACTTGGTGCCGATCTTGATCTTCTGGGCCTTGTTCAGCTTCTCCATGGTGCTGCCGGCTGCGAAGGACTTGCTGCCGGAGCCGGTGCCCTCCGCGTCGTCGTCGCCACCGCAAGCGGTGAGGCCGAGCGCCAGAGCGGCGACAGCGGCGATTGCCGCAACGCGCTTGATACGCATATTTTTCTCCTTCATCAACGGAGCTCACCGGGGGGCGGCGCGCTCCAACTACGGACGCCTAGTGCGTGAGGATCTTGGAGAGGAAGTCCTTGGCCCGCTCGCTGCGCGGGTTGGCGAAGAATTCCGCTGGCGGGGCGTCCTCGACCAGCTGCCCGTCGGCCATGAAGATGACCCGGTTCGCGGCGTGCCGGGCGAAGCCCATCTCGTGGGTGACCACGACCATCGTCATGCCGTCGCTTGCCAGTGAGGTCATGACGTCGAGCACCTCACCGACCATCTCCGGGTCCAGGGCGCTTGTCGGCTCGTCGAAGAGCATCGCCTTGGGCTGCATGGCCAGGGCCCGGGCGATTGCCACCCGCTGCTGCTGGCCACCGGAGAGCTGGGCCGGGAACTTGTCCGCCTGGTTGGCGATGCCGACCCGGTCGAGCAGGGCCAGGCCGCGCTCGCGGGCGACTGCCGGCTTCTCCTTGCGGACCTTGACCGGGCCGAGCGTGACGTTCTCGAGGATGGTCTTGTGGGCGAAGAGGTTGAAGGACTGGAAGACCATGCCCACTTCGCTGCGGAGCTTCGCAAGCGGCTTGCCCTCGGCAGGCAGCGGCTGGCCGTCGAAAGTGATGGTGCCGGAGTTGATCGGTTCAAGTCGGTTGATGGTGCGGCACAGCGTCGACTTGCCGGAGCCGGACGGGCCGATCACCACGACCACCTCGCCCCGACCCACCGACAGCGAGACGTCGTCCAGCACGTGCAGCGGTCCGAACCACTTGTTGACCGCGTCCAGCACGATGAGCGGTTCGCCCGTCGTCACGTCGTCCACCGTCCCTGTCGTCTCCCAAAGCGGGGGCCGGATGGCCCCTGGTTGGGGCAACTGTAGGCGGCGTGACGTGGCGGAATGCAACTCGGTTGGTCACGGAGCGGTAACACCGTTGCCGCTCGCAGCCCGGCGTCCAATTTCGGTCAGCGGCAGCGGCGGTGGTGGCAGCACCAAAGAGTAGCCGAGATCATAGGAAGATGAGCGAATCGGTGAGGCTGACCCGCTATGCCCGCGGTGGGGGATGCGCCTGCAAGATCCCCCCGGGCGAACTGGAGATCATGGTTGCGGGTCTCGGCCCGGCCACCGGCACCGCCGAGCTGCTTGTCGGCCTCGACCACGGCGACGACGCGGCGGTGGTCCGCCTGGACGAGCGGACCGGCCTGGTCAGCACCGCCGACTTCTTCACCCCGGTCGTCGACGACGCCTACGACTGGGGGCGCATCGCCGCCGCCAACGCGCTCTCCGACGTGTACGCGATGGGCGGCGTCCCGCTTGTCGCGCTCAACCTGCTCTGCTGGCCGCGCGACGTGCTGCCGCTGGAGCTGGCCCGGGAGGTGCTGCGCGGTGGTCAGGACGTGGCCCGGGAGGCCGGCTGCCACCTGGCCGGCGGGCACAGCGTTGACGACGACGGCCCGAAGTACGGCCTCGCGGTCACCGGCACTGTGCGTCCTGAGGAGCTGATCACACTCGACGCTGGCCGGGCCGGGGTGCCGCTGTCGCTGACCAAGCCGCTGGGCGTGGGTGTGCTAAACACCCGGCACAAGGCCACCGGCGAGAGCTTCCCGGAGGCGGTGGCCACGATGAGCGCGCTCAACCGGGACGCCGCCCGGGCCGCGGTCGCCGCCGGCATCCGCTGCGGCACCGACGTGACCGGGTTCGGTCTGCTCGGGCACGCCTCGAAGATGGCCCGCGCCAGCCGGCTCACTGTGGCCATCGACACGGCCCGGGTGCCGTATCTGGCTGGCGCACGGGAGGCGCTGCGCGACGGGTACGTCAGTGGCGGCACCCGCCGCAACCTGGACTGGGTCACCCCGTGGACCGATTTCGGCGCGGCCGGCGAGGACGAGCGTCTGTTGCTTGCCGACGCCCAGACCTCCGGTGGTCTGCTCGTCGCCGGTGAGCTGCCGGGCGCCCCGGTGGTGGGTGAGTTGCTGCCCCGCGGTGAGCACCTGGTCGTCCTGCGCTGACGGTTACCGGTGGCTTCCCGCAGCCGGCGGCGGGCCGTCGACACGCTGCTCCGGTGGTGCCAACGGGGCACCATACCCGATAAACTGTCATCTTCTGGCTACTCCGAGCAATGCTGCTCAGGGAAATTTTGCCCGGAATGGTCACAGACCGGTAACTTGCCCCCGGCTGAGGTCATATGCCCCCCACCATCGTCAGTAAGGCCCGATCCGGAGGCCGGTGGGACGAACGCAGCGAGGAGGCGGAATGACCGAGCTGTGGAACTGGAGAATCGACCGGGCACGACCCGTGGAGGTCTACCCGGCACTGGCCGAGGCGCTCGGTCGGGTAGTGATGCCGCTGGCCGTGGCCGATCCGGCCCGGCTGCCGGCGTACGCGGTGGTGTGCGACGTCTGGCAGGCGCCGGGCGAGTTCGCGACGGTGGTGGATTGCTACGGGGTGCCCGAGCAGCTCGCCGAGCACCCGAGCATCGCCGCACTCGCTCGAGTACTGGGGCGCAACTGCCTGCTGCGCGACGACACGCTCGACGCGGGGCGACACCTGCTCGTCACCCCGGACGGCACGGTCCGTCCGGTGCACTTCGACGTGCGGGACACCGACGACGGCGAGGTGCTCAGCCGGCAGCGGCTGTGCACCCTCGGCGACCCGGGCTGCCGGGGCTGGTCGCAGTGTCACCGGTCGCGCTGGGCGCCCGACACTGTCGCGCCGGCACTCGCCGCGGCCTGACCCAGACGCACGGCAGCGCAGATCCGCCGCCCTCGGGAGCGGGGCGGTTCCGCCGCGACAAGCGGTGGGCGCCAGCCGCATCCGCGCGCTGGTGCCCAACCGCATCGCTTCGCCGGTGGTCAGCCGCGACCGGCGGTGGCCGGTTCGTCGGCTGCGCGCCCCGACGCGCCGCCCCGGACCACCAACTGGTCGAGCAGGGTGCGGGTGGCCTCGGTGACGGCGGCCACCGCGGCGTCGAACGCGGCGGCGTTGTGCGCGGCGGGCGCCCGGAAGCCAGAAATCTTCCGGACGTACTGCAACGCCGCCGCCTCGATGTCCGCGTCGGTCACCTGCGGGGTGAACGGCTCACGCAACGTCTTGATGCTCCGACACATGCTGTGCTCCTTAGCCGTCGACGCCCTTTTGCCACCCCTTGTGCCGGCGGTTGTACCGACGGTGACATTGGGTCGATAGTTGTCTATCCTGGGCTCGGATCAGAGCCTTTCGAGCCATGTCGCCGCTCGCGCTCCCAGCGCCCCGGGCCCCCGGAGACTCATTGTGGACCACGCCCCCGCCCGCCCGCCCCGTCCCGACATCGTCGACCTCACGCGCTGCCTGCAAATCCCGCTGGAGCTGATCGTCATCGAGCACGCCGATCTGATCGAGGCGGTCCGAAAGCGTGTCGTTCCGAGTGAGTCCGCGACGTCCGGCACTGTGGCCGTCGCTGCCTTCAACTCCTCCATCTGAGCGATGGCCTGCCGGTGCGGTCTGGCCGTAACGGGCGGATCATGCCGGCGGATCAGTCAGTTTGTGCTGAAGGTTCACAGTCGGTGCGACCTCAGCTGCGACCACTGCTACGTCTATCGGCACGCCGACCAGAGCTGGCGGAGCCGACCGGTCCGGATCTCACCGGCCACGGTGCGGGTCGCCGCGCGGCGGATCGCCGAGCACGCTCGCGAGCACGGGCTGCCGGTCGTACGCGTGGTGTTGCACGGAGGTGAGCCGTTGCTGCTGGGTGCCGCCGGGCTGCGCGAGGTGTTGGCCGTCCTGCGTGCGGCCATCACACCGGCCACATCGCTCGACCTGCGTATGCAGACCAACGGCGTCCTGCTCGACGAGGAGTTGTGCCAGCTGCTTGTCGACTACGACGTGCAGGTCGGTGTGTCATTCGACGGCGACCGCGCCGCCAACGACCGGCACCGCGTCTTCGCCCACGGCGGCAGCAGCCATGACCACGTTCGGCGGGCTCTCGCGTTGCTCCGCCGGCCGGAGCACCGCACCAGCTATGCCGGCATCCTGTGCACTGTCGATGTCCGCAACGACCCCGACCGGGTCTACGAGGCTCTCCTGTCCGAACGCCCGCCCCGAGTCGATCTGTTGCTGCCACACGCCACCTGGGACCGCCCTCCAGATCGGCTCGGGCTCGGGCCGACTCCGTACGCCGACTGGCTGGGCCGGATCCACCGGCGGTGGGTGGACGACGGACGGCCCATGTCCATCCGGCTGTTCGAGGCGCTGCGGTCGGGTGGTGGTGGCACCGAGGCGTTGGGCCTCGCGCCGGCCGACGTGCTGGTGATCGAGGCGGACGGCAGTTGGGAGCAGGCCGACTCGCTGAAGGTCGCATACCCCGGCGCTGCCGGCACCGGCTTCGACGTGTTCGGCCACTCCGTTGATGAGGCCGCCGGGCACCCCGGAATCGCCATCCGGCAGGAGGGCGTGGACGGGCTCTGCGCCACCTGTCAGGTCTGCCCGGTGGTCGACCGGTGCGGCGGCGGCCTGTACGCCCATCGCTGGCGCACCGGCTCCGGGTTCGACAACCCCTCGGTGTACTGCGCCGACCTGCTCCGCCTCATCGACATGGTTGACGGGTACCCGCAGCCCTCCCCACTCGCGTCGGACCAGGGGTCCGCGGCGCCTGTCGATGAGATCCTCGACGATCTGGCTACCGGGCACGGGTCGACGACGACGCTTGCGCTGCTCGCCGCCACGCAGCTTTCCATCACACGGACGCTGTTGGCGGATTGCCGCCGCACGGCCGGTCCCACTGCCGCCTGGGAGTTGCTCGTTCACCTGGAGCAGACGGCGCCGGAAGTGGTCCGGGTCGTCCTGGAACACCCCTTCGTCCGGCCCAGGCTGGTGCGTTACCTCGACTCGGTGGCCCGGTCGGGCGTCAGCGCGGCTGTCGACCCGTTGCCCGCCCTCGCCGTCGCAGTGGCCATCCGGGCAGGCGTTCCGGCCGCGCTGGACGTTCCGGTGCGGGCGAATGCGATCGCGTTGCCCACGCTAGGCAGCCTGGTGTCGTCCGGGCTGGGGGCGAGCGCCCACGTGACCGTCGTGCCGGGTGGGTTCCGGGTCCGGAGCGGGACGACGGAGCTGACGGTGCTCCTCGACCCGGTCGAACCGTCGGCCGGCTGGCGACCGGTGCGCGACGTGCCGGTCTCCGCCGGCCGGCTGCTCGTCGAGGACGGCGACCCGTACCGGGACTGCTACGACCAGCCGGTGGCGCCGCGCCTGGCGGACGCGGCGCTACGGGCGTTGAGTCGTACCTTGGGCGAGGCGTGGCGCGTCGCGTACCGGGACGTGCCGGCGCACGCGGCGGCGCTCGACGGCGGTCTGCGCGCCGTTGTGCCGTTGGCACCCGACCCGACGAATCCCTCCCGGAGCGCGACCGCCCGGCGCGCGTTCGGCGCGGTCGCCGTCACCCCCGATCTGGCTCCGGAGGCGATGGCGGTGCTGCTCGTGCACGAGTGGCAGCACGCGAAGCTCGGTGCCGTGCTCGACCTCTACGACCTCGTCAAACCAGGGCAGGGCACCCTGATCCGAGTGCCCTGGCGCACCGACCTACGGCCACCCGAGGGCGTGATCCAGGGGGTCTACGCCCACCTCGCCGTCAGCCAGGTGTGGCGGTCCCGGGCAGCCACCGACCAGGGGGACGCGTGGGCGCACGCCGCTCGTTACCTGGCGTGGACCCGGGAGGGCGCCGACGCGTTGCTGGCCAGTCGGGCACTCACCGCGGCGGGTGAGCGGTTCGTCGGGCAGATGCGCCACACCCTCAAGGAGACCCGTGTCGGGTCCGGATGAGTCGATTCGGCCTGCGCTGGGTCGCCCTGACCTCGCCGACGATCTGCGGGCGCTGGGCGTCCGCCCGGGCATGTGCCTCCTGGTGCACTGCAGCCTCAGAATGGTGGGTTGGCTCGATGAGGGTGCCGCGACTCTCGCCGGAGCTTTGCGCGACGTCCTCGGTTCCACCGGCACGCTGCTGGTTCCCACGCAGACATCCGGGAACTCGACCACGTCCTCGGCCTACCTGGAGGCCACCGCCGGAATGGACCGGGCGGAGGTCGACGAGTACGAGAAGGCGCTGCCAGGCTGGGATCGCCAGGAAACGGCCTCCCAGCGGATGGGCGTGCTCGCCGAGTACGTCCGGCGTTCCCCCGGCGCCGTGCGCAGCGATCATCCACAGACCTCGTTCGCCGCGCTCGGCCCGGGGGCCCGGCAGCTCACCGACGGTCACGACCTCACCTGCCACCTGGGTGAACGCTCACCGATGGGGCGGCTCTACGCGGCGGACGGGCAGATCCTGCTCCTCGGCGTCGGCTACGAGGCGTGCAGCGCCATGCATCTGGCCGAGTACCGGCTTCCGGTGCCTCCGCCCGAGCGCGACTACCGCTGTTTCCGGCGGGTCAACGGCCACCGGGTCCGTCTCAATTTCCGCGCTCTCCACCTGGACGACAGCGACTTTCCGGAGGTGGGTGCGGCGCTCGACGACGCGCCGTTCGTCGTGCATGGTCGCGTCGGTCAGGCGCACGCACGCCTGCTGCCAGCTCGTGCCACTGTGGACTTCGCGGTCGGCTGGCTCGCCGCGAATCGGTTGGCAGTGCGACATTGACGCGCGGTCTAGGCTGATGGTCCGGCCGCGTGGGGAGGGCGGAGGGGCAGTGGTGAGCACACTCGGCGCGCCTCTCTTCTTTCTCAGTCATTCCAGGGCACGGGTTAGCTGGGCCACCGGCAAACCCCCCGATTACGTCTCCCGGCTCTTCGAGGACCTCTCCGTCCACGTCAGCGAGTTGGTCGGCCCGGTGACCGGGGTGGATCCCGGTTTCCTGGACAGTTCCATCGCGGGCGGGGAGCTCTGGAACCCGGAACTCCTCCAGGCCGCAGGCACCTGTCAGGTGTTCGTGCCGCTGGTGTCCAGCGCTCTGCTCAGCAGCGAGTGGTGCGGTCGGGAATGGGACGCGTTCTCCCGCCGCCGGATCGTTCCGCGACACAGTTCCGCATCCGCCCACGAGACGGCGATCGTGCCGGTCACCTGGTCCCCGACGAACGGCACGCCACTTCCTCGGGTGCTGCGCGACATCCAACGGTTCTCCCCGACCGCCATGCCGGATCCCGCCATCGCGGAGCGCTACCAGCGGAATGGGGTCTATGGCTTGCTGACCATGGGGTGGGAGCCCGAGTACCGGGCCGTGGTCTGGAGGCTCGCGCAGCGGATTGTCGCCATCCACCGGTCGTACCTGGTGGAACCCTGGGTGCCGGCGAGCGTGGACGAGCTGTCCAACCGGTTCGCCGAGGAGCCCGGATGAGCCCCCCGGCGGACGGGCGTCGGCCCACGGCACGAGGGACGTACTTCTTCCTCAGCTATGCCCACTCGGCGCCCGTGCGCGGTGCCCGGGCGGACGCCGACGTCTGGGTCGGCCAGTTCTTCTCCGACCTGGCCGACGAGGTGCGGCGCCATGCCCGCCCGGCGGCAGGCATGAGGATCGGCTTCTTCGACCAACACATCCCGGTGGGCGCCGACTGGAAGGCGGCGCTCGCCGAGGCACTCGGTGAAGTCGAGGTCTTCGTCCCGCTCTACTCGCCCGGCTACTTCAGTCGCCCCTGGGCGCTGGGCGAGCAGGAGTCGTTTCGGGCCCGACTGGCCGCCGTCACGTCGACGAACACCGCTGGTCATCTCGTCCCGGTGCTGTGGATCCCGTTCGACCCGTGGCAGACCCACCCGGAGCTGGACAGCGCCCTGGACCTCGGCCGGGACGTCCCGGGGTACGCGGAGGACGGGCTGCGCGCGTTCTGCATGCTGTCCTCCTACCGGGAGCGGTACGAGCTTCTGCTGAACCGTCTGGCCGGTCGGATCGTGCACGCCGCCGAGCGGCAGCCGCTGGGCCCCTCCCGAGTGCCGGGCCTCGGCGAGGTGGTCGCCCCGACGCCGACCGATCCGGATTTCATCGTCGCCGTCCTGGCCCCGAGCTGGGACCGCCTGCCGACCCACCGTGACCCCGCCGGCTACGCGGCCAGCGGGCGGCTGTGGCGGCCGTACGGCCGCCGTCAGGAGCTGCCCGCCGCCGAGTACGCGGCCAGTATCGCCGAGCGTCTGGGGCTGTCGGCCCGGACGGAGGACTTCGGGCAGGCTGCTGGGTTGCTCGATCGCCGGCCGGCGGTGCTGTTGATCGACCCATGGATCCTGGCGGCGCCGGACGGGCGCGCGGTTCTCACCCGCTCGCTGAATGGCCTGCCGGAATGGGTCGTTCCACTGGTGGTCACCGACGAGAACGACACCCAGGACGTCACCCGGTGGGCGACCGAGGTGAAGCAACTGCTCCAGGGCGGCGGCCTGTCGCAGGTGAAACACGCACGCAGCATGCAGGAGTTCGTCGATCTGATGCCGGCGCTGGTCACCGAGGCGCGCCGGCACTTCCTCAAGCACGGCCCGATGGTTCCATTCGAATCACCGTCGAAACCGATCCCGAGCCTGCGTGACCCCGAGGCGCCCGCCGTCCCGACCGACCTCGCGCCCCCGCCTGATGATCCGGCCCCGCCGCGTCCCCACGGAGAAGACCGATGAACAACGATCGCGAAGGTCAGGTCGTCACCTTCTACTCGTTCAAGGGAGGGACGGGCCGAACGATGGCCCTGGCAAACGTTGCCTGGATCCTCGCGGCCAGCGGCCGGCGTGTGCTCGTCGCCGACTGGGACCTTGAGTCGCCCGGTCTGCACCGCTTCTTCCATCCGTTCCTCGACGCCGAGGCGATCCAGGGCACCAGCGGCGTGATCGACATGATCCGCGACTACGAATGGGAGACCACCCGGGCCGGCGACCGGCCCGAAGGCTGGGTGGAGCGGTACGCCCAGGTCGGGCGGCACGCGTTCTCGCTGCGCTGGAACTTCCCGGACGGCGGCAGCCTCGACTTTCTCTCCGCCGGCCGGCAGAACAGCGATTACGCCGTCGCGGTAAGCGGACTGGACTGGGACAACTTCTACAATCGGCTCGGCGGGGCGCAGTTCTTCGAGGCGCTGCGGGCGGACATGAAGCGCCAGTACGACTTCACCCTGATCGACAGCCGGACGGGGTTGAGCGACGTCGCCGACATCTGCACCCTGCACCTGCCGGACATCCTGGTCGACTGTTTCACCTTCAGCGACCAGGGCATCGAAGGTGCGGCCCGGGTCGCGCACTCGGTGGGGAGCCGGTACCGGCGGCGCGACATCCGGGTCCTACCGGTCCCGATGCGGGTCGACCAGGCCGAGAAGGAGCGGGCCGAAGCGGGTCGCCTCCTGGCCATGCGCCGGTTCGCCGGGTTGCCGGCAGCCATGACGGAGGCGGAGCGCCGGCGGTACTGGGCGGCGGTCGAGGTTCCGTACCGGCCCTTCTACGCGTACGAGGAGACACTGGCGACCTTCGGCGATCCGCCCGGCTCTCCGACGTCGCTGCTGGCCGCGTTCGAGACCCTGACCGGGGTCCTCACTGACGGCGCGATCACCGCGCTGCCGATGATGGACGAGTCGGTGCGGGAGCGGGTCAAGGCACGCTTCCGTCGGCGTACCGAGGCGATCGATGACCAGATCGTGCTGCGCTGTGCCGCAGAGGACGCGATCTGGGCCGAATGGCTGGAGCGGGTACTCAGCTCGGCCGGGTTGCGGGTGGTGGAGGCAACTGACGCCGCCGAGTCCGCCGCGACACCTGCTCCGCGTACGCTGACTGTGGTCTCCCCGGCCTACGTGGCAACGCCGTCCGACGATCTGCCCGCCCGTGACACCAGTCCCGGGTCCGCCGCCCTGGCCGTGTACGTCGCCGATCTGCGCCCGCTGACGGAGTTCCCGGCCCAGAGTTCCACCAACCTGGTGAACGTGAGCGCCGCGACAGCTGTGGAGCGAGTGTTGCGGCTGGTAGGCCGACCGATGCCCGCTTCGGTGGATGGTCCCGCGGGCGGGGGTGCCCGCTATCCCGGGACCGAGCCGCTGATCTTCAACGCGCCCAACCGGAACGCCCGTTTCACCGGCCGGGAGGACGACCTGGCACGGCTGCGCCTGCAACTGCAGAGCGTCGGCAGCGCGGTGGTACTGCCGGTCGCCCTACAGGGTATGGGTGGCGTCGGTAAGACCCAGGTGGCACTGGAGTACGTACACCGGTTCAAGGCCGCCTACGACCTGGTCTGGTGGATCGTCGCGGACCCGCCGCAGTTCGTCGACACGGCCCTGGCCGACCTGGCCGGTCACCTCGGAGTCCTCGCCGGACCCACCCTGCCCGACACTGTGCGGTCGGTGTTGCAGGTGCTGAGCAGAGGTGAGCCGTACGAGCGGTGGCTCGTCGTGCTCGACAACGCCGAGGAACTCGACCAGATCGAGCCGTTCCTGCCACGGGGCCCCGGGCACGTCCTGCTGACCTCCCGTAACCGTGCCTGGGGTGATCGGGCGAACCCGATCCAGGTGGACGTCTTCGACCGCTCCGAGAGCGTCCAGCACCTCACCCAGCGGGTGCCCGCGATCAGCGTCGAAGACGCCGACCGGGTGGCTGAGGCCCTCGGTGACCTTCCGATCGCGGTCGCCGCGGCGGGTGCGTGGCTCGCCGACACCGGTACGCCCGTCGCGGACTACCTGCGGCAGATCGAGCGGCACGGCCCGAGCGCGCTCTCCGTGGAGGCCACCTGGGACCTGTCGCTGAACCGGCTGCTCGACCAGGCACCCGCCGCCTACCGGCTACTTCAGCTCTGCTCGGTGCTGGCCCCGGAGATCGCGCTCGAACTCATCTACAGCGACGAAATGGCGGCAGCCCTCGTGCCGTTCGACCCGTCGGTGTCGGAGCGGCTCGTGCGCGGCGCCCTGGTGCAGCAGATCAATCGGTTGGCGCTGCTCAAGCTCGACGTGCAGGGTGGTCGGGTCCAGGTGCACAGGCTCCTACAGGCGGTGGTGCGCGATCGGATGACCGGCGACGAGAAAACCGAAGCCCGGCACCAGGCGCACCTGGTACTTGCCGCCTCTCGTCCACGGGGCGACGTGGACGATCCGACCACCTGGCCCCGGCTGCGCATGCTGTGGCCGCACCTGCAGGTTTCCGAGGCGCTGACCTGCCCCGATGAATCGGTGTGTGAGCTGCTGATCGACCGGGTTCGCTATCTGTGGCAGCGCGGCGGTCTGGTCCAGGCCGACACAATCAGCCGGCGAGTGGACGACATCTGGAGTGCGCGGCTGCGCGACAGCCCGGATGAGGCGGGGGCGCTCGCCCGGCATCTGCTGCATCTTCGCTTCAACCGGGCGAACATCCTGCGCAGCCTGGGCCGCTTCGACGAGGCACGCAATCTCGACGAGGCGGTGCTGGAGGAGCAACGTCACCTGCTGGGCCCGGAACACCCGCACAGCCTGATGACCGCCGGCAGCCTCGGCGGTGACCTGCGGGCGCTCGGCCGCTACGCCGAGGCGTTGGAGCGGGACAAAACCACGTACGCCTCCTGGCTGCACGTGTTCGGTGAGGACCACCCGCGGACGTTGAGCGCCGCCAACAACCTCGCCGTCTCCTACCGGCTGGTGGGCGATTACCATTCGGCCCGCCAGTGGGACGACGAGGTGCACAATCGGCGACGGCTGGTGCTCGGCCCCACCAATCCGTACACCCTCGTCTCCGCTGTCCGCCTGGGCAGCGACCTGCGCGAGGCCGGGGAGTACGAAAAGTCGGCCACCCTGCTGCGCACCGTGTACGACTCGTACTGCGAGGTGCTTGGGCCCGACGACGGAAGAAGCATCACTGCCCAGGTCAACCTGGCGGTGTCGCTGCGCAGCGCCGGTCGGGCGAGCGACGCGGCACCCATGTTCGAGGCGGCGTACCGGAAGCTCGACGACCTCTTCGGAATCGACAACCCGGACACTGTGGCGTGCCGGTCCAGCCGCGCGGCGAACATGCTGGCCCTCGGCGACGCCGCCCGGGCGTTCAGCGAGATGACAGCGGTGGCCCGAGCGTACGAGGAGCAGCTCCGGCTCGGCCCGAGCCACCCGCACACCTTGGCAACGCTGAGTAACTCCTCTGCCGCTGAGCGGGCGCTTGGCCGTGGAACGGAGGCGCTCGCATCGGCTGCCCGGGCGGCCGGCGAGTTGCGCAAGGTGCTGGGTCCCGACCATCCGCACACGCTGGCGGCGGAGGTGAACCAGGCGGTGTACCTCGCCGAGGCTGGTGACTGGGAGTCGGCGCGGGATCGATTGCGGGAGACCGCCGGTCGGCTGGCCGCGACTATCGGACCGGATCACCCCGACACACTGCGGTGCCTTGGTGATCTCGCGATGATGGTTGAGCGGACCGGCGACGGCGCTCCCGGAGAGGACCTCGTCGCCGTGGTGGACCGGTTGGCCGACCTGATCGGCCCCGAGCATCCGACGGTGGACACCCTGCGTGAACGGCGGTTCGTTGTCCGGGTGATCGATCCGGACACGATCTGACAGAGGGCGGCCCGGCAGGTGGCCGGTCCGCCCTGCTTACCGTGCTGCCTCTGGGTCAGAGCCGCGGGCTGGTCGCGAGGTCCGGTGTTGCCAGCCAGGTCAGGGTCTGCGGCAGGATCTCCACCGCACCGAAATGCGCGGCGCCCGGCTGCACCTCGACCCGGGCACGTGGGATCCGGGACGCGAGCCAGTGGGAGTGTTCCACCGGGCTGAAGCGGTCCTGCTCGCCATGCCAGAGCAGGACCTCCGCCCGGATGGCCCGCAGGTCGAACCCCCACGCCCGCCGTATCGCCAGCACGTCGTCGATCCAGCCCTCGGGGCCGTGTCGCAGCGCTTCGGAATACATGTCGGTCAGCAGCCGGCGGATCGCGATGTCCTCGACGACCCGGATGTCCGCCTCGGGTAACTGAGGGCGGAGGAACTCCAGGAGCGTCATCGGATCCCGGCGGGCTTCGTCCGCCCGGACCTTCAGGTTGAGCGTGAGTTCGGTCAGGTCCTCGTCGGCCCGCCCGAAATCCTCCACGTTCGTCTCGGCCATCCCCGCGTACCAGTCCAGGTCAGGTGCGCCGGCCGGGGCGAGCCCCACCAGAACGGCGGCCCGGGTGACGCGGTCCGGCAGGAGCGCCGCGCACGCAAGCGCGTGTGGTCCGCCGCCGGATCGGCCCACCACAGCGAACCGCTCGACGCCGAGGTCGTCGGCGATCGCAGCCACGTCGGCTGCGGCGTCGGCCACCCGCCGGCCCTCGTGCCGATCGGAGTCGCCGTAGCCGGGCCGGTCGTAGCAGACGAGGTGCACGCCGAGGCGGTAGACGACGATTCCCCGGGGCCGGGGACCGCTACGACTGCCCGGCGTGCCATGCAGCAGGAAAACCACTGGTCCGTCCGGAGCGCCGGAGGTCTCCACCGCGAGGTCCCGCCCGTCCGGGGTGGTGACGGTGCGCTGTGCCGCACCTTGTCGCGTCACGGTTGGCCTCCCGCGGGTCGTCATGTGCTCCCCCCCCGTGTACGGAGCCGCGCATCGTCGGCACCGAGTGCAAAGCCCCCGAAATCGCCCAGAACACATTCTTGTGTGCAGCGTACTGCCCGCCGCGGATGCCCGCTATGGGCCCACCGGGTCAATGCGTCGCCGTGCCCGAAGAGAGGGCCGCTACCCTGGTAGCCCGAGGGGAAAGGGGCGCCAACAGGGTGGCTAGGACCTACAACGTCGTCACGTACGGCTGCCAGATGAACGTGCACGACTCCGAGCGCATCTCCGGCCTGCTCGAACAGGCCGGTTACGTGCGTGCGCCCCAAGCCGACGACACGCCAGACGTCGTCGTCTTCAACACCTGCGCGGTGCGGGAGAACGCCGACAACCGCCTCTACGGCAACCTCGGTCATCTGCGCCCCGTGAAGGACAAGCACCCCGGCATGCAGATCGCCGTCGGTGGCTGCCTGGCCCAGAAGGACCGGGGCGAGATCGTCCGCAAGGCGCCCTGGGTGGACGTCGTGTTCGGCACCCACAACATCGGGTCTCTGCCGGTGCTGCTGGAGCGGGCCCGGCACAACGCCGCCGCCGAGGTGGAGATCCTCGAATCCCTCGACATCTTCCCCTCCACGCTGCCCACGCGCCGCGAGTCGACGTACGCCGGCTGGGTTTCGATTTCGGTGGGCTGCAACAACACCTGCACGTTCTGCATCGTGCCCTCTCTGCGCGGCAAGGAGAAGGACCGCCGCCCCGGCGACATCCTCTCCGAGGTACGTGCCTTGGTCGACGAGGGCGTGCTGGAGGTGACACTGCTCGGGCAGAACGTCAACTCCTACGGCGTCGAGTTCGGCGACCGGTACGCCTTCGGCAAGCTGCTGCGCGCCTGCGGCGACATCGACGGGCTGGAGCGGGTCCGGTTCACCAGCCCGCACCCGAAGGATTTCACCGACGACGTGATCGCGGCGATGGCCGAGACGCCGAACGTCTGCCACTCGCTGCACATGCCGTTGCAGTCCGGCTCCGACGACGTGCTGCGCGCGATGCGCCGGTCGTACCGCTCGGAGCGCTACCTGGGGATCATCGAGAAGGTCCGGGAGGCGATGCCGGACGCGGCGATCACCACCGACATCATCGTCGGGTTCCCGGGCGAGACCGAGGCCGACTTCCAGCGCACCCTGGACGTGGTGCGTGAGGCCCGGTTCTCGTCGGCCTTCACCTTCCAGTATTCGAAGCGCCCCGGCACCCCCGCCGCCACGATGGACGGCCAACTGCCCAAGCAGGTGGTGCAGGAGCGCTACGAGCGGCTGATCGCCACAGTGGAAGAGATCACCTGGGCGGAGAACAAGCGCCTGGTGGGGGAGACCGTCGAGGTGCTCGTCGCGGTCGGCGAGGGTCGCAAGGACGAGCGGACGGGTCGGATGTCCGGTCGGGCGCGCGACGGTCGGCTCGTGCACTTCGCGACCGAAGCTCCCGGCGGGGAGTCGCTCGCCGGCCAGATCCGGCCGGGGGACATCGTGCACACCACGATCACGTACGCCGCGCCGCACCACCTCAACGCTGACGGAGCGCCGGTGGCGCACCGGCGGACCCGGGC
Organism: Micromonospora sp. DT41; assembly: GCF_049841715.1. Lineage (NCBI taxonomy): Bacteria > Bacillati > Actinomycetota > Actinomycetes > Micromonosporales > Micromonosporaceae > Micromonospora > Micromonospora sp. DT41. Next base: position 101,156 of record NZ_JBNCKU010000006.1, on the reverse strand, counting down.
CGGCGACGCCGCCGAGGCGGGACGCTCCCCGCGTACCCCCGGGGTGTTGCTCGGCCTGCCGACGCTCGGCGCACCGCCGGTCGCGCCCGCGCCCGCCGCAGGCTGCGCCGCCCACTAGTGCAAGGAAGGGCCCCCTATTAACGTCAGGCGTTAATAGGGGGCCCTTCCTTGCACACAAGCGTCGCTCAGACAGTGATCCGTCCGGCGCCGGCGCCGGCGGTCACGATGGACTTGACGTTGCTCGCCGTGTCCAGTTGGTAGGAGTACGGGATGCTGGCGACGCTGCCGCCGGCCTGCCCGGTGGGCGAGTTGACGAAGTGGTTGTTGCGGGCGACGATGCGGCCCGGCCCGGAGTCGCCCTCACCGAGGTGGTACGTGTCGCGGACGTTCTCGAAGTAGTTGCCCTCGACGAGCACGCCGGCATTCTCGGTGGACGCCACACCGTAGCCGCCGTTGGCCCGGTAGTAGTTGTTGAACACGTGCACCGGGTTGCCGAAGCGCACCCGGGGGTTGCGCTGGTTGCTGCCGTCGAACCAGTTGTGGTGGTAGCTGACCCGCAGGTGACCGATGTCCTGGCCGCCGTTGTCGTCGCTGTGGCCGAGCAGCATTGTCTTGTCGTGGTTGAAGACCCGGTTCCACGACACGGTCACGAAGTCGGAGCCGCGCTTGATGTCGACAGCGCCGTCGTACCCGTTGCTGAAGCTGTTGTGGTCGATCCAGATGTTCGTTGCCGACTCCTGCACGTTGATGGCGTCGTCGTTCCAGTCCCGGAAGGTCAGGTTCCGGATGATGACGTTGCGGTCGCCGCTGATGTTGAGCCCGCAGCCGGCGATTGTCGCGCCGGAGTTGCCGAGGATGGTCTTGTTGGACCGGACCCGCAGCATGCCCGAGCAGGAGATCGTCCCGGACACCCGGATAACCGCGGAGCCGGTGGCGTTCAACGCGCTGGTCAGGGCCGAGGCGTTGGTGACAGTGGTCGTCGGAGCACCGCCGCCGCCGGTGGTGCCGCCGTTCTGGGTGGCCCAACCGACCAGCCCGGTCTGCGGCGGAATGCTGGGCACCGGGTCGCTGGGCAGCGGGTTGCTCGGCGCAGGCGTGCTGGGCGACGGGTTGCTCGGCGCCGGCGTGGTGGGCGACGGGTTGGTGGGTGTGGTCGGTGTGGTGCCGCCGGTGCAGGCCACGTTGTTGAGGGTGAAGCTGGTCGGCAGCGGGTTGCTTGAGTTGTTCCAGCTCGCGTTGAAGCCGAACGAGGCGCTGCCGTTCGTGGCCAGGGCGCCGTTGTAGTCGACGTTCGTCGCCGAGACCTGGCTGCCGCTCTGCGAGACGGTGGCGCCCCACGCCTGGCTGACCTGTTGGCCGGCCGCGTACGACCAGCGCAATGTCCACCCCGAGACGGGATCGCCGAGGTTGGTGACAGTGACGTTGCCGGTGAACCCGCCCGGCCACTGACTGGCGACGGAGTAGGCGACCTGGCAGCCGGCGGCGGCCTGTGCTGAGACGGCGGTCAGGAGGCCTGCGGTGAGCAGGGTGGCGGTGGCTGCGGCGGTGGTGGCGATCAGCGTCAACCGACGCTGTGGTGTGCGCATGCTGCTTCCTCTCGATGAGGCGGACGGCCGTCGCGACGCCCATGCCCGTGGGCGGCGAGGTGGCTCGGAGGTCCCGTGTTCGCCGGTGCGGTTCGGTGCGGAGAGCGGCTCCCGCGCTCGCGCCGCCCGCATCGAAAGGCAAGCGCTTTCCCGATGGAAACATAGAAGGAACTGGATGTAAATGCTCCGTGCGGCCGGGGTGCGTCGCTCCGCGGAGGGGGATCCGGCCACCGGTGGTCGATCACGGGTTGTCGGCGCTCGAAGCGGACCCGAGGTGGCCGGCGCCCTCGGCGTGGGCGCCGGCCTCTCGGTGGCTCAGCAGCTGACGCCGTTGAGCCTCACGGTCGCCGGGGCGCTGGCCGTACCGTTGGCGGTGAAGCCCACGGTGACCGATGCCCCCGCCGCCAGGGACGGCGCGTGGCTTGGCGCGGCGGCCGTGACCGTCGTACCGGCCTGCGTGACGGTGGCGTTCCATCCACTGCCCAAGGTCACGCCGGACGGCCAACTCCAGGTGACCGACCACGGATTCACCGCCGCGGAGCCGGTGTTCTTCACGGTCAACTCGCCCTGGAAGCCGCCCTGCCAGGCGTTGACCTGCCGGTAGGTGGCCGTGCAGGCACCGGTCGGCGGGTTGGTGGGGCCGCCGGTGGGCGTGGCCGTGGGCGTGGCCGTGGGCGTGGCGGTCGGCGTCGGACTGGAACCGCCGCCGGACGGCGCGATCAGGTACGGCTGGAGGATCGCCTGCTTGGCGGTGTTGATGTTCGTCCAGTCGTCCAACGCGATGCCGCCGGTGTCACCTGAGTTGGGGTTCCACGACCAGTAGGTGAAGGACATGCCGTTCACCCCCGTGCCGGTGTACGCCATCAGCTTCTCCAGCCACACCTTGTCCCGCGGGTCGGCAAGGGTGCTGCCGAACTCGCCCATCATGATTGGCGCGATGTTCTGCTTGTGCAGGTAACCCCAGTACTTGTCCCAGATGGCCGGCAGGTTGGCCGGATAGTCGGCGGCCTTGAACCACTCCTGCTCGTAGACGCTCGTGGCGTACTCGTGCGGCGAGTAGACCAGCCGGTTCGCCACGTTCAGCCGTACCGGGAACTCGCCGGCCTTCGACAGGTTGCCACCCCACCAGCCGCAGTCCTCGTCGTTGCTCGGGTCGTTGTCCCACACGTTGGAGAGGCCACCGCTGGGGCAGCTCACCCCCTCCACGAAGATCAACCAGTTGGGCTGGACACCGAGGATGGCGTTGCCGGCCCGTTCGGCGGCCAGCCGCCAGTCCCGGGTGGTGTCGCCGCAGCCCCAGCACGCGCCGGTGGCCGCCGGGTTGGTGCCCTCGGCGTGCGGCTCGTTGTGCAGGTCCGCGCCGATCACCGTGGGGTTGCCCGCGTACCGCTGGGCCAGCATCTTCCAGTCGTTGATCCAGGTCGCCTCGGAGACCGTCGACGTGTACCACAGCGGCGACTGCCCGGCGGCCGTCGGCCGGTGCCGGTCCAGGATGATCCGCATCCCCTTGCTGCCGGCGTAGTCGATCACCTTGTCCAGGATCTGCAACGGTGACAGCCCGACCAGGTCCGGGTTCACGAAGTCGTTGATCCCGCTGGCGGTCGCGCCCGGCTTCAGCGCGTCATTCGAGTACGGCACACGCAACGTGTTGTAGCCAAGGCTTGCCATCTTGTCGAGCTGCCCCCGCCACGGGTTGTTCGACCACAGCCCGTGGAAGGTCTTGTTGTCGGTCTCCATGCCGAACCAGTTGATGCCTGTCAACCGGACCGTGGTGCCGGTGCTGTCCACGATCTTGTTGCCGTTGGTGTGCAGGTAGCCGGTACCCGTGCCAGCGGCAACGGCCGGGCTTGTGCTGACCGCGGCGGCGATGAAGACGCCGGCCGCGGCGGTGGCGAGCGCGGTCAGCGCACCGCCGAGAGCTTTGGGACGGAACATTCGAGCTCCACTTCGGAGGCCCGACGCTGGCCAGGGAGGCCGCGCGGGCGGGCGGCCGTCGGCACGTCACGCTCCCTTTGGGTACGCGGACAGTGCGCGACGGTCCATGTCACGCGGACGGGGACACTCGCGACAACACACCGGCGACCCGTGACGGCGGTGTCCCGCCGTCGTTGCCCTCGTGCCGGTGGCCCAACCTGGCTCCGCCGCTCATTCTCATCAGCGCAGCTCAATGCGTCAACCGGGACGCCCACCTCCCACCTCCCGCTCCCGCCTCCCGCCTCCCGCTCCCGCTCCCGCCTCCCGCCTCCCGCCTCCCGGCAAGATCCACACAACATCGTGGATATTGCTGCTTCCCGCGCGTCGGAGGCAGCAACTTCCCTGAAGTTGTGTTGATCTTGGCGCGGGGCGCGGGGCGCGGGGCGCGGGGCGCGGGGCGCGGGGCGCGGGGCGCGGGGCGCGGGGCGCGGGGCGCGGGGCGCTGACATGCGGGAGCCCCCGACCCAGTCAAGGGTCGGGGGCTCCCGGAACGCTTCAGGTCAGCCGGCCTGCTCGGCGAGCTGGAGGAACTGCCGCTTGGACGCGAGGGCCTGCTCGGCCTCCTTGATCCGGCGGGTATCACCGGCGCTCTGCGCGCGGGCCAGCCGCTCCTCGGCCTCGGCCACCTGGGCACGCATCTGGGCGAGCAGCGGGTTGTCCTCCTTGGTGGTGCGGCGCCACGCCGAGTCCATCACCTCGCGGACCTTGTCGTCGATGGCGCGCAGTCGGCGCTCCAGCCCGGCGGCGGCTTCGCGGGGCACCCGACCGGCCTCGTGCCACTGTGCCTGGATCTCCCGCAGCTTGGCCTGGGCGCCCTTCGGGTCACCGTCGATGTCGAGTGCCTCGGCCTCGGCGAGCAGGGCCTGCTTCCGTTCCAGGTTGCCGCGCTGCTCGTTGTCCCGGGCGGAGAAGACCTCGCTGCGCCGGCTGAAGAAGGCGTCCTGCGCGGCCCGGAACCGTTCCCAGAGCTTCTGCTCGGACTCCTTCGAGGCACGCGGCGCGGCCTTCCACTGCGTCATCAGTTCCTTGAGCTGGTTGGCCGTGGCCACCCACTCGGTGGAGTCCTTGAGCTTCTCGGCCTCGGCGACCAGCTCTTCCTTGACGGTCTGCGCCTGCTTGCGCTGCGCGTCAAGGGTGGCGAAGTGTGCGCCCCGACGCCTGGTGAAACCGTCCCGGGCGGCGGCGAAGCGCTTCCACAGCTCGCCGTCGGCCTTCTTGTCGACCCCGCGGATGGTCTTCCACTCGTCGAGGATCTCCTTGAGCCGGTCCCCGGCGGTCTTCCAACCGGTGGACTCGGCGGCCAGCTTCTCGGCCTCCTCGACCAGCGCGGTCTTGCGGGCCAGGGCCTCACCGCGAGCGGCGTCCCGGGCGGCACGGGCCTCGGCCGCCTTCTCCTCGGCGAGGGTGGCCAGCTTGTCCAGCCGCGCGGCGAGGGCGTCGATGTCGCCGACCACGTGGGCCTCGGGCAGCGTGGCGCGGATCCGCCGGATCGTGCTCAACGAGTGCCCGGCGTCCGCCGCGCCCGAGTTGAGCCGTGCCTCAGTCAGGTCCACTTCGGTGACAAGGTCGGCGAAGCGCCGTGCGAAGTGCGCCAGGCCCTCCTCTGGTGCTCCCGCCTGCCAGGAACCGACCACCCGCTCGCCCTCGGTGGTCTTGACGTAAACGGTGCCGTCCGCGTCCACCCGTCCGAAGGCAGTCCAGTCGCTCATGTGCCCATCCTCGTTCTCCCGGCGCCGGGAGAATCGTCCCCCGTCGCCGCCACGGCGCAGCCAAGTTACTTCCGGCATTGTCACAGGTCCGACCCGGTCCGCGTCGAGCGCCTATCGCCGACCGTGACCATACGGTGTCCTAGGGCCCGATTGACCGGATCGGCGCGGAGACGCACCGGTGATTCCCGCTACGGTGAACAGGTGCCACTGGTCGCCGCTGCCGTCTGCCCCCATCCGCCCCTGCTCGTGCCCGAGGTGGCCGGTGCCGCCGCGCCGGAGTTGGACGACCTGCGGGCGGCCTGCGAGACCGCCGTACGCCGACTGGTGGCCGCGAACCCGGACACTGTGGTGCTGCTCGGCGCCGGCCCGGCGTCGGGTCCGATCCGGCCTCCGGCCACCGGGTCGCTCCAGCCCTGGGGTGTCGATCTGGACGTGCCGCTGGTCCCCGGTCAGCCGGACCGGGGCGCGGTGCTGCCGCTGAGCCTGACCATCGGCGCGTGGCTACTGAACCAGCACGCCGCGTCACAGCTGAACCACCACGCCGCGTCACTGCCGGCCGGCGCGCGGGTGACAGCGGTGCAGGTGACCGCCGACGCCGCTCCGGCCGAGCTGGCCGCGCTCGCCGAGGACGTCGCCGCCGCCGGTGACCGGGTCGCGCTGCTGGTGCTCGGCGACGGGTCAGCCTGCCGCGGCGAGAAATCCCCCGGGTACGACGATCCACGTGCCCTCGCGTACGACAAGCGGGTCGCGACGGCCCTGGCCGGGGCGGACCTGGACGGTCTGCGTGGCCTCGACCCGGGGTTGTCGGCGCAGCTCAAGGTCGTTGGCTGGGCGCCCTGGCAGGTGCTCGCCGAGGCCGCCCGGCCGGCGGGCGGGTGGCGGGGGGAGCTGCTGTACGAGGCGGCGCCCTACGGCGTGGCCTACTTCGTGGCGTCCTGGGAGCAGGTGTGAGCGGCGGCATGGCCGGCACGGTCGTGGCGGTGGTCGGGCCGACCGCGGCGGGCAAGTCGGCGCTCAGCATCGCGTTGGCGCACGCCCTGGGCGGTGAGGTGGTCAATGCGGACTCGATGCAGCTCTACCGGGGCATGGACATCGGCACCGCGAAGCTGACTCCCGCCGAGCAGGACGGGGTGCCGCACCACCTGCTCGACATCTGGGAGGTCACCGAGCCGGCCAGTGTCGCGGAATACCAGCGGTTGGCCCGCGCGGCGGTGGACGACATCCTGGCCCGAGGGCGGGTGCCGCTGCTGGTCGGCGGCTCAGGGCTGTACGTGCGGGCCGTGCTGGAGCGTTTCGAGTTCCCCGGCACCGACGCGGCGCTGCGCGAACGGCTGGAACGGGAGTTGGCCGAGGCTGGCCCGGCACCGCTGTACGCGCGGCTGCGCGCCGTCGACCCGGCCGCCGCCGAGGGGATCCTGCCCGGCAACGGTCGCCGGATCGTCAGGGCGCTGGAGGTGATCGAGTTGACGGGTGCGCCGTTTGCGGCGTCGCTGCCGGAGCCGACGCCGTACTACAGGTCGGTGCAGATCGGGGTCGACCTGGACACCGGTCTGCTGGACGAGCGGATCGCCACGCGGGTGGACCGGATGTGGGCAGATGGCCTGGTGGCCGAGACCCGGGAGTTGCTGGGTCGAGGGCTTGCCGAGGGGCGTACGGCCAGCCGGGCGCTCGGCTATCAGCAGGTGTTGCGGTTGTTCGCAGGTGAGCTGACCGAGGCGCAGGCGCACGACGAGACGGTGCGGGCCACCCGCCGCTTCGTCCGCCGCCAGCGTTCCTGGTTCCGGCGCGACCCGCGGGTCCAGTGGCTGGATTCCTCGAGGTCGGACGTGATCGAGGCCGCCCTGGGTGTGCTGCCCGCCGCTGCGCGATGATGGGTGTGTGCAGTTCACCAAGGGCCACGGCACCGGCAACGACTTCGTCCTCCTCCCCGACCCGGACGGTCAGCTCGACCTGACTCCAGGGCTGGTCGCGGCGCTCTGCGACCGGCGGCGGGGCATCGGCGCGGACGGGGTGCTGCGGGTGGTCCGGGCCGCCAAGCATCCGGACGGCGCCGGGCAGGCCGGCGAGGCCGAGTGGTTCATGGACTACTGGAACGCCGACGGCTCGTTCGCCGAGATGTGCGGCAATGGTTCGCGGGTGTTCGTCCGTTACCTGGTCGACAACGGGCTTGTGACTCCGACCGGCGAGGCGTTGCCGGTGGCCACCCGGGCCGGCGTGGTGCGCGCGCTGATCGAGGGGGACACGGTCGCCGTCGAGATGCGCCGCCCCCGGCTGTACGACGACTCCACCGCCACCCTCGGCGGCCGGACGCTGCCCGGCACGGCAGTGGACGTCGGCAACCCGCACCTGGTCTGCGTCCTGCCGGCCGACCTTGAGTTGGGCGCGCTGGACCTCACGACCGCGCCCGGTTTCGACCCGGCTGTCTTCCCGGCCGGGGTCAACGTGGAGTTCATCGTGGCCGGCGAGCCGGTCGACGGCGTCGACGAGCACACCCTCATGCGGGTGTACGAGCGCGGCAGCGCGGAGACGCTCTCCTGCGGCACCGGCGCGTGCGCGGTGGCCGCCGTGGCCCTGCGTGACGCGGGCCGGGGCACCGGAGTGGTCGCCGTCGACGTCCCCGGTGGCCGGGTCACGGTCACCGTCACGGAGGATTCCTGCTGGCTGTCCGGTCCGGCGTTGCTGGTGGCCACGGGCGAGGTCGACCTGGGCGCGCTCCTGGCCGCTGCCTGACTCCGCGCTGCCGCGGACGGTCCGTCGGCCGCTGCCTGCTGTGGTCGGCCCGCTGCCTAGCTGCGGTCGGCCCGGCGCGCGTCGGCTTCCCCGGAGGTTCACCGTGCCCCCTTTGCGCTGCTTCAACGGACGCAACGGCCGGCGTCCGATAGTCGGACACCGGCCGTTGCGGTGGTTGAAGCAGAGCAAAGGACGCGCGACGACCACCCGGCACGGTTGTCGTCGCCGCGCCGACCACAGGCGGCGCTACATCCACCGCTCAGGGGGTGGCGCTGGCGTTGGCCGCGATCTCCGGAAGGTCGGCGGGGCCGGGGTCGGCGGCGGGGAGCGGGCTGGGGTTGTTCGCGGCAGCACGAACGGCGGCGGCGACCGCCGGGGCGACCCGAGCGTCGAAGACGCTCGGCACGATCACCGTCGGGTTGATCTTCTCTTCACCGACCACGTCGGCGATGGCCTGGGCGGCGGCGATCGCCATCTCCTCGGTGAACTCCTCGGCGTGCGCGTCGAGCATGCCGCGGAACACGCCGGGGAAGGCGAGCACGTTGTTGATCTGGTTCGGCTGGTCGGAGCGGCCGGTGGCGACCACCGCGGCGTGCTTGCGTGCCTCCCGGGGGTCGACCTCCGGGTCCGGGTTGGCAAGCGCGAAGACGATCGAGTCCTTGGCCATCTGCGCGACGTCGTCGCCGGTGAGCAGGTTCGGCGCGCTGACCCCGATGAAGACGTCCGCGCCCCGGATCGCGCCGGGCAGGTCGCCTGCGTAGTTCTCCTTGTTGGTGTTGTCCGCCAGCCACTGCCAGGCCGGGTTGAGCCCGGTCAGCCCTCGGTGCAGAGCGCCGTCCCGGTCGTACGCGATGATGTCGCCGACGCCCTGGCGCAGCAGCAGCTTCATGATGGCGGTGCCGGCCGCGCCGGCCCCGGAGACCACGACCCGGACGTCCGCGAGCTGCTTGCCCACGACGCGCAGGGCGTTGGTCAGCGCGGCCAGCACGCAGATTGCGGTGCCGTGCTGGTCGTCGTGGAAGACCGGAATGTCCAGCGCCTCGCGCAGCCGGGCCTCGATCTCGAAGCAGCGCGGCGCGGCGATGTCCTCCAGGTTGATCCCGCCGTACGCGGGCGCGATCGCCTTGACGATGGCCACGATCTCGTCGGTGTCCTGGGTGTCCAGCACCACCGGCCAGGCATCCACCCCGCCGAAGCGCTTGAACAGCGCGGCCTTGCCCTCCATCACCGGCAGCGACGCGGCCGGGCCGAGGTTGCCCAGGCCCAGCACCGCCGAACCGTCACTGACGACCGCGACGGTGTTGCGCTTGATCGTCAGCCGCCGTGCGTCCGCCGGGTTCTCGGCGATCGCCATGCAGACCCGGGCAACCCCAGGGGTGTACGCCCGGGACAGCTCGTCGCGGTTGCGCAGCGCGACCTTCGAGGTGACTTCGATCTTGCCGCCGAGGTGAAGCAGGAACGTCCGGTCGGACACCTTGCGCACGTCCACGCCGTCCAGCGTCCTGAGCGCGTCGACCACCTGGTCGGCGTGTTTGGCGTCGGCGGTGTCGCAGGTGAGGTCGACGATCACGTGGGTCGGGTCCGAGTCCACCACGTCCAGAGCCGTGACGATCGCCCCGGCCTCGCCGACCGAGGTGGTGAGCCGGCCGATCGAGGAGGCGTCCGCGGTCACGGCGATCCGGATGGTGATCGAAAATCCGGCGCTCGGCAGTCGGGTGATGGCCACGGGATCCCTCCGTCACGGCTGTACGGCCGGTCGACCGTCGCCCCGCATTTCTACCGGGTTGGCGGGGCACTCTGGCATTCGCCCCCACTTTTGGCGAGCTTCAGCACGGGCATATAGCAGGTGCATTGGGCGTTGTCTCATGTCAGGATTACGTTCTACTTATCAAATCGGACAGGAGAACCGCTTGCGAGACCAGGAGACCTTCGTCGGCGTCGAGGACGAGTTCGACGACGTCACCACCGGTGAGATGGAGCTGTCGGAGCGGCAGTCCCTCCGACGCGTCCCGGGCCTGTCTACCGAGCTCACCGACGTCACCGAGGTGGAATACCGGCAGCTGCGGCTGGAGCGGGTCGTCCTGGTGGGCGTCTGGACCGAGGGCACGGTGACCGATGCGGAAAATTCCCTGACCGAGCTGGCCGCGCTTGCCGAGACGGCGGGCTCGCAGGTGCTCGAGGGGCTGATCCAGCGCCGCTCACGGCCCGACCCGGCCACCTACATCGGTCGCGGCAAGGTCGACGATCTCAGCGCTGTGGTGCTCTCCACGGGCGCCGACACTGTCATCTGTGACGGTGAGTTGTCCCCGTCGCAGCTGCGCAACCTGGAGCAGCGCACCAAGGTCAAGGTTGTCGACCGGACGGCGCTGATCCTGGACATCTTCGCCCAGCACGCCAAGAGCAAGGAAGGTAAGGCGCAGGTCGAGCTGGCCCAGCTCCAATACCTGCTGCCCCGGCTGCGTGGTTGGGGTGAGACGTTGTCCCGGCAGACCGGTGGGTCCGGTCGCGGCGGCGGCGCCGGCGGCGGCGTGGGCGTGCGTGGTCCCGGTGAGACCAAGCTGGAAACCGACCGGCGACGCATCCGCCACCGCATCTCCCGGCTGCGCCGCGAGATCAAGAGCATGAAGACGGTACGCGTGACCAAGCGCTCCCGCCGTTCCCGCAACGCGATCCCCGCGGTGGCCATCGCCGGCTACACCAACGCCGGCAAGTCCAGCCTGCTCAACCGGCTCACCGGCGCGGGCGTTCTGGTGGAGAACGCCCTCTTCGCCACGCTGGACCCGACCACCCGTAAGGCCACCGCCTCCGACGGGCGGCTCTACACGCTCTCCGACACCGTCGGCTTCGTACGCCACCTGCCGCACCAGATCGTCGAGGCGTTCCGCTCGACGCTGGAGGAGGTCGCGGAAGCGGATCTGGTGGTGCACGTCGTCGACGGCACCCACCCGGATCCTGAGGAGCAGGTGCGGGCGGTCCACGAGGTGCTCGCCGAGGTGGGCGCGGACCGGCTCCCCGAGCTGCTGGTGGTCAACAAGACCGACGCGGCCGACGAGGACACGCTCCTGCGACTCAAGCGGCTCTGGCCGGACGCGATCTTCGTGTCGGCGTACTCCGGGCGGGGCATCGACGGCCTGCGTGAGGCCATCGAGGCGCGGTTGCCGCAGCCTGCCGTGGAGGTCCGGGCGATCCTGCCGTACGACAGGGGTGACCTGGTGTCACGGGTGCACCGGAGCGGTGAGGTGCTCAGCACCTCGCACCTGGCGGAGGGCACGTTGCTGCACGTACGGGTCAGCGCGGCGCTCGCCGCCGAGCTGGCGCCGTTCGACGTCGAGAGGCAGGGGCAGGCTGCCGTCAGCCTGCCCTGACCGATCCCGGCGTCATCCACCGGAAACGCTCGGCATGCGACACTGGCCGAATGCGCCGCGTCGTTTCCTCGGCCACGGTTGCCCTCGGCCTGCTCGGGGCAACCGTGGCGCTTGCCGGAGTGGCCGTTGCTGCTCCCGCACCCGGGCAGTCCGAGCCGCCCGCCGTCACTCCCGGTAAGAAGCGGTGCACGGTCACAGACGAGCGGCTGCGGGAGTTGTCCGGGCTGGTGGCGACCAAGTCCGGCTACATCGTCATCAACGACAGCACCGAGATCGCGGCGCGTAAGCGGGTCTTCTTCCTCGACAGCAAGTGCAAGATTGCGAAGGAGCCCGTCCAGTATTCCGGCGCTGGCCCCTTCGACACCGAGGACCTGGCGCTCTCCCCGGACGGTAAGACCCTCTGGATCGCCGACACCGGCGACAACATCACCGCGAAGGAACGCCGTAAGCGGGTGGCGCTCTGGTCGATGCCTGTCACCGGCGCCAAGCAGCCCGTGTTGCACCGACTCTCGTACCCGGAGGGCAAGCCGCACGACGCCGAGGCCCTCCTCATCGGCGACGACGGCAAACCGCTGATCATCACCAAGGTGACAAAGGGCAAAGCCGAGATCTACACCCCCGCGGCGGCCCTGAAGACCGGTGACACCGAGCCGGTGCCGATGCGCAAGGCCGGCGAGATCGCACTGCCCGCGACGGAGACCGACAACCCGCTCAACACGTTCGGCCGGGTCGCGATCACCGGCGCGGCCCGCTCCCCGGACGGCACCAAGGTCGTCCTGCGGACGTATGCCGATGCCTTCGAGTACGACGTGTCCGGCGGTGACATCGTCGGCGCGGTCACGACCGGAAAGCCGCGGGTGACTCCGCTGGCCGATCCGTTCGGCGAGGCGATCAGTTACTCCCCGGACGGCAAGAGCTTCCTCACCGTCTCCGACGGCGGTCAGTTCAGCGAGGACGACCCGGTCGACATTCTCGCCTACACGCCGTCCACCTCGACGGCTGCGCCGCTGGCGGCGGCCGGTGCCGCGAAGCCCGCGGCCTCGCAGTCCTGGTTCGACGGGCTGAGCCTCGACGAGATCACCTACCTGGTCGGCGCCGTCGGGCTTGTCGGCCTGCTGCTTGTCGGCGCGGGCATCTTCGGCATCGTGCGGGCCCGCCGCCGGCCGCTGGCCGCCGGGTCCGAAAAATCGGATCCGGACGGCGACCCCCTCGACCCGGTTCCGGGGCGCGGCGACGGCGACGGTCGTCCGGCAGGCGACGAGCGTCGGGGCGGCGTCTACGGCGGCGGCGCACCGGCGGGCGGCGCGGTCTACGGGGCCGGAGCGGCCCGTGGTGGGGCGGCGCCGGCGGCCGGAGCGGTGTACGGCGGTGGGCGTCCCGCAGCGGCCGACAACGGCGGCTACGGTGCTCCTCGACCGGGCGGCGGTGCCGCTGGCGGTGGTGCCGGTGGTGGCGGTGTCTACGGCGGCGGCGGTCGTCCTCCGGGTGGCGGCGGTCGGCCCGGCGGCGGTGTCTACGGCGCTGGCGGCGGCCAGCCCGGCGGTGGCCGGGGCGGCAGTCAACCCGGCGGTGGCCGAGGTGCTGGCCAGCCGGGCAGCGGTCGAGGTGGCGGTCAGCCCAGTGGCGGCAGGGGTGGTGGCCAGCCTGGCGGTGGCCGTGGTGGCAGTCAGCCCAGTGGCGGTCGGGGCGGTCAGCCCGGCGGTGGTCGTGCGGAGCCTCCGCGGCGTGGCGGGCAGGAGCAGCCGGACTATCGGGGTCAGCGGCCCGCCCGCAGGCGCGACGACGAGGCGCCCATCGACCCGTACGGGCAGCATCCGGGCGGCCGGCGTGGCCCCCACCGAGGCGACCGCTACTGACGGCTCGGAGCCTGCGCGACGCGCGAACGGTCGCAAGATGGTGCTCGGTCGAGGGGCAACGCGTGCGCTCGACCGTGACGCGACGCGCGAACCGTCGCGGGTGAGCGCCGTGGGGCACTCACCCGCGGGCCGGTCAGATCCGGCGTAGCACCGCCACGACCCGGCCCATGATGGTGGCATCGTCACCGGGGATCGGGTCGAAGGCTGGGTTCTGCGGCATCAGCCAGACGTGGCCGTCGCGCCGCCGGTAGGTCTTGACGGTCGCCTCGCCGTCGAGCATGGCGGCCACGATCTCGCCGGAGTCGGCGGTCGGCTGCTGCCGGACGACCACCCAGTCGCCGTCGCAGATCGCCGCGTCGAGCATCGAGTCGCCCTTGACCTGGAGCATGAAGACCTCGCCCTCACCCACCAACTCGCGGGGGAGGGGGAAGATGTCCTCCACGGCCTGTTCGGCGAGGATCGGCCCACCGGCGGCGATCCGTCCGAGCATCGGCACGTACGCCGGTGTCGGCCGTTGGGCGCGGGACAACTCGTCGTCGATGGCCTCGCTGGGGGCCCGGACGTCCACCGCGCGCGGCCGGTTGGGGTCGCGGCGCAGGAAGCCCTTCTTCTCCAGTTCCTTGAGCTGGTAGGCGACGCTGGACGGCGACACCAGGCCGACCGCCTCGCCGATCTCGCGAACGCTGGGCGGGTAGCCGTGGTGCTCCACCCAGGTGCGGATGAACTCCAGGATGCGACGCTGGCGGGCGGTCAGGTCGACCGTCGCGGGGTCGGGAAAGGCGCTGACCACCGGCGTGACCGGGCGCACGGCGGGCTGACCCGTCCGGCTGCGCGCGGCGCTGCGGCGTCGGGTGGCCGGCGGGCCCGCCTCGGTGATCTGCTGCGGGCTCTTCGGCCGGCTTGCCCGGTCCTCGGTCACGTCCGTCCTCCCTGGTCGGCGCTGGGTGCCTCGTCGGCTCGTGGTGCGTGCGGGGTGCTCTAACAGTGGTGCTCGAACGCTCGTGCTCGAATGCCGTGCGCCGGGTGCTGAAGATCCAACGCGTCCGGCTGTTCCTGACCGTATAGGTGAGATCGGTCATTTTCAAACATCTGTACGACCTCTCACCGGCGTGTCGGGGTGAAAAACCACTCCGGTCGTACGGATGTTCTGATAAATGGTACGTCGGGTAGCACGGATGTTCGAACGGCGACCGTTTTCCGGGCGACTTCAGCCGGCTGGCCGGTAACCGGGTCGGGGTCGCGGCGTTGGGTCTTCCGGCGGGGGCGGTGGGTGCGGATGACCGGATGGTCCGTGACGCGCCGGACACGCCGGTCAACTTGACCCGAGTACGCCAGCGACATACGGTCGACCCCTAGATGTAGTAGTGACACGGGCGTGAGTTGCCCACAGGTTGGGTTCGACTACCGACCGCACTCCCGCAGCGCCGACCACGGCCGGCGTCAGCTCCAGCTGGCACCGCCGGGTCGAGTCGTGCCCGGAAGTGCCCGCTACGCCGTGGTTGATCATGATTAGGAGGTAGGCGATGCGGTGTCCGTACTGCCGACACGCCGACTCCCGGGTGGTCGACTCGCGGGAGGCCGACGACGGCCAGCTCATCCGGCGGCGGCGGTCCTGCCCCGAGTGCGGCAAGCGGTTCACCACGGTCGAGGAGGCGGTCCTCGCTGTCGTCAAGCGCAGCGGGGTGACCGAGCCGTTCAGCCGGACGAAGATCATCGGCGGGGTGCGCAAGGCGTGCCAGGGCCGGCCGGTCGACGAGGACTCGATCGCGTTGCTGGCCCAGAAGGTCGAGGAGACCGTGCGGGCCAAGGGTGCGGCCGAGATCCCCAGCCACGATGTGGGGTTGGCCATCCTGGGCCCCCTGCGGGACCTGGACGAGGTGGCGTACCTGCGGTTCGCCAGCGTCTACCGGTCCTTCGACTCGCTTGCCGACTTCGAGCAGGAGATCGAGACATTGCGCGCCGCCGCCCGCGCCCGTGCGGGCGCGGCGGAGGCCGGGGCGGCGGGGACCGCCGGCCGTACCAACTGAGGTTTGTGTTCTGACAGGTGGACGCGCGGCGTGGCCGCGCGGACGAGGGGGCGGATGAGATGTCGGGGGATGGTGTGACGACAAGCAGGTCACGTAGCAAGGCCGGCGCGAGCGCGGGGCTGAAGATCGAGCGGGTGTGGACGACCGAGGGGGTCCACCCGTACGACGAGGTCGCCTGGGAGCGTCGCGACGTCGTGATGACGAACTGGCGGGACGGCTCGATCAACTTCGAGCAGCGCGGCGTGGAGTTCCCGGAGTCGTGGAGCGTCAACGCGGCGAACATCGTGACCACGAAGTACTTCCGGGGCGCGGTGGGGACCCCGGAGCGCGAGTGGTCGCTCAAGCAGCTGATCGACCGGGTGGTCACCACCTACCGCACCGCCGGTGAGGAGTACGGCTACTTCGCCAGCCCCGCCGACGCCGAGGTCTTCGCCCACGAGCTGACCTGGATGCTGCTGAACCAGGTGTTCAGCTTCAACTCGCCGGTCTGGTTCAACGTCGGTACGCCGTCGCCGCAGCAGGTCAGCGCGTGCTTCATCCTCGCCGTGGACGACTCGATGGATTCCATCCTCGACTGGTACAAGGAAGAGGGGTTGATCTTCAAGGGCGGCTCCGGTTCCGGCGTCAACCTGTCGCGGATCCGCTCGTCCCGTGAGCTGCTCTCCTCCGGTGGCACCGCCTCCGGCCCGGTCAGCTTCATGCGCGGCGCTGACGCGTCCGCAGGCACCATCAAGTCCGGCGGCGCGACCCGGCGGGCGGCCAAGATGGTCATCCTCGACGTGGACCACCCGGACATCGAGGAGTTCGTGATCACGAAGGCGCGCGAGGAGGACAAGATCCGCGCGCTGCGGGACGCCGGCTTCGACATGGACCTCGGCGGCTCCGACATCGTGAGCGTGCAGTACCAGAACGCCAACAACTCGGTGCGGGTCTCCGACGAGTTCATGACGGCCGTGCAGAACGGCGGCGGCTTCGACCTGCGCGGCCGGCTGGACGGCTCGGTGATCGACACCATCGACGCCAAGAAGCTGTTCCGCACCATCTCCCAGGCCGCGTGGGAGTGCGCCGACCCGGGCCTGCAGTACGACGACACGATCAACGACTGGCACACCTGCCCGGAGACCGGCCGGATCACCGCGTCGAACCCGTGCTCGGAGTACCTGCACCTGGACAACTCCTCGTGCAACCTCGCCTCGCTCAACCTGATGAAGTTCCTCCGCGCCGACGGTGGCTTCGAGGTGGAGAAGTTCGTCAAGTCCGTCGAGTTCGTCATCACCGCGATGGACATCTCGATCTGCTTCGCCGACTTCCCGACCGAGAAGATCGGCGAGACCTCCCGCGCCTACCGGCAGCTGGGCATCGGCTACGCCAACCTGGGCGCGCTGCTGATGGCCACCGGCCAGCCGTACGACTCGGACCAGGGTCGCTCGGTCGCCGCGGCGATCACCTCGCTGATGACCGGCACCGCGTACCGCCGCTCGGCCGAGCTGGCCGGCGTCGTCGGCCCGTACGACGGCTACGCCCGCAACGCCGAGCCGCACAAGCGGGTCATGCGCAAGCACGCCGCCGCGAACGACGAGATCAAGCCCACCAGCCCGGTGGCCACCGCTATCGTCCGCGAGGCGACCAAGCAGTGGACCCAGGGCAACAAGATCGGTGACCGCAACGGCTGGCGTAACTCGCAGGCCAGCGTCCTCGCGCCGACCGGCACCATCGGCTTCATGATGGACTGCGACACGACCGGTGTGGAGCCGGACCTGGCGCTCGTCAAGTTCAAGAAGCTTGTCGGCGGCGGCTCGATGCAGATCGTCAACCAGACGGTCCCGCGCGCGCTGCGCAGCCTCGGCTACCCCGAGGAGCAGGTCGAGGCGATCGTCGAGCACATCGCCGACAACGGCCACGTGGTGGACGCCCCCGGCCTCAAGCCGGAGCACTACGCGGTGTTCGACTGCGCGATGGGGGAGCGGTCCATCGCTCCGATGGGCCACGTGCGGATGATGGCGGCGATCCAGCCGTTCGTCTCCGGCGCCATCTCCAAGACGGTAAACATGCCGGAGGCGGCCACCGTCGAGGACGTCGAGAAGATCTACTTCGAGGGCTGGAAGCTCGGCCTCAAGGCGCTGGCGATCTACCGCGACAACTGCAAGGTCGGCCAGCCGCTCTCGGTGGCGAAGAACAACAAGGCCACCGAGCCGGCCGCCGTCGAGGCCGCACCGGCCGCTGTGGAGAAGGTCGTCGAGTACCGCCCGGTGCGCAAGCGCCTGCCCAAGAAGCGCCCGTCCGAGACGGTCAGCTTCTCCGTCGGTGGCGCCGAGGGTTACCTCACCGCGTCGTCCTACCCGGACGACGGCCTCGGCGAGGTCTTCCTCAAGATGTCCAAGCAGGGCTCGACCCTGGCCGGCGTGATGGACGCGTTCTCGGTGGCCATCAGCATCGGCCTCCAGTACGGCGTGCCGCTGGAGACGTTCGTCAGCAAGTTCACGAACATGCGCTTCGAGCCGGCCGGCATGACCGACGACCCGGACGTGCGCATGGCGGCGTCGGTGATGGACTACATCTTCCGTCGCCTCGCACTGGACTTCCTGCCGTACGAGCGCCGCGCCGAGCTGGGCATCTTCACCGCCAGCGAGCGGGCCGCCCAGCTGCGGGCCGAAGCCGACGCGGAATCCGCAGGGGTCACCGGGGCTGAGCTCACCGCGATGGCATCGTCCGCGCCGGTGGAGGCTCCGGCCAAGCCGGAGGCCGTCGCCCAGCCGGCCCAGGAGATGGCCGACGTGGCCGCCGCCAAGCCGGCGCCGAGCGTGGGTTCCAGCACCGAACTGCTGGAGGCCGTCATCGGCAAGGCCGCCGACGCACCGCTGTGCTTCACCTGCGGTACGAAGATGCGCCCCGCCGGTAGCTGCTACGTCTGCGAGGGCTGCGGCTCCACCAGCGGCTGCAGCTGACGTACGCGATCAGTGCTGCCCCGGCCTCCTGCGAGGTCGGGGCAGCGCCGTTTCCAGGCTCTTCCAGCCCTGGGAGCGTGCAGAGGTGGGCGCCCGGCCAGCGGCTATGAGCGTGCATTCTCACCGAGTCTCGCGTGTCGGTGCTTCGGCGTAGGTTCAGCGAGTGACCGTGTACGACATCGCTGCCAGGCTGCCCTCCATCGACGTGCTGCGGGACCGCTGCAAGGCACTCGCCGTGCTGGAGTGCATCGTCGACGAGGGCGAGCCCTACTACGCCTACACCCGATCTTGGGGTGACGACGAGGCGGCACTGATGAGCAACGGCAGCGGCGACGAGTGGACAGTGGTGTTCACCGCCGATGGCGCCTTCATCCGCGTGTTCGACCATGAGTCGGCGATGACGCCCTATCGCGATCCGGACCACGAGCTGTGGCCCGGACTGCTCGACGGTCTCCCGGCGGTGTTCCGTCCGCAGATCGAGGAACCAGCGTTCGGCGACGAGGAAGGCCAGTTCGTCGCCACCGCTGTCCTGTGGCGGCTCTCCGGTGACGACCGGTGGCACGCCGGCGAAGCCATCACGTTCCCCGCGCTTCGCGGACCGTACGACAGCAACGCCCCGGACGGCTCTGATCTGCTCGAGATCCTGCTCGACGACATCGTCGATCGGTACGTCACGTTCGCCGAGGACTACTACGAGATCGAGGTCGACCCGGCGGTGGTCGAGCACGTCGTCGCGCACCGTCCGCTTACTGACGCAGTCGTGCAAGCTTTGAACCCGAAGGCAACCGTTTTCGGGCTCCACACGGACATCGCCGCGATGAGATATCCGATCGGGGCGACGTGACACCAGGCGCAGACCCGGATCGCCTCGGCTGCATGCTGGTCGCTCACCGTATCCGGCCGGTCAGCCAGGTCACGCGGATCGCGGCATGAGCGGATGTTGCTCACCTTACCGACGGGTTTCATAGTGGAAGCTCGCTTCCGGCAGAGCGTTGAGGACCGTGACGATGGTGTCGCCTTCCTTAGGTGTCGGCTCTCCGGACCGGCGTGTTCGCCGTCGTCATTCCTCGGCGGCGAACTACCGTCCGCCTAGCTTGGCCACGACTGGAGCGAACGTGTCGGCGAAGTCGGCGCCGATGACGAAGTAAGAGAAGCCGATCTCTTCCCGTCGCCGCTGAATCTCCTCGGCGGCGGCCGCCGGATCCTCCGGAAGCGTGACCAACGAGTCCGCCGCGCGAGCGGCGGCAGTGTCGGTGTCGGGAGGCGCCATGTACGGCGCGACCCGGTCGCCGATGACCGACACGGCATTCGCGAGCTCGACGTCGCGGACGGCGCGCAGGTCGCGTGCCAGCCGCGTGACCTCGGCCCGGGACTCATCTGGCGCCTGCACGAAGGTGACCGTGTCGGCGACCTCGGCCGCCAGCGCCCGAGCCTTCGGACCGCGGACGGCCATCGCCACCGGCGTGTGCCGGTCGGGGCCGTCGAAATCTTGCAGCCTCCGGACGGTCTCGCGTATCCGGGCCAGCCGCTCGTGCGGCGGGACGGCCGGCATTCCCTTGTCGCGGAGCTCGTCATCGATTCCTGGCCGGCCGGTGCCGATGCCCAGCTCGAAGCGTCCGTCGGTGAGCTGCGACAGCGAATGCGCCTCCCACGCCGTCAGCCAGGCCGGGCGTAGCGGGGAGGCGTACACCCATGTGCCCACTCGCAAGTCGGTCAGGGCCGCGGCGGTGGCCAACGTGGGACCCGGCGCCGGTTGCAGCAGCGGGAAATCCGGCATCAGCAACGTCGAGTAGCCGCTGTCGTCGATGCGGCGCACCTGGGCCAGCCACGTCGGCAGGTCAGTACTGAGCGGGGCAACGACCCCGAAGCGAAGCGGTCTCGTCATGCCTGGAATCCCCTCTGTGGTCGGGCGAGATCATCTGCGCCCGCGGTCAAGGTATGGGCCGCGGATCCCCCCGGAAATCATCGGTGCAGCCGGGATCGTCGACACGCTCCTGCGAACGCTCCGAATCTTGCCAGCTTCGCGCGTTGCTCAGCTACGGCCAGACGCCATGTAAGCGGAGATTCCCTCACTCTCATCGGCAGAAGCGGATGTGCCCTACACCCGGTTCTGGCTGGCTGGTAACCGAACGTCACTGGCGGAACCAGTCCGGCGTGGCGTGCCGATAGGTGCCACCGGATCAGCCGTCTTCGTCGCCCTCGGTTGGGCGTGGTGGGCGATTGTGCTTAGCCCACTCGTCCACCTCGTCCGCGTCCCAGATAGTCGTTCCGATCAGGCGGGCCATCGGCTCAGGGAAGCCGGGTCGGCGGGTGATATGCAGTACCCGCTGCCTCGACACGTTGAACAGGCCAGCCAACTCGCCAGGCCCGTACAAGCGTGGTCGCTTCACAGCCTGATCGTAGGTGCGCGCTGGGCTGCCAGCCGCACTGGAACGGCGACAGCAACGAGGAGGACGGCCGTCGCCAGTCTCAGCTGGACGTTTCCAGGGCGGTGATCGAACCGCAGGGCTTGACCGGCGCGGCCCGTCGCTATGAATCCTTGTCAGGTCGGTGAACGCATCCGACCTCGACGTGGGCACCGTTGCCGCCACTGAAGGCTCTTGCGCCACCCCGAGTGCACGGCACGCCTCCTACTCCTGGCGCCTCGCGCATGTCCGTGAAGTCGGGCGGTGTCAGTCGAATTCGATCTCCACCAGAGGGCTTCCGGCGATCCAGCTTTCCAAGCTTCCGGCCCAGTCCAGGGTCGGGACGATCTCGCCGAGCACGAGTGCCCGCTCGTCCGGGTCGGTCACGGGACGCCCTCGCACCTGCACATCCAGGCCGGCCAGATGCAGCGTGAACTTGGGATGCGTGAGCACATTGGCGTACCAGTCACGTGCTCCCGGGCTCCCCGTGAGCCAGTAGCGGCCGCTGGCCTGATAGCGCCATATCTCCATCCTTCTCGGCTGACCGCTCCGCCGCCCGGTCGTGGTGATGTCCACAGTGCGCTGCCGCTCCAGAGCCTGTCGTGTCTCGTCCGTCACCGTCATGTGCACATGCTCGGACCTTGAGTGGGCTTCAGGTCAAGGCCGTGGGCAAGAGGCGGTTGGTAGCCGGCCAGGGGAGATGCGAGGCTCGCCGCGTGACTTCTCCCCTTGCGCGTCGCGTCTACGAAACGTGCCACCTGACCGGGTCGTTCCGCCTGCGCTCCGGTCAGACCAGCGACGAGTACTTCGACAAGTACCTGTTCGAGGCGCAGCCCGGTCTGCTGCGCGAGGTGGCCGAGGCGATGGTCGCCCTGCTGCCCGAGTGTGACGCGCTTGCGGGGATGGAGATGGGTGGCATACGTCGCGACCTGGAATCCTCCCTGCTGGCCTGACAGCCGCACGATCGGTGATGATCAGATGATGTCCGTTCCCGCCCGCCAGATCCGCGCCCGCTACTCGGCCGACACCATCACCGTGTACCAGGCGTATCCCCCACAGATAGCGCTGCCGGCGGTGGCGGCCGGCCGTTTCGTGGCCCCCTTCAAGCGGGACCGGATGACGTGGATCAAGCCCTCGTTCCTGTGGATGATGTATCGCTGCGGCTGGGCCACCAAGCCAGGGCAAGAGCGCGTGCTGTCCATCGACATCACGCGGGAGGGATTCGAGTGGGCCCTGGCACGAGCCAGCCTGAGTCACTACGACAAAGACCTGCACGGGGACAGGGCAACCTGGTCGCGGCAACTGAAGACCAGCCCCGTACGAGTGCAGTGGGATCCGGAACGGTCACTGCAACTGACGGCGTTGCCGTACCGGTCATTGCAGGTTGGGTTGTCCCGCGAGGCCGTCGACCGGTACGTCGACGACTGGGTTGTTGCCATCACCGACATCACCCCCAGGGTGCACCAGATCCGGAACCTCCTGCGCGGCGGCGACGAACAGGCGGCGACAGCTCAACTGCCTGTCGAGCAGGTCTACCCGCTGCCGGATCAGATCGCTGCCGGTCTCGACGCCAGCCCTGACACCACCCGAAAAGTGCCCGAGCAGCACGCACAGTGATGGCGTTTACCTACCCGCCGAGGTCTAGGCCGGCGTGTGGACGGTGAGGTGGGCGGACAGGGCGTCGAGGAAGTCAGGAGCGTCGAATATCGCGCCGGCGGAGGCGACGCCGGTGGTCCGGGTGCGACCGGTGAGAATGCGGTCGACCGCCTCCACGGCGAGTGGTGCACTGACTGCGTAGATGTCCTGACCGGTGGCGCTCAGGCGGCGTTGCGTGCCGCCGGAGCGGACGAGGACGTCGACGATGAAGGTCTGTGCGGAGCGCCCGCGGTCGTCGACCGCGCGTGGGGCCGTGGGATCTCCAGACAGCAGGTCTGAGGCTGCTTCGGTGGTCATGTAGGTGCGCACCTGCGGGATGGCCAGATGGCTGGGGATGGTGACGACGTCGGCCATTGTGAACTCGCTGATGACGCTTCGGGGGCCGAGCGGCGCCGGGAAGGGCCAGTCCACTGTCGACGGCGTGTCGTCGTGGTACTGCAGCTGTGCGTTGGCGTAGCGGACACGACGGCCGCCGCGTCGCTGCGACGAGACCGCGCCGGCGGCCAGCGTGCCGCCGGTGGGGTGCCAGCTGCTCAGACCATAGGCGATGTGTGCTTCGTCCGCCGACGTCCAGTCGCCCATCGCGGTGGTGAC
Source organism: Micromonospora sp. DT41 (assembly GCF_049841715.1). Classification (NCBI taxonomy): domain Bacteria; kingdom Bacillati; phylum Actinomycetota; class Actinomycetes; order Micromonosporales; family Micromonosporaceae; genus Micromonospora; species Micromonospora sp. DT41. The sequence goes on along the minus strand of NZ_JBNCKU010000006.1, from coordinate 78,309 downwards.
CAGCAGGTCGCCGAGGCCGCCGAAGAAGGCCATCGCCGGCAGCACCGCGATGCGGGCGGCGTGGGCGCGCTGCGCGAAGTCCGTGAACGTGTCGACGTTCGCTTCGATCTCGGCTGCCACGTCGACGTAGGGGATGCCGGCGCGCAGTGCCGCCTCGATGACGGGGCCCGCAGTGGTGGCGAACGGCCCGGCTGTGTTGATCACCGCGTCCGCGCCGTCGAGCGCTCGATCGAGCAGGGTCGGGCTGTCGACCGTCGCGTACCGCTGTGGTGAGCCCGGGAAGGCTTGCGCCAGGGCCTGCAGTTTGTCGTGGTTCCGGCCGAGCAGTAGCGGGGTGTAGCCGCGTTCGCGCAGCTCGGCGGCTACGAAACGGCCAGTGTGTCCGTACGCGCCGTAGACCGCGATGTTTCGACCCGTTGCCATGGCGTGCCCCTGCCTGTGTGAAGTCGTCTGCTGCTGAAGATCGTTCCTTGGCTGATTGAAGCCGGCCAGTGTCTGGAACGACATGACCCGTACAATTTCGGACGTGACTCTCTCCCCGCGTTCCGTCGCGGTTGCCGCCACCGAGGGGATGCTGCATTTCGAGCTGGCGCTGGCCTACGAGGTCTTCGGCACTCGGCCGGACGCAGTGCCCGGCCCCTGGTACGACGTCCAGGTGTGCGGCACACGTAGCGTCCGGCTCGGCCGGTTCCTGCTGGAGCCGGACTGCGGGCTGGACCGTCTGGCAGACGCCGGCACCGTGATCGTCCCGGGCCTGGCGGACATCGTCCAGGACCCGCCGGCCGAGCTGGTCGAGGCGGTACGCGCGGCCCACAAGCTCGGTGCGCGGGTGGTGTCCCTGTGCACTGGCGTGTTCGTGCTCGCCGCCGCCGGTCTGCTGGATGGGCTGCGCGCGACCACCCACTGGGCGCACACCGACACTCTCGCCGCGCGCTATCCCCAGGTGACGGTCGACCCGGATGTGCTCTACGTCCACAACGGCAGTGTCCTCACCTCGGCAGGCAAGGCCGCGGCGATGGACCTGTGCCTGCATCTGGTCCGACGCGACTACGGCTCAGCGGTCGCCAATATCGCAGCCCGCCGCCTGGTCGTGCCGCCGCATCGAGCAGGCGGCCAGGCCCAGTTCGTCACGACCCCCGTGCCGGCCCAGGACGAGCATGCCCTGGCCGACCTGCTCCCCTGGGTGATGCGGCGACTGGATCAGCCACTCACGGTGGAGGATCTGGCCCGCCAGTCGAACATGAGCTCGCGCCATCTGACCCGGCAGTTCCGGTCGGTCACCGGCACCACCCCGCTGCAGTGGTTGCTGACGCAACGGATCCGCCGAGCACAGGAACTGCTGGAGAGCACAAACGACAGCGTCGACGCCATCGCCTCAGCGGCCGGCATGGGCACCGCGACCACTCTGCGCCGCCACTTTCACCGCACCGTCGGCGTGCCACCGGACACCTACCGCCAGACATTCGGGCGTAGAGGCCGAAGTTTCGACGGCGTGGAACTCACCGGCGGCCACGGCTGATGACCGGCCCGGACGACCGGCGATAAACAGCACCGGTCGCTCTTGACGCCCCTGAGGTCAGTAGTGCGCAAGGACCTGCGCCACGGGATGACCGAGAACGGCGGACACCTCGGCGAGTTCCTGTGCATCAAGCTCGTATCTGGCGCGCGTCGGGTTCATGGCGCTCACTTCGAAGCGGGCGAAGCCGACTGGCCAGTCATAGTGAAGAGCGTTCAGCGGAACCGTCGCCGCGCAGCAGGGAACCGTCACGTCCAGCTCATCGAAGCTCTCCCCGTTCTCCTCGATCAGGTCGAAGAGCCACTCCAGGTCGATGTCGCCGGCACAGCGCGGACATGTGACACGGTTGGTGTTCTCGCCGGCGTCGATGAGCGTGACGTGTTCGTAGAACTCATATTCGACATGCTCGACGTCATCGCCCGGCCCCGAGAAAAGTCCTGTGACGTAGGCCCTGGCTGCGGCGGCAGCCTCGGGAGTCGGCTGCCAGCGCAGGTCGGTCGGAATCAGGCGGATGTATCCGTCGCTCACGGCGCCCATGATGCCTGATGATCGGCCTTCGGCGAGGCAGGCTGTGGTTCCGGACAGGTCCGTGCGATGGGCGGGATGTTTGCGCGGTCGGACGGGATGCGAGGCTGAGCTCGTGCTACCCGACTCGTACGCCTGCCATTCCCTGAGCCGGCGCGACGCCCGCCGGTGACGCCCGTATGAGCCTGGTGTCGGCGTTCGCGCCGATCTGGATCCTCACCGCTGTCGGCTACGCGGCCTGCCGTTGGGGCCTGCTGGGCGAGGCGGCGGCGTCGGTGCTCGGCCGGTTCGTGTTCCACCTCGCGATGCCGGCCGCCCTGTTCCTGGCCCTGTCCCGAATGCCGCTTTCCGGGTTCGCCAGCCGATCGCTGCTCGCCTTCGGGCTGAGCACTGCCGCGGTCGTCGGGTTCGGGTGGGTCGTCGCGAGCTGGCTGTTTGGTCGCAGGACCGGCGAACAGCCGATCTGGGGCATGGCCGCCGGGTACGTGAACTCGGCGAACCTCGGCATCCCGATCGCAACGCAGGTTCTCGGCACCGTGTCGTTCCTGGCGGAGGTGGTGCTGCTGCAGGTGCTTGTGGTGACGCCCGTCATCCTGGTCGCACTGGACAGGCACACCGATCCGGCCGGGCGGGTACGGGTCCGCCGTATCGCCTCCTTGCCGGTACGCAACCCGGTGATCCTGGCGTCGCTGCTCGGTGTCGTGTGCTCGGCTGCCGGCCTGCATCTGCCGTCGGCGGCCGCCGCGCCGCTCACCCTGCTGTCGGGCGCTGCGGCTCCGGCCGCCCTTGTCGCGCTCGGCGCGTCGCTGCAACCCACGGCGCCGTCGCGGGCAGAGCCGGCCCGGCCGGCAGAGCTGGCCGTGATCACCGCGCTGAAGCTCGTCGCACAACCGGTCATCGCGTACGCGGCCGGGCTTGCCTTGCACCTGTCCGGGCCGCAGTTGCTCGCCGTGGTGGTGTGCGCGGGCCTGCCGACAGCGCAGAACACGTTCATCTACAGCCAGGAGTACGGCGTCGGCGAGGCGGTGGCCAGCCGGGCGGTGGTGCTGACCACGACGATGTCGCTGGTCACCCTGGCCGCCGCAGCGGCGTTGCTCGGGTAGTGACCCGCCCGTCAGTCATTGATCAGCTCGGCATCATCCGCTGGCGAGTGCCGAGCGGGTGGCGTGCAACGACGCCAAGAGTTGCAGCCGGTCCGCGTGGGCGCTGCCCGGCTCAGCGGTGAAGACGAGCATGACGGGGCCGGGATTTCCCGGCAGGGGATACGTGTCCCAGTCCAGGACGATGTCGCCTACCTCGGGAACCCGGAAGGTCTTGGTGCCGCTTACCGATTCGCGTACGTCGTGCTGGGCCCACAGCCGCCGGAACTGGGCGCTGCGGATACTCAGCTCGCCGACGATCGCGGTGGCGCGTGGGTGGGTGGGGTCGGTGGCGACGGCGGCCCGCATCATGCCGATGTAGTCCAGAGCCTGCTGCTCCCAGTCCGGACAGCTCCGCTCTCCGGTCAGCGTGTCGTCGAACAGCAACAGGAGCATGTTGAGCCGGTCGGTCGGGTAGGCGTCCGGGTCGCCGAGCAGCGCCTGCGCCATCGGGTTCCAGTCGAGCAGATCGAGATGCCGACCGAGTACGACAGCAGGGGTGTCCAGCACCCGCAGCAGACGCCGTGTGCCCTCCGGCACCCGCTCCGGGTCGCGGTTCACCCGGGTGGGCATCGACCGGCGGGCGGCGTGGGCCAGGGTGAACAGGTGCCGGCGTTCCTTGTCGTCGAGGCCGAGCGCGCCGGCAAGCGCGTCCAGGACGTCGTCGGACGGGCGTACCTCCCGGCCCTGCTCGATCCGCTGGTAGTAGTCGGTGCTCAGCCCGGCCAGCAGGGCCAACTCCTCGCGCCGCAGCCCGGTGACCTTGCGCCGGCCGCCCGGCTCCAGGCCGACCTCGTGTGGACGCAGCCGGCTACGCCGAGCGCGTAGGAAGTCCCCGAGCTCGCGAGCGTACGGATGAAGGCGGGTCATGCCGCAAGTGTGCAGCGGACCGGACCGCCGAAGGTAGGTCCCGCAGACCTAGGCAAACGAGTACGACCGAACCGGCCCGGAACGCTCCTACCGTCGGTGGCCAACGCACCGACACCCCAGGAGCAGCAGATGACCGGATGGACCGCCGACCGCATCCCCGACCAGCGCGGTCGGGTCGCCGTCGTGACCGGCGCGAACTCAGGCCTCGGCCTGGTCACCGCCACCGAACTGGCCAGCCACGGCGCCCACGTCGTGCTCGCCGTTCGCGACACCTCCGCAGGCGAGGAGGCCGCCCGCCGGATCGGCGGCGACATCGAGGTGCGCGAGCTTGACCTGGCATCCCTCGCCTCCGTGCGGGCCTTCGCGGCGAAGCTGGCCGGCGACCACCCGGCGATCGACCTGCTGGTAAACAACGCCGGGGTGGTCCTGCTCGGCCCGCGCCGCACCTCCGCCGACGGATTCGAGCTGCAGCTCGCCACCAACATGCTTGGCCACTTCGCACTGACCGGCCTGCTGCTCGGCAACCTGGCCGCGGCGCGGGAAGCCCGTGTGGTCAGTCTCAGCTCGATCACCCACAAGAACGCGCACCTGGACTTCGATGACCTGATGTTCGAACGGAACTACCGGGCATCCACCGCCTACGGGCGGTCCAAGCTCGCCAGCACGATCTTCGGCATCGAACTGGACCGCCGCCTGCGCGCCGCCGGATCGCCGATCGTCAGCGCGCTGGCCCACCCCGGTCTCACCCGTACCAACCTGACTCCGCGTGCCTGGGAACACCGTGGCCGGTTCGGGCGGCTGATCGCGCGGGCCGGGCTGTTGGCAACCCAGCCGGTGGAGCAGGGCGCGCTGCCGCAGTTGCGTGCCGCGACCGAACCCGGTGTGCGGGGTGGCCAGTTCTTCGGCCCAGCCCTGCTCGGGGAGACGCGGGGCAGGGTCACCGAGGCCCGGCTCAGCCGTGAGGCCGCCGATCCGGCTGTCGGCAAGCGGCTGTGGGCGGCGGCCGAGGAACTGACCGGCGTCAGCTACCTCTGACCTACGGCGCTGTCGCCGGCGGTCGACGGCAATCCGCAGCGTCGCGATCAGCCGCCGGGCCTCGGCCCTTCCGGCACGGCCCGACTCGTCGGCGACGTCAGCCGGTTCGCGAACGCGGCGTCCGATCACCGCCAGACGGCTCGGCTTTCGCCGACCAGACTTTGTGTCATGAACATGGCACTTGATGGCAAGGTAGCCCTCGTTACGGGTGGTGGTCGTGGTATCGGCGCTGCAGTCGCTTTGCGCTTGGCCGAGGAGGGCGCCGATGTGGCGCTGACGTTCCAGCAGAACCAGCAACGCGCCAACGATGTGGTGGACAAGATCAAGGCTGGGGGTCGGCGGGCGATCGCCGTGCAGGCCGACAGTGCCGATCCGGCAGCAGTGGTTGCCGCAGTGGACCAGGTTGCCGGTGAGCTGGGTCGGTTGGACATCCTGGTCAACAATGCCGGCGCGTTCCTACTCGGACCGCTGGAGCAACTGAACCTGGAAGAGTTCGATCAGACTGTCGCTGTCAATGTCCGGGCACCGTTCGTGGCGTCGCAGGCCGCAGTGCGCCACATGTCGGCCGGTGGGCGGATCATCAACATCGGAAGCAACGTGGCGGAGCGGGCGGTTTTCCCGGGCTTCTCGTTGTACGCAACGAGTAAGACCGCTCTGATCGGCCTCACCAAGGCGCTCGGACGCGAACTCGGTAGCAGAGCTATCACTGTAAACCTCGTGAATCCAGGGGCCACGGACACCGAACTGAATCCGGCCGACGGCCCTGATGCCGACACGATCAACGGGTTCACCGCCCTCGGCCACTATGCGGTGCCAGCCGACGTGGCCGCAGCGGTGGCGTTCCTCGCCAGCCCCGACGGGCGTTACATCACCGGTGCGACGGTCAACGTCGACGGCGGCTTCACCATCTGATTCATCGGCTCACCGCCGCATCGTCCACCGGCCGGGCTGGCTGACCTGATCACCGACTGGCTTGTCCGGACATATCCGCAGGTCACGGTGGTCCGGTTGGCCGGTCTTCGGCAGGAGGTACGCTCGTTCGCCGCTGGTCCCGAAAGACATGAGAGATGCAGACGTGAACGAGATTGCTGAGCGGGTGGCGGCGGCGCAGTTCGACGCACTCGAAGTCCTCTGCGCGGCGACTCCGAAGGGCTGGTACGCCGAGCGGGCAACAGCGCGTGCCGCCCTCACGTACGCCGACGCCGCGATCGAGGCGCTGGGCCCAGCGGCCTTCGGCGAGGAGTACGCACGAGGTCAGGCCATCGACCCGCGTGCCGCCTTCACCGAAGATCGACGCTGACCCGGGCGCCCTCGAAGCGGTCCGACCGCGAGGCTGCGACGATCACTGCATGACGACCGCCGAGGCGTACGCCAGATTCGCCACCCGGGAGGTACGAGGGGTCTCGCCCGCGTACGAGCGGCTGTCCCTGGCGGTGTCCCGCGACCACGAGGTGCTCGCGCTGCTCGACGGGCTGCCCCCGGCCAAGCGGCAACCGAACCTGCTGTTCGGCGTCGTCCGATGGCTCGGCGGCCCGGTCGAGGACCCGGCGGCGTTCCACGACTACGCGGTGGCGAACTGGCCGGTCATCGAGGCGCAGATGCGCGTCCGGGCCACCCAGACGAACGAGGCCGGTCGATGCGCTGTGCTACTGCCGGTGCTCGCCGCGCTGCCGCAGCCGCTCGCGCTGCTGGAGGTCGGCGCGTCCGCTGGACTCTGCCTCTATCCCGACCGGTACGCATACCGCTATGGCGAGCAGCGGGTCGGCTCCGGCGAGCCCGTACTGGAGTGCGCGGCCAGCGGGTTGGTGCCGCCGGCACGCGTACCCGATGTGGTGTGGCGGGCTGGCCTGGACCTCAACCCCCTCGACGTGACCGACCCCGACGACGTGTCCTGGTTGGACGCGCTGATCTGGCCGGAGCACGCGCACCGGCGGTCGCGGCTGCAAGCTGCTGCGGCGGTCGCCGCTGCCGATCCGCCGCTGCTGGTCCGTGGCGACCTGGTGGACGATCTGCCGGCGCTTGCCGCGCGGGCGCCTGTCGACGCGACGCTTGTGGTCTTCCACACCTCGGTGCTCTACCAGGTGCCCGTGCCGCGCCGGGAGGCGTTCGTCCGGCTGGTCCGTGACCTGCCCGGTCACTGGGTCGCCAACGAGGCGCCGGAGGTGCTGCCGTACGACGGGCTGCCGACACCGTCGGGGGAGGGGCTGCACAACGTCCTCGCCCTGGACGGCACGCCGCTGGCCTGGACGCGGGGCCACGGTCAGGCGATGACGTGGTTCGGCTGACGCCGCACACAGACCGGTCGGGGCGTGCCGCCACCAGCACCGCGCTCCTCGTCGCTGCCTAGACTGCTGCGGTGAGCGGAGAGCGACGACCCCTGGCCGACCGGCCGCTCACCGAACCGCACCCGTCGCGGCTGCCGCTCGGGCATCCCGACCGGGAGCAGATCCTCGCCGCGCACGCCGCCGCGCTGGCCAGCGGTGAGGCCGGCTACCTCGACCCGGCGAGCGGGCTGTTCGTGCTCAGCGCCGAATTCCTGGCCCGGCGCGGCACCTGCTGTGGACGCGGCTGCCGACACTGCCCGTACGTGGACGATCCACACTGCGGATAACGGCGAAACGAGGACTTCCGCCGAACCCGGACACCCCGTACGGTGTCCGACGGACACCCGACGGGCGCCTACCGCCGTCGGTCGGCGAGAGGGTGGAGCGTGCGCGGGCGGATCATGGTCGCCGGGCTGGCCGGACTGCTGGTGAGTGGCTGTGCCGCCGACGCCGAGCCGGTGGCGGTCCCGCCGCCGGTGCCGATCGCTGTGGACGTGGCGGCGGCGTCCTCGGGCGGAGCCTGCCGGTTGCTGGACTTCGCGCTCATCGAGCAACTGGTGAAGGTGCGCTTCGACGTGGCGGCGGCCAGCGAACGAGGTGACACGCACACCTGCGTGGTGCGGGCCGGGGACGCGCCGCTGCCGGAGTTGATGCTGAGCGTGTCCGAGACGTCGGTCGACAAGACCACGTTCGGCGCGGACGTGGTGCCCACCAAGACCACGAAGGTCACCGGGCTGGGTCAGCAGGCGTACCGGCGTACCGTCGCCGCCGCGAGCGGCCACGGCCCGGCAGTCGAGGTCGGCTGGCTGGCCACCGACGGCCGGTTGGCGACTCTGACCTGGACCAGCGCCCGCGGCACCGAGCGCGCGGCGGCCGAGAAGGTCGCCGGGGAGCTGATCGCGCTGGCCAAGAAGGTGGACACCCGGGCCCTGTGACGCCCAGGCCGGACGGGCAGCGAGCAGCGGCAGGTCAGCCGAGCAGCAGGTCAGCCGGCGGCGACGAAGACCCGCGAGGCGACCTCGCGCGGCAGCCGGACGCGGTCGCCGGACCTGTCGATCGACACCCCGTCACGCTCCTGAGCCACCGTCACAGTCGCACCCGGGTCGACACCGGCGGCGTGCAACTGGCGCAGCACGTCGGAGTCGGTCTGCACGCTCTCGCAGATCCGGCGCACGACCACCGGCCCGGTGAGACCGGGGAATGCCAGGTTGCGCTCACCCTCGCCGGCCTCGGTGGCCTGGGTCTCGGGGGAGCCCAGCGCCTCCAGACCCGGGATCGGGTTGCCGTAGGGGGAGCGGGTCGGCCGGTTGAGCAGGTCGTACACCCGCTTCTCGACGGCGTCGCTCATCACGTGCTCCCAACGGCAGGCCTCCTCGTGGGCCTCCTCGTAGGGCATCCCGATGACGTTCACCAGCAGCAACTCGGCGAGGCGGTGCTTGCGCATCACGGAGACGGCGGTGCCCCGGCCGAGCGCCGTGAGGGTCAGTTGCCGGTCGCCTTCGACGGTGAGCAGGCCGTCGCGCTCCATCCGGGCGACGGTCTGGCTCACTGTGGGGCCGCTCTGCCGTAGGCGCTCGGCGATGCGCGCGCGCAGCGGCGGCACGCCCTCCTCCTCCAACTCGAGGATGGTGCGCAGGTACATTTCGGTCGTGTCGACCAGGTCGTGAGACTTCATAGCGGCAGCGGCCCTCCGGTGCACGATGGTACCTCGCTGTTCGGCCAGCGACCGCCGCCGAACCGCGCGGGTCCTGACCTGGATGGTGTTTGATGGTCGCCATGTCCGGAATTGAGGAGCCGCTGATCGAAGTCGGTCGGCTCGCCGCCGAGCTCGACGACACCGATCCGCCCACCCTGCTCGACGTGCGCTGGCGGCTCACCGGCCCGCCCGGCCATGACGACTACCTGGCCGGCCATCTGCCCGGCGCGGTCTTCGTCGACCTGGACACCGCGCTCTGCGGGCCGCCCGGCGTCGGCGGCCGGCATCCGCTTCCCGATCCGGCCGCGTTGCAGGCGGCGCTGCGGGCCGCCGGCGTCCGCGCCGGTCACCCCGTCGTGGTGTACGACGGTGGCGACGGCCTGGCCGCAGCCCGCGCCTGGTGGACGTTGCGCTGGGCGGGGCACCGCGCGGTCCGCGTGTTGCACGGCGGCTACCCGGCCTGGGTCGCCGCCGGTCGGCCCGTCTCCACAACGGCACCCGCCCCGAGTCCGGGCGACGTCGAGGTGCGCCCCGGTGACCTGCCGGTGCTCGACGCCGGGCAGGCCGCCGCGCTGGCTGCCGCCGACGACGCCGTGCTCCTCGACGTACGGGCGGCGCCCCGTTACCGGGGCGAGGTCGAACCGATCGACCCGGTAGCGGGCCACGTTCCCGGCGCGGCGAACCTGCCGGCCGGCGAGTACGTCGGCCCGGACGGGCGTTTCCCGGCCGCCGACGTGTTGCGGGAGCGGTTCGCCGCAGCCGGTGTGACCGGGGCGCGGGACGTCGGGGCGTACTGCGGCTCCGGGGTGACCGCCGCGCAGGCGATCCTGGCGCTGCATCTGGCCGGCCGCACGGATGCGGCACTCTACGTCGGATCGTGGAGCAACTGGGTGGCCGATCCCGCCCGGCCGGTCGCCTCCGGGTCGACACCTGGCCACTGACCAGCACGTGCGGTGGGGGCCCGGCCGTCCTCGTGCGACCATGGGCTCATGTCCGACGACACGGTGGTGGTGTGGGACGAGTCGCTGCTCGCCTACGACATGGGTGACCATCCGCTCGATCCGGTACGGGTGGAGCTGACGTTCGCGCTCGCCCGCGAGCTGGGCATCCTCGACCGGCCAGGCGTGCGCATCGTGAAACCGGAGCCCGCCGACGAGGCCCTGCTCACCAGCGTGCACCACCCGGCCTACCTGGCGGCGGTGCGGGCCGCGCCGCGTGACCCGCTGTTCGCCGGGTACGGGATGGGCACCTCCGACAATCCGGTCTTCGACGGGATGCACGAGTCGAGCGCGTTGATCGCCGGTGCCACGGTGGCCGCCGCCGAGGCGGTGTGGCGCGGCGACGCAAGGCGGGCGGTGAACGTGGCAGGTGGCCTGCACCACGCGATGCCCGCCCGGGCCTCCGGCTTCTGCGTCTACAACGACCCGGCCGTTGCCATCGCCCGACTGCTGGAGCTGGGTGCCGAGCGCATCGCGTACGTGGATGTGGACGTGCACCACGGCGACGGCGTGCAGCAGATCTTCTGGGACGACCCTCGGGTACTCACTGTCAGCCTGCACGAGACCCCGCTCGCGCTCTTTCCCGGCACCGGTTTTCCGGACGAGACCGGTGGGCCGGGCGCGCATGGCACCGCTGTCAACATGCCGCTGCCGCCGGGTGTCGACGACTCCGGTTGGCAGCGGGCGTTCCACGCGATCGTGCCGTCGGTGCTGCGCGCGTTCCGGCCGCAGGTGCTGGTCAGCCAGTGTGGCGCCGATGGGCACCGGCTCGACCCGCTTGCCGATCTGAGCCTGACGGTCGACGGGCAGCGTGCCACCTACCTGGCGTTGCGGGCGCTCGCCGACGAGCTGTGCGACGGCCGCTGGGTGGCCACCGGCGGCGGCGGGTACGCGCTTGTCGAGGTGGTGCCCCGGGCCTGGACCCACCTGCTGGCAGTGGCCACCGGCGCCCCGATCGACCCGGCGACGCTCACCCCGCCGGCCTGGCGGAAGCTTGCCGCCGCCCGCCGTCCGGGTCGGGACATTCCGCTGCGGATGACCGACGACGTCGACCCGTCGTACGAGCCGTGGCAGCCGACAGGTGAGCCCAACGCTGTGGACCGGGCGATCGCGGCGACCCGCAGGACGGTGTTCCCGCTGCTGGGGCTCGACCCGCACGATCCGCGGGACTGAGCCGGGCCGGGGAGGACGGCACCTGTGACAACCGTGGACCAACCGGTGGACGTGCTGCTCAGCGACGGCAGTACCGTCCAGTTGCGACCGATCAGCCCGGACGACGCGCCGGCCATCGTGGCGATGCACAGCCGGTTCTCCGAGCGCACCCGCTACCTGCGGTACTTCTCGCCGTACCCGCGCATCCCGGAACGGGATCTGATCCGCTTCGTCACTGTCGACCACCGCGACCGGGAGGCGTTCGTGGTGCTTGCCGGCGAGCAGATCGTCGCTGTCGGTCGTTACGAGCGGCTCGGCCCGCAGGCCCCGGAGGCGGAGGTGGCCTTCGTGGTGGAGGACGCCTACCAGGGCCGGGGCATCGGGTCGGTGCTGATGGAGCACCTGGCCGACGCCGCCCGGCGCAACGGCATCATGAGCTTCGTCGCCGAGGTGCTGCCGACAAACGGGACGATGCTGCGGGTCTTCTCCGACTTCGGCTACCAGGTCCAGCGCGAGTACGCCGACGGCGTGGTGCATCTGAGCTTTCCCATCGCGCCCACCGAGGCGACGCTTGAGGTGCAGTTCGGCAGGGAACATCGCACCGAGGCCCGCTCGATCGCCCGGCTGCTCGCCCCGCGCGGCGTCGCCTTCTATGGTGCCAGCGCCACGGGTCAGGGCGTCGGCGCGGCAGTGCTGGGGCACCTGCGCGACGGTGGTTTCACAGGTGCCGTGGTGCCTGTGCATCCGAGCGCGTCGACGGTGGCGGGGCTTCCCGCGTACCCGTCGGCTGTCGACGCCGGGGTCCCGGTGGACCTGGCGGTGGTGGCGGTCCCGCCCGCGGCGGTGACCGCGGTCGTCGCCGACGCGGCCGCCGCCGGAGTGCACGGCCTGGTGGTCATCTCGGCAGGCTTCGCCGAGGCCGGCGCCCAGGGCGCGGCCACCCAGCGGGCGCTGGTCCGCGCGGCGCACGCCGCCGGGATGCGCGTGGTCGGCCCGAACTGTCTCGGCGTGGCCAACACCGATCCGACGGTACGCCTCAACGCCACGCTCGCCCCGGCGCTGCCGCCGGCTGGTCGGGTCGGCATCTTCAGCCAGTCCGGTGCGTTCGGGGTTGCGCTGCTCGCCGAGGCCGACCGGCGCGGCCTGGGGCTGTCAAGCTTCGTCTCGGCCGGCAACCGGGCCGACGTCTCGGGCAACGACCTGCTTCAGTACTGGCAGGACGACCCCGGCACCGACGTGATCATGTTGTATCTGGAGACGTTCGGTAACCCGCGTAAGTTCGCCAGGCTGGCCCGGCGGATCGGTCGTTCCAAGCCGGTGGTCGCGCTCGCCTCACCGGCCCGACCGCCGGGGGTGGGCGACTCGGCCGGGCCGGACGAGGTGGCCGTGGCTGCCCTGTTCGCCCAGTCCGGCGTGATCCGGGTGGACACCGTGCCGGAACTGCTCGACGTGGGGGTGCTGCTTGCCAACCAGCCGCTGCCCGCCGGCGGCCGGGTCGGCGTGGTCGGCAACTCCTCGGCGCTGACCGGCCTGGCCGCGACAGCCTGCGTCGGGCAGGGCCTCACGGTCGTCGACGGCTATCCCCGTGACGTCGGGCCGAGCGCCGGTGCGGCCGAATTCGCCGCCGCCCTCGCGGAGACGGCAAGCGACGACCGGGTGGACGCCCTGGTGGTGGTCTTCGCCCCGCCGCTGCCCGGTCAACTCACCGATGTGGACGCCGACGTCATCGCCGCGCTGCCGGCCGCGCTGGCGCTGGGCAAGCCGACGGTGGCGACGTTCCTGGTGGGCCGGCCGCCGGCCGGGATGCCCGCGTACGGCGGCGTGGAGGAGGCAGTGCGCGCTCTCGCCCGCGTGCACCGGTACGCCGAGTGGCTACGCCGCCCGCCCGGGGTGGCACCCGAGTTGCCAGGGGTCGACAGTGCCGCCGCCCAGGCTGCGCTCCGCGATCCGCCCGACCCGAACGCGCTGCTGGCCGCGTACGGCATCGAACCTGTGGCGTCGGTGTCCGTCGACTCGCTCGACGCGGCGGTGGACGCGGCGGCGGGGTTGGGTTTCCCGGTGGCGCTGAAGGCTGCTGCCCCCGGGCTGCGGCACCGGGTCGACCTCGGCGCGGTCCGGCTCGACCTGCCCGACGAGGCGACGGTCCGCCGGGCGTACGCCGAACTGGCCGCCCGCTTCGGCGCGGAGGTCCTGGTGCAGCCGATGGTCCCGCCGGGGGTGGCCTGCGTGGTGGAGGTGATGGAGGATCCGGCGTTCGGGCCTGTGGTCGGTTTCGGTCTTGGTGGGGTGGCCACCGAGTTGCTCGGCGACCGGGCCTGGCGGGCGGTGCCGCTTACCGACCGCGACGCCGCCGAACTCGTCGACGAACCCCGGGCCGCGCCGCTGCTGCGGGGGCACCGGGGTGCGGCGCCTGTCGACAGGGCGGCCCTCGCGGACCTGCTGCTGCGGGTGGGTCAGCTCGCCGACGAACAGCCCCGGGTGCGGTCGCTGACCCTCAACCCGGTGCTCGCCCGTCCGGACGGCATCACGGTCCTGCACGCCCAGGTCCAGGTGGGAGGTCCGGCGGCCCGCCCGGACACCGGCCCTCGCCGCCTGTGAGCAGAGGTCCGAGCGGGCAGCGGTTCAGGCGCGGCTGGAGATCTGCTGGACGGCCCAGGCGTTGCCGTCGGGGTCGGTGAAGTGGACGAAGCCGACGTTGTCCAACGGGTGCGGCACGGGCCGGGGGTTGCGCCCGACCACCTGGATCTCGCTGACCTCCACGCCGCGTTCGACAAGTTGCGCGCGGGCCTTCTCGATGTCGGGTACCACCAGTTGCAGCCCCTTGAGCGAGCCCGGTGGCATCTGCGGGACCGCGCCCTTGCCGATCACCACCGAGCAGCCGGACCCTGGCGGTGTCAGCTGGATGATGCGGACGTCGTCGCCGATCACCGTGTCGTGGTCCACCGCGAAGCCGAGCTGGTCGGCGTAGAACGTCTTCGCCCGGTCCAGATCGGAAACCGGCACGATCACCACTTCCAACGTCCAGTTCATTGTTGCTCTCCTCGTGTCGTGGTTGTCGTACGCAGCAGCTGGGCGAGCCGCGTGAAGCTCTGCCCGATGCCCCGAGCCATCGGGTAGCGCAGCACGGTGTCCCGCCCCTCTGCGGTGGCGTAGAGCAGCGTGGTGGTGACTGTTGTTCGTCCGGCCAGCTCGGTGAACTCGTGGCTGACCAGGGTCTCGCCCGGGTAGGACTGGTCGTCGAAGAGTTCGGTGCAGACCAGCCGGTGTGGCGGATCGATCTGCCGGTAGACGCCGGCCTGGGCCATCCGGGCGCCGTCCGGGCCCTGCGACTCGAACCGCCACCGTCCGCCGACGCGCAGGTCGATGTCGCACCTCACCAGCCGCCAGCCCCGCGCCCCGTACCAGCGGACCAGCAGCTCGGGTTGGGTGAACGCGGCGAACACCAGCCGGGCCGGTGCCTCGAACAGGCGACTCATCACGATCTGCCGATCGCCCGGTGCGCGTACGACGATCGGGTCGTCGGTGCCTGTCACCCGCCCGTCCCGCCCTGCGTCGCGTCCCGCCTGTCGGTGGCCTGGAGTTCGTCGAGCAGGTCGTCGAGTCGCCTGTAGCTCTCCGCCCAGTAGTCGCGGTAGTCGGCGAGCCAGGCCGTGGCCTCCCGTAGTGGGCGTGCCTCCAGGCGGCACGGCCGGCGCTGGGCGTCCCGCCCCCGGCTGACGAGGCCAGCCCGTTCCAGCACCTTGAGGTGCTTGGAGATGGCTGGCTGGCTCATCTCGAAGGGCGCTGCCAGCTCCGTGACCGTCGCCTCACCGATCGCGAGCCGGGCGAGGATTGCTCGCCGGGTCGGGTCGGCAAGCGCCGCGAACGTCGCATCCAACAGCTCCGGTCCCACCATAACCTCCTGGTTGTATAACCAAATGGTTTATCGCGGATCGGTGCCGTCGTCAAGCACCTCGACGGCCGCGTCCCGCACCTCGACAGCACGGAAGGCCCCGGCGAACCGCCAGGGCCTTCCGTGTGGACCGTGTGCCTCAGCAGGCGTACGCCTCCAGGCGCTGCGCCCGCTCCGGAGCCCGCAGCTTCAGCAGCGTCACCTTCTCGATCTGCCGGATGCGCTCCCGGGACAGGCCGAACTCGCGACCGACCTCGTCAAGGGTGCGCTGGCGACCGTCGTCCAGGCCGAACCGGAGCCGGATCACCGCCTGCTCCCGCTGGGACAGCGTCGACAGCACGATGCTCACCTCGTTGCGCAACTCGCCCTGGGCGGCGCTGTCACCGGGCTCGTTGCGCGGGTCCACCGAGGCCACGAAGTCGCCGAGTGCGCTCTCGCCGTCGTCGCCGACCGCCTGGTCCAGGCTGACCGGCTCCCGGTCGTACGAGATCAGCTCGATGACCTGGATTTCGGGGATCTCCAGTGCGCGGGCCACCTCGGCGACAGTCGGTTCGCGGCCGAGCGTCACGGCGAGTTCGCGACGGGCCCGCACCATCCGGTTGACCTGCTCGACCATGTGCACCGGGATGCGGATGGTGCGTGCCTGGTCGGCCATGGCGCGGGTGATCGCCTGGCGGATCCACCAGGTGGCGTACGTGGAGAACTTGTAGCCCTTTGTGTAGTCGAACTTCTCCACGGCGCGGATCAGGCCGAGGTTGCCCTCCTGGATCAGGTCCAGAAAGGCCATCCCGCGGCCGGTGTAGCGCTTGGCGATGCTGACCACCAGCCGCAGGTTCGCCTCCAGCAGGTGATCCTTGGCGGCCCGTCCCTCGGCGACGATCAGCTCCAGGTCGGCCCGCAACTCCGGCGAGACCGGGGTGCAGGTCGCGAGCTTCTCGTCGGCGAACAGGCCGGCTTCGACGCGCCGCGCCAGCTCGACCTCCTGTGCCGCGGTCAGCAGCTTCGTCCGGCCGATTCCGTTCAGGTATGCCCGGACCAGGTCCGTGGAGATGCCGCGCTCGTCGGTGGCGTCCAGGTCGGCGAGGATCTCGGTGGGCGCGTCGGTGTCGGTGCTGGCTGCCGGGCGCATCCGGTGTTCCGTCATCTGCAGGGCCATCTCTGTCTCTCCCCGTGTCCACGTCTGTGCCGTCTTTCCGGCTCAGTGGTGCCGGTGTGAAACACAGCTTGGCGGGAGGGGCGTGAAACGGGAGTGAGGCGATCGGGCACCGGACAGGATCCGACCGGATCATTGTCGTGAATGAAGCCGGTGGCCGGGGTCAGAGGTCCAGGAGGATCGTGCGAGGGCCGATGTTGACGCTCTCGACGAGCATGTGGGCGCGGAAACGACCTGTCTCGACCTTCGCACCGCGCTCGCGCAGTGCCTCGACGACCGCTGTCACCAGCGGCTCGGCGACCTCGGCGGGAGCGGCGGCGGTCCAGGTTGGACGGCGGCCCTTGCGAGCGTCGCCGTAGAGGGTGAACTGACTGACCACCAGGATCGGCGCGCCGACGTCGGAGGCGGACCGTTCGTCGTCCAGGATCCGCAGCTCGTGCACCTTGCGGGCCATCGTGCGGGCGGTCTCGGCCGTGTCGGTGTGGGTCACACCGAGCAGCACCAGCAGGCCGTTGTCGATCGCGCCGACCACATCGCCGTCCACAGTCACGCTGGCCCGGCCGACGGTCTGCACCACAGCGCGCATCAGCGGGCCACCTGCGTGCCGACTACCGGTGCCCGCATCACGCTGTCACCGGCTCGATGAAGCCGCGCTCCACGAGATGCGCAACGATCGGGCCGGCGGCCTCGGCCATCTCGTCGGGCTCCACGTCGTGCGCAGCGGCGAGCAGGGCGAGCTGGTCACGCAGCGGCAGCCGGCCGTCGGCGCCACCGACGAGCGCCAGCACCAACGGGTCGATCTCCTCGGTCCAGCGCAGGCCGTGTGGCATCGCGAGGACCTGCCGGTCCACCGCCCAGCCCTCGTCACCCATCGTGGCCTCCTGACGCAGTTGCAGGCCGTCGGCGGCCCGGTAACGCTCGGCGAGCAGCGCCTCGGTGTCGCGTACCCGGAGGAAGTCCTGGCGGTCGAACCAGGCGCCCACCTGGGCGCCCAGCGGCGGCTCGACCCGCTGCCGTAGGTCCTCCACGCGGATGATCGGGTCGGCGTGCCCGCCGCGGCGCAGGGACACGATGCCGAAGCCGATCCCCTCGACCTTGTGCGCGTCGAACCAGTCCAGCCAGGTTGCGGTCCGCTGTGGATCGGTGCTCTCGCCGACATCGGTGAGCCACAGGTCGACGTACGCCATGGGGTCGGCGACCTCGCGCTGGATCACCCAGGCGTCCAGGCCGGTACCGGCGAACCAGTCGGCGACCCGCTCGTCCCACTCCTCACCGGCCACGTGCACCCAGTTCGCCAGGTACTGCATGGTGCCGCCCTCGGTGAGCAGGTCGGGGGCGGCGGCGGCCAGCTCCGCGCCGATCGCGTCACCAACGCGCCCGGAGTCGCGGTAGACGTGCGTTGTGGTCCCCGGGCCGACAACGAACGGCGGGTTGCTCACCACCAGGTCGAAGCGCCGGCCCGCCACCGGAGCGACAAGGTCGCCGCGCAGCAGCTCCCAGTCCTGGCCGTTGAGGGCGGCGTTGGTGGCGGCGAAGCGCAGCGCCCGCTCGGAGAGGTCGGTGGCGGTCACCGAACGGGCGTGGGTGGCCAGGTGCAGGGCCTGAACTCCGGAGCCGGTGCCCAGGTCGAGCGCGGTGTCGACCGGGCGGCGCACAGTCGCGCCGATCAGGGTCTGGGTGGCCCCGCCGATGCCCAGCACGTGCTCGGCACGCAGTGGCTGCCCCGGTCGGGCACTGCCCGGCACGTCGGCGAGCACCCACCAGTCCTCGCCGTACGGTTCCAGGTCGACACCGGCGCGCAGGCCGTCACCGTGCCGCTCGACAAGCCCACCGGCGAGCGCCTCGGCCACTGTCAACGGCGCCAGCGCGGCGGCCACCGTCGGCTCCGACTCGGTCTGGTCGCAGATGAACACCCGGATCAGGGTGGCGAGCGGGTCGCGGTCCTCGGTGGCGCGCAGGGCGGCCCGGTAGTCGTTGCGCGCGACCGAGCCGGTGGCCTGCGCGCCGAGCCGGCCGGCGATGCCGTCGCTGGTGAACCCGGCGCGGGTCAGCGCGGTGCGCAGCGCGTCGACACCGGCAGGGGAGAGCAGCATGTCGTGTTGGTCCACACCCGCCATCCTGCCTCTCGCCGCGTCCCCGGTCGGCACCACCCGCCGCAACCGATCCGGTGCGTCGGTGTCCGGCGGGTCAGCGGGCGAGGCAGGATGTCCGCATGACGCTCGTGCTTCCCATCGACCCCGAAGCCAACCGGCTGCTGGAGCGCAGCCCGCTGGCCCTGCTCATCGGCATGACCCTGGACCAGCAGGTGCCGATGGAGAAGGCGTTCTCCTCGCCGTACGTGCTGAGCCAGCGGCTCGGTCACGATCTGGACGCGGCGGAGCTGGCCGGGTACGACGGGGACGCGCTGGTGGCGCTCTTCGCCCAGCCGCCCGCGCTGCACCGGTTCCCGAAGGCGATGGCGGCCCGGGTGCAGGAGGTCTGCCGGGTCCTGGTGGAGCGCTACGACGGGGACGCGGCGCTGCTCTGGTCGGACGTCACCGACGGGCCGGAGCTGCTGCGCCGGGTCGGCGAGCTGCCCGGCTTCGGCAAGCAGAAGGCGCAGATCTTCGTGGCCCTGCTCGGCAAGCGGTTCGGGGTGACGCCGCAGGACTGGCGGAAGGCGGCCGGTGGCTACGGCGACCCTGGCGCGTACCGGTCGGTGGCCGACGTCACCGACGCCGACTCGCTGCGCCGGGTGCGGGAGTACAAGCAGCAGATGAAGGCGGCCGCGAAGGCGAAGGCCGCCGACGGCTGAGCGGTGCGCTCAGGCGGCGGTCGGGTGGGCCAGCGAGGCCAGCGCGCGCCGGACGTCGGCGAGCGAGACGGTGGCCGAGTCGTCCAGGTCGGCCAGGCCGGCCTCGATCCACTGCCGCATCAGCGTGGTGACGCCGATGCCCCGGGCGTCGGCGGCGGCGCGGACCCGCTCGTAGGTGTCCAGCGGCAGCCGGACCGATCGGCTCACCATCGGCACGTCGGTGTCGGGGGTGGGCAGGTCCACCGCCGGACTATGGTCGATCAACTCGGCGATCCGGTCGTCGCCGCTGTGGAACTGCTTGGTCGCGTCGTTACGGTGCATCGTCACGGCCCCCCTCATCGGCGATCTCTCCGCACGGCCTCGTCGTAGCGCTTGGACTCGACGTCGCTCAGCTCGCGGGCGGAGAGGATGTCCCAGTCGTTGTCGCTGCCATCGGCTTCGGCGAGCAGCACCGCCAGTCGGCGACCCCGTCGGGCGGCGGCGTAGACCACCATCACGTCGTCGCCCAGGTGGCGGATGACCCGTCGGGCGCTGTGCAGCGCCTCCCAGACTTCCCCGGGTGTGACGTCGTAGACCCTCAGGTTGGCCAACGCCTCGTCGGTGAAGCTGAACCTGCTGCCCACGGGGCGCAGCGTACCACGCGCGTAACACGACGCGGTATGCGGCAAATTTCGCTGATCACGGCTTCGCGGTGACAGGATGAGGCGTAACCCCCTCGAGGAGGTCCAAGGTGAAGCGTCAGGCGTACCAGCCGATTCTGATCACCGACGCCTCGCGCAGCCAGAACGATCAGCTCACGAGCCGTCAGCGCCGCTATGTCCTGATGATGGGCATCCGGGTGGCCTGCATCGTCGCTGGCGCGATCCTGGTCGGCGTGAAGGCCCCGCTGCTGTGGCTCTGGCTGCCCCTGTGCGCCCTCGGCATGGTGGTCATCCCGTGGCTGGCGGTGCTGCTGGCCAACGACAGGCCGCCCAAGGAGGAGCACCGGCTGGCCAACCGCTTCCGCCCCCGCCGGACGGACGACTCCCCGCCGATGAGCCTCACCACCGAGGAGCACCCGCACAAGATCATCGACGCCGAACCCTGACCCGCGCCGCGCGGGCCAGGGCCCGACAGATCACGGCCGTGGTCGCGCCCCCACTGTCGAGACGGCGAGCGCGCCCAGTTCGGTGGCGCGATCCAGGGCAGCGGTCGGCGTGGCACCTGCCAGCCACGCGGTGAGCAGCCCGGCCGCGAAGGCGTCCCCGGCCCCCGTGACGTCCACCACCGTCACCCGCCGGGCCGTCGCCACGCTGACGGTGGCCCACCGGTCGACCCAGACCGCCCCCGCCGCGCCGCCCTTGACCACCACCCGCCGGGCCGTCGCCGACAACGCCCGCCCCTGCGCCGCCGGGTCCAACCCGCCGGCCAGCACCGTGGCCTCGTCCGCGTTGACAAGCAGCAGGTCGACCTCGCGTACCCAACTCAGGAAGGCCGCCGCGCCCACCCGCCGCAGCGGCGCCGCGGAGGCCGCGTCGACGCTCGTGGTGAGCCCACGCTCGCGGGCGGCGGCCAACGCCCGCAGCCCCGCGCCGCGCGACGCGTCGTCCAACAGGGTGTACGCGGACAGGTGCAGATGCCCGGCGTCGGGCGTCTGGGCGAGGGCGCGGTCGACGTGCTCGGCGCTGAGCCGCAGGTTCGCGCCCCGCTGGCTGACCATGGTCCGCTCGCCGTCGGTGGCCAGCACGATCACAGTGCCGGTCGGGGCGTCCTCGACCCGCTCGAGCGCGCAGTCGACGCCGGCCCGCTCCAACTCGGCCAGCCGGTCACGCCCCGCGTCGTCGTCACCGACCGCCGCGACGAGCGTGACCGGCACCTTCTGCGCGGCGACCCAGGCGGCGGTGTTGGCCGCCTGCCCGCCACCACCGAGGCTGATCTCGGCCCTGGTGTCCGAACCGGCCGCCAGTGGACCGGACAGCACCGCGAGCACGTCGGTGATCACGTCCCCGACGACGACCATCCGGGCCGGTCGGGTCATGCCGGCGTAGCGGTGCGGGCGGCCGAGGCCACCGCGATCCGGGCGGCAAGATCGGCGTTGCGCAGGATGATCCGGACGTTCACCGTCAGGCTCGCCCCCTCGGTGGCCGAGTGGAAGTGCGCCAGCAGGTACGGCGTGACGGCCTTGCCGGTCACCCCGTCGCGCTCCAGCAGGGCCAGGCCGTCGGCGAGGGTCCGGTCGTGCAGTTCCGGGTCCAACTGCTCGTCGACCGGCAGCGGATTGGCGACGATCAGGCCGCCGGTGTGGACGGCCTGCGCGTCACGGGCGGCCAGAGCCGCGGCGATCTGCTCCGGCGAGTCCAGCGACCAGTCCAGGTCGAAGCCGCCGTCGGTGAGGTAGAACCCGGGGAACCGGTGGGTGCGGTAACCGACGACCGCGACGCCGAGGGTCTCCAACCGCTCCAGCGTGGCGCCCACGTCGAGGATCGACTTGACGCCGGCGCAGACCACGGTGATCGGGGTCCGGGCCAGCGTGATGAGGTCGGCGGACTCGTCGAAGGTGTGCGCCGCCTCCCGGTGCACGCCGCCCAGCCCACCGGTGGCGAACACCTCGATGCCGGCCGCCGCAGCGACCGCGCTGGTCGCGGCCACCGTGGTCGCTCCGTCCGCGCCCGTCGCCGCACCCACCGCCAGGTCACGGACCGAGAGCTTGGCCACACCATCGACGGTCGCGAGCCTTGTGAGCTGCGCGTCATCGAGGCCGACCACAAGCTCGCCACGGATCATGCCGATCGTCGCCGGCACCGCCCCGGCGTCCCGGACCGCAAGCTCGATCTCCCGCGCCACCCGGAGGTTTTCCGGGCGGGGCAGGCCGTGCGAGACGATTGTGCTCTCCAGGGCGACAACGGGCCGCCCGTCGTGCAGGGCTTCGGCCACTTCGGTGCCGTAGCTGATGCGAAAGTCAGTCACATCGGGCACGGTACGGGTCGGTTCCGGACAGACCTCAAGTGGACCCATCCGTTTTGACCTGCCAAACTTGACGGCCGGAGGTGCCAACGTGAGCACAGAGGTTCTCGAGCGTCCGGAACTGAAGGACGCCGACACCGGTCCCGAGATGTTCCACTACGTCCGCAAGGAGAAGATCGCCGAGAGTGCCGTCATGGGCACCTTCGTCGTCGCTCTCTGCGGGGAGACCTTCCCGGTCACCAAGGCGGCAAAGCCGGGCTCGCCGGTCTGCCCCAAGTGCAAGGAGATCTACGACTCGTACCGGGAGTGAACTGAGGCAGGTCTTCGGGCCGGCGACGTAGCCTGCGGCGGTGACCACCTCCACCGGCCTGCTCCTTGCCGACCTGACCGGAGTGGCCGTCTTCGCCGCCTCCGGGGCCTCTGCGGCGGTGGCCAAGCGACTCGACCTGTTCGGTGTCGCGTTCGTCGGGTTCGTGGCCGCCCTCGGCGGCGGAATCTTCCGCGACCTGGTCATCGACGAGGTCCCGCCACTGGCCTTCGCCGACTGGCGGTACGCGGCCACCGCCGCGATCACCGCCCTCGCCGTCTTCTGGCTGCATCCCCAACTCGCCCGACTGCGCACCACAGTGCTGGTGCTGGACGCTGCGGGCCTCGGCCTTTTCACAGTCACCGGCACGCTCAAGGCGCTCGACGCCGGCGTGCCGGCGGTCGGCGCCTGCCTGATCGGCATGCTCACCGCAATCGGCGGTGGGCTCTGCCGGGACCTGCTCACCGCCGAGATCCCTGTGGTGCTGCGCCGGGAGATCTACGCGCTGGCCGCCCTCGCCGGATCGGTGACAGTGGTGCTGCTGTACGTCACCGGGCAGACTGGCCCCGCGCCGCTCACCGCCGCCGTCGTGCTGGTCTTCGGGCTGCGCCTCATCGCGCTGCGCCGACGCTGGTCCGCCCCTGTGGCGACACTGCGACCGCCACGCACCGGCGGGGCTGATCCGCGTACCGACCGGGAGTGGTGACACCGCAGGCCGGAGTGACGGATGTGACCAGCGTGGCGTCGCCTGGGCTGTGCGGCCCGCGCTGGTTATGCTGAGTCGGCCTTCGCGGCAGCTTCTGCGCGGAGGCGTTTTCATGGGCGGCGGTACTCGTGGCCCTCGCCCCGGATCCGCCGTCGTGCGGTCGGAGAGGAGCTTCGCGTGGCAGCCCGGACGCCGGTGCTCGAGACGTTCCCGGCACTGCGCGCATGGCAGCGCAAAGCCCTCGTGGAGTACCTGCGCCGCCGCACCGAGGACTTCACAGCGGTCGCCACCCCCGGTGCCGGAAAGACCACATTCGCCCTGCGGATCGCCGCCGAACTCCTCGCCGACGGCACCGTCGAGGCCGTCACAGTTGTCGCGCCCACCGAGCATCTGAAGAACCAGTGGGCGGACGCCGCCGCCCGGGTCGGCATCCAACTCGACGCCGCGTTCCGCAACGCCGACCTGCACTCCGCTGCCGACTTCCACGGCGCGGTGGTCACCTACGCCCAGGTGGGAATGGCCCCGCAGGTGCACAGGCGGCGCACAATGACCCGACGCACCCTCGTCATCCTCGACGAGATCCACCACGCCGGCGACTCCCGGTCCTGGGGCGACGGGGTGAAGAACGCCTTCGAACCTGCCGTACGCCGGCTGATGCTCACCGGGACCCCGTTCCGCTCCGACGACAACCCGATCCCGTTCGTCAGCTACGAGCGGGGCGGGGACGGGCTGCTGCGCTCCCGCGCCGACTCGGTGTACGGCTACTCCGACGCCCTGCGCGACGGCGTCGTACGGCCGGTGCTCTTCCTCGCGTACTCCGGGGAGACCCGTTGGCGCACCAACGCGGGGGAGGAACTGGCGGCCCGGCTCGGTGAGCCCATGACGCAGGACCTGGTGGCGCAGGCATGGCGTACCGCGCTGGACCCGGCCGGGGACTGGATGCCGCAGGTGCTGCGCGCCGCCGACGCCCGGCTCACAGTGCTCCGCAACGCGGGCATGCCCGACGCCGGTGGCCTGATCATCGCCACCGACCAGCAGACCGCCCGTTCGTACGCGAAGCTCATCGAGCAGGTGACCGGCGAGAAGGCCGCCGTGGTGCTCTCCGACGACCAGGGCGCGTCCGCGCGGATCGCGACGTTCGCGGCGTCCGAGCAACGGTGGCTGGTCGCGGTGCGGATGGTGTCCGAGGGCGTCGACATCCCCCGACTCGCGGTCGGCGTGTACGCCACAAGCGCCAGCACCCCGCTCTACTTCGCGCAGGCCATCGGCCGGTTCGTCCGGGCCCGCCGGCCCGGCGAGACCGCCTCGGTCTTCCTGCCCAGCGTGCCGCACCTGCTCGGGCTGGCAAGCGAGATGGAGACCGAGCGGGACCACGTGCTCGGCAAGCCCAAGGAAGCCGACGGCCTCGACGACGACCTGCTGGAACGCGCGCAGCGTGACGACCAGGCAAGCGGTGAGCTGGAGAAGCGGTTCGCCGCCCTCTCGGCCACCGCCGAACTGGACCAGGTGATCTTCGACGGCGCGTCCTTCGGCACCGCGGCGCAGGCGGGAACCCCCGAGGAGGAGGAATACCTCGGCCTGCCCGGTCTGCTCACCGCCGACCAGGTCTCGCTGCTGCTCACCAAGCGGCAGACCGAGCAACTGGCCGCCCAGCGCCGTCGTACCGCCGAGCGGGCCGCTCAGCCGGCCGCTGCGCCCACGGCAGCGCCCCCGGCACCCATGAGCGCCGCCCAGCGTCGCGTGGCCCTGAGGCGGCAACTGAACGCTCTGGTGGCCGCTCGGCACCACCGCACCGGCCAGCCCCACGGCAAGATCCATGCGGAGTTGCGGCGGCTCTGCGGGGGACCGCCGAGCGCACAGGCAACGATCGAGCAGCTAGAGGAACGCATAGCCACAGTCCAGACCCTCTGACGCTCACCTTTCCCGCCCGTAACGGATGGTGTGGCTGGGGCGCCCCGGGCAAGTTCACGCTGGATCGTGGATGCAGTGGTGTCGGCGCGGCGTGAGGCCACTACATCCTGGCTCGAGCACGGTCTTCGGCGCGGGGCGCGGGGCGCGGGGCGCGGGGCGCGGGGCGCGGGGCGCGGGGCGCGGGGCGCGGGGCGCGAGTGGGGTTGGGTAGCGAAAAGCCGGCCGGAGGCACCCTCGGGGTGCCTCCGGCCGGTTATGTCGTTTGCGGTTAGTTCGCCATCAAATCGGCGCCACGCCAGGTGAAATCGGGCTCCGTCGCGAACCGCTCGGTGATCTTCACGAGATCCTCCGCGTACTTGTTCGCGTGGTGCCCGCAGAACACCAGTTCGCTCCCACCCGCCAGGGTGATCCGGAGTTTCCCGGCAGCGTTGCAGCGGTCGCACCGTTCATCGGCGGCTGGGGGCGCCACCGTCTCGGGCGGCGGCGTGAGGGTCGAGTTCATCGCCTTCCTCCTCTGGTCGTCACCGATGAACAATCTCTTCGGTCGTTGCTCACCTATCGTGCAACACCCATGCCGGGCCTTGCCTTCCCTGTGTGCCCGCGGGGGACCGAGGTCACACCTGGCAGGGACAGTGTGCCGTGCACCAAGGGTGCCACGTCAACGATCACATTCGTGCATCCGGACGATCTCCATCTGGTGTTGCACGCCAGGTGATCAAAGCGACACGTTCGGTTGACGAAACCGGCTCAGTCCAGATAATCCCGGAGAACCTGCGATCGGGACGGGTGGCGCAGCTTCGACATCGTCTTGGACTCGATCTGCCGGATCCGCTCCCGGGTCACCCCGTAGACCTGACCGATCTCGTCGAGAGTCCGTGGCTGACCGTCGGTCAGGCCGAACCGCAGCCGTACCACGCCCGCCTCACGCTCGGAGAGCGTCTGCAGCACCTGCTGGAGCTGATCCTGCAGGAGCGAGAACGACACCGCGTCGACAGCGACGACGGCCTCGGAGTCCTCGATGAAGTCACCGAGCTGGCTGTCGCCCTCGTCGCCGATGGTCTGGTCCAGCGAGATGGGCTCCCGAGCGTACTGCTGGATCTCCAGCACCTTCTCGGGTGTGATGTCCATCTCCTTGGCCAGCTCCTCCGGAGTGGGCTCACGGCCCAGGTCCTGGAGCAGCTCGCGCTGTATGCGGCCGAGCTTGTTGATGACCTCGACCATGTGCACCGGGATGCGGATGGTGCGGGCCTGGTCGGCCATGGCGCGGGTGATCGCCTGGCGGATCCACCAGGTGGCGTACGTGGAGAACTTGTAGCCCTTTGTGTAGTCGAACTTCTCCACCGCGCGGATCAGACCGAGGTTGCCCTCCTGGATCAGATCCAGGAAAGCCATTCCACGTCCCGTGTACCGCTTGGCCAGCGACACCACAAGACGGAGGTTGGCCTCGAGCAGGTGGTTCTTGGCCCGCTCGCCGTCGCGGGAGATCCAGCCCAGGTCGCGGACCATCTCCCGGGGGAGCTTGTTGTCCTCGCTCTCGTCGGCCGCGCGCAGCTGCTCGGCGGCGTAGAGCCCCGCCTCGATGCGCTTGGCCAGCTCGACCTCCTGCTCGGCGTTGAGCAGCGGGACCTTGCCGATCTGCTTCAGGTACGCACGGACCGAGTCGGCGGAGGCGGTCAGCTCGGCGTCACGCCGGGCCTGCTTGAGGGCCTCGGACTCCTCGTCGTCCCACTCGAAGTCGTTGTCGGTGGCCGACGCCGCGGCGTCGGTCTCGGCGGCCTGGGCCAGCTCGGCCGGCTCCTCCACCACGACGTCCTCGATGGCGGCCGCGAGTTCCTCGGGGTCGATCTCGCCCTCGCCGCCCTCGCCCTTGGCCTTGGCGCCGGCCTTGACCGGCTTGGCGCCGGCGGCCGCGGCCACCGTCGCCTTGGTGGCCCGGGTCGACTTGGTGGCCTTCGCCGGCGTGGCCGCGGCGGCGGCCACCTCGGCGGTGCTGCCGGTGGCCTTGCGGGCGGCCACCTTCCGCGGGGCGGGCGCGGTCGGCGCCGCCTCGTCGGAGGCGGGCGCCTGCTTCGGGGCCGGCGCGGCAGCCTTCTTGGTGGTCTTGGCGGTGGTGGCGCGGGACGCCGGCGTGGTCGAGCGGGCCGCGGCGACCCGGCGACGGGTGCTCGCCGAGCCGTCCACCACCACGGTCACTCCCGCCTCGGAGAGCGCCCGAAGGATCTTCTTGGCCTGGGCCGGAGTCACCTCGGCGGACTCGACGGTGCGCGCGAGCTGAGCCGACGTGAGCTGACCACCGGCGCTCTGCGCGTGCGCGATCAGCGTGTCGGTGAGCGAGCGTACGTCGGCGCCGGGCTGGCGGGGTTCTGTCACGAATGACCTTCCGGAGGCGAAGAGCGGGCACGGCCGGGTCGTCCGACACAGTGTGGGTCAACCGGGCCGGACGATGTGGTTGAGGGACCCCCGTGTCCCGGGCCGGCCGGTGGTCGGTGGTCCGTGGCGCGTGGGCAGGGGTGAATTGTAACGCCGTCTGCGGCGATCATCCTGCGCCGCACTGCGTAACGGCGGCGGGACCGCCGATTCGGCGCAGATGTGGACTTTGTAAGGATGATACTCGCGCACGGCCCGGAACACCCCGGTCGTACGGGAAGGGGGGCCTTGGGATGCACCGATCGGCACCGCCAGCGCGGGAACTGCTGGCCATCGCGCTCGATGTGGCACGGGACGCCGCGGCCACCGCGCACCGGATGCGGGCCGAGGGCGTTTCGGTCGCGGCGACCAAGAGCACGGTCACCGACGTGGTCACCGCGGCGGACCGGGCGGTCGAGCGGCAGGTGCTCGACGCGCTGCGGCGGTTGCGGCCGGGCGACGCCGTCCTGGGTGAGGAGTACGGCACGCAGGACACCGGGCCGGGCGAGCCGGGCGGCGTGCGGTGGATCATCGATCCGATCGACGGAACCGTCAACTATCTTTACGGGTTGCCGTACAGCGCGGTGTCGCTGGCCGCCGAGGTCGACGGTGTGGTGGTCGCCGGCGTGGTGCGCAACGTGAGCACCGGCGAGGAGTGGACCGCCACGGCCGGGGGCGGCGCCTGGCGCGACGGTGTCCGGCTTCGCTGTTCCGGCGAGACGGATCTGGGGCAGGCGCTGCTCGGCACCGGCTTCGGCTACGACGCCGGTCGGCGGGAGCACCAGGCATCGGTGGTGGCCGGGCTGATCCGGCACGTGCGCGACATCCGCCGCATGGGCGCCGCCGCGCTGGACCTCTGCCTGGTGGCGGAGGGGCGGCTTGACGCGTACTTCGAGAAGGGTCTGTCGCCCTGGGACCTGGCCGCCGGCGGGCTGGTGGCCGCGGAGGCCGGCGTGCGGGTCGCCGGGCTGGCGGGCAGCCCGGCCGGCCCCGACCTGGTGATCGCGGCCCCGCCCGCGCTCTTCACGCCGCTGCACGACCGGCTGGCCGACCTGGACGCCGCAGGCGGCCCCTGACCGGCCCGCCCACCGTGACGGAGCCGGCCGACGGCCCGTCACCGGGTCACGCGACCCGCCGATCGCCCGGTCACGCGACCGGTCGGTCGGGTCATTTGTCGGCGGCGGGGGCCGGGCAGGATCCCGGAGGCGCCACCGGAGCGCCCAGGTCACCGAGGGACTGGTTCACCTCGGTGGTGGTGGCGAGCTGCTGGAAGCCGTTGCCGAGCACGACGTCGACGACGTCGTCGGTGCGCTTCTCGTCGTACTTGGACTCGGCGTTGTCGAGGAAGTACGCGCGCAGCAGGTGCGCCGAGCCGACGCCCTTGGGGCCGTACTGGAGCACTGCCACGTCGTCGATGCCCTTCGGCGCGTTGCCGACCTTCTGGACCTGGAACTTGCGATTGCGGAAGTCGTCGGCCACGGTGCCGGCCCGGCCCGGCTCGTCGGTCGCGTTCAACACATTGATCTTGACGTCCTTGGGCTCGTGCAGCGTGACGTCGGCCAGCGGCCAGCCGTCCGGGCAGCCCTTGGCCGCGCCCACACCACTCTGGCTGTCGCGGACGACCGCGACGACCACGAAGGTCAGGGCCAGGACCGCCAGCAGACCGACGACGACGAGTGCTCGCACTCGCGCAAAGCTCATCTGGGGGCTCCCCGGACCTCAGGTGGGTGACGGCGGCCGTCATCGATCGCACTGACCGCCGGCCGTCGAATACGCCGCTGAGGTTAACGGTTGTCCGGCCGTCGCGTGGAAACAGCCCGACATACCGGCGCGGCGACCGCGAACCGGGTACTACTACCCCTATCTTCGTGTCGCCTGAATCACATTGGGAACAACTTGGCGTGCGGGGGCGTACATCTCAGCCACAAGGGCGGTATACATGCCTCGCCTAAGGGGGGGTAAGGTTCCGCGCTCGCAGGGGTGTTGCCCCGGCAACTCGATCCGTGCGGTCTGCGGGTCGGGAGCCCGACACAAGTGGTGGCTGGCCAGCGGAACCGAAACAGCGTCGTCCGGCGTTACAACCGGAAGCGACAACATCGATATGGGAGAGTGAAACCGATGGCCACCGACTACGACGCCCCGCGTCGCGACGAGGTCGACCTCGGCGAGGACAGCCTGGAAGAGCTCAAGGCCCGGCGCGTCGACTCACAGTCGGGCGCAGTGGACGTCGACGAGGCCGAGGTCGCCGAGAGTTTTGAGCTGCCCGGTGCCGATCTGGCCGACGAGGAGCTCACTGTCAAGGTGCTACCGATGCAGCAGGACGAGTTCAGGTGCGCCCGCTGCTTCCTGGTCCACCACCGCAGCCAGCTGGCGGTCGAGCGGAACGGCGAGCTGATCTGCCGCGAGTGCGTCTGACACGCAGGACACCGGCGGCGGCCTCCTGAACGGGGCCGCCGCTACCGGTGTAGGCATGCGACTCCCGTGGGTACCTGCTTGACTCGTAGCGGATGCCACAGCAGCGGGAGGCCCGAGCGATGAGCGATCAAGCCGACACCACCGGCGGCGCGGACGAACTCGGCGCCACCGTCGCGGCACTGACCGCCGACGACATCGAGCCGGCCCGGCGACGTCAACTTCTCACCCGGATGGTCGGGCAGGCCCGCAGCCGGGGCATCGCCGACCTGTTCAAGCCCCGTGCGGCCATCCGATGGATGGTCGACACGGTTACCGAGATCGCCCCGCACATCCAAGTGCGGGACCTGGCCACCCTGCGCCGGCACTTCCCCGGCCTGGACGACGCCGCCCTGGCCGACCGCCTGATCCGCAACGCGGCCCGGACGACCGCCGGGGTCGGCGCGGCCGGCGGGGGAGTAGCCGCCGTCGAGTGGACTGTCGCGCCGACCCTGCTCTCCGCGCCGGTGCTGCTCGCCGCCGAGACGGTCGCCGTGGTGGCGGTGGAGCTGAAGCTGGTCGGCGAGTTGCACGAGGTCTACGGCGTGCCGCTGGCCGAGAGCGGCAGTCAGCGGACTGTCGCCCTGGTGCACTCGTGGTCCACCCAGCGCGGGGTCAACCCGATGGTGCCCGGTGTCGGGGTGGGCGCGGTGCTCGGCACGGCCGCCCGCAAGGAGCTGCGGGACACGCTGCTGCGGCGCTTCGGGCGTAACCTCACCACGCTCGGGCCGTTCCTCACCGGTGCTGCGGTGGCCAGTTTCCTCAACCGGCGGGCAACCCGACAGATGGCCGAGCAGCTCCAGGCTGACCTGCGCCGACGCGGCATCGCCCGGCCAGCGCCACCATCGGCCCTGCCCGGCCCGCCGACGGGCACCTGAAGCCGGCTGTACGCCTCGGGACGACGCGCGCGCCGGCCGGCGGGGTCAGCCCTGCTCGCCGGCCCGACGGTCGGCTGGCACCCGGGCGTCCCGGGCCGCCAACAGCGCCTCGGCAAGCTCCACCGGGCGTCTGCTGCTGACCACCCAGAACGGCGTCGGGTCGGCCGGGTCGTTGAGCACCACCTGCACGGCGCCGCTGATCCACGGCCGCTGCACCACGAAGGCGAGCGGGTCCGCGCCCACACCGAGCACCTCACGGCGGCCTTCGGCGTCAAGCGGAATGACGTCGGCGACGAAGCGCACCGGCAGCCGGGCGTCGTCCACCCGCAGCTCGGAGTCGGTGACCGCGACGCGGATCCGGCCCAGCCACCACAGCCCGGCCGCCGTGACCGGCAGCAGCACCGCGAACGGCATCCAGGCGCGTACGCCGGAGCCACCCATCCAGATCTCGACGGCAAGCAGGGCCGCGGCAAGCAACCCGGCCAGCCACAGCCACCAGGGCAGATCCAGCCGTTCGGCGTACGCCGGACGGGCCGCGGCCGATGGCCGACCGGCACTCGGGGAGGGCGACATGCTCACTCCTGCGAGGGTACGGCGCACGGCGGCCCGGGTAACCGGCAGGATGGCAGGGTCACCCCGACAATCGGACGGAAGAGGGTCTCGTGACCGACGTCGTACCCGTGCCCGTGCGGCTGCTCGATGCGGAGCTGCCGCTGCCCGCGTACGCCCATCCCGGCGACGCCGGTGCCGACCTGGTGGCCGCCGCGGACGTGGAGTTGCCGCCCGGCGGCCGCGCCCTGGTGCCCACCGGCGTGGCCATCGCCCTGCCGCCGGGGTACGTGGGCCTGGTCCACCCCCGGTCCGGCCTGGCGGCCAGGCTCGGCGTGACGGTGCTCAACGCGCCCGGTACGGTCGACGCCGGCTACCGGGGTGAGATCCTGGTCAACCTGATCAACCATGATCGGGAGACGCCGGCGAAGATCTCCCGCGGTGACCGGATCGCGCAGCTCGTGGTCCAGCAGGTCGCCCGGGCGCGGTTCGAACCGGTGGCCGAGCTGCCCGGATCCCAGCGGGGGACCGGTGGGCACGGCTCGACCGGCGGACACGCCGGGCTCGTACCGGCGCCGACCGGGCAGGATCGGGTCGCGCAGCGGGACGAGCTGGGCCGCGGGCGGACGGAAGAGGTGGCAGGGTGAGTGCGAACAGCGGAGGGTGGGCGCAGTGATCTTCTCCCGAAAGCGGGCCGGTGCCGGGAGGCACACCCGTGACGAGCGGAGCACCGAGGTCCTCGACGAGGGCACCGGTGGGTCGACGCCGGCGCTTGTGCGCGGGCCGTACGACATCTCCGAGGTCGACGACGAGGTGCAGCGGCTCGACCTGGGCAGCCTGCACATCCCGGCGGTCGCCGAGGTCGAGGTGCGGGTGCAGGCCGACCCGCAGGGCGTGATCCAGCAGGTGGTGCTGGTCCACGGCGACAACGCGCTGCAACTCGGCGTCTTCGCCGCCCCCCGCTCGGAGGGGATCTGGGACGAGGTACGCGAGGAGATCCGGCAGTCGCTGCTGCGCGACGGCGCCACCGCCGCGGAGGTCGACGGCGAGTACGGCCCGGAGCTGCACGCCCAGGTGACCACCCCGGACGGCCCCACCCACCTGCGGTTCGTCGGCGTCGACGGGCCGCGCTGGATGGTCCGGGGCGTCTTCCAGGGGCCGGTGGCCGTCGACCCGGCCAGCGCCGGGCCGCTCGCCGAGTGCCTGGACGGCCTGGTGGTCGACAGGGGGCAGGAGGCGAAGCCGGTCCGTGAGCCGCTGCCGCTGCGGCTGCCCCGGGAGGTCGCCGACCAGGCCGAGGAGGCGTCCGCCGCGTCCGAGTCGCGCCAGGCCTGACCGCCGCGCACCGATCCGCCGGAACCGGCCCCGTCGGCGTACGCTGGCGGAACGGTTCCGGCGTCGCCGGGGCGGTGCCCACTGCGGGCCGGTGAGCGTGGAGAGGGTGACGCGGAGGTCATGATGACCGACGAGAGCCGGGTGTCGCTGCGGCGCATCCTGCAACGGCTCACCGCGAGCGAGGCCGAGATCGACGCGCAGGAGCTACGTCAGGAGAGCGCCGAGTGCGGCGGTGTCCTGGCCCAGCAGTGCTCCCGTGGCCAGGTGGTCTCGGTGGCCGGGCGGCTGCGCACGGTGGTCTACACGCCGCGCACCAACCTGCCCACCCTCGAGGCCGACCTGTACGACGGCAGCGACGTCGTCACGCTGGTCTGGCTGGGTCGGCGGCACATCGCCGGGATCGAGCCGGGGCGACACCTGACGGCGCGCGGCCGGGTGGCGATGCGCGACGACCGCAAGGTCATCTACAACCCCTACTACGAGCTGGACTCGCCGAAGTGACGGCGCTGCGGACGGAAGGCCGGCAATGACGACGGGACAGCACCGGGCGGCACAGCCGGAGACGGGGCCTGAGGACGACGCGCCGCTGCCAACGGTGGCGGAGCAGATGGCCGACCAGCTCGGCGGCTGGCGGGGGCTCGTCGAGTCCAGCATCCCGGTGGTGGTCTTCGTCGTCGCCAACATCATCGGTGAGCTGCGGCCCGCCGTGATCGCGTCGGTGGCCGTCGCGGTGCTGATCGCCGGGCTGCGACTGGCCCAGCGCAGGCCGATCCGACACGCCGTCAACGGCCTGTTCGGCGTCGGCATCGGTGCCGCCATCGCCTGGCGGACCGGCAACGAGCGGGATTTCTACCTCCCCGGCATCCTCTACGGCATCGGCTACGGCGTCGCCCTGCTGATCTCGGCGGCCATCCGGCAGCCGCTGGTCGGCTGGATCTGGTCGGTGCTCGTGGCCAAGGGCCGCTCCGAGTGGCGAGACGACCCGAAACTGGTGCGCACCTTCACCCAGCTGACAGTGCTCTGGGGCGTGGTCTGGCTGGCCAAGGTGGGTGTGCAGGCAGGGCTCTACCTGGCCCACCAGGACACGGCGCTGGGCGTGGCCCGGTTGGCGCTGGGCTACCCGCCGTACGTGCTGCTGCTGCTCATCACGGTCTGGACGGTGCGCCGGGTCACCCGGGTGCCGGAGCCGTCCCCGCTGCCCGGCGCCTGAGCGCGCCCGGCCGTCCGTCCGGGGCGGCTCAGCGCGAGCCGCGGGTCCGTTCGACGCTGTCCGGGCCGAGGATCACCGCGCGGACGTCGTCCTCCACCTCGGCGGTGCAGACGAAGATCAGCTCGTCGCCGGCCTCGATGGGGTCGTCCGGGCTGGGCACCAGGACCCGCTTGCCCCGCAGGATCGCCACCAGCGCGGTGTCGCGAGGCAGCGGCACGGCGTGGATGGGCCGGCCGACGTACGGAGCGGTGGGCGGCAGGGTGATCTCGACGAGGTTCGCCTCGCCCTGACGGAACGTCATCAGCCGCACAAGGTCGCCGACGGTGACGGCTTCCTCGACAAGCGCGGCCATGACCCGGGGCTTGCTCACCGCGACGTCCACGCCCCACTGCTCGGTGAAGAGCCACTCGTTCTCGGCCCGGTTGACCCGGGCGACCACGCGGGGCACCGCGAACTCGGTCTTGGCCAGCAGCGACACCACAAGGTTTGCCTTGTCGTCGCCGGTGGCGGCGACCACCACGTCACAGCCGGCGAGGTTGGCCTCCTCCAGGCTGGCAAGCTCGCAGGCGTCGGCCAGCACCCACTCGGCGTCCGCCACCCGGTCCGGGCGCAGCATCCGGGGCTGCCGCTCGATCAGCATCACCTGGTGGCCGTTGTCGATCAGTTCCTGGGCGATCGAGCGGCCCACGTTGCCGGCGCCCGCGATGGCGATCCGCATGGCTCAGTGCCCCCCTTCCGGCGGCGCCGCCGCCACCGACGTGACCGACCCCACAATGTCGTCGCTGACCAGCATGAACGCCTGGTCGCCCTCCTGTATGACGGTGGAGGCGGTGGGCAGCGTGCCGATGCCGAAGCGGATCAGGTAGGCCACCCGCGCTCCGGACGCCTCCTCCAGCTTGCGCACCGGACGGCCGATCCAGTCCTTGTGCACAGGCACCTCGACGATCGACACGGTGCTCGTGGGGTCGCGGAAGATCTCCACGTTGCCCTCCGGCACCAGGTGCCGCAGCATCCGGTCGGCGGTCCAGCGCACTGTCGCCACTGTGGGAATGCCCAGCCGCTCGTAGACCTGCGCCCGACGCTGGTCGTAGATCCGTGCCGCGACCCGGGACACCCCGAACGTCTCCCGGGCCAGCCGCGCCGAGATGATGTTGGAGTTGTCGCCGCTGGAGACCGCCGCGAAGGCGTCCGCCCGCTCGATGCCGGCCTGCCGCAGCACGTCGCCGTCGAAGCCCGCGCCGGTCACGGTGATGCCGCCGAAGTCGGGGCCGAGCCGACGGAAGGCGTCGGCGTCCTGGTCGATCACCGCCACCGAGTGCCCTCGGGACTCCAGGCTGTGGGCGAGGGTCGAACCGACCCGGCCACATCCCATGATCACGACGTGCACGCTGTCCCTCCCAAGGTGCGTACCGCTGCCGCTGGCCCTTCCGTACGCATGGACGGCGGCCTTCGACTGCGAGCCTGCCACGTACCGGTCGGCAGCGGGGACCGACCGTACCCCGTCTCGCCGGACCGCCGTGATCGCCCACCCCCGCGTGATCGCCATGGTGGTCGTACCCTTGGCGTTCGTGGCCAGTCCCACCTCGCTGCTGAAGCGGCTGCTCCTCGGTCGACCGTTCCGGTCCGACCGCCTGCAGCACACCCTCCTGCCGAAGCGCATCGCGCTACCCGTGTTCGCCTCCGACGCGCTGTCCAGCGTCGCGTACGCACCCGACGAGATCCTGCTGACCCTCTCCATCGCGGGAGCCTCCGCGTACGTCTTCTCGCCGTGGATCGCGCTCGCGGTGGTAGTGGTCATGCTGACAGTGGTGGCCAGCTACCGGCAGAACGTGTACGCCTACCCGTCCGGTGGCGGCGACTACGAGGTGGCCACCGTCAACCTGGGCCCGAAGTTCGGCGTCGGCGTGGCAAGCGCCCTGCTCGTCGACTACGTGCTCACCGTGGCGGTGTCGGTCTCGTCCGGGGTGGCGAACCTCGGCTCGGTGGTGCCGTTCGTGGCCACCCACAAGGTGATGATCGCGGTGTTGGCGGTGGTGCTGCTGAGCGCGGTGAACCTGCGCGGTCTGCGCGAGTCGGGCACCGCGTTCGCCATTCCCACCTACGGCTTCGTGATCGTGATGCTCGGGATGCTGCTCACCGGGCTGGTCCGTGTGTTCGTGCTGGGTGACGACCTGCGCGCGCCGAGCGCCGACCTGGTGATCCAGGCCGAGCACAGCGTGACCGGTTTCGCGCTCGTCTTCCTGCTGCTGCGGACGTTCAGCTCGGGCGCGGCAGCGCTCACCGGCGTCGAGGCGATCTCCAACGGGGTGCCGGCGTTCAAGGCGCCGAAGAGCCGTAACGCCGCCACCACCCTGCTGCTGCTCGGCACCATCTCGGTGAGCATGCTGGTCGGGATCATCTGGCTGGCCCGGCTGACCCACCTCCAGTTCGTCGAGGATCCGGCGCTCCAGATCGTCTCCGGCCCCGAGGGCTACGTGCAGAAGACCGTCACCACCCAGCTCGGCGAGACGGTGTTCGGCTCCGGGTCGATCCTGCTCTACGTGGTGGCCGGGGTGACCGCCCTGATCCTGTTCCTGGCCGCGAACACCGCGTTCAACGGCTTCCCGGTGCTCGGCTCGATCCTCGCCCAGGACCGCTACCTGCCCCGGCAGTTCCACACGCGGGGCGACCGGCTGGCGTTCTCCAACGGCATCGTCTTCCTCGCACTCTTCGCGATCGTGCTGATCGTCGGCTTCCAGGCCGAGGTGACCCGACTCATCCAGCTCTACATCGTCGGCGTCTTCGTCTCGTTCACCGTCTCCCAGGCCGGCATGATCCGGCACTGGAACCGGCACCTGCGCACCGAGCGGGACCCGGAGGCGCGTCGCCGGATCCACCGCTCGCGGGCGATCAACACGTTCGGCATGGGCCTGACCGGCGCGGTGCTGGTGATCGTGCTGGTGACCAAGTTCCTGCTCGGCGCCTGGATCGCGATCGCCGCGATGGCGGTGATCTACCTGTTGATGCTGGCCATCCGCAGGCACTACGACCGGGTCGCCGTCGAGCTGACCCCGCCCGACGAGGGCCGGGCCGTGCTGCCCGCCCGAAACCACGCGATCGTGCTGGTCAGCAAGTTGCATCAGCCGACACTGCGGGCCATCGCCTACGCGCGCGCCACCCGGCCGGACACACTGACCGCCGTGACCGTGAACGTGGACGAGAAGGACACCCGCGATCTTCAGGCCGACTGGGAACGGCGGGAGATGGCCATCCCGCTCACAGTTGTCGACTCGCCGTACCGGGAGATCACCCGTCCGATCCTCGACTTCGTCGCCTCCACCCGCCGCAAGTCACCCCGCGACGTGGTCACCGTCTTCATCCCCGAGTACGTCGTGGGGCGCTGGTGGGAGAACCTTCTGCACAACCAGAGCGCGTTGCGCCTCAAGGGCCGGCTGCTCTTCGAACCGGGGGTGATGGTGGTGAGCGTGCCGTGGCAGCTCGCGTCGACGGCGAGCAAGAACCTGGACCGGCTGGACGCCACGCTGTCCCGTACCCCGGCGCGTGGGCCGCGGGGCACCGTGCCGCCGGACGTCATGTCCGCGTCGTCCGCCGAGGGCGGTCCGGTGGACAGCGGAACGGTCGGTAACAGCCGTGACTGAGTCGACAGCGGCAACTGCGGAGTCCGAGAGCGGCATTGCCGAGGCGGATCGGGTCGAGCTGACCGTCGACGCGGTCGCTCCCGGCGGGCACTGCGTGGCCCGGGTGGACGGGCAGGTGGTATTCGTCCGGCACGCGCTGCCCGGTGAGCGGGTGATCGCCGAGGTCACCGAGGTGCACAAGGGGTTCGTCCGGGCCGACGCGGTGACAGTGCTGGACGCCTCGCCGGACCGGGTCGAGCCGCCCTGCCCGTACGCGAAGCCGGGCGCCTGCGGTGGCTGCGACCTGCAACACGTCGCCCCGGAGGCGCAGCTTGCCTGGAAGACAGCTGTGGTGCGCGAGCAGTTGACACGCCTCGGCGGGCTCACCGACGCCGAACTCGACGAGCTCGGCGTACGGGTCGAGGCGCTGCCCGGCGGGCTGCTGGGCTGGCGCTCGCGGGTCCGCTACGCGGTGGACGCCGCCGACCGGGCCGGCCTGCTCAAGCACCGCTCGCACGAGGTGGTGCCGATCGACAGATGCCTGATCGCGCACCCGGCGATCCAGGAGCTGCCGGTGCTCACCCCGACCGGCGCGTCCTGGCCTGCCGCCGACGCGGTGGAGACCGTGGCCAGCACCGGCGGGGACGTGACAGTCGTGGAGGTCCGCGACGGGATCTCCATGCAGGTGAGCGGGCCGGCAGTGGTCCGTGAGGTGGCGGCCGACCGGGAGTGGACGCTGCCCGCGTCCGCCTTCTGGCAGGTGCACCCGGCGGCGGCCGACACGCTGTCCACGGCCGTGCTGGAGCTGCTCGACCCGCGTCCGGGCGAGGTGGCCTGGGACCTGTACGGCGGGGCCGGACTGTTCGCCGCCGGACTGGCCGCAAAGGTCGGTGCCGGCGGCCGGGTGACAGTGGTGGAGGCGGCGCCGCAGGGCGTCTCCGCCGCCCGACGTAACCTGGCCGACCTGCCCCGCGTCGAGGTCGTGTCGGCCCGGGTGGAGACCGCGCTGGCCCGCCGGCGGATCACCGGCCCGGTCGACGTGGTGGTGCTCGACCCGCCGCGCGCCGGGGCCGGCGCCCCGGTGGTCCGCGCCCTGGCCGCCGCCGGCCCGCGCGCGATCGCGTACGTGGCCTGCGACCCGGCGGCGTTCGCCAGGGACGTGCGTACCTTCGCCGGGTTGGGCTGGCGGTTGGCGGAGCTGCGCGGATTCGACCTGTTCCCGATGACCCAGCACGTCGAGCTGGTCGGGCTGCTGGTCCCCGGGCCGTAGATCATCACTCCCGACGTTCGGGGTGGGTCGACTCCGCTGCCTACCGGGGTACGCCCGGGTAGTCGGCCTGGCCGGCGATCTGCCCGCCGTCGGCGACCAGGTCGCTGCCGGTGACAAACTGCGCGTCGTCGCTGGCGAGAAAGAGCACCGTACGGGCGACGTCGTCGGGTTCCCCGACACGCCCCAGCGCGACACTGCTGGTCTCGAAGGTGACTCCCTTCGTCATCGGGGTGTTGATCTGACCCGGGTGAACCGCGTTCACCCGGATCCCGTACGCGCCCAACTCCAGGGCGGCGTTCTTCGTGAGACCGCGTACAGCCCACTTGGACGCGACGTACCCGGCCATCTGGATGATTCCGATTAAGGCGGCCACGGAGCCCATGTTGACGATCGAGCCGCCGCCGGCCCGCTTCATCGCCGGGGTCACGGCCTGGATGCCGTTGAAGACGCCGATGAGATTCACGTCCAGCACGCGCTGTAGCTGCGCCACGTCCCACTGCTCCAGGGGGGCGGGATCGACGATGCCTGCGTTGTTGACGAGGATGTCGACGCTGCCGAACCGCTCCTCCGTCCGTTGAACGAGGTCGGTCCACTGCTGCGGGGAGCGGACATCGAGCTTCTCGACCACTGCCGTCGGCCCGAGTTCGGCGGCAAGGGCCTCGGCCTCCGCGACGTTCACGTCGGCGATGACCACGTTGGCGCCCTCGCCGACGAGCCGCCGTACGGTGGCCGCGCCCATTCCCATCGCTCCGCCGGTTACCACTGCCGTCTTTCCTGCTACTCGTCCCATGATGAGTTCCTTTCGCTGGGAACCGGACCGCTCGACGCGGCCAGCGGCCGTGGGGCCAACGATAGCCAGCAGGGGGTGACTCGTCACCCTCTAGTGGCGGGTGACACATCACCCAGGTTGGATGGCTGTTCCTATCAGAAACCCGATTCCCCGCACTGGCTTGGGGTCAATAGGGCGGTGAGGTGGTGATACCTCAATAATCGAGGAAGACGGTTCGGGTGATGAGTCACCTCAGTGAGGGTCGACCCTCACTCCTCGAAGGGGTCGTCCTTGAGGTTGTCCAACACCGCCTCGGACATCACGGCCAGGGTGTCGAGCTGCCGAGGGCTCAGCACGTCGAGGAAAACCTCCCGCACGTACCGCAGGTGCAGGGGAGTCGCCCGGTCGATCACCGTGCGCCCTTCCCCGGTGAGCGCGATGTAGGTCCCCCGAGCATCATCGTCGGAGCTGCGGCGCTCCAGCAGGCCCCGGCGGATCATGCGGGACACCTGGTGGGTGAGGCGCGTCTTCTCCCACCGCAGGACCTCCCGCAGCTCGAAGACCCGCATCGGTCCGTCCCCGTGAAGCCGCAGACCGCTCAGAACGGCGAAATCCGCGAGGGAGATCCCCGCGTCGCGGAGCAACTGGCGGTTCATGTGCCGCCGGACGTCCTCCTGCATGACCAGGAAGCCGAACCAGGCGCGCTGCTCACGATCGTTCAGCCGTTCAGGCTCAGTCACCCCTCAACGCTACGGCAGGACGGTAGGCCGCCCTCGCTCCGGCGCGGACGAGGCGTCGCGAGGGCACGGCACCGCCGCTAGCCTGACGCCGTGAAGATCGTCGGGTTGATGTCGGGGACGTCGTACGACGGCGTGGACGTGGTGGCGGCGGAGTTCACCACCGAGGGGGACACCCTCTGGCTGCGGCCGTTGGGGCATCGCGAGCTGGAGTACGACGAAGCCCTGCGTGCCCAGATCGCCGCGCTGCTGCCGCCCGGGGCCACCACCATCGAGGCCGTGTGCCAGCTCGACAACCGCCTCGGCGAGGTGTTCGCCGATGCGGCGGCGGTCGGCCTCGAACTTGCCGGTGGCACGGCCGACGCGGTGGTCTCGCCCGGCCAGACGGTGTTCCACTGGATCGCCGACGGGGTGGCCCGGGGCACGCTGCAACTCGGCGCGGTGGCGCGGGTGGCGGCCCGGGTCGGCGTACCGGTGCTCAGTGACCTGCGCTCGGCGGACATCGCCGCCGGCGGCCAGGGCGCGCCGCTGGTGCCGGCGTTCGACTCGCTGCTGCTCGACGGCGCCGCCGGACCGCGTGCGGCCCTGAACCTGGGCGGCATCGCCAACCTCACAGTGGTCGCGCCGGAAGCCCCGATCCTGGGGTACGACGTCGGCCCTGCCAACGCTCTGCTGGACGCGGCGGCCCGGCGCTTCCTGGACCAGCCGTGCGACATCGACGGCGCGCGGGCGGCGGCCGGCCGGGCGCACGAGCGGCTGCTTGCCGACCTGCTGGCCGAGCCGTACTACGCGGCACCACCGCCCAAGTCCACGGGCAAGGAGCTGTTCCACGCCGGCTACCTGGACCGCCACCTGGCCGCGCTCGGCGAACCCGTGCCCGTGGACGACCTGCTGGCCACGCTCACCGAGCTGACCGCGCGGGTGGTGGCCGCCGAGTGCGACAGGCACCGTGTGGTCGAGGTCATCGCCGCAGGAGGCGGTGTGCGCAACCCCACCCTGCTGGGCCGGCTCGCCGCCCTGGGCGCCGGCCGGTGGACGCTGCGCGGCATCGACGAGTGGGGCGTACCCGCGCAGGCCAAGGAGGCGTACGCGTTCGCGCTGCTCGGCTGGCTGTCCTGGCACGGCCTGCCCGGATCGATCCCGTCCGTGACCGGCGCCACCCGGGGCACGGTCCTGGGCTCCTGGACACCTGCCGGCCCGGCGCACGGCGGTGCACCGACCGACAGGCCGCGCCGGCTGCGGATCCGGCTCTGAGCAGGGGTTCGGCCGGAGGGTGCGGGTGTGCCGGGCTCCGGCCGGGCTGCGAAGTACCGCCCGGCCGATAGACTCTGCGGTCATGAGTGTTGAAGAGGACACGGCCAACCACGGCCGGCTGCTGGGGACGGTTCGCGGTCCGCAGGACGTCAAGCGGATGTCGGGCGAGGAACTGGACGTGCTCGCCGCCGAGATCCGGGACTTTCTGATCGCCAAGGTCTCCCGCACCGGCGGCCACGTCGGGCCCAACCTCGGTGTGGTCGAGCTGACGCTGGCCATGCACCGCGTCTTCGACTCCCCCCGTGATCGGCTGCTGTTCGACACCGGCCACCAGGCGTACGTACACAAGATCCTCACCGGGCGGCAGTCCGGCTTCGACAAGCTCCGCCAGCGCGGTGGCCTCTCCGGCTACCCCAGCCAGGCCGAGAGCGAGCACGACCTGATCGAGAACTCGCACGCCTCCACAGCGCTCTCCTACGCCGACGGTCTGGCCAAGGCGTACGCCCTGCGGGGCGAGGCGCGCAGCGTCGTGGCAGTGGTCGGCGACGGCGCGCTCACCGGCGGCATGTGCTGGGAGGCGCTGAACAACATCGCCACCGCCGGCAACTCCCTTGTCATCGTCGTCAACGACAACGGTCGGTCCTACTCGCCGACGATCGGCGGCCTGGCCGACCACCTCTCCTCGCTGCGGCTCAACCCGGGCTACGAGAAGGTCCTCGACACGGTCAAGGACGCCCTCGGCTCCACCCCGCTCGTCGGCAAGCCGATGTACGAGGTGCTGCACGCGGTCAAGAAGGGCATCAAGGACGCCGTCGCCCCGCAGGCCATGTTCGAGGACCTCGGCATCAAGTACGTCGGCCCGGTGGACGGGCACGACGTGGCGGCGGTCGAGTCGGCGCTGCGCGCGGCGAAGAACTTCGGCGGCCCGGTGATCGTGCACGCGGTCACCCGTAAGGGCTACGGCTACCGCCCCGCCGAGGAGGACGAGGCCGACTGTCTGCACGGCCCCGGCGGCGCCTTCGACGTGGAGACCGGCGCGCTGCTGGCCGCCCCGGCGGTGAAGTGGACGCATGTCTTCGCCGACGAGCTGCTTGCCGTCGCCGACGAGCGGCCGGACGTCGTGGGCATCACCGCCGCTATGGCCGAGCCCACAGGCATCGCCAAGCTGGCCCGCAAATACCCCGAGCGGGTGTACGACGTGGGCATCGCCGAGCAGCACGCCGCCACCTCGGCGGCCGGGCTGGCGCTGGGCGGCCTGCACCCGGTGGTCGCCGTCTACGCCACCTTCCTCAACCGTGCCTTCGACCAGGTCCTGCTGGACGTGGCGATGCACAAGCTGCCTGTGACATTCGTGCTTGACCGCGCCGGCATCACCGGCCCGGACGGCCCCAGCCACTACGGCATCTGGGACATGTCGGTCTTCGGTGTGGTGCCTGGGCTGCGGATCGCCGCTCCCCGCGACGCCACCACGCTGCGTGAGGAGCTGCGCGAGGCGCTGGCCGTCGACGACGGCCCGACAGTCGTGCGCTTCCCCACCGGCACGGTGGCCGCGGACCTGCCGGCCGTACGCCGGGTCGGCCCTGTCGACGTGCTGGCCGAGTCGGCGCGTACCGACGTGCTGCTGGTGGCTGTGGGCTCCTTCGGTCAGCTGGGCATGGAGGTCGCCGCCCGGGTCGCCGAGCACGGCTACGGGGTCACCGTCGTCGACCCCCGCTGGGTTCGTCCGGTGCCGGCCGAGCTGGTCGAGTTGGCCGCCGGCCACCGGCTCGTCGTCAGCGTCGAGGACGGCGTCCGGGTCGGTGGCGTCGGCGACGCCCTCGGCCAGGCGATGCGGGACGCCGACGTCCGGGTGCCGCTCAAGGACCTGGGCGTACCGGCCGACTGGCACCCGCACGGCACCCGCGCGCAGATCCTCGCCGACCTCGGCCTGACCGCGCAGGACGTCGCCCGGAACGTCACCGGCTGGATCTCCGGCCTGGACGCCACCCCGGACCGCCTGACCCCCACCAGCACCTCAGCCCAAAACTAAATCCGCGACAACGACGACGGCGGGCTCCCCTGCAGGGGAGCCCGCCGTCGTCGTTCGCGCCTCTGACCCCGCGCCTCTGACCCCGCGCCTCTGACCCCGCGCCTCTGACCTCGCGCCTCTGACCCCGCGCCTCTGACCCCGCGCCTCTGACCCCGCGCCACCCGCACGCGTCGATCATGGAGTTGTGGTGCCCCGCAAAAGGGGTGAATCGCCAGTCATTGCCCACCACAAGTCCATGATCGACGAGGAGGTGGGTGGGACGGGGTGGCGCGGGCGCGCGCGGGCAGGGCAGGGCAGGGCAGGGCAGGGCGCGCGCGGGGGAGGGTGGGGCGGCGGGGGTTAGCGGGGGCGGCGGGGGTTAGCGGGGGCGGCGGGGGCTTACTGAGCGGTAGTGGGTTTTGTCGGTGTTTGCCAGGCTGTAGGTCTGGGTGCGGGTCGGCTCGGGGATGACCACCAGGCCGGGGCGCTCCACGAGTTGGGGAGTTCCCGGCGGTACCGAGAGGGAGCTGTCCCGGGTGGCCCGCCAACTGAGCACCACAAGCGGCTGGCCGGGCATCGGCAGGTGGTACGTCTGCAACGGGGTGGCCCGGTCGGCAGGCGAGACCACCGGCGCGCTCCCGTCCGCCGGCCGGTAGACGACAGAGGTCATCGTGCCGGCGTCGGTGTCCCAGCTGAGCTGCTGCAACTCGGCGGGCTCGCCGCCGCCGAGGGCCACCTCGCCGAGCGAACGGACCGTGAGCTTCGCCATCGGCCAGGACGTCGGCACCGCACGAGGGGCGTCCCGGTCGCCGATCCGACGCGGAATGCTGCCGAAAGGACCCCGCTCACCGGCCAGCACACAGGTGTCCAGGCCGGTCAGCGCCCGCCGGCCGGCGCCGGACTCGTCGCGTACCAGGGGATAGCGCGGGTCGGTCGTGCCGGTGCCCAGGTCGAGCAGCCGGTCGGCGGCCCGCCCTCGCGGCAGCGATTCGGTGGCCCGCAGCGTCGCGGTCACCCCCACGGCCGTGCAGGCCGGTACGTCGGCAGGGGCGCTGAGCCCGTCGGTGAGGGGCAGCGCCCGGTCCTGCGGCCCGAGGAGTTGCTGCACCCGGGCGGAGACCAGGTAG
Organism: Micromonospora sp. DT41; assembly: GCF_049841715.1. NCBI lineage: Bacteria > Bacillati > Actinomycetota > Actinomycetes > Micromonosporales > Micromonosporaceae > Micromonospora > Micromonospora sp. DT41. The sequence continues at coordinate 33,737 of NZ_JBNCKU010000006.1, read as the reverse complement.
CGCCGGCCGTCGGCTGTGTGCACCGGCAGCACGTCGGAGTAGACCAGGTAGCCCGGGTCGGTGTACTCGGTGGCCCGGGTCACCGCGTACCGGCCGCCGTCGCCGGTGAGTTGCAGCAGCCAGGACGCGCTCTCGCCGGGCACGTCGGCCGCCACCAGCGCGATGGGCGTGTCGTCGACCCGGCCGGAGAACAGGATGCCCGACGAGGGCAGGTGCGCCCGGTCGTCGATCGGTGAGCGCCAGGCGCGGACCGCGTCGGTGATCGCCGTCGTCGCCGCGGCGTCAGCGGCCAGATCGCCCCGTGGCGGCCACACCTTCAGCGTGCCGTCGAGGCTGTCGTAGCCCACCCGCAGGTCGCGCGGTGCCCGGTCGGCCACCGGACCGCAGGCGGTGGCGGCCAACAGTGCTGTCAGCAGGACGGCGAGCGTCGTGCCGTGCTGGCGGCCTGGAGTCACCTGAGACCCGCCCCCGATCGCCTCGCCGTCGTTTACGGAAAGCGCCATAGTACGAGATGTCCGGTGCAGCGCTTTCGCTGGCCGGCGACTGACGAACCATAGTGGACGGAGCCCTGGGGCTTTTAGTGCCGTTTCGTCGCTCGGGTAGACTCCGCCGACTGTGACGCCTGCCGAGTCCCGCGCCCTGTCCGCGCCGCACCCGGAGGCGGCAGTGGGTCCCGACGAGTCTGTGAGCCAGCACACCCGCCGCGCCTCCCCGACAACCACAGCAAGCAAGACCACCACAGCACGCGAGACCACCACGGCCAGCAAGACTCCCGTGGCCAGCACGACCCCTGTGGCCAGTGCTCCCGCTCCGGCCGCCGCCCCGTCCCGCACCGACACCGTCGAGCCCTCGCCGGCCGAAGCGCCGCCGGCCGACGTACCCGACGATGCCGCTGCTGCGGATGACGCCGTGGCGGCGCCGGCCGGACCGCGCCGACGGTGGTGGACCCGCTGGACGCGCCGCCGCCAGCACCTGGCGGTGGGCGGGCTGTTCCTGCTCGCCGCGCTCTGGGTGACAAGCCGGATCTGGCTGGACCCGGCCGGTCGGGTGGCGTCGCTCTACACCGGCGACCCGGCCCAGGTGCAGTTCTTCCTCGCCCACTCGGTACGCGTGGTGCTGCACGGCGAGTACCCGTTCTTCACCGAGCAGTTCAACTACCCCGACGGCGTCAACCTGATGGCCAACACGGCAGTGCTGGCGCTGGGCATCCCGATGGTGCCGGTGACAGTGCTGTTCGGGCCCGCGGTGTCCTTCGTGGTGCTCGTGACGCTCGGCCTCGCCGGCACGGCCACGGCCTGGTATCTCGTGCTGTCCCGCCACGTCGTAAGGACCCCGCTCGCGGCGGCGGCCGGCGGCTGGTTCTGTGGCTTCTCTCCGGCGATGCTCTCGCACGCCAGCTGGCATCCGAACATCATCAGCCAGTTCCTGCTGCCGTTCATCGTGTGGCGGGTGCTGGTGCTCACCCGGTCCCGCCGGCCGGTACGCGACGGGTTGCTGCTCGCGGTGCTCGTCACCGCGCAGGCGTTCATCAACGAGGAGATCCTGCTCTTCACGGCGATGGCCTGCGGGGTCTTCCTGCTCGCGGTGCTCGCCCAGGAGCCGGCCCGCTGGTGGGCGGCGTGGCGGCCCCTGGGCATCGGTGTCGCGGCGTGCACGCTGCTGGCCGGTTCGCTGCTGGCGTACCCCCTGTACGTGCAGTTCGCCGGGCCGATGGCGTACCACGGTCTCAGCGATGCGGTCCAGGACTACGGCAACGACATCGCCGCGTTCTTCGCGCCCGGTTCCCCCACGCTCGGAGGCAACCAGCGGGCAAACGCCAACCTGGCGCCGAACTACTCCGAGGAGAACGCCTTCTTCGGCTGGAGCCTCTCGCTGCTCGCCATCGCCATCGTGGTGTGGCTGCGCCGGGAGATGATCGTCCGGGCGCTCGCGGTGACCGGCGGCCTGTTCGCTGTGCTGTCCCTCGGTGAGCGGATCTCCTGGTGGGACCGGGAGCTGATCACCGGGCCGTGGCAGCTGCTGGTGCACCTGCCACTGCTGGACGCTGTGGTGCCGACCCGGTTCGGCCTGATCACCACGGTGGTGGTCGGGCTGCTGCTCGCGCTGGCCGTCGAGCGGGCCTGGGCGCTGCGCTCGGTCGAGCGGCGTACGGTGCGCACGCTCACCGCCGCCGGCCTGGCGTTCGCGCTGCTGCCGATCGCACCGATGCCGCTGCGGATGGTCTCCCGACCGCCGGTGCCGGACTTCATCACCGCCGACCGCTGGCGGACGTACGTCGGCCCGGACCAGACGCTGGTGCCGATCCCGGTGCCCAGTATGGGCAACACGCACGGCATGCGCTGGGCGGCGGCCACAAACCTCGACTTCAAGATCCCGGGCGGCTACTTCCTGGCCCCCCGCAACGGCAATACCGGTGACCCGGGCCGGTTCGGCGGCCGGCCCAGCGGGGTGGGTCAACTGTTGGAGGAGGTGGCGACCACCGGCCGGGCACCGAAGCTCGACGACAGGCAGCGTCGACGCTTCCAGGACGAGCTGCGGCACTGGCAGGCGGCGATCCTGGTGCTCCCGTTGCGTCAGCAGAACGTCGAGCCGCTGCGGCGTACCGTCGAGGAGCTTGTCGGTCCGGGCCGGCAGGAGCTGGACGTCTGGGTGTGGGATGTCCGGGCGCTGACGGACCGCTCGGTCTGATGGCCGCCGGAGCGTCGTCGTCGTCGGTGACGACGGCGACGGCCGGATCGGCGTCCACGCGCCGGCCCCGACCGGCGTGGCTGCCGGACGCGTTCGTGGTCGCCGGCTACGTCGGCCTGGCGCTGCTGCTGACCAGCGGCCAGTGGGGCCACCCCGGGCGGCTGTTCCACCAGGCCGGCGACCAGGTCCTCTTCGAGTGGATGCTGGCCCACGCGGCGCGTGCGGTCAGCGAGGGCGGGAACCCGCTCTACAGCACGGCGTTGAACGCACCGGACGGCGTCAACCTGATGGCGAACACGTCGGTGCTCGGCCTGGGTGTCCCGCTGGCCCCGGTCACGCTGCTGTTCGGCTCGCAGGTGGCGTTCTGCGTTGCTGTCGTCTGCTGCCTCGCCGGCACGGCAACGGCCTGGTACGCGCTGCTGCGCCGCCGCCTGGTCACCGCCCGGTCGGCGGCGGCGGTCGGTGGGCTGATCTGCGGCTTCGCCCCCGGCATGATCGCCCAGGCGGGGGCACACCTGCACATGGCCGCCCAGTTCCTCGTGCCGGCGATCCTCGCCCTGGTGTTCCGCCCCGCACCAGGACCCGGCGAGGCGTGGCAGCGCGCCGTGTGGCGATCCGGCGTCGGCCTGGGGCTGCTTGTCGTCTGGCAGGTGTTCATCGGGGAGGAGACGCTTGTCTTCCTGGCCCTCGCCTCCGGGGTGTTCGCGGTGGGCTACGCGCTCGCCGACCGGGCGGCGGCCCGGCGACACGCCCCGACCCTGTTCGGCAGGCTCGCTGTGGCGGCCGTCGTAGCGGTGGTGCCGCTGGCGTACCCGTTGTGGTTCCAGTTCCACGGCCCGCAGCACTACGACGGGATGGCCTTCGCCGCGCACGGTTTCCAGCTCGACGCGGCGTCGTTCACCGCCTCGGCCCGGCAGACAGTGTTCGGTGACAACTGGCTGCCGGGACTGCTGTCGCCCAACCCGACCGAGGAGAACTCGTTCTTCGGCCCCGGGCTGCTGGTGCTCGCCGTGGTCATCGTGATCTGGCTGTGGCGACGCCCGCTGGTCCGCGCGCTGGCCGGCTGCGGCATCGTCTTCGCCCTGCTCTCGCTCGGCACCGAGCTGCGGATCGACAGCACCGCCACCGGCATCCCCGGGCCGTACCGCCTGGTCGCCGGGCTGCCGCTGCTCGACCTCGCGGTGCCGGCCCGGTTCGCGCTGGTGTGCGTACCGGTGCTCGGCGTGCTCGTGGCGCTGTCGCTGGACCGGGTCCGGGCGGCGGCCGTGCAAGGACTGCCGGTACGCCTGCTGTGGGGTGGCGCGGTGGTAGCCGCGTTGCTTCCGCTGGTGCCGACGCCGATCCGGGCGATCCCGGTGGCGCCTGTGCCGGCGTTCGTCGCCGACGGCCGGTGGCGGCCGTTGGTGCCAGCGGGCCGGACAGTGGTGGCGGTGCCCCCGGTCACCGGCGCCGCGCTGAGCCCGGTGATGCTCTGGTCCGCCCGCACCGGGCTGGCATTCGAAGCGCCGGGCGGCTATTTCATCGGCCCGAGCGGCCCGGACGACCCGGCGGCGCGCTGGGGTGCGCCGGACCGACCCACCTCCGTGCTGCTCCGGCGGGTCGCGCAGACCGGCGCGGTGCCGGCGCTCACCGACGACGACCGCCGTCAGGCCGTCGAGGACCTGCGGCACTGGCGGGCCGCGATCGTCGTGCTCGGCCGGCTCGCGCAGGACGAGCCGGTGCGCCGGACCGTCGAGGCGCTGCTCGGCCCCGGACGCCAGGTCGACGGCGCGTGGGTCTGGGACGTCCGGGACCGGGTCGGCTGACCGTCGGGCAGCGCGTCAGTCCACGAGCGCGCGGACGTCCCACACCCAGACGTCGTCGACCCGCTGCGGCGGCCCGATCAGGGCGGTGACCAGCTCACGCAGCACCGCCTCGCGCGGATGCGCCCCGAGCACCACCACCGACGCCCGCCAGAACCGCAGGTCCTCGACGGCCTGACGGCGGTTCTCGTCGGTGATCGCCGGAACCGCACCAGCGTCCATCGTGGAGTAGATGAGGGTGCTGGTGGGCCGGTTCGGAGCGCCGAAGACGCCCTCGCCCAGCTCGTTCGGGCCGATGAAGTAGCCACCCGGGATGGGGAACTCGTGCCCGGTCAGCGCGCTCCACCGCAGCGTCGACAGGCCGTGCACGTTGCTCGGGATCGGCACCGGCACGAGGGTCCGGCCCTCCGGCACGTAGGGGCGCCAGCCGCCGGCGGTGATGAAGTTCGGCGGCGGGTCCACCTGCTGCGCCGGCAGCGGCCGGGGGAACAGCGGCAGCACCGCCAGCGCGACCGCCGCGTACCCCACCGGGCGCAGCCAGCGTCGACGCGACACGACCGGCGCGGGCATGGACGGCACGTCGGACTCCGCCGGCTCGCCGGTGCGCTGGGCCGGCACCTCGGGCCGGTCGGCCACCGGACGCCCCTGCCGGGCCGCCGCGTCCCAGGTCAGCGCCAGCAGTACGCCCAACGCGGCGGCCACCACAAGCGCCAACCGGGTCGGCATCATCATCTCGACAAGCGGCAGGTCGTCCGACACGTACGACCACGGGCCGGGCACCGTGGTCTCGACGCCGTTGAAGCGCACCCACGGCCCGATCGAGGCCACCGTGAAGACCACGACCAGCACCGCGATGATCCGGGCGGCCAACGAGCGGCGCACCAGCAGCACGAGCGCCACCACCGACAGCAGCACCAGTGGCCACCCGAACCAGGTGTTCTGCTCGGTCAACCCGATCGTCTTCTCCACCTCCGGGTTACCGGCCCAGGTGTCCCGGGCGAAGGTGACGAAGGCGACCAGGTCCTCGCCCCAGTTGTGGAAGACACCGCCCTGCAGGCCGCGGTAGGACTGCGGGCCGTTGAACTGGAACCAGATCGGGTACGCCGTCAGCAGTAGCGCCAGGCCACCGGCGACGCCGAGCCCGGCCAGGAACGAGCCGGCCGCGCGCCGCGCCGCCGCCGGGCGCTGCACGACGTACGCGAGCACGACGACCAGGCAGGCAAGCGCGGTGAGGAGCAGCATCTCCTCGTTGATGAAGATCTGGTACGCCACAAGCGCGCCGAGCACCAGCCCGTTGCGCCGCCACCGACCCGACTCGCCAAGCCGCAGCACCCGCACGACGATCAGCGGCAACAGGAAGTTGGACACGAAGTTGGGCTGACCGTTCGCGTGGTGGACGACGCCCGGCGCGAAACCGAGGAACGCGCCACCGACGAATGCGGCAGCTCGGGACTTCACCAGGTGCCGCGAGAGCATCCAGTACGCCGTGCCCGCAGTGGCCGCCAGGGCGCCGCCCAGGTAGAGCGCGTACGTGACCTGCGGGCCGAACAGCATTGTCAGCGGCGACAGCGGCAGGGTCACCCCGAGCAGCGAGGTGTTGGCCATCATGTTCACCCCGTCCGGGGCGTTCTGCCGGGCCGTGAACAGCGGGTTCTCCAGGTGCCGTACCGAGTAGGCGCCGTGGGCGAACAGCCACTCGAACCAACTGTGGTCGGTCGGCAGGTGCGAGGAGACCCGACCGGTCACGTCACCCCAGTAGTTGAGGCAGACGAAGACACCCAGCAGCACATAGGCTCCGAGGGCCAACAGGTCGGTTCGGGCCGGGCGGCGTCGAGGCCGCCGTGTCGGCTCGACCTCGGCCGGGTCGGCGTCGGTCACGGGATTCAGCGAGGGGTCTACCACCGGCACAGCCACGACGCGCCATCGTACAGGCGAGGTTGCGTCGCATTTGCCGGGCCGGTACGGCAGCGGCCGGTTTGCCGGGGCAGCCCGGTAGGTCGCACCCCGCCACGGAGGGACTGTCGTTGTCGATTATCGAGCTGGGCGAGGTCCGGGACGAGCCGGTATCGGCACCGCCGCCCCGCCGGCCGCGCGCCGCCGGCCGACCGCTGCGCAGCACCGGCGTACTGCTGCTGACCCTGCTCGTGCTCGCCGGCGGGGCACCGGCGCCCCGCCGGGCGGTGACGCCGGTGCCGACCGTGCCGGACGCCTCGGCGTACCTCACCGCCGCCGGCGTCGTCGTTGTCGACCCGACCACACCTGACGGCGAGCGGTACCTCACGGCGTACACCCTGCCCTCGGCGACCGGAGAGCAGGACCTGCGCCGCCGGTGGCGGGTGCCGCTGGCGCGAAGCGGTGACTATCTGGCCGTGTGGGCCGAGCGCGGGTTGCTGCTGGCCGTCGCGGCCACCACCGCTGAGGTGCTGGAGACCACCGCCTTCGACGCCGCCACGGGGCAGCGGCGCTGGCACCATCCGGGGCTCGTCCAGTGGACTGTCGACGGCGGCCTGCTTCTCGTGGACGACGCGGACGACGCGCCGGGCACGGTGAGCAGGGTGGCGCCCGACACCGGTCGGGTGCTCTGGTCGGTGCCCGTCCCACCCGGCAGCCCTGACTACCACGAGCGCGCCGGCCAGGTCGACCAGGTCGTTGTCGTCCAGCCGACCGGCGAACTACAGGTGTACGACGCCGGCACCGGCAAGCTGCTGCGGAGCGTGGACACGCTGCCCGGCGACCGGTCGGCGTTCCAGCGGGTGCAGGTCGTCGGCGACCTGGTGCTGCTCGTCCCGCCGGGCAGCACCCGGCTGGTCGCCTACAGCCTGCCCGACATCGCACCGATGTGGACGTCCCCGGTGCCGCTGGTGGCCTGGTCGGTGGCTTGTGCGGATCTGCTCTGCGCAGGCCTGCAGACCGGCGGCCTGCAGGCCATCGACGCCACCACCGGTGCCGTCCGATGGGCCAATCCCGGTCCGGACATGCTCGCCGACGTCCGGCAGGACCGGCTGTTGATGATGGGGCACGACCAGCGGTACGCGGTACGCGACGCGAAGACCGGGCAGGAGAGGGCGGATCTGGGTCGGTGGGGGCTTGTGAGCCGGATGCGCAGGGGCGACGACCTGATTGGCGTACGGTCGACGGTCGACGGTCGGCTCGTGGTCGCCGAACTGGACCTGGCCGCCGGCCGGGCGCGGACCCTGGACATCCTGCCGGGTGTGGCAGGCGGGTGCCAGGCGGCGCTGCCGGTGCTGCTCTGCCGGCGCCTCGACGGCTCGACGGCGCTGTGGCGGTTACACCAGTGACCGGCCCGCTGATTGACCTCGGCGAGCTGCGGCATGGGCCGGAAGCCGACCGGCTGCCTCGCCCGCCACTGGCCAAGGGGCGGCCCCTGCGCTGCGCATTGGTCCTGCTGCTCGTGCTTGTCAGCCTGGCCGGCGCGGGGCCGCACCCCCGGCGTGAGGTGTTGGCGCTGCCGGGCCGCCTCGGCGCCGACGCCCTGGTCACCAGTGACCTCTTCGTGCTCGTCGAGCCGCTCAGCGGACCGGCGGCGCAGCGGCGGTTGACAGCCATCCGGCTGCCCGGCGGCGAGCCGGCCTGGCAGGCTTCGCTGCCGGCGGAGGGCCGATACTGGGGCATCGCCCAGCAGGGCGACATGCTGCTGGCCACCGGGCACGAGACCGGCCCGGACCGGCAGGGCACGCTCACCGTGGCGCTGGACCGCCGGACCGGGGCGTACCGCTGGCAGCAGCCCGGCAGCCCCAGCCTGCTCGCCGACGGCAATTTGCTGCTGCACTCCGTCGGCGACCAGGGGGGCACCCTACGGGCTGTCGACCCGTGCTGCGGCACAGTGCGCTGGCAGGTGCCCATCGTCGCGGGCGGCGATTTCAGCTTCCGCGACGGCGAGCACGGCGTGGACCGGGTGGTGCTCAGCCACGCGAACGGGCCCATCGAGGTCCTCGACGGGACCACGGGTGCCGTGCTGGCGCGCACCGGGCTGGCGGCACCCGTCAGTGGGGCGCGCACGGGTGTGCAGATAGTGGACGACCTGCTGCTCACCTTCGGCGGGTCCCCGACGATGATCACCGCGTACGGGCTCGACGGGCTGGACCAGCGCTGGCGTACACCCGCCGACGAGGCGCTGTACGCGTCGGACTGCGGCACGACCGTCTGCCTCCAGAACCGCTCCGGTGGGCTGCGGGTCGTCGACGCCGCGACCGGTCGGCCGCTCTGGGGCAGCGACCGCTGGGCGTGGGTCTGGCCGTCGGCAGGCCGGCTGCTGGCCACCAGTGTGAGCAGCGCCGGGCCGGGTGCGGAGCAGCTCTCCGTGCTCGACCCGCAGACCGGCCGGGTGCTCGCCGATCTGGGTCGCTGGGAGCTGGCCCAGTTCCCGTGGGGCGGCCCGACGATCGGCGTACGCAGTCATCCCGACGGCGGTCTGCTCGTCGCTGAGCTGGACGTCCGGGCGGGCACGGTCCGGTTGCTGGACGTGCTGCCGGACACGGCCGGCGAGTGCCAGGCGGTGGTCACCGGACAGATGCTCTGCCGTCGGCAGGATGCCTCCTTCGCGCTGTGGCGGTTGCCCGGCTGACAAGCGGCGAGCCGATCGACGGGGGACGATGGTTGTCGGCTGGCAAGGGATTGCCGGCGGTCGGCGGCGAGGAGGGCGGGAGGCGGTTACTGGTGGTGAAGGACCAGCGACCTGACGGCTCGACCGCGTTCTGGCGGTCTCGGCCGTGACCGGTCCGGTGATCGACCTCGGCGAGTTACGGCACGGTCCGGACCCGGACCTGTTGCCCCGCCCACCCCGTGCCAACGACCGGCGGCTGCGCTGCGCGCTGCTCCTGTTGCTCGTCTTGGTCACCGTCACCGCCGGTGCCGCGCTACCGCCTCGACGGACCGTGGTGACGCTGCCTGCTCGGCTCGGCGCCGATGCGCTTGTCGACGATGACCTCTTCCTGATCGTCGAGCCGGCAAACACATCGGCGCGGCAGGGGCGGTTGGCCGCGTACCGGCTGCCCGGCGGCGCGCCGGCCTGGCAGGCGCCGTTGTCGGCCGAGGCCCGGTCCTGGCGCATCACCCCGCTGGCCGGGATGCTGCTGGTCACCGGCTACGAGATCGGGCCGGTGGGCCGGGAAACGCTCACTGTGGCGCTGGACCGGGCAACCGGGGCGCTGCGGTGGCAGCAGCCGGGCAGGGCCATCGCGTTGGCTGACGGCAACCTGCTGCTGCACTCCGGCGGCCAGACCGAAGTGAGCAGCCTGCGTGCTGTCGATCCCTGCTGCGGCACCGTGCGCTGGCAGTTGCCGCCCACAAGTGCCCAGATCAGCTTCCGCGACACCGGGCACGGGGTGGACCGGGTGGTGCTCAACCCGGTGAACGCGCCGGTCGAGGTACGCGAGGCGAGCACCGGCGCGGTGCTGGCCAGTGCCAGCCTGCTCCCACCCGACGACGGGCCGCTCGGGCTCGAGGTGATGGAAGACCTGCTGCTTGCCGTCGACAGAGGCTCGGCCACTGTCACCGCGTACGGGCTGGATCGGCTGGACCGGCGCTGGACACGTACGACCGGCCCGGTCGAGTTCGCGGCGAACTGTGGCCCCGTTCTGTGTATACGCACCGGTGGGGGCGAACTACTGGCGATCGACCCCGAGACCGGCGGGCTGCGCTGGCGTACCGACCGCTGGTCGTGGGGCTGGCCGTACGACGGCAGGCTGATGGTGAGCGTCAGCGGTCCCGGTCCGATGGTGCGGTACCTCGTTGTCGATGCACTTACCGGCGAGGAGCTGGCCGACCTGGGCAGATGGGAGCTGTACCAGGTCGGCGACGCCCGCCGGATGGTCGGCTTACGTGGGTATCCCGGCGGCGGGCTGCTCGTCGGAGAGTTGGATGCCCGTGCCGGCAAGGTACGCGTCCTGGACGTCCTGCCGGACGCCACAGGGGATTGTCAGGCCATCACGGGTCACGTGCTGTGCGCCACAGCTAACAGTTCGTACCAGCTGTGGAACCTGCCCGACTGATCACCGGTCGGCCGGATGGACGAGCAGCCCGTACCGCCGCAGTGGCCCGCGACGGCGACCGACGCGGGCGTCGAGGGACGATTGTTTGCCGGCCGGCACTAGGTTGTCGGTGGTCAGCAGCGAGGAGGCCGGGGATGCGGGTACTGGTGGTGGAGGACGAGCGCAACCTCGCCGACGCGATCGCGCGCGGGTTGCGCAAGCGGGGCATGGCGGTCGACGTGGCGTACGACGGCGACGCCGGCCACGAGGCGGCGTTCGTGACCCGGTACGACGTGGTGGTGCTCGACCGCGACCTGCCCGGCGTGCACGGCGACCAGATCTGCGCCGAGCTCGCCGCGTCCGGCGCGCTGACCCGGGTGCTGATGCTGACGGCGAGCGGCACGGTGGCCGACCGGGTGGAGGGGTTGCAGCTCGGCGCGGACGATTACCTGCCGAAGCCCTTCGCCTTCGACGAGCTGGTCGCCCGGGTGCAGGCGCTCGGCCGGCGGGCCACCCCGGCCGCGCCGCCGGTGCTCGAACTCGCCGACCTCGTGCTCGACCCGGCCCGCCGCGTCGCCACCCGGGCCGGTGTGCCGATCGACCTGACGAACAAGGAGTTCGGGGTGCTCAGCGAGCTGCTCAAGGCGCGCGGAGCGGTGGTCTCCAGCGAGGAGCTGCTGGAGCGGGTCTGGGACGCCAACACCGACCCGTTCACCACAATCGTGCGGGTCACGGTGATGACGCTGCGCAAGAAGCTCGGCGATCCGCCGCTCATCGAGACCGTGGTGGGCGCGGGTTACCGCACCTCGGAGGTGGGCGCGTGAGCCGCCGGTTGCGGCCCACACTGCGCTTGCGGCTGACACTGCTCAACGGCGTGCTGCTGGTCGGCGCGGGCGCGATCCTGGTGCTGCTGGCCTGGCTGCTGGTCCGGGACGCGCTGCGACCCACCGACGAGCTGCTGCCCGGCACGACGGTGCTTCTCTCCGACGGCCGGTCGATGGACGCCGCCCAGTGGCAGCGTCAACTTGTCGACGCCGCCTCGGGGGAGCTGCTGGCCAAGGGCCTCGTCGCGCTGCTGGCGATCAGCGTCGTCGGGGTGGCCGGCGCGTACGCCGTGGCCGGCCGGGCGCTGCGCCCGCTGCACCAGGTCACCGCTACCGCGCAGCGGCTCGGCGAGGCCACCCTGGACCAGCGGATCGGCTACTCGGGCGCCGACGACGAGGTGGCGGAGCTGGCCAAGACCTTCGACGCGATGCTGGACCGGATCGCGTCGGCGTTCGAGGCGCAGAAGCGCTTCGTGGCGAACGCCTCGCACGAGCTGCGCACCCCGCTTGCCGTCATGCGGACCGAGATCGACGTGACGCTCAGCGACGACGACGCCGACACCGCCGAATACCGCCGGATGGCGACAGTGGTGCGCGACGCCTCCGAGCGGGCCAATGGCCTTGTGGACGCGCTGCTGGTGCTGGCGCGCAGCGAGGCGCAGGCCGGGCGGCGGCTCGGTCGACGCACCGAGTGCGACCTCGCCGCGGGCACCGCCAACGCGTTGTCCGCGATGCGCCGTGAGGTGGAACGGATCGGCCTGCGCGTGCAGACGTCGCTGGAGTCCGCGCCAGTGGTCGGAGACCCCGGGCTGCTCGACCGGCTGGCCGGCAACCTCATCGAGAACGCCGTCCGCTACAACCATCTGCACGGCCGGCTCTGGGTGCGTACCGGCACCGACGGCCAGCGCTCCTGGCTCGTGGTGGGCAACACCGGGTTCGAGGTGGACCAGGCCGACGTGCCGGGGCTGTTCGAGCCGTTCCGGCGTGGTGGGCGGGAACGCACCGGCGCGCGCGGCTCGGGTCTGGGACTGTCGATCGTGCGGGCGGTCTGCCAGGCGCACGGAGGCACCGTCAAGGTGATCGCCCAGCCCGGCGGCGGCCTGGAGGTGACTGTCACCCTCCCGACGGCGGACGCGCCTTCGGTGCCCTGCCCGGCGCCCGGCGCTGCCTGAACGGGGTTGCGCGCGGCGCGCGGCCGGTGCAAAGATCGCGCTGTCAGCTCGGAAGCGAAGGGGGTGCGTCGATGTCAACGAATGTCTGCTCCGCGCCCCGGGTCCGCGTCGGCTGAGGTCCCGGAGGCGGAGCGCCCCCGCACGGGTCGGGCGCTGACCGCCCGTCCGCAGGGAAACCGGTTTCTGCGTGCTGCGCCATGCCCGGAAACGGGTGCCGCGCCACGCGCCACATGGAGGACCACTGTGAGTTCGACTATCCACAACGTCAGCATCGACTGTCGCGACACGTACGCCCTTGCCGGCTTCTGGTCGCAGGTCTTCGACTGCCCCCGGCAGCCGGACGACTTCCCCGGTGACCCGGAGGCGATGCTCGTGCCGCCGGGAGGCCCGGTGGTGCTGTTCATCGCCGTACCCGAGGGCAAGACGGTGAAGAACCGGCTGCACCTCGACCTGCAACCAGCCGACCGGACCCGCGCCGAGGAGGTCGAGCGGCTGCTCGGCATCGGCGCGACACTCGTCGACGACCAGACCCGGCCCGACGGCGCCGGCTGGGTGGTGCTCGCCGACCCGGAGGGCAACGAGTTCTGCGTGCTGCGCAGCGCGCCCGAGCGGGCTGCGACGTCAGCCGCACCGGGTGACGCCGCCACGGCCTAGGCGCCGGCGGCCCGGCCGCCTCGAATAGTCAACATCCGCGCAACTACGCAGATGATGTCGCCTCCGGCTCGCTGGAGGCAGCAGCTTCGGCGAAGGTGCGCGGATCTTGCACTTTCACGGGGCTTCGGCCACCTTCGGACGGCCGGGGCCCCGGTCACGGCTCACGAACGCTGTTCGATCTGACCACGGATGCCGACGAACTCGGCGATCATCTGTTCGGCGGACCTGTAGTGCATGACCACCACACCCACGCTGCCCCCGTCCGCCCAGAGGCACACACCCAGCGGTACGCCGTCGGCCCAGCCGTTGCCGCAGCGGGCGTCGCCGCCGAGCGGGCCGGGCTCGGTCGCCGCCATGTCGTTGAGTTTCAGCGTGGACAGCCCTCGCACCGCGTCGTCCAGTTTCTTCTGCGGGTCGACCACCAGCCCGGAGACAGCGGCGATCTGGATGAAGTCCCGCAGGATCGGTTCTCCGTAGTAGGCGCCGACCGCGCCTGTCTCGTTCTGCACCATCGGCCTGATCGCGTTGACCGTCGCCTCGGAAACGCCCTGTAAGTCCGTCCCGGTGTACTTCGGTCGGCCGGCGAGGGTGTCGGGCGCGACCACCTCGATCCTGCTGGTCTCAACGACGTCGCCCGCGTCGTTCTTGTCGTCCGTGACCACGAACCAGGTGACCGCCGCTCCGCCGACGCAGAGCACCAGCACCGCCGCCAGCGCGATCACCACGATCGTGGCGAGGTTCGACTTCTTCGGCGGCGGGCCGACGGCGACGTTCGGGTAGCCGTACGGCTGACCCGACTGCGCGGGCCCGAAGCCCTGCGGCGGCGGTGCCCAGCCAACGGGCTGCTGCGGCGGCCCTGGCTGGTACTGCGGTGCCGGCCGCTGCGGAGGGGGATCGTGCGGCGGGCCGAAGGGGTTGGCCGGCGGCTGGGACATCAGTCAACTCCACGATCGGACGGCGACGATTCGACCACGGCGTCGATGGTGCCGCGTTTCGGGCAGTCGTCGCCCACGCGTCGCCGTGGTGGTCAGGACTGCTGCTCGATCTCCGCCCGGATGGTGACGAACTCCGCCGCCGAGGCGGCCGCGGACGAGAAGAACATCACGATGATCCCGACGCTGCCGTGGTCGGCCCAGGCGCAGACACCCAGCGCCACCTCCGCGGACTTGCCGTCGCCGCACTTGGCCACCCCACCCAGTGGGCCCGGGGCGATGGTGGTCATCCCCGTCACGGCCAGGCCCTTGGACATCGACCGCACCGCGTCGTCGAGCTCTTTTGTGGGGTTGAGCACGAACGTGGAGGCAGCGATCACCATGACCATGTCCCGCTCGCTGGGGCTGCCGTAGAAGGCGCCGACGACATCGTTCTCGCCGCGCACCGAGCCTCTCAGCTCCTGGACCATGTCCTCCGCCAACTTCTTCAGCGTCGCGTCCGTGCTCTTCGGACGCCCCGCGAGAGTCTCCGGTGTGACGACCCGGATCTGGGCAGCGGGACTGGGCCCCGGCGACGGAGTGGCCGACGCGGAGGCGGTGGCGCTCGGAGTGCTGGCTGGCGCTGTGGTGGTGGCGGCGGTAGGGGTGGGTGTCGGGTCGGCCCGCTGATCCCGCTCGTAGGCAACGTAGGCGACTCCGCCTCCGCCGAGGCAGAGCACCAGCAGCCCGACGATGCCCAGGATCAGGATCAGTTGGCGTGACTGCCCCTGTCCGCCACCGGGATGGGGCGGCGGGTAGCCGGCGTACTGACCGGCCGGATAGCCGGTCTGCGGCGTGCCGGGATATCCGCCGTGCGGTGTGTTGGAGTACGGCGGAGTCGAGTACGGCGGCGTCGAGTACGGCGGAGTCGAGTGCGGCGGGGTCGAGTGCGGCGGCGTCGAGTACGGCGGGGCGGGATATGGCTGTGTGGGATACGGCTGCTGGACCGCCGGTGGCGGAGCGGGCTGCGGCGCACCGTGCCAGTGGCCGTCGTACGGCTGCTGCCCGCCCGGCTGCGGCACCCAACCCTCGGCTGGCGGCTGCTGGTAGCCCTCCGGGCCCTGCGGGTGGAAGTCGTAGCGCGCGTCGGGCTCCGTCTGCCCGGACCAGGGGTCGACCGGCGGTGAGGACATTGATCAGCTCCAGGCGAGGGTGCGAACGGGTGATCGTAGCCAGCCACCAGAGGGTCCCACTGTCCCGGCCCGACCGGAATCAGGCACAACGACATTCGCGGTGGCTACCTCCATCCAAGCTGGACGGGGCAACCACCGCGAACGCAGGGTGCGACGTACGTGGATCAGGCGGGCAGGCTCGCCGCCCCACGCGGCAGGAACCGCTGGCCGGTGACCCGCTCGCTGGTGCCGGTCCGGTCCAGGTACGGCGTGACGCCGCCCAGGTGGAACGGCCAGCCGGCACCGAGGATCATGCACAGGTCGATGTCCTGCGCCTCGGCGACGACACCCTCGTCCAGCATCAGCCGGATCTCCTGCGCGAGCGCGTCGAGCGCGTTCTGGCGGACCTGCTCCTCGGTGAGCGGCTGGTCGCCGACCACGAGCAGCTTCGCCACCTCGTCGTTGATCTGGTCGTCGACAACGATCGGCTGGCCGGAATCGGCGATGCGCTTGAGGTTCTCGCTGACACCGAACCGGTCCGGGTACGCCTCGTGAAGCGTCCCGCCCACGTGGTACGCCACGGCCGGGCCGACCAGCTGGAGCAGGGCGAGCGGGCGCATCGGCAGGCCCAGCGGGTCCAGTGCGCTGTTCGCCACGTCCAGCGGGGTGCCCTGGTCGACGGCCGCGAACACGGTGCCCAGGAAGCGGGTGAGCAGCCGGTTGACCACGAACGCCGGTGCGTCCTTGACAAGCACCGAGGACTTCTTCAACTGCTTGCTGACAGCGAACGCGGTGGCCAGGGTGGCGTCGTCGGTGCGCTCGCCCCGGACGATCTCCAGCAGCGGCAGGACAGCCACCGGGTTGAAGAAGTGGAAGCCGACGACCCGCTCCGGGTGCTCCAGATCCGCTGCCATCTCGGTGATGGACAGCGAGCTGGTGTTGGTGGCGAGCACCGCCTCCGGGGAGACGATCTTCTCCAGCTCGGCCCAGACCTGCTTCTTGACGCCCAGGTCCTCGAAGACCGCTTCGATGACGAAGTCCGCGTCGGCGAACGCGCTCTTGTCGACAGTGCCGCTGACCAGGCCGTACAGCTTGGCGGCCGTACCCTTGTCCATCCGGCCCTTGCTGACGGCCTTCTCGATCTGGGTGTGCACGTACCCGACGCCCTTGTCCACCCGGGACTGGTCGAGGTCGCTCATCACCACCGGCACCTGGAGGCGGCGGGCGAACAGCAGCGCCAGCTGGCTTGCCATCAGGCCCGCGCCCACGATGCCGACCTTGGTGACGGTGCGGGCCAGGCCCTTGTCCGGTGCGCCAGCAGGCCGCTTGGCCCGCCGCTGCACCAGGTCGAAGGCGTAGAGGCCGCTGCGCAGTTCCTCGGAGAAGACCAGGTCCGCGAGGGCCTCGTCCTCGGCGGCGGTGCCGGTTGCGAAGTCCGCGTCCTTCGCCGTCTCCAGCAGATCCAGCGCCTTGTACGCGGCCGGGACCGCGCCGTGCAGCCGCTGGTTCAGCGTCTCCCGGGCGAAGTAGAGCACGCCGCCCCACATGTCCTTGTCGACCTCGGGGCGGGTCACAGTGACCTGACCCCGGACGACGCCGGCGGCCCACTCAAGGGACCGCTCCAGGAAGTCGGCCGGCTCCAGCAGTACGTCCGCGATGCCCATCTCGGCAGCCTGCTTCGGCTTGAGCATCTTGTTCTGCATAAGCGGGTTCTGGATGATCACCTGGGTGGCGGCCGGGATGCCGATGAGGTTCGGCAGCAGCTGGGTGCCGCCCCAGCCCGGGACCAGGCCGAGGGAGACCTCGGGCAGGGCCAGCGCAGCCGCGCCACCGGACAGCGTCCGGTAGTGGCAGTGCAGCGCCAGCTCCAGCCCGCCGCCCATCGCCGCGCCGTTGACGAACGCGAACGTGGGCACGGGGCTTTCCTTGAGCCGGGCGAAGACCCGGTGGCCGAGCCGGCCGATCTCCAGCGCCTGCTCGCGGTCGGCGAGCTGCGGCAGGCCGACGATGTCCGCGCCCACACAGAAGATGTACGGCTTGCCGGTGACCGCGATGAACGCCGGGTCGGCGGCCAGCGCGGCGGTGATCGCCTCGTCGAGGCTGGTCAGACCGGCCGGGCCGAAGGTGTTCGGCTTGGTGTGGTCGAAGCCGTTGTCGAGCGTGATCAGGGCGGCGGGTCGGTCCAGCCCCGGTACCGTCACCTGACGCAGCAGCGCCTTGGTGACTACCTCGTTCGGTGCCTTCACTTGTTGCCCTCCGTCCAGTGCGGGTTCTCCCAGATGACCGTGCCGCCCATGCCGATGCCGATGCACATGGCGGTCACGCCGTAGCGGACCTCGGGGTGCTCGGCGAACTGGCGGGCCAGTTGGGTCATCAGCCGTACGCCGGACGAGGCGAGGGGGTGGCCGATGGCGATCGCGCCGCCCCACGGGTTGACCCGGGGGTCGTCGTCGGCGATGCCGAAGTGATCGAGGAAGGCGAGCACCTGCACGGCGAACGCCTCGTTCAGCTCGAACAGGCCGATGTCGTCGATGCTCAGGCCGGCGATGCGCAGGGCCTTCTCGGTCGAGGGGATCGGGCCGACGCCCATCACCTCCGGCTCCACGCCGACGAAGCCGAACGACACGAGCCGCATGGCGACGGGCAGGCCCAGCTCGCGGGCGGTGGCCTCGTCGGCGATCAGGCTGGCGGTGGCGCCGTCGTTCAGGCCGGCCGCGTTACCCGCGGTGACCTTGCCGTGCGGGCGGAACGGCGTCTTCAGCGTGGCCAGCTTCTCCAGGGAGGTGTCCCGGGGAGCCTCGTCGGCGGTGGCCAGACCCCAGCCACCCTCGGCGTCGCGGATGGCCACCGGCACCAGGTCGTCCTGGAGCTTGCCGTTGGCGTACGCCTTGGCGGTCTTCTGCTGGGAGGCGAGCGCGAACGCGTCGGTGCGGGCCTTGGTGATGTGCGGGACCCGGTCGTGCAGGTTCTCCGCTGTGGCGCCCATGACAAGTGCGGACGGGTCGACGAGCTTCTCCGCGACGATCCGCGGGTTGGGGTCGACGCCCTCACCCATCGGGTGGCGGCCCATGTGCTCGACGCCGCCCGCGATGGCGATGTCGTACGCGCCCATGGCGATGCCACCGGCGACGGTGGTCACCGCGGTCATGGCGCCGGCGCACATCCGGTCGATGGCGAAGCCGGGAACGGTCTTGGGCAGCCCGGACAGCAGCGCGGCGGTGCGGCCGATGGTGAGGCCCTGGTCGCCGATCTGGGTGGTGGCCGCGATGGCGACCTCCTCGACCCGCTCCGGCGGCAGCTGCGGGTTACGGCGCAGCAGTTCGCGGATGCAGCGGATCACCAGGTCGTCGGCACGGGTGTTGGCGTACATGCCACCCGCCTTGCCGAACGGGGTACGGACGCCATCGACAAAGACGACATCTCGGACTTCACGGGGCACTTGAGCCTCCTATTCGACCATGTTCCGGCCTTGGCGCCGGCAGGCAGCACTCGGAACGAAGCAGGGTCGCCGACACGGGCACGTTTCCCCCGAATGCTACTCGCCAGTAACCAACTCGTCCGCACGCCCCGCTGTGGCCCACCCCACACCACCCGGCGGCGGAGCGGCACGCCAGGGATCAGGCCGAGGGGGACAGGGCTGCTGTCAGGTCAGGGGTCAGCAGGCCGATCTGCCACTCACGGGCGTTGAAGCCGCGTAGGGTGTCCGCCACCGTCTCCTCGGTGAGCTCCTCCGGCGGGCTCCACGCCAGCCGGCGTACCGAATCGGGGGTGATCAGGTTCTCCGGGGGCAGGTTGTGTTCGCCCGCGATGCGGACCACCACCTCCCGGCAGCGGGCCAACCGGCCCGCCGCCACCGGGTCCCGTTCGGCCCACCGGTGCGGCGGGGGCGGACCCTCCACGGCGGGGGTGACCGGAAGCGCGTCGTCGGGCAGTTGGCGGGCGTCGTCGAGCGCGGCCAGCCAGGTGCGGGCCAGTCGGCGAACCGACCGGCCACCGAAGCCCGGCAGCGTCAACAGCGTCTTCTCGTCCTTCGGGTCCAGCTCGGCGGCGGCGACGATCGCCGAGTCCGGCAGCACCCGACCGGGAGCGGCATCCCGCCGGGACGCGATCTGGTCCCGGGCGTACCACAAGGAGCGCACCCGGGCCTGGGCCCGCGCGCCCCGCACCCGGTGGATGCCGGACGTACGCCGCCAGGGCTCGGCGCGGACCCGGGGCGGTTTGGCGCCGGTACGCACCAGCGCGGCGAACTCCTCAGCGGCCCAGGCCGACTTTCCCTGCCGGGTCAACTCGGCGTCGAGCGCGTCCCGCAGATCGGTGAGCAGCTCCACGTCGAGGGCCGCATAGGTCAACCACGACTCGGGCAGCGGACGACTTGACCAATCGGCTGCCGAGTGATGCTTCTCAAGGGTGAATCCGAGTAGCTGCTCGGTCAGCGCGGCCAGGCCGACCCGCTCGAACCCGGCCAGCCGAGCGGCCAGTTCCGTGTCGAAGAGACGGCGCGGACGCAAACCGACCTCGGCCAGGCACGGCAGATCCTGACTCGCGGCGTGCAGCACCCACTCGGCCTCGCCGATCACCGCGTCCAGCGTGCTGAGATCAGGCAGCGGAAGTGGGTCGATGAGCGCCGTGCCGGCACCCGCGCGGCGCAGCTGCACCAGGTAGGCGCGCTGGCTGTAGCGGTAGCCGGAGGCGCGCTCGGCGTCCAGGGCAACCGGGCCGGTGCCCGCCGCGAAGCGGGCCACGACCTCGGCAAGCTCCGCCGGGGCGGCCACCGGGTCGGGGGTGCCGTCACGCGGGGCGATCAGCGGAACTGGCCCACCGTCGGTCGGGTCGGGCCCCTCGCCCGCCTGCTGCGGCTGGGCCGACGGCGGGTGGTGGGGTGCGTGTCCCGGGAGTTCTTCGGTGGGCCGACGGCGCAGGGGTGGTTCGTCGGTCACCTGCCAACCCTAGTGCGCGCGCCGATATTGCGGGTGCAGCCGGTCCGGCGTGTGTCGGTCAGCTGTCCACAAGATGTCGATTCGGATGCCGGACATCGGGGGAGACAAAGCCCGTTCGCGCAGGTACGGTCCATCGAGCCGCGAGCCCTCGATTGGGTGACAATCAGATCGACGGGCGGCACAGGAAGATCACGGGAGGGCAAGGCGATCATGACGGCTGGCTTCGGCGCGCAGGACGGCCGACCGGAGGGGGCCGCGCCTCACGACATGAGCGGAGCAGCAGGCGGCCGACCGGGGCCACTGCCACCGCGCATCGAGCCGCACCCACCCGCGGGCGCCAGTTGGTCGGCGTCGCCGACCGCCGGTGGGGTCCACCAGCAGGCCGTGCCGGGACCTCGCGCCGGCTGGTCACCTCCGCCCAGCGCCGCCCAGTGGAGTGCGGCGCCCCAGGCCACGCCGCCCGGCCCCGCACCACTTCCGTACGGCACGGCAACGCCCCAGGGTGGCCCGCCACCTGCGCCGTACGGCTCTGCGCCGGCCGGCCCGTACGCCCCGCCACCACCGGCCCGGCCCGGCCGTCGTCGCTGGCCGATGGTCCTCGCCACGGCACTTGTCGTGCTGCTGGCGGCCGTGACCGGAGTGCAGGCGTACCAACTCGACAGGCTCGGCGACCGGCTCGCCGCCACCGACAAGCGGCTGGCGCAGGGCCAGGACGGCGACGCCGCCCGCCTCGACGGCCTGGAGAAGCGCGCGGACGAGTTGGAGAAGCAGGCCGGCGCGGCGTTCAACCCGGAGGCGGTGGCCAGCGCCGTGCTGCCCAGCGTGTTCCGGGTGCGGGCCGGTCAGTTCACCGGCTCCGCGTTCGCTGTGGGCAAGCCGACCTCCGACGGTGGGACCAACCTGTTCACCAACTTCCACGTTGTCGAGGCGGTCTGGGAGGGCGGCGGACGCCAGGTCTTCCTGGAACGCACCGACCAGCGCTTCCCGGCCACCATCGTCAAGGTCGACAAGACGAACGACGTGGCGCACCTGCGGACGACCGGCAAGTTCACCGGCCTGGTCACCGCGCCCACCGCCGTGAAGTCCGGCCAGCAGATCATCGTCGTCGGCGCTCCACTCGGCCTGGAGGACAGCGTCACCACAGGCGTGGTGAGCGCCCTGCGTTCCGCCCAGGGTTCCTCCGGACCGACAATCCAGTTCGATGCCCCGATCAACCCCGGAAACTCCGGCGGGCCGGTGATCAACGGCAGCAAGCAGGTGGTCGGTATCGCCACCGCCAAGGCCCGCGACGCCGAGGGCATCGGCCTTGCCGTACCGATCAAGGTCGCCTGCGACGGCTTCAAGATCTGCTGATCGGACGGCTCCGCCCGACCGCGCCACCCCCGGCCACCGTTGGCCGTTCCCCGATCCCGGCCGGGTCCTCGGACCCGCACGACCTTGCCGCACCTGGTCCGTCACGCCTACCGGCGGACGACCCGCTCACCTGGAGGAACATCATGTCCCAGCCACCGACCGGGCCGGGGGGCTACCCGCCGGCCGCACCGACGCCGCCGGGCTCGCCGGCCGGACTGCCGACCCCACCGCAGCAGTACGCGCACGGTCAGGCCACGCCGCCGCAGCAGCCATACGCGCACGGTCAGGCCACCCCGCCGCAGCCCGGCCAGCCCACGCCGCAGCAGTACGGGTCGGGTCAGTCTGCCCCGCAGTACGGGGGCGGCCAGTCCTCCACGCCGTCGCAGTACGGCACCCCGCAGCCGACGCCGGGCTACCCGGCCAGCGCCCCGCCGTACGGCGGTCAGGTGTCTGCGCCGCCGGTCTCGGGTGGGGCGTACGGGCAGCCGTTGTCCGCCCCGCCGATGTCCGCGCCGCCGGTCTCCGGTCCGTCGTACGGGCAGCCGATGTCGGGCCCGCCCGGAGCGCCGCAGTACGGACCGGGCGCCGCCGCGCAGCCGCCCGGTAAGGGCCGCATGGTGTTGGTGCTGGCCCTGGTGGCCGGGCTGCTCTTCGTTGTCAGCGGGGTGATGACCGGGCTGTTCGTGACGAAGAACAACGAGCTGAACCGCACCGAGAAGCGCCTCACCAGCCAGGTCAGCGAGCGTGACGGCACCATCGCGGCCAACACCACCGAGATCTCCAAGCTCAAGACCGACCTGAAGACCATGCAGGACAAGCTCGACAACACCCAGCAGGACCTGACCGGCACCCGCAACGACCGCGACGAGCAGGCCCGGCAGAAGAAGGTGATCGCCAGCTGCCTGGACAAGCTGACCACCGCGCTCGGCGCGGCGGCGGCTGGTAACAGGAGCGCGTACGACGCGGCGATGAAGGGCCTCGACAAGGTCTGCGACGAGGCGGAGAACTACCTGTAAGCCCGACCGACGTCCGCCCCGACCCGTTTTGAAGGGGCGGGGCGGCGTCAGGCGGTGCCGGCTGCCCGGCGGTCGGAGAGGGCGGTGACCCCGGGCGGCGGGAGGCCGGCCGTGGAGGCGAGCAGCGTGCACCAGCCGAGCAGGTGCGGGGCGAGGTCGTCGGTCACCGGTGTCCAGGATGCGCGGATCTCGATGTCCCCGGCGGTCGGCGGGCCAGCAAGGTCACCGAACCGGGTCGACATGGTCTGGGTGACAGTTCCACCGATCGCCCGGTGGGCCGCCTCCTGGGTTTCCAGGGCGTCGGTCAGCCAGGTCCAGCCGACGCCGGGCAGCAGCGGGTCGGCGGCGAGGTCGACCTCCAGCTCGGCGGTCACGTAGGTGACAAGCCGCAGGGTGCCCTGCCACGCCTCGTGCCCGGCCGGGTCGTGCAGCAGGATCAGCCGGCCGGTGGCCACCTCGTCGCCGTCGCGCAGCACCGCCGCGGAGAGCGCGAACGTGTAGGGCGCCAGCCGCTGGGGGGCGCCGACCTCCTCCAGCGTGATTTCCGGCCGGGGCGCCGGCGACCGCAGCCCGGCGACCGCGCGGACGAAGGTCTCCGGGAGCGCGATCGGGGGGGCCATGCAGGCAGCCTATGCCGCCGTCGGCCCACCCGCTTCGACGGCGCGCCGACACCCGATCCGGCAGCGGCGAGGCGCGCCTGTGCGTATCGCCACCAGAGCCCGCCCGCGCCGAGTTCTGGTGTTAACAAGGGGCCCCTGCTCTACCGGAGGCGTTAAGAAGGTGCCCTTCCTTTCACCCCAGGTGGGGTGGGGGTGCAGGGCGTGGAAGGATTGCGGCGATGACCACGGAAACCACGGGCACTGCCGCCCGAGACGGAGACCCGCGCCCCGGCGGCCCGGCCGACTCGCCCTTCATCCGGGCCTGCCGGCGTCGCCCCGGCCCGCACACACCGGTCTGGTTCATGCGCCAGGCTGGCCGTTCGCTTCCGGAGTACCGGGAGATCAGGGCGAGCGTGCCGATGCTGGAGTCCTGCCGCCGCGCCGATCTGGTTACCGAGATCACCCTCCAGCCGGTACGCCGGCACGGTGTCGACGCGGCAATCCTGTTCAGCGACATCGTGGTGCCGGTTGCCGCGGCCGGAATCGACCTGGACATCGTGCCGGGCACCGGCCCGGTGGTCGCCGAGCCGATCCGTACCGCCGCCGACGTGGAGCGCATCCGCCCGATCACCCGCGACGACGTTCCGTACGTCGACGAGGCCGTCCGGCAGTTGGTGGTCGAGCTGGGCGACACCCCGTTGATCGGTTTCGCGGGCGCCCCGTTCACATTGGCCAGCTACCTGGTCGAGGGCGGTCCGTCGCGGACCCACGCGAAGACCAAGGCGCTGATGTACGGCGATCCGGAGCTGTGGCACGCGCTCGCCGGCCGGCTGGCCGCTGTGACGCTCGCCTTCCTGCGGGTGCAGATCGAGGCCGGCGTGTCGGCAGTTCAACTGTTCGACTCGTGGGCGGGCACCCTCTCCGAGGCCGACTACCGCCGCTACGTGCTGCCGCACTCCACCGAGGTGTTGAGCGGGCTGGCCGACGCCGGGGTGCCCCGGATCCACTTCGGGGTGGGCACCGCCGAGTTGCTCGGCGCGATGGGCGAGGCCGGCGCGGACGTGGTCGGCGTGGACTGGCGTACCCCGCTTGACGTGGCCACCGGCCGCATCGGCCCGGACAAGGCGGTGCAGGGAAACCTGGACCCGTGCGTGCTGCTCGCGCCGTGGCCTGTGGTGGAGGCCGAGGTCCGCCGCATCCTGGACCAGGGCCGGGCCGCACCCGGGCACGTGTTCAACCTCGGTCACGGCGTGCTGCCGGAGACCGACCCGGAGGTGCTGACCCGGGTGGTCGCGCTTGTGCACGAGCTGTCCAGCCGCCGGGCTGACCAGGGCTGACGCGCGATGCGGCAGCCCTGGCGGGTGGCGGTGGTCGGCGGCGGGATCGCCGGGTTGGCCGCCGCGGTCCGGTTGCGCGACCGTGCCCCGACCGGCACCGAGATCACCGTGTACGAGCAGTCCGGCGTGCTGGGTGGCAAGCTGCGCACCGGGGAGCTTGCCGGTCAGCCGGTGGAGTTCGGGGCCGAGTCCTTCCTGCTGCGTGACCCGGCCGGGGCCGAGAGCGGGGCTGTGGCGTTGGTCCGCAGGCTCGGGCTTGCCGACCAGATCGTGCACCCCACCGTCGGGCAGGCGGCGCTTGTCGTCGACGGCATGCTGCGTCCCATCCCGGGCGGCACGCTTGTGGGCGTACCCGGGGATCTGGAACGGGTGACCTCTGTCGCGCGGCCGACCTCGGACGCCGACACCGACGACGGCCGGCCGCTTGTCGAGCCCGGCACGGACGTCTCGGTGGGCGCGCTGGTCCGGGCCCGCTTCGGCGACGAGGTGGTCGAGCGGCTTGTCGATCCGATGCTGGGCGGTGTGTACGCCGGCCGGGCCGACGACCTCTCCCTGGTCACCACGATGCCGGCGCTGGCGCGCACCGCCCAGGTCGAGCACACGCTTGTCGGGGCGGTCCGTGCGGCGCAGGCCGCCGCGCCGCGTGCCCCCGGCGCCCCGGTCTTCGGCACCCTGGCCGGCGGGCTGAGCACCCTCGTGGACGCGGCGGCGGCGGCAAGCGGCGCCACGGTACGACGCGACGCCGCCGTCCGTGAGGTGACGCCCACCGCCACGGGTTGGCGACTCACAGTCGGCCCCACCCGTGAGCCTGAGCTGATCGACGTGGACGCCGTGGTGCTTGCGGTGCCGGCCCGGCCGGCGGCCCGACTGCTCAGCGGCCCGGCGCCGGCAGCCGCCGCAGCCGTCGGTGAGCTGGACTACGCCAGTGTCGCCCTTGTCACACTGGCGCTGCCGCAGCCCGAGCTGCCCGCGCTGTCCGGTTTTCTGGTGCCGAGCACCGAAGGGCTGCTGATCAAGGCGTCGACGTTCTTCACCACGAAGTGGGGGCACCTGCGCCGGCCGGACGGGCTGGCGCTGGTCCGCGCGTCGGTGGGCCGGTACGGCGAGGAGGCGCAGCTCCAACGCCCGGACGAGGACCTGGCCGCGACAGTGCACCGGGAGTTGTCGGCGGTGCTGGGCGTGCCGCTTCCCGCACCGGTCGACGGGCACGTGCAGCGGTGGGGTGGTTCGCTGCCGCAGTACACCCCGGGGCACGCCGACCGGGTGGCAGCCGCGCGTACGGCGTTGCGGATCGCCCATCCCACACTGACCCTGGCCGGCGCCGGTTACGACGGTGTCGGCATTCCGGTCTGCGTCCGCTCCGGCGAGGCGGCGGCCGACGAGATCATCACAGCACTGGGAGGACCGGCGAGATGACCGAGCAGACAAACGCGGCACGGCTGCGGGAGCTGAACGACAGCATCCGCTACACGATGTGGTCGGTGTTCCGGGCCAGCGCCCCGCTGCCGTCGTTGCGGGACAACGTCACCGGTGAGGTCGAGGCTCTCTTCGATGAGTTGTCCGGCAAGGACGTGGTGATCCGGGGCGTGTACGACGTCGCCGGCCTGCGCGCCGACGCCGACGTGATGGTCTGGTGGCACTCCGCGTCCAGCGACGCCCTCCAGGACGCGTACCTGCGGTTCCGCCGCACCACTCTGGGTCGGGCGCTGACCCCGGTCTGGTCGCAGATGGCGCTGCACCGGCCCGCGGAGTTCAACAAGAGCCACATCCCGGCGTTCCTCGCCGGCGAGGAGGCCCGCCCCTACCTGTGCGTCTACCCGTTCGTCAGGTCCTACGAGTGGTATCTGCTGCCCGACGCCGAGCGCCGTGAGCTGCTGGCCGAGCACGGCAAGATGGCCCGTGGCTACCCGGACGTGCGGGCCAACACAGTCGCCTCGTTCGCGCTGGGCGACTACGAGTGGATGCTGGCGTTCGAGGCCGACGAGCTGCACCGCATCGTCGACCTGATGCGTGACCTGCGTGCCTCCGGCGCCCGCCGGCACGTCCGCGAGGAGGTCCCCTTCTACACGGGCCGCCGGCGGTCGATCGCCGAGATCGTCAACTGCCTGGTCTGAGCCCCGCCGTCCGGCGCCGCACCCCCGCCCGGGTGCGGCGCCGGCCGGGGATCAACTGGTCGTCGTACAGGAGACCAGCGGAACTGGGTTGCTGCCGTTCCACGAACCGAGGAAACCGAACGTGGCGCTCGCTCCGGCGGCAAGTGTGCCGTTGTGGTTGGCGTTACGTGCCGTGACCTGCGTGCCGCTCGTGCTGACTGTGGCGTTCCACGACGACGTGACCTGCTGGCCGTTGCCGTAGTTCCAAGTCACCGACCAGCCGCGGGTCCCTGAACTGCCGGCGGTCACCTTCACCTCGCCCTGGAAGCCACCGGACCACTGGCCGGTGACCTGGTACGTCGCCGTGCAGGCTCCGGCCGGCGGAGGCGTGGTCGGCGGCGGGGTGGTCGGCGGGGGAGTGGTCGGCGGCGGGGTGGTCGGCGGCGGCGTCGTGGGGGGCGGGGTCGTGGGCGGCGGGGTGCCGTTGCCTCCGCCGAAGTCGACGTCACTGCACAGGTAGTACGACTGGTCCAGGTGGCTGGCCTGCCAGATGGTGTAGACGATGTGGCGACCCGTACGTCCCGGCGCGCTCACCGGAATCTGGATGGAGACGCCACCGGTGTCCGGGTTCCACTGCGAGGCAGGGGTGTTGCCGATCTGGCCGGCCAACTCGAGGTCGCTCCAGCCGAGCGGCTGCGTGGACGAGTTGAAGCCCTGCTTGGTCACGTACACCCGGATGTAGTCGGCGCCGTGACTGGCCTGGTCGAAGAAGCGGAGCCGGAAGTTGTTCGCCACCGAGGTGGCCTTCCACGCGCCGACGGTGTCCATGGCGTTGTAGCGACCGCTCTGGGTGCGCCCGCCGCTGCACAGTTGCCCGTTCGGGATGGCGCCCTGGTGGTTACCGGCCACACCCTCGCGGAACAGGCCGTTCCAGTTCCACATGGCGTTCGGGTCGGCCTGCCAGGCCTGCCAGCACATCGGGTCCTCGGTGGCCATCCGCGGGTTCTGGAAGTCGCCGCCCCAGCGCTGCCAGCAGCTGTAGCTGCGGGAGGGCGGGTCGACGACCGAGCCGTGCGCGGAGGCGGACCGGACCTGCATCGTGGTCAGGACGGTGGTCAACAGGAGCGTGCAGGCCGTCGCGATTGCGAACAGCCAGAGCACACGTCGTGATCGGGTGAGAGTGGACATGGAGCCCCCGGGGGGATGAGGTCGGACGGACGACGACACCCGGACTGCCGGGAGTTGCCCACTCCCGTGCCTACTCGCTGGCTCCCGCGATGGCTCTACCCGGCACAATGCCAGGCAGATCGTCAGACGTCAATGGCAGCGCGGCGCATCGGGGTGTGCGGGATGCCGTCCTCGAGGTACTCCGGGCCGTTGACCTCGAAGCCGTGGCGGGCGTAGAAACCCACAAGGTGTGACTGGGCTTCCAGCACGCACGGCTGGTTGCCCACCACCTCCAGCGCCGCGGTCATCAGCCGGCCGGCGTGCCCGCCGCCGCGCGCCGTCGGGGCCACCACCACCCGACCGATCCGCGCGAGGCCGCCCGGGTCGGCGAGGATCCGCAGGTACGCCAGGGGAGCGCCGCCGTCGGTAAGCCAGAGGTGCCGGGTGCCGGGTTCCACGTCCCGTCCGTCGATTTCCGGGTACGGGCAGTTCTGCTCCACCACGAACACGTCGATGCGGAGCTTGAGCAGGTCGTGGAGGGTGCGGGCGTCCAGGTCGGCGATAGAGGCATTCCGGAGTTCGGTGGTCTGCTGTGGCACGGCACCGATGGTAGGCCCTTCCGGGCCGGGGCGGTCAGGGCGTCTCCGGGGTCGGCCGGGGCGTCTCCGGGGGGCGGAGATAGGTGGCGGCCACGGCGGTGAGCAGCAGCGCGCCGCCGACGAGCACCGGCAGTGGTAGCGGCTCGTGCAGCAGCGCCACGGCCAGCGCCGCCGCGGTCAGCGGTTCGAGCAGGGTAAGCACGGCGGCGACGCTGCCCGGGGTGGTGCGCAGTCCGGCGTAGAACAGCGCGTACGCCACGGCGGTGGTGACGATGCCGAGGTGCAGCAGCAGCGCCACGGTGGAGACGCGGACCGGTACGCCGATGCCGGCGACCAGCGCGAACGGGGCGAGGGTGAGCGCGCCGACGACCGTGGAGACGGTGGTCAGCGTCATGGGTTCGGTGTGCTGCGACACCTGCCGGCTGATCAGCGTCGTCACCGCGTACCCGATGCCGGAGCCGGCGGCCGCGAGCAGGCCGAGCAGTGGGGCCGGCGCTGCCGTGGTGGGCTGCGCGCTGGCAGTGGTGATCAGGGCGAGGCCGGCCACGGCGGCGGCCAGCGTGCCGAGCCGCAGCGGGCCGGGGATCCGGCGGGCGCGCGCCGACTCCCAGGCCGCGGCGAGCACCGGGGCGAGGCCCAGGCTGACCACGGTGGCCACGCTGACCCCGGCCAGCGCCACGGCGGCAAAGTAGAGCGCCTGGTAGAGGCCGAGACCGACGCCGGTGATCAGCAGCGGCACGGGCACCGCGCGTAGGGCGCCCACAAGCGTGCCGAGTCGGCCGGCGGTGCACGCCAGCAGGACGAGCGCGGCGATCGCCAGGCGGTGGAAGCCGATGCTCACCGGGCTGAGGCCGGTGCTCTCGCGCAGGAGTTGCACCGCCACGCCGGTGGTGCCCCACAGCACTCCGGTGACGGTGATCTGGATCAGGCCGGTGCGGGCCGCAAGGACGGCCGGGGCCGGGACAGCAGGCGACGCGGTACGGGACGTGGACACGGATGCGCTCCGAAAGGTGAGCCGTTGACGAGGACGACGTCGACGGAGCGCGTACGGCGAGATGGCCGAGCGGGTGGGTCACCCGGTCGGCGTGAGGCGCGGCGCTCCGTTCAGGAGCGCGGCGGGGAAAGAACGCCCAGCAAAGGCCGCATGACGACGACCGTACCGCAGCGGGCCACGGGGTGCGGTCAGGCTGTGCGGTCAGGCCGGGCGGGCGCCGACGGCGTCCCGGATCTCGGCACCCTGTGTGCGTTCGACCGAGCGGGCGCAGTGCCCGCAACAGAAGAACCGGCCGTTGACCTCGACGCCGTGTCCGACGATCTTGATTTCGCAGTGCTCGCAGATGGGTGCCATGCGGTGGATCGCGCACTCGAACGAGTCGAAGGTGTGGACGTCGCCGCTGACGGTGCGTACCTCGAACGCCATCCAGTAGTCGTTGCCGCAGACCTCACAGGTCGCCATTCGAAAACCCCCGTATCAGGACATGTGTGATCAGATTGCCCTGCTGTCTGGTGGCAGATGGGCCAAATGCGGCCGGTCGACCGGTGCGGGCGGCGTGTCGGCTCCGGCGTGTCGTCCGTTATGCCGGATGAGACCGCCGTGACCACTCGGAGGATCGCAATGATCAAGCGCAACAAGCTCTTCGGCAGCCTGACCCGGGTGACCTTCTGCCTGCCCCGGGACGTCCCGCCCGGTCCGGTCAGCGTGGTGGGCTGCTTCAACGAGTGGCAGCCCGGTCGGCACGAGTTGGTGGCCCGCCGCGACGGCACCCGGACGGTGACCGTGAAGCTCGCGCCGGGGGAGTACCGCTTCCGCTACCTCGCCAGTGGCGGGGTCTGGCTCGACGACGAGTCGGCCGATCAGGTCGACGACAACGGCGGTCTGCTCCGGCTCTGACAGAAGAATCGCCATCATCGATGGATTTATCGACAGGTCTCTTTACTGTTAACAAAGTTTAAATTACGTTGAGGGGCACCTCACCACGCGTCACGAAGGAGCTGCCCCGATGCGTCGAAGAATCACCGTTCCGTTGGTGGCGGCGGGCGCTGTCGCCGCCACCCTCACCGTCGCCGCGCCCGCCCACGCGCACGGCTACGTCTCCGCCCCACCGAGCCGGCAGGCGCTCTGCGCGCAGGGCCGGGTGCCCGACTGCGGGCAGATCAAGTACGAGCCGCAGAGCGTGGAGGGGCCCAAGGGCCTGCGCAGCTGCAACGCCGGGATCGCCCAGTTCGCCGTCCTCAACGACGACAACAGGGGCTGGCCGGCCACGTCGGTGGGCACCTCGCTGACCTTCACCTGGTTCAACACCGCCCGCCACGCCACGAGCAACTGGGAATACTGGCTCGGCAACAGCCGGGTCGCAGTGGTCAACGGCAACGGCCAGCAGCCCGGCGCCACCGTCTCGCACACCGTCAACCTCGGCGGATACTCGGGCCGGCAGAAGATCCTCGCGGTGTGGAACATCTCCGACACCGCGAACGCCTTCTACTCCTGCATCGACGTGCAGATCGGCGGCGGGGGAGGCGGCACCACGCCCACGCCCACCCCCACTCCGACCGCCTCGCCCACACCGCGGCCCACCCCCACCGCCACGCCGACGACCACGCCCGCGCCGGGCGGCAGTTGGACGGCCGGGCGGGCGTACCAGGTCGGTGACCAGGTCACCTACGGCGGCCGCACGTACCGCTGCCGGCAGGCGCACACGGCGATCCCCGGCTGGGAGCCGCCGAACGTACCCGCGCTCTGGCAACAGGTCTGACCGCACGGGCGCGGTCCCGGCCGCGCCCGTGTCGCCGCCCTCGCGTGATCGGAGCCCCGCCATGTCTCGCGTGACCCCGCTGGCGTCCCTGGTCGCCGCGCTGCTGCTCGCCGCCGCGTGCGCCGGGCCGCCCGCCCCGACACCACCCGAGCCTGCGGCTGCCCCGTCCCCGGCGGGATCCTCCGCCGGGGACGCCATGAGCGGCATCGACGTGGTCTTCCTGACCACAATGGTCGGGCACAGCGAACGCACCCTCCAGATCGTCCGGCTGGCCGGAAGCCGGTTGCGTGACAACTCGCTGCGTACCCTGGCCGCCGCCATCGAAGCGACCGAGGCCGACGAGTTGGCGGAGATGCGCGGCTGGCTGCCAACCGCCGGGCCGGGCGCCGGCACGGCCGGGCACGACCACGCCGGGCACGGCGACGACGACGCGCTGGACCGGCTGCGGGCCGCCCCGGACGCCGACGTCGACCGGGTGCTGCGCGAGGTGCTCGCCGACCACCAGCGGGCGGCGGCCGACCTGGCCCGGGCCCAGGTCGGCGTCGGCCGCGACGAGCGGGTCCGCGACCTGGCCCGGCGCATCGAGCAGTCCCGGACCGCCGAGGTCGAGCTCCTCCAGGGGTACGCGGCTCAGATCAGTTCGGCTCCAGCCGGACCGAGATCGAGTTGACGCAGTGCCTGGTGTCCTTCGGGGTGAAGCCCTCGCCGTGGAAGACGTGCCCGAGGTGGCTGTCGCAGCGGGCGCAGCGGATCTCCGTACGGGCCATGCCGAGGCTGCGGTCCTCGATCTCCTTGACCCGGCCCGGGATGGCGTCGTCGAAGCTCGGCCACCCGCAGTGCGAGTCGAACTTCGTGTCGCTGGAGAACAGCTCCAACCCGCAGGCGCGGCAGTGATAGACGCCCTGGGTCTTCGTGTCCACGTACTCGCCGGTCCACGGGCGCTCGGTGCCGGCCTCCCGCAGGACGTGGAACTCCTCGGGGGTCAACCGGACGCGCCACTCGTCCTCGGTCTGGGGCAGCTCGCTGTCGTCAAGACTCACCCCTCAACGGTACGTCGAACGTCGGGGGTGTGGCATAAGGTCGCGGGATGGGTGGCACCAAGGCAGCGGTCACCGAGGTCGAGGTGGCCGGGCACAGCGTACGGCTGAGCAGTCCGGACCGGGTGATCTTCCCGCAGCGGGGTTTCACAAAGGCGGACGTGTTCCACTACTACCTCGCGGTCGGCGACGGCATCATGCGCGCCCTGCGGGACCGGCCCACCACGCTGCAACGTTTCCCCGAGGGCATCGAGGGCGAGGCGTTCTTCCAGAAACGGGTGCCCACCCGGGGCGTCCCCCCATGGGTGACGACCGCGCAGATCACCTTCCCGAGCGGCCGGAGCGCGGCCGAACTCTGCCCGGCCGACCTGGCGCACGTGGCCTGGGCCGCGCAGATGGGCACCATCGTGTTCCACCCGTGGCCGGTGCGCGCCGCCGACACCGACCGCCCCGACGAGCTGCGCATCGACCTGGACCCACAGCCCGGCACCGACTTCGCCGACGCGGCGCGGGCCGCCGGCGAGGTCCACGCGCTCCTCGACGAACTGGGCGCCACCGGCTGGCCGAAAACCTCCGGCGGCCGGGGCGTGCACGTCTACCTGCGCATCCAGCCCCGATGGACCTTCACCGAGGTACGCCGGGCCACCATCGCGCTGGCCCGGGAGGTGGAACGCCGTCAGCCCGACCTGGTCACCACCGCCTGGTGGAAGGAAGAGCGCGGCAGCCGCGTCTTCGTCGACTACAACCAGATGGCACGCGACCGGACGATCGCCTGCGCGTACTCCCTGCGAGCCACCGCACGAGCCACCGTCTCCACCCCGGTCACCTGGGACGAACTGCCCGACGTCGACCCGGACGACTTCGACCTGCGCAGCGTGCCCGCCCGGCTTGTCGAGCGCGGCGACCCACACGCCGGCATCGACCACTCCCCGTACGACATCACCCCGCTACTGGAGTGGGCCGACCGAGACGCCGCCGCCGGCCAGGGCGACCTGCCGTACCCTCCGGACCACCCGAAGATGCCCGGCGAGCCCAAGCGCGTGCAGCCCAGCCGCGCCAAGCGCTCCCCCGAGGACGGCGCCTGACCTGGTCTTGCTGTAAGCGGACGGCCGCGCTACCGGGCGGCAGGGCTTGCGCTGGCCGCCTCGACCTTGCGCCGTGAGCATCAACGCGATCCGCAATGCGTGGGCGTCGGCGGGTCGGCGGCTGTGGTTCTGGCCGCATGATCGGGTCGGTTGTCGGTGGTTCGGTGGCCCTGCCGCTCGTGGCGCGGGTTCTCTGTCGCTTGGTGGTTCGGCCTCTCGGCCTCTCGGCCTCTCGGCCTCTCGGCCTCTCGGCCTCTCGGCCTCTCGGCCTCTCGGCCTCTCGGCCTCTCGGTGGTCCGGCAGCTCGGTCGTTGGTGGGTCGGGCACTCGACTGCTCGGCACCTCGGTGGCTTGTGGCCAAAGCAGGTGGTCGGTAGGTCACGGGATCGGCTTGTTGTTAGGTCCGGCGGGCCGGTGGCTCGGTGTGCGCCATGCGGTAAGCACCGAGTGGCGACGGCTGGTCGGCTCGGAAAATTGTCGTACATGCGTTCTAAACTTTGGTTGTGATTGACGCGTTGGAGCAGGCCGAAGCCGCAGTGGCCGCCTGC
>NZ_JBNCKU010000005.1:0-441938 GCF_049841715.1 Micromonospora sp. DT41 | reverse complement strand
GGAAGGTCGGCGGTTCGACCCCGCCCCTGGCCACATAGCCTTTCGCCGGGCTACAGAGATCCCCACCAGCGGAAACGTAGGTGGGGATCTTGCTTTTGTGCCCGCCGCTGCGGCCTCATTGTCGACTGCGCACCAGGCACCGTCGCTAATCCCGGCGGTCCGGCGGGCGGTGCTGCGCCAGGCCGCCCTGGATCGCCTCCCACACGCTGCGCCCCGCCTGCCGCAGAGTCTCACCCGCCTGCTCGGCGAACTGCGTAGCGCTCTGAGCGGCAGCCTGAGCCCCGCCCGGCCCGCCACCCTGACCGCTGTCACCAGGACCGCCACTGCCACCGGGACCGCCGCTGCCCTGGCCACTGCCACCCTGACCGCTGCCGCCCTGACCGCTGCCGCCCTGCCCGCCGCTGCCACCCTGACCGTTGCCGCTCTGATCCTCGGGCACCCGGTCCGCAGGGCCGCGGCCCGTCGGTCGGCGCTCGCCCGGACGCGATCCCGCTGGCCCGGTAGCCTCCGCTCGGCCCCGGTCTGGCGTACCGGTCCGCTCGGAACCCGGTCGGGTCGGGCGCGCAATGGTTCCCGGCGTTGCTGATCGCCGGCGCAGTTCGTCGCGTACCCCGGAGTGCTGTGCCGAGGCGCTGCCTTCGGCGACCCTGACGGTCACCTGTTCGGTGCCGCGGCTGAGGTCGTCGATCGCGGGGACGGCCGACCGGCCGATGGCTTCGACCACCTGCGGGTTGTTGTCGATCGTGTCGAGCGCCTTGCTCAGCAGCGCCACCAGCTGCTCCAACCGCACGCGCAACTGCGCCTCGGCCTGCACGCCGTCGACGTCCAGTTCGACGCCGCGCAGGTGCACCCGTACGCCGGCGTCGATGTGGAGCAGGTTGGCCAGCCGTGCCCGCAGCGAGAGTTCGGCGTCCAACCCGTCGACGGCCAGCCGCAGCGTGTCGACCGATACCTTCGGAATGTCGAGCAGGACGTCGGGGTCGTCGACGTTCCGGTCCGGCTTCCGCTGCTGCGCGCTCTCGCTCATGCTTCCGCTCCACCCCGTACACCGCCCGGTCGTTCGGACGTCCGGCGCGGTTACCCGCTTTCCGGCGGGGCATCCCATCTGTGACCGCTCGGCAACTCACTGTCTGGAAAAGGCACTGCGCGAAGCTGCACACCCGGGCATCAGCCGGTATGGTCCGGGCCTATGGGACAGGAGATGACTGATCCGGCCGGCATCCGTCAGGACCTGGAGCGTTTCTCCTTGCGGTGCAGCCTCCTCGTCCCAGGGCCGCCGGAGCACGCGTTCGCTGTCTTCACCGACGAGTTGAGCGACTGGTGGGTCACCGAATACACCTGGTCCGGTCCGGAGGCGCTCGCCAAGCTGGGTATGGAGCCGCAGGCCGGCGGCATGCTGTACGAGATCGGGCCGCACGGCTTCCGCGCCGACTGGGGACGGGTGCTCACCTGGGATCCGCCCCGCCGGCTGGTCTTCGCCTGGCAGATCGGCCCGGACCGGGTGCCGGTGCCGGATCCGGCTCGGGCCAGTGAGGTCGAGGTGCTGTTCCTGGCGGACGGGCCCGAGCGCACCCGGGTCGAGCTTGAGCACCGGCACTTCGACAGGCACGGTGAGGCTGCCGAGGGATACCGCAAGGCGCTCACAGCAGGCTGGCACGAGCTGCTCTCCCGCTACCTCGCCACCGTGGCTCGCCGCCACCCCGCCAGCCCCGCCTGAGCCAGCCGCCGCGCCTGGCAGCGCGGCAGCTTCGACGGCCGCCGCCCCCGGCAGCGCAGGGGGATCAGCCGCCGCCGAGCTGTCGAGCGGCGGATGAGCGGGTGTTGAGGTCACGGCCGCCCAGGTTCGCGCGTTGCCCGGCCTCCGCCCCGGAGTCGAAGCCGGTGCCGGCCAGCCGGCGCGGCAGGGCGGTACGCAGTCGCGGGTACTCCTCGGCGAGCCGCCGCTGCACCCGGTCTGAGCGGTCGGCCAGCACCAGCGCCACGGACGGTGTGCCCGGCTCGCTGGCTGCTGCCCTCTCGGCCGCCCAGAGTCGACCTCCGATCACCTCTGCGAAGCCGGCGAGCCAGGACCGGCGGAAGGCGGCCAGGTGCTCGCCCTCGGGCACCGTCGTGGCAGCCAGCCCGTGTGCCGCCTGTACGAGCAGCGAGGTGAAGAGCAGGTCGACCCGTTCCAGGTCGCTGGCGAAGCCGAAGAGGTGCAGCGTGAACCCGTTGCCCCGCGGGCGACGGACACAGCGGCAGCGCAGTGGTTCGGCGACGGCGGCGAGGAGGCCTACCTTGTCGCGGGCGTACGGGGCGACGATGTCCAGCACCCGGTCGCCCACCGGGTCGGTGGTGGGGTCGCGGACGGCGAGCAGCGCCCTGTCGACGCCGTAGCGGGCGATCAACTCGGTCGCCTTGGCGGTGAACGCGGCCGACTCGGCAGGCGTGCAGGCCGGGTCCTCGGCCTGGGCCAGCAGTTTGCGCACCTTGCTGAGCATGGCCTCGGACATGCCTCCAGAGCTATCACACCCGACCGACAGCGACGGGACCACAGGCAGATCAATCGATGAGTATCATCGTCACGATCGGCTCGCCCGTCCGGTACGGACGGTCAGTGAATCGTTTCCGGAGGCCCGCATGTCATCCCCGATTGCTCGCCTGCTCGCCGTCGCCACGGCCGCCACGCTGCTCGCCGTCGGCGCACCCGCTCAGGCCGCCCAGGCCACTTCCGCCGCCCAAGCCACAGAGGTCAACCAGGTCAAACCGGCCGGTCCGGAGGTCTCGGGGCCGAACCTCTACGCCACGCTCGCCACCTGCTACGGCGGTGCGGTCCGGTCGTTCTTCCAGACCGGCGGTTACGGCGGCCAGGCCGGCACCTACCGCACCACGAGCCGGTGCCGTGACATCAACGTGCGCAACGCCAGCGCGTACGGCACGGACGCCTGCGTGATCTTCGTCGACAAGACGGGGAGCTGCAACTACTGGACCTACCTGCCGGCCAACTCCGGCTGGATCACGGTTGCGACCAATGTCCGCGACGGCGTCAACTTCCGGGTCCGCTTCGAGAACCTCCGCTACGAGTACGAGCCACTTGTGGCGTACCACGCGTTCTGAGCGGTCCGGATGGGCGCGGCGCCCGGGTCCCGACGGGCGCCGCGCGAAGCGTCAGCCGGCGCGGCTGCGCAGGGTGGCGATGGTCGAGCCGGCGAGCGTGAGCAGACAGTCGGAGAGCAGCCCGTCGGCAGCGGCCGCACCGAACAGCGCCTCCCCGGTCGGTACGTCCTGGTTGGCGTACGCGCTCACGAACCGCGCCACCCAGCGGGCGTCATAGGCCGCCTGTTCGATTCCGGGGAAGTCCAACGCGCATCCGGTGGTCGATGGCGTGTCACCGACCATCGTCGCGGCAAGGCACCAGGCGACCCCGTACGCGCCGGGCAGGCCGGCACGGTCGACAACCGCGTCGAATGCCCCCACCACCGCGTCTCCATCGCCAGAGAGTGCCGAGCTGAGCACGGCGGCCGCGTCGTCGAACGTCTGCTGTGGTAGGTCGGTCACGCAGCGCACAGTAGGACCGGAGGTCAAGGCCCCGCAGGCTCGTCACTCTGCGTGTTCAACCTGGGTGGCCTGCGCATTACAGCACCTCCACGGTCCCGCTGCCAGGCCCGGCACGCTAATGTGCGCAGCGGACCTTCGCCGGAGGAAGGACGACCATGCTCGTATCACGCCGTTCGCGGGTGGCCACACTGGCCGCCTGCGCGACGATCCTGCTCGCCACAAGCGCTTGCGGGGATGACAAGGCCGAAGAGGGCAGCGCCCAACAGGTGCGCCTCTATGGCACGGATGGCAACATGCTCAACTCCTACCCAGCGGAGTTGAAGGAACGCGCGGATCTCGTCGATGGGATGAAGGGGACCACGCCGCTCACACCTCTGCCCGACGACTTCAAGAGCCGGCTACGGTCCGTCAATCCGGCGCTGACGGACTTCCTCTACTCGGCGGAGACGTACGACGCTGTGGTGATCGCGGCGCTCGCCGCCCAGCTCGCCGGGAGCACCGACCCGGCGGCCATCGCGAAGCAGATAGTCGGCGTCACGAACAACGGTCAGCGCTGCGAGGACCCGGCCACCTGCCTGACCCTGGCCCGTGCCGGACAGGACATCGAGTACCGCAGTGTGTCGCTGACCCGTGCGGGCTTCACCGACAAGGGTGAGCCGGCCACGGCGAGCTACGCCACGCTGACGTTCGACGGCCAGCAGATCAACGACGGCAAGACCGAGTTCGTCGGTGCGGGCGCCGAGTCGGCGGCGAGCACCAAGGCTCCGCCGAAGGCGCGCAAGGCCCGCCCGGGCGACGACGACAAGCAGAAGCCTCTGATCATCGGCGGCCTGCTGCCGAAGACCGGCGACCTGGCGCTCGCGTACCCGCCGATGGCCGCTGGCGCCGCTCTGGCGATCAAGGAGATCAACGCTGCCGGTGGTGCGCTGGGCAAGCCTGTGACGTGGATGGACGGCGACGACGGCACCAGCCCGGCGGTGGCCAAGGCGACAGTGGCCAGGCACGCGGCGGAAGGCGTGAGCGTCATCATCGGCGCCGGCGCCTCGGGCATCTCCCGCGAGGTACTGCCGGACGTGGTGAAGGCCGGCAGGATCCTCTTCTCGCCGTCAAACACCGACGCCAGCCTGACCGATGTCGAGGACAACGGCCTCTACTTCCGTACCGCCCCGCCGGACAGCCTCCAGGGCCGGGCGCTTGCCGACGTCATCCTTCGCGACGGATCGCAGAAGATCGTCATCGTGGCTCGCAAGGACTCCTACGGCGAGGGCCTTCAGGCCACCGTCCGTGGCGAGCTGGAGAAGGCCGGAATCGCCGGTGACCGCCTCAAACTGCTCACCTACGAGCCGCCGCCGGACCCGGATTCGCCTCCGGTGGACTTCACGAGCGGCGCGAAGGAGATCAAGGAATTCGGCGCGGACGCCGTACTGATCATCGGGTTCGGCGAGTCCGCCCAGGTGATCCGTGCGCTCGCCGACTCCGGGGTGCAGATCCGGCACTGAGCATCGACCGCGGACCGCGACGGCCGCACCGGCTTCCCGCCGGTGCGGCCGTTCCGTCTGAGGCGGCGCCCGTGATCAACTCGCTCTCCTGCAGATCGCGGTATCCGAGCGCGTCCGATGCCCCGATTTCAAGGAACCCGAGTCGATCGTGGCCGAGCAGCGCCGCGCGCCGGCAGACGGTGGGTGTTTCACCTGCGTCAGCGGGCGCGACGGCGTTGCAGGAACTCGGTCATCCGGCGGTGCTTCTCCTCGTCCTCGAACAGCACCGCCTGGCTGACCAGATCGAGCTGCGGGTGCGCGGCGGCCGGCGCGTCCACAGCCAGCTTGGTCAGCCGCAACGCCAACGGTGAGCCCTGGGCCATCTCGTCCAGCAGCCCGTGCGCAACTGCCAACAGCTCACCCGGCTCGTCCACCACCCGGTTCACCAGGCCGATCCGCAGCGCCTCGGCGGCATCCACCCGGCGGCCCGTGAACAGCAGCTCCTTGGCGCGGGCCTCGCCGATCAGCGCCGGCAGCCGGTGGGTCGCGCCGGCGCCGGCCAGGATGCCCAACCGCACCTCCGGCTGGCCGAAGACCGCCCGCGCCGTGCACACCCGCAGATCGCAGGCGTACGCCAGCTCCGCGCCGCCGCCCAGCGCAGGGCCGTCGACGGCGGCCACACTCGGCATCGGCAACGCCCTGATCCGTGCGAAGGCCGCCGAGTTGATCGCGGCCAGGGCATCGGTGCGCCCCCGCTCGCGGAGCTGGCCGATGTCGGCGCCGCCGGCGAAGATGCCCTCCGCGCCGCCGGTAAGCAACAGCAGCCGGGGACGCGCCTCCAACTCGGCGCAGACCTGGTGCAGTTCGGCGACGAGGTCGGCGTCGATGGCGTTGCGTTTCTCCGGTCGGTCCAGCGTGACCACGAGCCGGTCCGGCAGCTCCTCGATCCGCAGCCCGCTCACCGCTTCACACCGCCGTCCCACGTGTAGAAGCCCTGCCCCGACTTCTTGCCCAGCCGTCCGGCGGCCACCATCTCCTCTAGCAGCGGCGGCGGCGCGAAGCGGTCCCCGTACGCGGTCTGGAGGGTCCGTGCGATGTCCAGCCGCACGTCAAGGCCGACCAGGTCGGTGAGTTCCAGCGGCCCGATCGGGTGCCGGTAGCCCAACACCATCGCCTTGTCGATGTCGGCAGGGCTGGCCACCTCGTCGGCGACCATGCGGATCGCCTCCAGCCCCAGGGTGACCCCGAGCCGGGAGGTGGCGAAGCCCGGCATGTCGCGTACGACGACGGGGTCCTTGCCCAGCCGACCGGCGAGCGCGACGGCCGCGGCGGTGGTCTCCTCGGCGGTGGCCGGGCCGACCACGATCTCCAGCAGAGCCATCGCCCAGACCGGGTTGAAGAAGTGCAGGCCGACGAAGCGCTCCGGCGCCTGGAGGCCGGCGGCCAACTCACCGATGGCGATGCTTGAGGTGTTGCTGCCCAGCAGGGCCGGGGTCAGAGCGGCGGCGTCGCGCAGCACGGCCCGCTTCAGGTCGAGCCGCTCCGGTACGGCCTCCACGATCACCGCCGGGGCGGGGTCGACAGCGGCGAGCCTCGGGCGCAGCGTGACCCGCTGCCGGTTGGCGGCGGCCTCGTCGGCGGTCAGCTTTCCGCGCTGCACCGCCCGCTCCCACAGGTCGGCGAGCCGGTTCAGCGCTGTCGCGCCCCGCTCCGGGTCCACCTCCACCAACTCCACTGCATGCCCGGAGCCAGCCGCCACGTACGCGATGCCGAGCCCCATCGTGCCCGCACCGACGACCACGAAACGATCGTTCATCACGCCTCCCTGTCCGGCCCGGTGGCGCGCGGGGTCCCCGCCGCGTCGACCCGGGTGCTCCGTCGGATCCGCTCGGTCATGGTGCGACCCTAAACAGCACGACGGCCCGGCCCATGCGTGGGGGAGCGCGGGATCGGGTACGTACGGCCTGTCAACTCAAGGGAAGGACCAGTCGACATGAGCCAGGCACCGGAGAGCGTCACCGACCCGGGCAGCACCGACTCGGAGGTCGTGGAGACCCGGGGCGACGAACGGGTCGACCTGTTGCGCGCTGACACCAACAACGACGGTCGAACCGACGTGTGGGTGGTCGACACCGACGGCGACGGCAAGGCCGATCTGTTCCAGTTCGACACCGACGGTGACGGCAAGGTGGACATCACCATGGTGGATATCGACGAGGACGGCACCCCCGACGAGGTGGTCGACGGCGACGGTGGCCTGCCGCCCGAGCAGCTTCCTCCGACCGTCCAGGTCTGAGGTGTAAGGAAGGGCCCCTTATTAACGCCTGGCGTTAATAAGGGGCCCTTCCTTACACACACAAGGTCATTCGGCGAGACGCAGGGTGGCCAGGTAGTAGGGGGCGTCGCGGTCGTCCACATCGGTAAGCCGCCAGGCGCTGCCGTGCACCAGTTCGGCGAACTCGTCGGGCGAGCAGACCAGGTAGTCGAACCAATCCGTGCCCAGTTCGCGGTAGCGCAGTCGCAGCCTCAACTGGCCGCCGAGCCGACCCCGACTGCGGTTGCGCTCGTGATAGCCGGTGTGCAGTGGATCGCGGGTGCCGTACGGGTTGGTGCCGTGCGCGATGATCTGCGCCCCGGGTCGTGCCAGCGCGGCGAGCGCGGCGAGGAAGCCGGGTGCCCGCTGCCGCCCCTCGATCAGCCCGAGGTTGTTGCCGAGCAGCAGGAACGTGTCGTACCGCCGGCCGTCGGCGACGTGGGTGTCCACGGTGCCGTGCACCAACCTCCGTACGCCCCGACGTCGACTCACGGCCAGCGCGCCCGCGGAGGTGTCCAGCCCGGTGACCGGTACGCCGCGCTCCTGGAGCAGCAGCGCGATCCGGCCGGCGCCGGTGCCGACGTCAAGGGTCTCGCCCCGCGCCCGGTCCACGGCCCGGTGGTCGTAGGGCTGCCAGTCGGCCGGTCCGTCCAGGTAGTGCGCGGCCGGAGCGCCGTTGATCAGCCCGTCGTCCCGCTCGATGATCTCGATGACCGGTCGGGGCAGCCGTCCGCCGACCAACGGCCGGGGTCCCACCCCGGTGGCTACGGCGAGCGCGTCCCGCAGCAGCTCGCCGACCACGTCTCCGATGAGAGGCTCGCCAGTCACAATGTTCACGCTATCTGGCCACTCAGTGGCCGTGCCCGCCGTATCCTTGCGGCGTGACGATGCTGGACCGGCTGGCGGCCGAGAAGTACATCCTGCTCACGACCTTCCGCAAGGACGGCCGAGCGGTGCCGACGCCGGTCTGGGCGGTCCGGGACGGCGACGCGTTGGCGGTCTGGACCCGGGCCGACTCGGGCAAGGTCAAGCGCATCCGCCGCAACGGCGAGGTGACAGTTGCGCCGTGTGACGTGCGGGGTCGACCGCACGGTGCGGAGGTGCCCGCGCACGCGACGATCTACGCCGGCGACATCGGCCGGATCCGTGACCTGCTCAAGCACAAGTACCGGCTGCTCGGCCGGCTGAGCCTGCTCGGCAGCCGGCTGCGCCGGGGCGAGGGCGGCACTGTCGGCATCCGCGTGACGCTTGCCGAGGCACAACACTGACAGTGGACTGTCGACGACCGGTAACGGGCGTGGAAAGGGGCGGCGGATCGAGATCCACCGCCCCTTTCCGGAAAAGCTGATGCTGCTCAGTCGCCCTGCCGCTGCTGCGGGATCTGACCCTGCAGCAGCGCCCTGACCTCCGACTCGCGGTATCGACGGTGGCCACCCAGAGTGCGGATGGCGCTGAGCTTGCCCGCCTTGGCCCACCGGGTCA
The DNA here is from genome assembly GCF_049841715.1 of Micromonospora sp. DT41. Classification (NCBI taxonomy): domain Bacteria; kingdom Bacillati; phylum Actinomycetota; class Actinomycetes; order Micromonosporales; family Micromonosporaceae; genus Micromonospora; species Micromonospora sp. DT41. The sequence goes on along the minus strand of NZ_JBNCKU010000005.1, from coordinate 433,127 downwards.
CCGTCTTCGGGTCGACCCGGAACATCGACGCCACCTCGGCCGGTGTGAGTAGCGGCTCTGGTTCGTGCGTTCGCGATGCCATCGGTCACTCCTCCACATGTATAGACATCGGCCGGGGTCCCGCCGGCCGACGCGTCTCCCATGGTCCGGCTAGTCCCCGATGTCCGACATGGGCCGAACGGATGAAGGTCCCTAGACGGACGGATGAACCATGCCCGATTTTTACGACTTTTACACGGCAGAAAGTACCTTATTCGGACTCATGATCACGGTTCGTGATGCGTCAACTACGAGCACTGCTCGACTTGGGAGCGTTCCTCGGGCTATTTGCCCTAGTTGCACCGCTCCAACAGCTGCACCGCACGCCACCGGGCCACGAGCTTGTCGTACGCGGCGGACGCCTCCTCGGCCTCGCCCCGCGACAGCCCGGCAAGGCCGCTGGCGACCAGCTCTGGAGAGTCGTCAGCCTCGAGGGTCTCGTCGGAAAGCAGGTCGACGAGGCCGCCGTAGTCCAGCTCCACCACCGAACGCGGATGGAACTCCTCCAGCCAGCGGGCCGCCTCCTCCACCGCATCGGTGATCGGCGCCTCGCCCACCGACTTGCGCAGCACCGACAGCGCCCGGGACGACCGGCGGCGGGCCTTGGAGATCTCGGTGCGGTAGCGCATCGCGCGCCGGCCAGCCTCGGTCACCAGGTCCCGCTCCGTCGGGTCGAAGAGCACGAACCACCGCAGCGGTACGCCCCAGGTGGCGATCTGCTCGTGCACCCGCGGCACCCCGTGTTCCAGGACCCGGGCACCACTGCGCCAGTCGTCCACCACGGCCCTGGCCTGCCCGGCGAGCACCGGCGGCACGAAGGCGTCGGCGAGCACCGAGGGCACCCCGTCCCGGGCGCTGAGCGCCGCCTCGGCGACACGGATCCGCAGGTTCCAGGGGCAGACCAGCAGGCTGTCGTCCGTCTCCAGGACGTACGCCTCCTCGGGCAGGTCCGGTAGCCGCGTCCAGCCCGCGCCGAGCGCTTCGATCACCGCCGTCCGTTGCCGGCCGGGCCCCTCCATTGGAGCGACCGCGCGCCCTTCGGAGACGTAGCGGCGCCAGTAGCTCTGCCGATCGCGGTCGAATGCGGTCAGCGGCTCGTACACGCGCAGGTATGAAGCGAAGAGCGACGGCACCGCGCGATCCTCCCACGAACCGCACCCGTACGCGGTCAGAGGCCGGACCCACGCGCGCCGCAACGTGGGACGACAGCGGCGCGTCGGGCACCTGCGCGGCGGCCGATACTAGGCTCGAACCCACCGGCAGCATCCCCGCCGGAGGTCCACCAGGTCCGCACCCCACAAGGGCGCACACCATCTCAGGAGCCAGCCATGGGCGTATTCGCGAGCACAGACGACCCGGGATTGACCGGTCACGAACAGGTCGTGTTCTGCCAGGACAAGCAGAGCGGCCTGAAGGCGATCATCGGGATCTACTCCACCGCACTGGGGCCGGCCCTCGGCGGCACCCGCTTCTACCCGTACGCGAGCGAGGAGGACGCGCTCGCCGACGTGCTCGACCTGTCCCGCGGCATGGCGTACAAGAACGCGCTCGCCGGGCTGGATCTGGGTGGCGGCAAGGCGGTGATCTGGGGCGACCCGGAGCAGGTCAAGAGCGAGGCGCTGCTGCGCGCGTACGGCCGCTTCGTGGAGTCGCTCGCCGGCCGCTACTACACGGCGTGCGACGTGGGCACCTACGTGGCGGACATGGACGTGATCGCCCGGGAGACCCGGTACGTGACAGGCCGCAGCGTCGAGCACGGTGGTGCCGGTGACTCCTCGATCCTCACCTCCTGGGGTGTCTTCCAGGGCATGCGGGCCGCCGCCGAGCACGTCTGGGGCACGCCCAGCCTGCGCGGCCGGCGGGTCGGCGTGGCGGGCCTGGGCAAGGTCGGCAGGTACCTGGCCGGGCACCTGTTGGAGGACGGCGCCGAGGTGGTCGCCACCGACGTCAACCCGAAGGCGCTGGCCTGGGCGCGCACCAACCACCCGCAGATCACCCTGGTGGACGACGCCTCCGCGCTCGTCGCCGCGGACATCGACGTGTACGCGCCGTGCGCGCTGGGCGGCGCTCTGAACGACGACACCGTGCCGGTACTGCGCGCCAAGGTGGTGACGGGGGCGGCGAACAACCAGCTCGCCCACCCGGGCATCGAGAAGCTGCTGGCCGACCGGGGCATCCTGTACACCCCTGACTACGTGGTCAACGCCGGCGGCGTGATCCAGGTGGCCGACGAGATCGACGGCTTCAACTTCGATCGGGCGAAGCTCCGGGCAACCCGGATCTACGACACCACCCGCGAGATCCTGCATCTGGCGGACGCCGACGGCGTACCGCCCGCGGTCGCGGCGGACCGGCTGGCCGAGCGGCGGATGGCCGAGGTCGGCCGCCTGCGCACGATCCACCTGCGCTGAGCGTCTCCCCGGGGGCGGATCGACCGGGATCCGCCTCCGGGCCTCGGAGGTCGGTAGTGCTCGGTACGCTGAAGCCGAGTCAGGTTTGTCACGCTTTGACTGGTGTCACGGGCGGTCTCCGCTTCGCTCCTTACCGGGTACACTGGGTGATGGCCGGATCAACGCGACGCGCAGAGCCGGCTGACGGTAACCCGAGGTGCCGAACGATGGCATCCCCATGTACCGTAAGAGCTACGAGAGATGCCTGACGTCATCGGGGCCCGCCTTCGGGCTGCCCCGCATTCTGTGCGAGGGGGTCGAGCCATGGGGCGCGGCCGTGCTAAGGCCAAGCAGACAAAGGTGGCCCGGGAGTTGAAGTACCACTCCCCGAACACCGACCTCACCGCCTTGCAGCGCGAACTGGCGGGTGCTGGTAAGTCTGAGCACCACTTCGACGACGACTCTAAAGAGTTCGTCGACGATGATGATGAGAATCATGCTGACGACGACCCGGATCCCTGGGTACGTCCGACCCGCTGACCTCTCGACGCAACTGAGCACGCGGTAAGCCCCGCGTGCTCACGCATGTGCCCGTCGGGAAGACACCGGTGCCGATGATCAGGGGCCTGCCCCAGCCGGAGAACACCTACCGGCCGACAGGCCCCTGATCGGGGTCGACCTCAGCGCGGGCGGTTGTTCCAGTTGTAGAAGGTCGGGATGTTCTCGAAGTGGTTCCAGGCGCAGACCGCGCTGGCGCCATCCCCGCCCGACACCTCCGCCCGCAGCCGCCGTGCGTCCGCCGCCTCCTGGAGCAGAGCGACAAGCCCGGGGGCAGCCTCCCGCACCCGCTCGGTGACGCTGTCCGGGATGGCATCCGCTTCGTGCTCAGGCCGCCGGTGACTGGTGGTCTCGGGCATGCTCCAACACTCCCTCCAATAGGCGGATCTTGCTGTTGCGGCAGTGCTCGGTCTCCGTACCGTCGAAACGCCCCAGCTCGAAGTAACGGTTGGCGGCATGACCACCGCCACAGAAGCCGAAGTACGGGCAGGCCGCCCTGCACGCCTCCACCCCGGCCAGGAACTCGCCCACCCACGGCGTGGACGCCGCGTCGACGAGGATCTGCGCCAGCGGCGTGGCCAGGACGTTCCCACTGCTGAAGTCGCCGTAGCGGGCGTCGGTGAAGCCCGCCAGCTCCGGCGAGAGCACCGTCACCGAGCCGTCGTGCCCGATCGTCGGGATCGGATCCAGCCGGCGCGGCAGCACAACGTCCGCCGCGTCGTCGAGCACCGCCGCCGTGTACCGCAGCGACCACTCGACCTCCCGCAGGTGGATCCGGGGCTCCCGCCGCCAGGCCGACACCAACTCGGCCCAGAACGCGGTGACAGCCCCCGGGTCGTGACTGTTGTCGCGGGTGTTGACGCCTTCGGTCTCCTCGATGTTGATGCCGAGCACGTCACAGCCCAACCCGAGGAAATAGTCGTACAACTCGGCGGCGAGCCCGGGAACGGGCCGGGACACCACAGCCAGCGCCGAGAACGGCAGGCCGTGCCGACGCAGCGCCGCCACACCCCGCAGGATCCGGTCGTACGCCGGCTGCCCACCCCTGTTGACCCGCTCGCTGTTGCGCTCCCGGGGCCCGTCCACGCTCACGCTCACGCGCATCTCGTGCCGGGCGAAGAAGTCGCACCACTCGTCGTCGATGAGCGTTGCGTTCGTCTGCACATGGTGCTCGACCTCGGGACCGAACGGCGCCATCAGGTCGGCAAGGTGCTCCCGACCCGCGGCCAACGGCTCACCGCCGTGCCACACCACCGAGAACCGAGCGGACGTCGCCCACGGGTTGACCGCCGCCGCCACCGCCTCGGCCACCGGCACCGACATCCGCTGGTCCGCAGCCCGGAACGGCAGATAGCAGTACGCGCAGTCCAGGTTGCACAGGGTCGTGGGCTGCATCACGACGTACGACGGGACGACGGCCAAGCCGCGCATACCGCTGAACGTCTGTCCCCGAGCAGCCATCGCCCTCCTCCGCCGAGCCTGAGCCCTTCAGGCTAGGCGGCATGGGCCACTCGGGTGAAGCCCTCATCAGGTGCTCGTACGATAACCAGAGCGTGATCAACCGCGGGTGTGCTGGCCAACCATCTGCACGTTGCCCGTGCCCTCGATGATCTCGCCAGCCTGCCACGCCTCGATGCCACGGCCGGTAAGCGTGGCGAGCGCCCGGTCGGCGTCCTCCGCCGAGACGATCGCGAACATGCCGACGCCCATGTTGAAGGTCGACTCCATGTCCTGGTCGTCGATCCGCCCCTTCGACTGGATCAGGTCGAAGATCGGCTGCGGCTTCCAGGTGGACCGGTTGACCACGGCGTCGACGTGCTCCGGAAGCACCCGGACCAGGTTGCCGGGAATACCGCCGCCGGTGACGTGGGCGAGGACCCGCACCTCGGCCTCGGCGATCAGCTTCAGGCAGTCCTTCGCGTAGATCTTGGTCGGGGTGAGCAACTCCTCACCCAGGGTCCGCTGCCGACCGAAGTCGTCGATCACGATGTCCAGCCGCATCCGGGCCGCGCCGAGCAGCACGTGCCGGACCAGCGAGTAGCCGTTGGAGTGCAGGCCGGAGGAGCGCATCGCGATTACGACGTCGCCCACCTCGACCCGGTCCGGGCTGAGGATGTCGCTCTCCTCCACCACGCCCACGCCGGTCGCGGAGATGTCGTACTCGTCCGGGCGCAGCACACCCGGGTGCTCGGCGGTCTCCCCGCCCAGCAGCGCGCAGCCCGCGTACCGGCAGCCGTCGGCGATGCCCGCGCCGATGTCGGCCACCTTGTCCGGGACGACCTCGCCGGTGGCGATGTAGTCGAGCAGGAACAGCGGCTCGGCCCCACAGGCCACCAGGTCGTCGACGACCATCGCCACGAGGTCGATGCCCACCGTGTCGTGGATGTCCATCTGCTGGGCGATCACCAGCTTGGTGCCCACACCGTCGGTGGAGGACGCCAGGATCGGGTTCTTGTACTTCGTCGTGTCCAGCCGGAACAGCCCGGCGAAGCCGCCGAGGTCGCCAAGCACCTCGGGGCGGCGGGTCTGCCGCACCTTCGACTTCAGCAACTCCACGGCGCGGTCACCCGCGTCGATGGAGACCCCGGCATCGGCGTACGAGACTGAACGCTTCCGACCCTGACGGCCAGCGCCAGCCGTCCAGGGCTGACGGTCGCCGCCGCCGGTCGGGCTGCTTCCTGCGCCGCTGCGCTCGGACACGTGCGTCACGGTTCTCCCCTTTGGTTCTCGGTGCCGCGCCGGCGGTGGCCGGGCCGCGCCGGTTGGTGCTACGGGCGGTTTGCGGTCACGCCACCCGGAGTGGCGACGAACGAGCCGTTGGTGTGCGGTGCCTCCGGCGCCGAGTTGGCGACCCGTCGGCCCACACCTTCGAGCACGTGCTTGCCGATCAGGTTGCCGGCCGGCAGCTCGATCGGGTACTCCCCATCGAAACATGCCCGACACAGGCGAGTCTTCGGCTGCTCGGTCGCGGCGATCAGGCCAGGAAGTGAAACGTAGCCCAGCGTGTCGGCGCCGATGGAACGCCGGATGCCGTCGTTGTCCAACCCGTTGGCCAACAGCTCCGCCCGGGTGGCGAAGTCGATGCCGTAGAAACACGGCCAGCTGACCGGCGGAGACGAGATCCGGACGTGCACCTCGAGCGCCCCCGCCTCGCGCAGCATCCGCACGATGGCGCGCTGCGTGTTGCCGCGGACGATCGAATCGTCCACCACCACGAGCCGCTTGCCCCGGACGTTCTGCCGCAACGGGTTGAGCTTGAGCCGGATGCCGAGCTGACGCAGGGTCTGCGACGGCTGGATGAACGTACGGCCCACATACGGGTTCTTCATCAGGCCCGCGCCGTAGGTGATGCCGGACGCCTCGGCGTACCCGATAGCGGCCGGCGTGCCCGACTCGGGCACCGGGATCACCAGGTCGGCCTCGACCGGGTGCTCCTTGGCCAACTGTCGGCCGATCTGCACCCGCGCCGCGTGCACGTTGCGCCCGGCGATCGTGGCGTCCGGGCGGGCGATGTAGACGTACTCGAAGAGGCAGCCCTTCGGCTCCGGCGACGCGAACCGGGTGGAGCGCAGCCCCTCCTCGTCGATCGCGATCAGCTCGCCGGGCTCGACCTCGCGCACCACGCTCGCGCCGACGATGTCCAGGGCGGCGGTCTCGCTGGCGACCACCCAGCCGCGCTCCAGTCGACCGAGAACCAGCGGGCGTACGCCGTGCGCGTCGCGGGCCGCGTAGAGCGTGGACTCGTCCATGAAGACGAAGCTGAACGCACCGCGCAGCTGCGGCAGCACCTCCATCGCGGCCGCCTCGACAGACAGGTCCGGGCGGCTGGCCAGCAGCATCGTCACCAGCGACGTGTCGTTTGTCGAACCGTCGGCGACTAGGCCGCGCTCGGCGACCTCCTTCTCCAGCTCGGCGGTGTTCACCAGGTTGCCGTTGTGCGCCAACGCGATTGTCGTGCCGGAGCTGGTCGACCGGATTGTCGGCTGGGCGTTCTCCCAGTTGGAGGCGCCTGTCGTCGAGTATCGGGCGTGCCCGATCGCCAGGTGGCCGCGCAGGCTGGCGAGGGTGGGCTCGTCGAAGACCTGGGCCACCAGGCCGAGATCCTTGTAGACCACGACGCCGGAACCGTCGCTCACCGCGATGCCCGCAGCCTCCTGGCCCCGGTGTTGCAGGGCGTAGAGGCCGAAGTAGGTCAGGTTGGCGACCTCTTCGCCGGGGGCCCAGACACCGAAGACGCCACAGGCATCCTGGGGGCCAGGTCGTTGGGGATCAAGGTCGTGGCTCAGCCGGCCGTCGCCTCGGGGCACTACCGCTCCCTCATGCTGGTCTGGACCGGCCTGGTGGAGATCACGGGGCGGATCCACACTCCTCGGCCGGGACCACTGTCGTCGCCTGACAGTGTACGCGAATCAGTGTCTATACAGATAGTCACGATTTCCCTGCACAGCGTCACCCTCACCTGGGCATTCGGGTAGCTAGAGGGGCAGATACGCCGAGAGGTCCGCCCGGATCCCGCTCACCTGGACGCGACCGCCGGCGACCGCCTCGTCCCACCCGACCCGGCCGCTGGCCAACTCCAACCAGGTCAGCGGGGACATCTCGACCACGTTCGGAGGGTTTCCCCTGGTGTGTCGAGGACCAGTAACGCACTGGATCGCACCGTATGGTGGAACCCGCACCTCCACCGATCGGCCGGGGGCGCGCTCCGCGAGGACGGCCAACAACGACCGGACCGCCTCCCGGAACACCGGCCGTTCGGGCGTACGCCCCTCGTCAAGCGCCGACAAAGCCGCTGCTATGGCGGCGGATTTACTGTGCGGAGAGGACACGACGGGACGATACGACCCGTAGCCGGAGCACCCGACGCTGGCCCTGGGTCGCGCCGATCCACTCAGACAAGGCATAGTGGCCGACGGCGTATTCGTACCGTGATGATCCCCGGCCCGGCGCCCCGCCGGTCAAGGGAAGTTCAGCCCGGAAGGCGGTGGACGTGTCAACACACCGACGTGCCTGGAAGCAGCGGGCCGGTGTGGTCGTAGCGCTGGTTGCCGGCGCTCTGCTCGCCGTCCCCGCCACACCAGCAATGGCCGCTGATGTTGAGGTTTCCCCCAACTCGATCTCCGTAAACGCTGGCAGCGATGCCACACTCACAGTGCGCGTCACAGCTGGCAACGGCGACGACAAGGCCAAGATCAGCCTCTCCGGCCTGCCGTCCGGTGTCAGCTGCGCCAGCGGTTGCGGCGACGTCAATTTCCCCGGCCTGGGCAACCCGACACGGTCGGTGCTGGTCAGGATCGCCGCGAACGAGAACGCCGGCGACGCTACCGCCACCGTCACGGTGGCTGTCGAGGCCGAGTCCGGCCCGGACACCGCCACCGTCGCGTTGACCGTGCGGGGCAGGGCCGCGCCGCCTACGCAGCAGCAGCCACAGACCGTCAAGTCGGTTTCCGGCAAGGTCGTCGTGAAGGCAAACGGCGACGCGGTGCCGAACGCGATCGTGATCCTCCAGGACAGCGCCGGCCACCGTTACGACACGATCGCCGACGGCAGCGGGAACTTCCGGTTCACCGGTAGCAACGACAAGCCGATCGCGCCTGGTCGGATCGACGTGGGCGCGTCGTCAAACAACATCAACGCGGTCAGAAGCTTCAACGCGAACGCAGGACAGTCGATCACCGGGCAGCGCATCAGCCTGGAGATCAAGGTCGAGGTGACACCGAGCGCCACCCCGTCCCCCACCGTCGAGGCCACCCCCACCGACGAGGCGACCGAGGAGGGCACCGAGGAGGAGCCGTCCACGGAGGCCAGCCCCGGTGCTCCCGCGAACGCCGCGAACGAGGATGACGGCGGCGGCTTCGGCTCGTACCTGATCATTCTGCTCGGCGGCCTGCTCGTCGCGGCCGGCGTCGGCACGATCGTGCTGCTCTGGATGAAGCGCAAGGAGAGCGGCGACGACGATGACGAGCCGGCGGCTGCCGGCGCGGCTGGCGCGGTGCCGGCGGCGCGGGGCGGCTTCCGCGGGGCGGACGACCAGACCCGGGTGGTCAACCGGCCCGGCGGTGGGCCCGATCCGACGATGGTCGGCGGGGCTGCGCTGAGCGAGGCGCCGACGATGATGCACCGCCCGGTCGTCGACGACGTGCCACCGGACCCGTACGGCGCGCCTCCGCAGCCGTACGGTGCCGCTGGTCAGCAGGGTTGGGGCGGCGCCGGCTACGGCGACGAGCCCGCGACCGGCGGTTACGGCGCAGGCGGCTACGGCAACGCGCCGTCTTCGGGCGGCGGCTACGGCACGGCGGGTACCCCCGACGGCGGCTACGGCGCGGCGGACGACGGCTACGGTGCCGCGCCCGGATCCGGCGCGGGCTACGGCGGCGCTCAGGGGGCAGGTGGCGGCTACGGCAACGCCCCGGCCTCGGGCGGCGGCTACGGCAGCGCACCCGCCTCGGGTGCCGGCTATGGCAACGCGCCCGCCTCAGGCGGCGGCTACGGCAACGCGCCCGCCTCGGGTGCCGGCTATGGCAACCGCGACTACACCGCCCCGGCCGGTTCCGCCGGTTACCCACCGGCTCCCGCGGGTGGCGAGCGCTTCGACGAGCCGACCGGCCGGTACACGGGCGACAGCACCCAGTACCCGGCCCCGGCCGACCCGTACGCCACAGGCGTCTACCAGCCCGAGCAGGGCCAGGGCTACGGCCAGTCCGACGCTGCCCCGTACGGCGGTGGGCGGTCGACCGAGCCGACCGGTGGCTACGGTCAGCAGGCCGGTGGATACGACCAGGGTGGCTACGGTCAGCAGGCCGGCGGGTACGACCAGGGTGGCTACGGCCAGGAGCCCCCGCAGCAGCGCGGCGGCTACGACGACCGGGGCTACGAGCAGGGCGGCTACGGCCAACCGACGGGCGGGTACGAGCAGGGCGGCGGCTACGGCCAGCAGGCCGGCGGCTACGGCCAGGAGCCCCCGCAACAGCGCGGCGGCTACGACGACCGGGGCTACGACCAGCAGGGCGGCCGCGCCCGGCCGGACAGCCCGCCACCGACCGAGCGGGGCGGCCGTCGCCTCGACTGGCTCGACGACTGACCCGACACCACCGACACACCGCGAACGGCCGTCCGGAACCTCGGGCGGCCGTTCGCGTGTCCGGCTCACCGCTCCGCCGAGCGCGCGATGCGCAAGACCTACTCGGGTTCCTTGAAATCGGGGTATCACCCGCGCCCGGACACCCCGATTTCAAGGAACCCGAGTCGATCATCGCCGGCGCAGACCGCCGGGCGGCCCTCCTGAGCACGGACCGCCGGGGCACCCGGGTCGACGGTTGAGGACTCAGGTCAGGCGGCGGAGAAGACGCCCTGGCGGAGGACCGGGACGACCGTCGACGCGTCGACCTGGACGGCGACCTCCACGTCTTCGGCGAAGCCGCCCTCGGTCAACTCCCGACCGGAGACACTGCCCCGGACCGCGGCCGGCACGTCAGGGGTGCTGGCCAGCGCGGCGAGCGCCACTGCCGCCTCCACGGAGAGGCCGCCCGGTACACCGGACAGGGCGTCGAGCACGCTGGCCGCGCCCAGTTGGTCCTCCACCGACGGACGCAGTGACCCGTCGGGCCACCGCTCCCCCGAGGCGATGACGCCGATCGGGGCGTCCGTGGTGCCGTACCCCTGGCGGCGCAGCCAACGCCCGACGGCGGGTGCGTTACGCAGGCACGCCGCGACCACGGGCAGTCCGGTGGCGCTGGCGGCGGCGCTGATGGCCGAGCCGTTCGGTGATGGCAGCACCAGGTCCGGCACCACGGGTGCGGTGCTCAGCGCGGCCGGCGAGAGGGACCACGGATGGTCGGCAGTCATCCGCCGACGGCCCACTGCGGCCACCGCGCCGACCCGAACCGCGTACTCGGCGGCCTGCTCGCCCCACGGGAACGGGTGCACCCGCATGCCGCGAGCGACAGCCACCTCCACGGCGGTGGTGAACGAGAGTACGTCCACCACCACCAGGGCGGCGCAGACCCGACCGAGTTCGGCCGCGCCGCTCAGGCCCCAGTCGAACCGGGCACCCGATCCGGGCTGGCCGTGGACGACGGCCGCCAACGCCTCAGCGCTCGTCAGGCGACGGGTCGGTGGCACCGGAGTCAGACTCGGACGAACCGGCGGCCTCCGCCGGCCCGGTGGTGCTCGACTGAGCCGACGCGTTCGGCTCCGACACGCCCGACACGCCCGAGTCGCCCAGCTGACCAGACGTGTCCGGCTGACCAGACGTGCCCGGCTGACCGGACGCGCCCGACTCGACCGGCTCGACCGCGCCGGTCTGTGGCACCGGGCCGGCCGACGCGATCGGCTCGGAGACGACAGTCGCCGGGTCCAGGGGCGCGACAGGCGTGCCCTCGGCTACCGGCAGGGGCGCCGCCTCGACAGCGCCCGCCACGCCAGCGGCCGGCGCGGGCACCTCGACGGCGGCGGCACCGCCGAAGAGGCGCGGCAGCGTCTCGGTGTGCGCGGCGCGCAGCTCGTCCAGGCCGATCCGGAACTGGCCGTGCACCTCAAGGGCGCCGCTGCCCGGGTCGGTGACGCCGATCAGCTCGAACGGCACCCCCCGCTCGGCGCAGAGCGCCGCGAACGCCTTGTCGTGGCCACGCGGCACCGACACCAGCGCCCGCGTGGCGGACTCGCTGAACAGGTAGACGAACGGCATCGAGCCACCGGCGAACTGCTCCGGCACCGCGATCCGGGCACCGACGCCCCGCCGCAGGCAGGACTCGACAAGGCTCTGGGCGAGGCCACCGTCGGACAGGTCGTGCGCGGAGCTGAGGTGACCCACCCGGGCAGCCTCGGCCAGCAGGTCGGCAAGCAGCTTCTCCCGGGAGAGGTCGACCTGCGGCGGGATGCCGCCGAGGTGCTCGTGCGTCACCCAGGCCCACTCCGAGCCGGACAGCTCGACGTTTGTCTCGCCCAGCAGGTAGATCTGGTCGTGCTCACCGCTCGGACGCGGGACGAAGCCCATCGGCACCCGGTCGGCCACGTTGTCCAGTACGCCGAGCACACCGACCACGGGGGTCGGGTGGATGGGCGCCGCGCCGGTCTGGTTGTAGAAGCTGACGTTGCCGCCGGTGACCGGGATGCCCAGCTCCAGGCAGCCGTCCGCCAGGCCGCGAACGGCCTCGGCGAACTGCCACATCACGCCCGGGTCCTCCGGGGAGCCGAAGTTGAGGCAGTTGGTCACGGCGATCGGCTTCGCGCCGGTCACCGCCACGTTCCGGTACGCCTCGGCGAGGGCCAGCTTGGTGCCGTTGTACGGGTCGAGCCGGGCGTACCGGCCGTTGCCGTCCACCGACAGCGCCACGCCGAGCCCGGTCCGCTCGTCGATGCGGATCACGCCGCCGTCCTCCGGCTGGGCGAGGATGGTGTTGCCCAGCACGTAGCGGTCGTACTGCTCGGTGACCCAGGTCTTGTCGGCCAGGTTGGGCGACGCGATCATGCGCAGCACGGTCTCCCGCAGCGCCTCCGGGTCGGCCGGTCGGGGCAGCGTCTCGGCCCTGTCGGCCTGGAGCAGGATCAGGTCGGCCGGCTCGCGCATCGGCCGGGCGTACACCGGGCCGTCGTCGACAAGCGAACCCGGAGGTACGTCGACGACAAGGTGGTCCTGCCACGTGATCAGCAGTCGGCCGGGGCGGCCGTCCGGCTCGGGCGCGGTGACCTCGCCGATCGCGGTGGCGAGCACGCCCCACTTCTCGGCGGTCTTGAGCACCGCGTCGAGCTTGTCCGGCTCGACGACAAGCAGCATCCGCTCCTGGGACTCGCTGGCAAGGATCTCGTGCGGGTCCATCGAGGGCTCACGCAGCGGCACGCGCTCCAGCCAGACCCGCATGCCGGTGCCGGCCGCAGCGGCGGTCTCGGTGAGCGCGCAGGTCAGACCGGCGCCGCCGAGGTCCTGGATGCCGACGACCAGCTGGCCGTCGTACAGCTCAAGGCACGCCTCGATCAACAGCTTCTCGGTGAACGGGTCGCCGACCTGCACGGCGGGGCGACGGGCCTCGCTGCCATCGTCGAAGGTGGCGCTCGCCAGCACCGACACGCCGCCGATGCCGTCCCGGCCGGTCTTGGCGCCCATCAGCACGACCACGTTGCCGGGGCCTGCGGCAGCCTTGTTCTGTAGCCGGTCGACCGGCAGCACGCCCAGGCAGAGCGCGTTGAGCAGCGGGTTGCCCTGGTAGGAGGGGTCGAAGACCAACTCGCCACCGATGTTGGGCAGGCCGAGGCAGTTGCCGTAGCCGCCGACGCCGGCGACCACGCCGGTCAGCACCCGTGCGGTGTCCGGGTGGTCCGCCGCACCGAAGCGCAGCGGGTCCATCACGGCGACCGGGCGGGCACCCATGGCGAGGATGTCGCGGACGATGCCGCCGACACCCGTCGCCGCACCCTGGTACGGCTCGACGAAGCTCGGGTGGTTGTGCGACTCGACCTTGAAGGTCACGGCCAGGTCGGCGGAGATCTGCACCACACCGGCGTTCTCACCGATGCCGGCGAGCAGACGGTCGCTGTGCGGGGCCTTCTCACCGAACTGGCGCAGGTGCACCTTGCTCGACTTGTAGGAGCAGTGCTCGCTCCACATGATCGAGTACATCGCCAGCTCGGACTGGGTGGGCCGGCGGCCGAGGATCTGCCGGATCCGGTCGTACTCGTCGTCGCGGAGCCCCAGTTCGGTGTACGGCTGAAGCTCGCCCGGGGTGCCGTTGGCGCGCGGCACGGTGTCCACGCCGTCGGTCCAGTCGGCAGTGGCCGGCTGGGCGGGAGCGGTCGCCGTGTAGGCGGGTTCCGCCGAGCTCGGCTCGGCCGGCTGCGCCGGGGCGGAGTACGCCTCCGGAGTGTCCCGTACCGGGTCCGGATGGGTGGTCATGACCTCTCCTCGCTGCGCTCGTGCCCGCCCGACCGACTCCTCGCGTTCACGCTGGTGCCCCCACCAGGTGCTTGAGGACCGAGGTGAAGAAGCCGAGGCCGTCCAGCGAGGGGCCGGTGAGCGCCTCCACGGCGTGCTCGGGGTGCGGCATGATGCCGACCACGTTGCCGGCGGCGTTGGTGATCGCGGCGATGTCACGCTGCGAACCGTTGGGGTTGCCGCCGACGTAGCGGGCGACCACCCGACCCTCGGCTTCGAGCTGGTCAAGGGTCGCGGTGTCGGCGACGTAGCAGCCCTCGCCGTTCTTCACCGGGATGAGCACTTCCTGGCCGGGCTGGAACGCGTTGGTCCAGGCGGTGCCGGCCGACTCGATACGCAGGATCTGGTCCCGGTTACGGAAGTGCAGGTGCTGGTTGCGGGTGAGCGCGCCGGGCAGCAGGTGCGCCTCGCAGAGGATCTGGAAGCCGTTGCAGATGCCGAGCACCGGCAGGCCACCCTGGGCGGCGTCCACGATCGTCTCCATCACCGGCGCGAACCGGGCGATGGCGCCGCAGCGCAGGTAGTCGCCGTAGGAGAAGCCGCCGGGGAGCACTACCGCGTCCACCCCGTGCAGGCTCGGGTCACCGTGCCAGAGCCGGACCGGCTCGGCGCCGGAGATCCGGACGGCACGGGCCGCGTCCCCGTCGTCGAGTGAGCCGGGGAAGGTGACGACACCGACCCGGGCGGTCACGAGCGGGCGTCCGCGGTCTCGTCGGCCTCGACCAGGCGGACGGTGAAGTCCTCGATGACCGGGTTGGCGAGCAGCTTGTCGGCGATTTCCCGGGCACGGTCCAGGTCGGGTTCACCTGTGAAGTCGATCTCGATCCGCCTGCCGATCCGAACTGAGGCGACGTCGCTGACGCCGAGCCGGGGCAGCGCGTTTGCGACGGCCTGGCCCTGCGGATCGAGGATCTCGGGCTTGAGCATGACGTCGACGACGACGCGAGGCACTGGGCACTCCTGACTGTGTACGCAGTTGGGTGCCGACCCACAACGGGCGAGCGCAGCCAGCCTACCTGGCAGATACCGCCGCGGACGCACCGGCCGGGCGCAGTTCAGGCAGTGATCAACATAACTGATGGCCGAACCCGCCCAGGATCCGGGACACACGCTCCCACCAGGGCGTATACGGCGTTCCGGGTAGCTGAATCGTTACATTGGCGCATCTCTATCAGATTCTTGAAAACAACTCCCGGTCGTCCTACTCTACATCGACGTAGTTCGATGCCAGCGCCGGCGGGGACCTCTGTCGGCGCCCTTCCGCACCCGGCGACCCCGGGTCCGCCCCGTCCAAGGAGTCCCCCGATGCGCATCCGTCCCCTGCTCGCCATGCTCGGCGTCGCGCTCGCCGGCGCCCTCGGCAGCGCCTCCGGCGCGGTCGCCGCCCCGGCCGGCCCCCAACCCATCATCGGCGGCAGCACCGTCTCGTCCGCGCCCTGGGCCGCCGCGGTGCTCAGTAACGGCTCGTTCACCTGCTCCGGCAGCGTGATCGCACCGCAGTGGGTGCTCACCGCCCGACACTGCATCAGCGGCACCATGTCGGTACGGGTCGGCAGCGTCTACCGGGCCTCCGGCGGCGTCACCCGCACTGTCAGCGCTACCTACACCCGCAACGACCTGGCCCTCATGCGGCTCTCCAGCACCGTCAGCACCTCGACGGTGAGCCTCGCCAGCAGCAACCCGCCGATCGGCTCCACCAACTCGATCTACGGCTGGGGCATGACCTGCTACAGCGGCTGCTCCGCGTCCAGCCAGCTCAAGACCGCCACCGTCCGGGTCACCAGCAACAGCGCCACCGACGCGTACGGCGGGCAGGCCATCCGCAGCAGCCGGATCAGCGGCAACGCCTGGCGGGGAGACTCGGGCGGCCCGCAGTTCTACAACGGCCAGCAGGTCGGTGTGGCCTCCACGGCCGACGGCTCCAGCATCCAGAACTACGGAAGTGTCGCGTACAACAGGGCCTGGATCACCTCGACGGCCGGTGTCTGACGGTTAGAGCCCCGCGCGGCGCGGATGGTCGGCAGCGTGCCGGCCGTCCGCGCCGCGTCGTTTTGCAGCATCCGATCAGGTGAACAATGCACACGATCGGGTCGCCCCACTCCTGACAGCATCGGAAACGTGCTGGTCGTGACGACGGAGCAACTGCCCGGCTACGAGATCCGCCAGATTCTCGGTGAGGTGGTGTCATCGATGGCCAGGACGCGCAACCCGTACCGCGAGGGGGTCAAGAACCTGCGCGGGGGCGCGTACGACCCGATGGCGCCCGACAACCTCACCCGCTGGCGTACCGACTCGGTGTCCCGCCTCGGCGAGGAAGCCCTGCGGCTCGGTGCGAACGCGGTGATCGGAATGCGGTTCGACAGCCGTGACTGCGGCGAGATGTGGATGGAGATCTGCGCGTACGGCACGGCGGTGATCGCCGTACCCACGATGGCCGAGGTCATGCCGGCCGACCAGCCGGCGGTCGCCGCGGACACCGCGCACGACCCGGCCTTCGCGGAGTCCCTCGGCGGCATCGCCGAACCAGCGAGCGCCCCCAACCTCCGAACAGCCGCCGAAACCCCCACCCCCGAGTAACGCCCCACTCCCTCCCACCCACCCCCCACCTCACGCGGTGATCATGAGGTTGGCGGGCGATCCGGGCCCGAATCCACCCGTCAACCTCATGATCAACGGCTAGAGCGGGGGGAGCGGGGGCCGGGGGCGGGAGGGTGCGGGCGGGAGGGGTTACAGGATGGGGGGTGGGCTGTAGGTTGCGGCCTCGGGGTGGGTTTCTACCACCTTTGTGATTCGGCGGGTCAGCGCTTGCACCTGGGCGGGGGCGGCGCCCACGAAGGCGGTGCGGTCGGCTACCAAGGTGTCGATGTCGGCGCGGGACAGGCCGAGGCGGCCGTCGGCGGCCAGCCTGTCGAACAGGTCGTTCTCCGGGGCGCCCTTCTCGCGCATGGCCAGCGCCACCGCTACCGCGTGCTCCTTGATCACCTCGTGCGCGACCTCACGGCCGACGCCTCGCCGCACCGCCGCCACCAGGATCTTGGTCGTCGCCAGGAACGGCAGGAACCGTTCCAACTCCCGGTTGATCACCGCCGGGTACGCGCCGAACTCGTCGAGCACCGTGAGGAACGTCTGGAAGAGCCCGTCGGCGGCGAAGAACGCGTCCGGCAGGGCAACCCGGCGGACCACCGAGCAGGACACGTCCCCCTCGTTCCACTGGTCACCGGCCAGCTCGCCGACCATCGACAGGTAACCCCGGATGATCACCGCGAAGCCGTTCACCCGCTCCGACGAACGGGTGTTCATCTTGTGCGGCATCGCGCTGGAGCCGACCTGGCCCGGCTTGAAGCCCTCGGTGACCAGCTCCTGGCCGACCATCAGCCGGATCGTGGTGGCCAGCGACGACGGCGCGGCGGCGGTCTGCGCCAGCGCGGCAAGCACGTCGAAGTCAAGCGAGCGCGGGTAGACCTGCCCGACGCTGTCCAGCACGCGGGAGAAGCCCAGGTGCTCGGCGACCCACCGCTCCAGCTCGGCGACCTTGTCGGCGTCGCCGTCGAAGAGGTCGAGCTGGTCGGCGGCCGTGCCGACCGGCCCCTTGATCCCGCGCAGCGGGTAGCGGGCGATCAGCTCCTCCAGCCGCTCGTACGCGATCAGCAGCTCCTCCGCCACCGACGCGAACCGCTTGCCGAGCGTGGTGGCCTGCGCGGCGACGTTGTGCGAACGGCCGGTCATGACCAGCTCGGAGTGCTCGTGGGCCAGCCACGCCAGCCGGGCGAGGGTTGCCACCACCCGGTCCCGGATCAGCTCCAGCGAGGCGCGCACCTGCAACTGCTCGACGTTCTCGGTGAGATCCCGCGAGGTCATGCCCTTGTGCACGTGCTCATACCCGGCGAGCGCGCTGAACTCCTCGATCCGGGCCTTCACGTCGTGCCGGGTGACCCGCTCCCGCTCTGCGATCGAGGCGAGGTCGACCTGGTCGAGCACCCGCTCGTACGCCTCGACCACGCCGTCGGGCACCGGCACGCCAAGGTCGCGCTGGGCGCGGAGCACGGCGAGCCAGAGCCGCCGCTCCATCCGGACCTTCTCCTCCGGCGACCAGAGGGCGACCAGCTCGGGCGAGGCGTACCGGTTGGCGAGCACGTTCGGGATCGTCGTCACGTACCTCATTGTCCGTCACCCACCCGGACCGCCCAGGACCGGGCCGGGTGGATGTGACGTCCTGTGCGGGCAGGTCAGGGACGATCGCCGCGACCGGACTCAGCGCTCCAGGATCGCCGTCACTCCCTGACCGCCGGCCGCGCAGATGGAGATCAGCCCGCGGCCGCTCCCCTTCTCGGCAAGCAGCTTGGCCAGGGTCGCCACGATCCGGCCGCCGGTGGCGGCGAACGGGTGCCCGGCTGCCAGCGACGAGCCGTTGACGTTGAGCTTCTCCCTGTCGATTGCACCCAGCGGGGCGTCCAGGCCGAGCCGGTCCTTGCAGAACTCCGGCGACTCCCAGGCGGCGAGGGTGGCCAGCACCTGCGAGGCGAACGCCTCGTGGATCTCGTAGTAGTCGAAGTCCTGCAACGTCAGCCCGGCACGGGCCAGCATGCGGGGCACCGCGTACGTGGGGGCCATCAGGAGCCCTTCGTCGCCGTGCACGAAGTCCACGGCCGCTGTCTCCGACCAGCTGAACCAGGCCAGCACCGGCAGGTTGTGCGCGGCAGCCCACTCCTCGCTGGCCAGCAGCACGGTGGACGCGCCGTCGGTGAGTGGCGACGAGTTGCCGGCGGTCATCGTGGCGTGCTCTGCGTCCGGGCCACGGGTGCCGAAGACGGGCTTGAGCGAGCCCAGCTTCTCCACGCTCGTGTCCGGGCGGAGGTTCGCATCGCGGGTGAGCCCCAGGTACGGCGTCATCAGGTCGTCGAAGAAGCCCCGCTCGTACGCGGCGGCCAGCCGCTGGTGCGAGCGCAGCGCCAGCTCGTCCTGGGCTCGCCTGTCGATCTGCCAGCGCAGGGCGGTCTGAGCGGCGTGGTCCCCCATCGACAGGCCGGTACGTGGTTCGGCGTTGCGCGGGATCTCCGGCTTGAACGGCTGGAGCGGGCGCAGCTTCGCGGCGATCTTCATCCGTTCGCCGAGGGTGCGGGCGGAGTTGAGCTTGAGCAGGGTGCGACGCATGTCCTCGTTGACGGCGAGCGGCGCGTCGGATGTGGTGTCGACACCGCCGGCGATGCCAACGTCGAGCTGACCGAGGGCGATCTTGTTGGCGACCAGGATCGCGGCCTCCAGGCCGGTGCCGCATGCCTGCTGGATGTCGTACGCGGGGGTGTGCGGGTCGAGCCGCGAGCCGAGCACCACCTCACGGGTGAGGTTGAAGTCACGGGAGTGCTTGAGCACCGCGCCGGCCACCACCTCGCCGACCCGCTGCCCGGCCAGCCCGTACCGGGCGATCAGGCCGTCCAGCGCCGCGCCGAGCATGTCCGCGTTCGACGCCTGCGCATAGCGGGAGTTGGAGCGGGCAAAGGGGATGCGGTTGCCGCCGATGACCGCTACCCGTCGGATGCTCTGCACGATCCGCCTCCTTCAAGATGTGTTGCACCAACCCTACTCGCCAGTAGGCTACGCCCATGAGCGACAGGTACGCGAGCTTCGTCCAATCAGCCGCCGGCCGCGCGCTGGTCAAGCGTCTCGGGCTGCCCGACCCGCCGCGACTGCGCCGACACCACCCCGGCGATCCGCTGCTGCCCGGGCCGTTGCTGCTCGGCGCGGCCACCGGCGGACGGCTCGCCGAGCCGATCGCCAAGATCCTGACCGCCGCCGGTGTCGAGCTGGCCGACCAGGCCACCGCCACCTCCGACGACACCCCGCAGCGGTACGGGGCGCTGGTCTTCGACGCCACCGGGATCACCGACTCGACCGACCTTCGCCAGCTGTACGACTTCTTCCACCCGCAGGCCCGGGCCGTGCTGCCCAGCGGTCGGGTGATCGTGCTCGGCACCCCGCCATCGGAGTGCCCGACGCCGCGCGAGGCCACTGCCCAACGCGCTCTGGAGGGTTTGGTCCGCAGCATCGGCAAGGAGTTCGGCAGGGGCACCACCGCACAGCTCGTCTACGTGACAGGCGACGCCAGCGCCGCCGGGATCCGTACCAGCCTCGAATCGACACTGCGGTTCCTGTTGTCCGGCCGCTCCGCGTACGTCTCGGGGCAGGTCATCCGGGTTGGCGACGGCACGGCGAGCGCCCCGGCGGACTGGGATCGTCCCCTGGACGGGCAGGTCGTGCTCGTGACCGGCGCGGCCCGGGGCATCGGCGCGGCGCTGGCCCGGGTCCTGGCCCGCGACGGCGCGCAGGTGGTGGCGCTGGACATCCCGGCCGCCGGTGACGCGCTGGCCGCCGTGGCGAACGACATCGGCGGTACGGCAGTACAGCTCGACCTGACCGCGCCGGACGCCCCTACCCGGCTCGCCGACCACCTGGCCAGCCGCCACGGCCGGGTCGACGTGGTGGTGCACAACGCGGGGATCACCCGGGACAAGACGCTCGGCCGGATGGACGCCGACCGGTGGGACCAGGTGATCGACGTCAACCTCTCCAGCCAGGAGCGGATCAACGACGTCCTGCTGGAACGCGAGCTGATCCCGGCCGGCGGGCGGATCGTGTCGGTCTCCTCGATCGCCGGGATCGCCGGCAACCGGGGGCAGACCAACTACGCCACAAGCAAGGCCGGCGTGATCGGGCTTGTCGACTCCCTCGCCCCGGCCCTGCACGAGCGGGGGATCAGCGTGAACGCGGTGGCCCCCGGCTTCATCGAGACCCGCCTGACGGCGCGCATCCCGCTTGTGGTCCGTGAGGCGGGTCGACGGATGAACAGCCTGGCGCAGGGCGGGCTGCCGGTGGACGTGGCGGAGACGATCGGCTGGTTGGCGTGGCCGGCGTCCGGCGCGGTCAGCGGAAACGTCGTACGCGTCTGCGGCCAGAGCCTGCTGGGGGCGTGATGGCGAGAAGAGGACAGCCCAGCGAGGAGCCGGACGACCTGTCGGTTCACGAACTGATCGACGGCCCCACCGAGATCCTGTCGCGGGAGAGCCTGAACGCGATCCGCCGTCCGGGGCCCGCCGGCAACGACCTGAGCGTCGAGCGGACACACGACCTGAGCGCCGCCGCGACCGAGGTGACCCGCGACCTCTCCAGCGCCGGCCCGGCCCGCCGCAGCCGGAAGCGCGTCGAGTTGCCTCGGATGCCGGCGGCCGGGCCGCTGTACCGGCGGGCGCTGCTCGGTGCGCTGCCGGGCCTCGGCGGTAGGCGGCGCGGGAACGCCCTGCCGGCGGTCGAGCTGGCAGTGGGCGGCGTGAGCGTCGACCGGACGCACCTGGCCGACTACGACCGGGTCTGCGGGTTCCGGCTCACCGACCGACTGCCTGCGACGTTTCCGCACGTCATGGGCTTTCCGCTGAGCCTGCGGCTGATGACCGCGCCGGACTTTCCCCTCCCGCTGACCGGCCTGGTGCACATCGACAACCGGATCACAGTGCACCGCCCGATCACCGCCGACGAGACCCTCGACTTCACGACGTACGCCCAGGATCTGCGCCCGCACGACCGGGGGCGGCAACTGGACGTGGTGCTTGTCGGCTCGGTGGACGGGGAGGAGGTCTGGCGCGGCGTCTCCACGTACCTGGGTCGGGAGCGCACGGCCGGCGGCGGTGAGCGGCGCGACCGGAGCGGGCGCACCGAGGCGCCGGCCGGTACGGCCCGCTGGCGGGTCGAACCCCGGGTGGGCACCGAGTACGCGCGGGTCTCCGGGGACCACAACCCGATCCACACGTCAGTGCTCGGGGCGCGGTTGTTCGGCTTCCGCCGGCCGATCGCGCATGGCATGTGGAGCAAGGCGCGGTGCCTCGCGGCGCTGGAGAACCGGCTGCAGGACGCCTACACCGTCGAGGTCGCGTTCAAGCTGCCGGTGCCGTTGCCGAGCACTGTGAGCTTCGCGCTTCTGCCGGACGGCGGGTTCACACTGCACGACTCGCGCGGCCGACCGCACCTGGTGGGCCTCCTGCGCTGACACGCCAGTGCCGATCCCGGATCCGGGCTTGGCACTGGCGTTCTCGTGCGCTAAGTTGTTCTCACAGCGAGATGTTCTCAAAGTGAGGTTGACGCGATGAACGAGCAGGAGTTCCTGGAGGCGTACGACCCCCGGGCCTACCCGTCGGTCGCCGTGACCGTCGACGTGGTGGCGCTGACCATCCGCGACGGCGCGCTGCACCTCCTGCTGATCCAGCGGGGCCAGCCACCCTTCGAGGGGCACTGGGCGCTGCCCGGCGGCTTCGTCCAACCCGACGAGGACCTCGCCGCCGGCGCCCGGCGGGAGTTGGCCGAGGAGACCGGGCTCGGCGGCGAGGGACTGCGCCGCGTACACCTTGAGCAGTTGGGCAGCTACGGCGCTCCCGACCGCGACCCGCGGATGCGCGTCGTCTCGGTCGCCCACCTCGCGTTCGCCCCCGACCTGCCCGACCCGGCCGCAGGCAGCGACGCCGACGCGGCGACCTGGCTGCCGGTGACCGTGCTGACCAGCAGGCAGCTCGCCTTCGACCACGGCCGGATCATCGACGACGCGCTTGAGCGCGCCCGCTCCAAGCTGGAATACACCCCACTGGCCACGCGCTTCCTCGCCGCCGAGTTCACCATCAGCGAGCTACGCGCCGTCTACGAGACGGTCTGGGGTCACCCCCTGCACGCTGGCAACTTCCACCGCAAGGTGCTGTCCGTGCCGGGCTTCGTGGAGAGCACCGGCGCCAGCACCGAGCGCGGCGGCTCGCGGGGTGGCCCCCGCGCCCGGCTCTACCGGGCCGGCGACGCCCGGCTGCTGCATCCCGCGCTGCTGCGTCCCGCCCGCGAGGAGACGGTGCGATGAGGACCGCGGAGGCCATCGGCCTGGTCACTGCGGCCCGCACCGACACCGACCTGTTCGGCACGGACCAGCCGGCCAGGCGCTACCGCGAGCTGGTCGCGGCCCTGCACCCCGACCGCCTGTCGGCCGACCCGGCGGTACGCGCCGAAGCCCTCGACGCGTTCATCCAGGTCACCACCCGGTGGCAGGCCCGGCAGGTGACAGTCCTCGGCGACTACCGCCTCGGCGCGCTTGCCCACTCCGGCGACCTTGCCGACCTCTACGACGTCGGAGACGACAGGCTGCTCAAGCTGCCCCGACGGCCCACCGACAACGACCTCATGGCCCGCGAGGCACACGCCCTGCACACAATCGCCGAGCGCGGCGACCCGCGCTACCTGCCGTACGTGCCCCGGCTCGTCGACGAGTTCCGGCACTCCGACGCCGCGACCGGTGCCGAACGGCGGATCAACGTGCTCGCCACCGCGCCCGGCCTGCACGACCTCGACGCGGTGCAGCGCGCGTACCCCGACGGGTTGGACGCCCGCGACGTGGCCTGGATGTGGCGGCGGCTGCTCGTGGCGCTCGGCCTGGCCCACCGGGCCGGCATCGTGCACGGCGCGGTCCTGCCGCAGCACGTGCTGATCGAACCGGACGCCCACGGCGTGGTGCTCGTCGACTGGTGCTTCTCGGCCCCCGTCGGCAGCACGATCCCGGCCATGGTGCCCGACCACCAGGACGGGTATCCGCCCGAGGTCTTCCAGAAGCGGGCCTGCGGGCCGGGCACCGACATCTGGATGGCAACCCGCTGCATGACCTCGCTGCTGAACCGCCACGCGCCGCGCGAGCTACTCACCTTCGCCCAGGGCTGCCGGCAACGGTTCCTCAAGGACCGGCCCGACGACGCCTGGCGCCTGCTACGCGAATTCGACCAGGTGCTGGACCGGCTCTACGGGCCACGCACCTTCCGCCCCTTCACCCTCACCCCCTAAGGAGCTGTCATGGGCAGTGGAATCTGGTCCACCGACGTGTACGACGCCGCCGACCGCTACCGCCGGTCGACAGGCAAGAGCGCCTTCTCCTACAGCGACAGCGGGGCCCGCACCGTGCACCCCGCACTCGACCCCCGCGACGCGGCCCGCGAGAGCCGCGACTCCGACGAGCACCCCCGGTCGACGCCCGTCGCGGTGCTCTTCGACGTGACCGGCTCGATGCTCAAGGTGCCCCGCGTCCTCCAGACCAAGCTGCCGCAGCTGCTCGGGCTGCTGCAACGACAGGGCTACGCGAGCGACCCGCAGATCATGTTCGGTGCGATCGGGGACGCCACCTGCGACCGGGTGCCGTTGCAGGTCGGCCAGTTCGAGTCGGACAACCGGATGGACGACGACCTCGGCCGGATCGTCCTCGAAGGCGGTGGCGGCGGGCAGATGACCGAGTCGTACGAGCTGGCCATGTACTTCATGGCCCGGCACACCGCCACCGACAACTGGGACAAGCGCGGCCGGCGCGGCTACCTGTTCATCATCGGCGACGAGCTTGCGTACCCGACGGTGAAGGCGCGGGAGGCGGCCCGCGTGATCGGTGACAACCTGACCGAGGACGTGCCGCTGCGGCACATCGTCGACGAGGTGACGAGCCGCTGGGACACCTACTATCTGCTCCCCGCAGGCAGCCACTACGCCGGCAACGCCAAGGTGCTCGACTTCTGGCGGGACCTGCTCGGGCAGAACGCGGTGGTCCTCGACGACCTCGACGCGGTCTGCGAGACCATCGCGCTCACCATCGGCCTCGGTGAGCAGGCCATCGACCTTGACGAGGGCCTGCGTCACCTGGACCGCGCCGGCTCCACCGCCACCGGCACCGTGTCGAAGGCGCTGGCCCGCCTCAACCGGGGGCGGCGCGCCGAGGTGTCCACGCTGCCGGCCTTCCGCGACACCACAGGCGGGGTGACCCGACTGTGAGGCACGTGGCGGTGGTCGACCTCGGCTATGGCGATGCCGGCAAGGGCACTGTCGTGGACTGGCTCTGCGCGACCCGACCCGTGCACACGGTCGTCCGCTTCAACGGGGGCGCGCAGGCGGCACACAACGTCGTGCTGCGCGACGGGCGGCACCACACGTTCGCACAGTTCGGCGCCGGCACCTTCCACCCGGGCGTGCGTACGCACCTGTCGCGGCACGTGGTGGTGGACCCGCTGGCCCTGGCCGCCGAGGCCGACCATCTCGCCACGGTCGGGGTACCCGACGCGCTGGACAGGTTGACAGTGGACGGGGCGGCTCTGCTCGCCACCCCGTACCACCGGGCCGCCAACCGGGCCCGCGAGATCGCCCGGGGAGCCGACCGGCACGGCTCCTGCGGGCTGGGGGTGGGCGAGGCCGTCGCGTACGGTCTCGCCCACCCCGACGACGCGCCACGGGTCGATGACTGCCGCCGCCCCGAGGAGCTGCGCCGCCGGCTCACCGCCCTGCGGGACCGGCTGACCGCCGAGCTCGGCCCGCTGGACGCGCCACCGGTGGACGACTGCCTGCCCGCGTTCACCGGGTTCGCCGACCGGGTGGCGATCGTCGACGGCAGCTGGCTCACCGGGGCGCTGCGCTCCGGGACCTGCGTCTTCGAAGGCGCGCAGGGGGTCCTGCTGGACGAGTGGCACGGCTTCCACCCGTACACGACGTGGAGCACCACCACGTTCACGAACGTCGACGGCCTGCTCGCCGAGGCGGGCCTGCCCGGCGAGGTGACCCGACTCGGGGTGCTGCGGATCGTCACCACCCGGCACGGGGCCGGCCCTCTGGTGACCGAGGACCAGGCGCTGCCGTTCACCGACCGGCACAACGCCACGAACCCGTGGCAGGGCCGGTTCCGGTTCGGCCACTTCGACGCTGTCGCCCACCGGTACGCCGTCGCCGCAGCCGGCGGCGTCGACGGCCTGGCGCTCACCCACCTCGACCTCGCCGGCCCCGACCTGCGGATCTGCCGCCGCTACGACACCACCGACCGGATCACCCCCGGCCCGCCCGGCAACCTGGACCGGCAGGCCGCGCTCACCGCCCGCCTGCTGCGCTCCCGCCCGGTGTACGACGCCCCGCCGTCGGACTGGCCGGAGGCGGTACGCGCCGAGCTGGGCGCGCCTGTGGTGCTGACCTCGCACGGCCCCACCGCCGGGGACAAGACAGCGCACGGGCCGCTGCTCGCGGCACCGGCCCTGGCCCGGTCGGTCTGATGTTCCTGACCCGGTCGGCCTGACGTGCGGACCGAATGCGGATGATCCGCCCGACTCGGCCTCCGGGGGGATCGCACCCGGCGAGCATGGGGGCATGGAAGCCCTGCTCGACCTTCTCCGTGGGACCGTCACGTCACCGTGGGTGTACCTGGTGATCTTCGGCCTCACCGCGGTCGACGCGTTCTTCCCGGCGGTACCCGGTGAGGCAGCGGTGATCACCGCAGCGGTGCTCGCCGCCGACGGCGGGCACCCCGATCTGACTCTGGTGATCGTCAGCGCCGCCCTCGGCGCGCTGATCGGCGACCACATCTCGTACGCCATCGGGCGGGGCGGCGGCGCGACCCGGCTGGCCCGCCTACCCGACGGCAGTCGCCGGCAGGCCGGCTCCGAGTGGGCGCGCCGCGCCGTGGACCGGCGCGGCGGGATAATCCTGACCACAAGCCGGTACGTGCCCGGCGGCCGGACCGCCGTCACCCTCACCATGGGCGCGGTGCGCTATCCCCGCCGGGCATTTCTGCTGTACGACAGCATCGCGGCGGTCACCTGGGCGCTGTACTGCGGGCTGCTCGGCTACTTCGGCGGGCTGGCCTTCGAGCGCGACCCGGTGAAGGGCGTCCTGGCCGGCATCGGACTCTCGTTGATCGTCACCTTCGGTCTGGAAGGTGTGCGATGGCTGCGCCGTCGGGCGCACCGCCGCGCCGCCGCCGGCCGCTGAAACCGCTGCTGCATGTCCGGTCCGGTCGCCTACACGGTATTTCTCACTCCGGCGGGCGCCAGGTGACGCCGTGCAGGAGTTGGGCGGCACCGAGCCAGGCCACGTTCATCATCCGCGTTGCGGTCTTCTCCGGGTCGGCCTCCGGACGGTCGGCGAGCCAGTCGGCAAGCGACTCGGTGGCCCCCACCAGCGCGTACGCGACGACCTCCAGGTCGACGGCGCCGACCTCGTGACCCTCGGCGCGCAGCGCGTGGTCGAGCATCCCGGCGACCACCTCGACGAGCCGGGCCCGCATGGTGGCCAACTCGCCGGCGAACGGCTGCTCGCCCCGGGCCTGCCGGTAGAGCACCGCCCAGCCGTCGCGGTGCGCGCCCACGAAGCCGAAGAACGCCCGCAGGCCGCGCCAGAGCCGGACGTCCGCAGGCAGGTCGGGGGCGGCGGCACCGGCGATGGCCTGCATCATCCGGGTGCCTTCACGGTGCAGACAGGCGACGAACAGCTCTTCCTTCGTCCCGAGGTACGCGTAGACCATCGGTTTGGAGATGCCTGCGTACTCCGCGATCTCGTCCATGCTGGCGTGGTGGAAGCCTCGCCGGGAAAAGACCTTCACTGCCGCGTCGAGCATCTGCTGCTCGCGGACGGCACGCGGCAGGCGCTTGAAGGCGGGAGCTGAGGACACCTTGCGAGCATACCTACTGGTGCGTAGGGTTACGCACCAGTAGGCAATCTCCCCGGAAGGCACATCTCATGACTGACTTCGACCCGGCCAGCTTCGCCAACGTCGGCCCCAAGGAGTTCGCCCAGCTGGTCAAGTCCACCCCGGACGACAAGATCGCTCAGGTGATGTCCGGTGACATGCGTGGGAAGATCCTCGGCGAGGTGTTCAACCGGATGCCGTCGCTGTTCCGCGCCGACCGGGCCGGCTCCACCAACGCCGTCATCCACTGGATCGTCACCGGTCGCCCGGACGGCGGCAACGACACCTACGAGGTCGTCATCGCCGACGGCAAGTGCCACGTGAACGAGACCCCGCAGCACGACCCGAAGCTGGCCCTCACCATGGGCCCGGTGGAGTTCCTGAAGATCGTCTCCGGTGGCGCCAACCCGGTCATGATGTTCATGACCGGCAAGCTGAAGGCGAAGGGCGACCTCGGCCTCGCCGCCAACATCGCCAACCTGTTCGACATCCCCAAGGCCTGACATGGCCGAGTTCTCGCTCGACCTGAACGAGGAACAGCGGGACCTGCGGGACTGGGTGCACGGCTTCGCCGCCGAGGTCGTGCGCCCGGCCGCCGCCGAGTGGGACGAGCGCGAGGAAACCCCGTGGCCGGTGATCCAGGAAGCCGCAAAGGTCGGCCTCTACGGCTTCGAGTTCCTCGCCACCTGCTGGGCCGATCCGACCGGACTCTCCCTGCCCATCGCCAGCGAGGAACTCTTCTGGGGTGACGCCGGCATCGGGCTGAGCATCTTCGGTACCTCGCTCGCCGTCGCCGCCATCTACGGCGCAGGCACCCCCGACCAACTTGTCGAATGGGTGCCGCAGTGCTTCGGCGACGTCGACTCGCCGGCCGTCGCCGCGTTCTGCACGAGCGAACCGGAGGCCGGCTCCGACGTCGGCGCCATGCGCACCCGGGCCGTCTACGACGAGGCCACCGACGAGTGGGTCCTGTCCGGGCAGAAGGCGTACGCCACGAACGGCGGCATCGCCGGAGTGCACGTCGTCACCGCCTCGGTCGACCCCACGCTCGGCTCCCGCGGCCAGGCCGCGTTCGTCGTACCGCCCGGCACCCCCGGCCTGACCGCAACCCGCAAGCTGCGCAAACTCGGCCTCCGCGCCTCGCACACCGCCGACGTCTTCCTCGACGACGTACGGGTGCCCGGCCGCTGCCTGCTCGGCGGTCGGGACGCGCTGCTGCAACGACTCGACCGGGCACGCTCCGGACAGCGGTCCACCGGGCAGGCAGCGATGCGCACCTTCGAGCTGTCCCGACCGACGGTGGGCGCGCAGGCGCTCGGCGTGGCCCGGGCCGCCTACGAGTACGCGCTGGACTACGCCAAGGACCGCGTCCAGTTCGGCAGGCCGATCATCGAGAACCAGGCGGTGGCGTTCGCGCTGGCCGACATGCGGATGGAGATCGACGCGGCACGGCTGCTGGTCTGGCGGGCCTCCTGGATGGGCCGCAACAACCGCCCGTTCACCGCCGGCGAGGGCTCGATGTCCAAGCTCAAGGCCGGCGAGGTCGCGGTCTCGGTCACCGAGAAGGCCGTACAGTTGCTCGGCGGGGCCGGTTTCCTGCGCGACCATCCGGTGGAGCGCTGGTACCGGGACGCGAAGATCTACACCATCTTCGAGGGCACCTCCGAGATCCAGCGACTGGTAATCTCCCGCGCGATCTCCGGGATGCAGATCCGCTGACCGACGACGCCCGGGCCTGCGCCGTGACCCAGGCCGCGTCTCGAACCCGTCGGTTTCCTGGCCCGGCTCGCCTTGGCAGGGGCCGGGCCAGGAGACCGGCGCCACCACCCCACCTCCCCAGCCCCACGATGCGTGCCGCCTTCGTCACCCTACGTTGACGCCAGCTGAGCCCGTCGCCGCGCCCGGATGCATGATCAAGGAAGAAGCCCGCCGGACAGGAGGCCAGCGCCCCGTCCGCGTACCAACCCCAAGGAGGTCTGCGGCATGGACCTGCCGTTCGTCGTTGCCACGCTGACCCGTCGCGGCCTGCTCACCCCCGGCCGGCCCATCCGGATCGTCTCGCAGCTCAACGCGTTACGCACCTGGGGGTGGAGCCTCGCCGGTGAACTCCGCCAGGCAGCCGCCCGAGACCCCGACCGTCCGGCGATCATCGACGAGGACGGCATCGAGCTGACCTACCGGGACCTCCTCGAACGGGCCGAGCGAACGGCCCGTTCGATGCGCGCCAGGCACGGACTGCAGCCCGGCGACCGGATCGGTGTGCTCTGCCGCAACCACCACGGGCTCATCGAGACGATCGTGGCGGCCACCCTGCTCGGCGTCGACGCCGTCCTTGTCAACACCGGGCTCTCCCCAGCCCAACTGGGTACGGTCGCCGAGGAACAGCAGCTGCGGTTGCTGGTGCACGACGACGAATTCGCCGAGCGGGTCCTCACACTCCCCGCCGAACTGCCCCGCCTCGACGAACGCGCCCGCGAGGAACTGGTCGCCGGGGCGCTGCCAGGCGAACTGCGGCCACCGGAGCGCGACGGCCGGATCATCGTGCTCACCTCCGGCACCACAGGCACACCCAAGGGCGCCCGCCGGCCCACCCCGCACGGCTTCGGTCCCCTCGTGTCCATCATCGACCGCATCCCGCTGCACGTACGGGACCGCGTCATGATCGCCGCACCGATCTTCCACACCTGGGGATTCGCCGCCCTCCAGGTCTGCTTCGCGCTGCGGGCGACAATCGTGCTGCACCGCCGCTTCGACCCGGCCGCCACGCTCGACGCCCTGGTGGCGCACCAGTGTGACGCCCTGTTCGCCGTACCCGTGATGGTCCAACGGCTGATGGAGGTGCCCGCGCCGGACCCGCGCCCATCCCTCAAGGCCGTAGCGGTGAGCGGATCGGCACTGCCGGGTGGGCTCGCGCCGAAGTTCATGGACGTCTACGGCGATGTCCTCTACAACCTGTACGGCTCCACCGAGGTCTCCTGGGCGTCCATCGCCGGCCCGGACGAGCTGCGCCGGGCCCCCACCACCGCGGGCCGGCCACCGCACGGCACCCGCGTGCAGATCCTCGACGACGACGGTCGGCCCGTACCGCAGGGGCGAGTCGGTCGGATCTTCGTCGGCAACGAGATGCTCTTCGAGGGCTACACCTCCGGCGCCAGCCGGGAGAGCCGCGACGGTCTGCTCGACACCGGTGACCTCGGCCGGCTCAACGCCGACGGGCTGCTCTTCGTCGACGGCCGGGCCGACGACATGATCGTCTCCGGCGGCGAGAACGTCTTCCCGTCCGAGGTGGAGGACCTGCTCGCCGGGCTCCCGCAGGTACGCGAGGCAGCAGTGATCGGCGTGCCCGACCCCGAGTACGGCCAACGGCTCGCCGCGTTCCTCGCCCTGCACCCCGGCGAGACACTCGACTCCGACGCGGTCCGCGAGTACGTCCGGCGCTACCTGGCCCGATTCTCCGTACCCAGGGACGTGGTCTACGTGAAGTACCTGCCCCGCAACGCCACCGGCAAGGTGCTCACCCGGGAACTACGCCGCTACGTCAGCTGAAACGGTCCCGGCCGGACCGGCCGACCGCCGCACTGCCGGACCGCCCACGGTCCGGCAGCCGGATTCAGCTGGGGATCGTGATCCGGTTGTCGACGGCTGCGACGGCGATGTCGGTGCGGTGCTGCGAGCCGGCCAACTCCACCCCGTCCACGAGCGCGTACGCCGCGTCCCGGGCGGCGGCCAGGTCGGAGCCGGTGGCCGTACCGCAGAGGACCCGGCCACCGGCGGACAGCAACGCGCCGTCGCTGGCCCGGCGGGTGGTCCCCGCGTGGATGATGCCCGGACGGTCCGCGCCGGTGATCACGTCACCCGTGCGCGGCGCCGCCGGATAGCCCTGCGCGGCGACCACAACAGTGACGGCGGCGCCGTCGCGCCAACGCAGCGGCGGATGCGCGGCAAGCGTGCCGGTTGCCGCAGCGTGCAGCAGCGCGCCCAACGGGGACTCCAGCAGCGCGAGCACCACCTGGGTCTCCGGGTCGCCGAAGCGGGCGTTGAACTCGATCACACGAGGGCCCGCGGCGGTGATCGCCAGCCCGACGTAGAGCAGACCGGCGAACGGCGTGCCCCGACGGCGCATCTCGGCCAGGGTCGGGTGGACCACGTCGCGCATGACCTCGTCGACAAGGCCGGGCGGTGCCCACGGCAGCGGTGCGTACGCACCCATGCCGCCGGTGTTCGGGCCGGTGTCGCCGTCGCCGATGCGCTTGAAGTCCTGTGCCGGCAGCAGCGGCAGCGCAGCCTCGCCGTCGGTGACCACGAAGAGGCTGACCTCCGGGCCGTCGAGGAACTCCTCGACCACGACACGGCCGCACTCCTGGGCGTGCGCCAGGGCGGCGGCCCGATCGTCGGTCACCACCACGCCCTTGCCGGCGGCGAGCCCGTCGTTCTTCACCACGTACGGTGCGCCGAACTCGTCAAGCGCGCGGCCGGTGCTCTCCGGGTCGGCGCACGTGTAGGCCCGCGCGGTGGGCACACCGGCGGCCGTCATCACGTCCTTGGCGAAGGTCTTGGAGCCCTCCAACTGGGCGGCCTCGCCCGAGGGGCCGAAAGCGGCGATGCCCTTGGCGCGTACCGCGTCGGCGACACCGGCGACCAGCGGCGCCTCCGGCCCGATCACCACCAGGTCAGCAGCGGTCTCCACGGCGAGCGCGGCCACTGCGGCCGGGTCAGTCGCGGTCACCTCCCGCAGCTCGGCCACCTCAGCGATACCGGGGTTACCCGGTGCCGCGATCAGCCCGGAAACAGCCGGATCGGAAGCCAACCCGAGCGCGAGCGCATGCTCCCGCCCACCACCACCCACCAAAAGAACGCGCACGCCCGAGATCCTACTGCCCCCACCTTCTCGCCCATGTTGATCATGAGGTTGACGGGTCCCAGGGTGATTCACTGGCCCGCCAACCTCATGATCAATGCAGACGATCTGTGCGGGATCAGGGGAGGAGGGGGTGGAGGAGGACGTTTTCTTCTCGGCCTGGGCCTACACCTACGACGCTGACCCTGGTGTTGCAGAGTTCCTCTACCCGGGCGATGTAGCGGCGGGCGTTCTCCGGCAGGTCGTCGACGGTGCGAGCCTTCGTGATGTCCTCCCACCACCCGTCGAGTTCCTCGTACACCGGCTTGGCGTGGTGGAAGTCCGTCTGGCTCATCGGCATGTCATCGACCCGGACGCCGTTGATCTCGTAGCCGACGCAGATCGGCACCTTGGGCAGCCCGGTGAGCACGTCCAGCTTGGTGATGACAAGGTCGGTGACACCGTTGAGGCGGCAGGCGTACCGGGCCACGACCGCGTCGAACCACCCGCAGCGGCGCTCCCGCCCGGTGGTCGTTCCGTACTCGCCACCGACCTTGAGCAGGTGCTGGCCGTTCTCGTCGAAGATCTCGGTCGGGAACGGTCCGGAGCCGACCCGCGTGGTGTACGCCTTGCTCACGGCGATCACCTTGTTGATCGCGGTGGGCGGGATGCCGGCGCCAACGCAGGCGCCGCCGGCGGTCGGGTTGGACGACGTCACGAAGGGGTACGTGCCGTGGTCCATGTCCAGCATGGTGGCCTGGGCGCCTTCCAGCAGCACAGTCTCGCCCCGGTCCAGGGCGTCCCAGAGCATGGCCCGGGTCTCGGCGATGTACGGCTTGAGCCGCTCCGCGTACTCCAGGTACTCCTCGACTGTGGCTTCCAGGTCGATCGCCTTGCGGTTGTAGACCTTGAACAGCATCTGGTTCTTCTCGCGCAGTGCGAGTTCCAGCTTCTTGCGCAGGATCCCCGGGTCAAGCAGGTCCTGGAGTCGGATGCCCATCCGGGCGACCTTGTCGCCGTACGCCGGGCCGATGCCTCGCCCGGTGGTGCCGATGCGGGACGAGCCGAGGTAGCGCTCTACCACCCGGTCCAGCGCCCGGTGGTGCGGCATGATGAGGTGCGCGTCACCCGAGATCCGCAGTCGGGACACGTCGACGCCGCGCTCGGCCAGGCCGTCGATCTCGGCGAGCAGCACCTTCGGGTCGACCACCACACCGTTGCCGATGACGATCATCGCGCTCGGCGAGAGCGCACCGGACGGCATCAGGTGCAGCGCGTACTTCTGGCCGTCCGGGGTGATCACCGTGTGGCCGGCGTTGTTGCCGCCGGAGTAGCGCACGACGTAGTCGACCCGCTCACCGAGCAGGTCGGTAACCTTGCCCTTGCCCTCGTCGCCCCACTGAGCGCCGAGGAGCACGATCGCTGGCATCTTTTCCGCCTCCAGAAGGCTCGGGTGCCAGGTGGCGACCGGTTGGCGAGCCCGGGGTGTCAGGTTAACAAGTAGTGACGGCGCGGCCGGCAGGGGTCGCGGCGAGAGTCAGGAGGCCCTCCGTGTACGACGTGGTGCTGCTCACCCTCGGTTCGGAGCGGGACGCTCCCGGGGGCTGCGGCAGCGGCGGAGCCTGCTGCGGTGGCACAACCGAAACCGACACAAAATCACCAGCCGAAACCGAGGCCGGCACGCCGATCGAAGGCGGCACACCGACCGGGGCCGGCACCGACCAGCCGGCTGGGGCCGGTGACGGCGCGGGCGGGCAGGGCACCGCCGACGGATGCTCCACCGATCGGCCGCGGGTGCCGGTTCTCGCCTGCGCGGACGCGCTGACCGCCCGGGGCGCCCGGGTGCAGACCGTCACCGCCCGCTCGGACGCCGAGATCGACGCGGTGCTGGCACAACTCGACGGCCCGGTCCGCCCGGACGGCCTGACCTGGCCCGATTCGGACGGCAAGACCCGGCTGGTCGTCGCCACGGCGAGCGACGCGCAGTTGCGCGCCGTGCTGCGCCGGATGGTCCGCCGGTACGCGCCACCGCCGAGCCGCCGCCCGGCGGACCTGCCCGGCGACCGGACGCTGCCCGACCTGCCGCCGGTTGCCGTACTCCCGCTCGACCCGGCGCGCGGTGGCACCCACCGCGACCTGGCCGCGCAGCTCGGGTTGCCCCGCGACCCGGCTGCCGTGGCCGCCGCCGTGCTGGACGGCACGCCCCGCCGGCTGGACCTGCTGCGCAACGACGGCGGCTCGGTGACCCTGGACGGCGCTCTGCTCGGCGCCGCCGACGACCAGGGCCGTCCGCTGCATTGGCGGGCCCGGGTGGAGGTGGACGACGCCATCCTCACCAATGGCGAGGAGCCGCTGCTGGCGTGCGCGATCGGCAACGCCGGCGGGTACGCGTCGCTCGACGACGTGACGTTGCTTCCCGCGCCGGACCCGGCCGACGGTCAGGTCGAGGTCGCGGTGGCCGTCCCGGTGGTCGTCCGCTCGACGTTCGGTCGCAAGCGGGTACGCCTGGAGGTGCGGCGCGCTCGCGGCCGGGCCGTGTCGGTGGTGCCCCGGGAGGGCAAGGTTCCCTACCTGGACGACGGTGTCGAGGGCGAGTTGACCCGCAAGCGTTCCTGGTGGATCGAGCCGGGCGCCTGGGCGGTCTGGGTGGGCTGACCCCGGCTGCGCCACGCGGCCGACGTCTGTCGATGGGCCTATCCTCGCAGGAGGACTGGGGAGGAACCGTAATGGACGAGAACGCCGACCGGGATCAGGTGCCCGGCCAGCAGCCGGTGCCGGAGCGGGACATCGAACCACTCTGGCCCCCGGATCCCGCCGGCCGGGGCACGGATGTGGTGCCACCGTGGGCGGCGGTCGCCGAGAAGCGAGGCGAGCCGTCGACCGCGCCGCCGTCGGCTGTCACACCGCCGGTGGCCGCGCCACCGATCGGCCGCCCACCGGTCCCGGGGCAGCCCGGGGCCACACCTCTGCCGCCGCCGTCGCCGTCGGACTACCCGTCGCTGAGTGGTGCGGTGCCGCCGCCGACCGGCTGGGGAGCCGCCGGTCCGTCCGGTGCGGGGTCGGGCTGGGCGCCGGCGCAGCCGAGTTGGCCACCGGCGGAGCCGCCGACGCCACCGGTGTCGTCGACGCCGTCGTCGGGTTCACCGACGTCCGCCGACACGCCGGTGGGACCCGCGGCCACACATGTCGGCCCGCCGAACGGGACGGCAGCCAACCCGACCGAAGCCGGCACCGCCACGCCGGGTGCGACCGACGCGGCGGGCACCACGTTCGGGGCGACGCAGCCTGGCGGCAGGGCCTCCGTTCCCGCCCCGCCGGTCACGCCGGGCGGCGTCGACCTGGACCAGCCGTTCTCCCTGGACCGTCCCCCGGTGGCCCCCACCGTTGCACCGGAAGCAACGACCGGACCCGCCGTCGCCGGGCCGACAACACCCGCGACAGGCGAACCAGCAGCGAACGGTTCGGCACCTGACGGCGAGCCGGCACCGCAAGTCGGATCAGCATCCGGGAGCGGCGGTGGTGGGAACGGCACCGCCGTCGGGACGGCGCGGCCGGCCACCGAGTCGCCGTGGGCGTACCCGCCGCAGCGGCCTGCCAACTCGACCCCGTCGGCGCACGACGAGGCCACCACCGCGATACCTCCGATTCCTGCCCCGCCCGTCCCGCAGACACCACAGGCCGGTGGTCCGGCCGCCGGAGCTGGGCAGACGTACGCCGGTCAGACCTACTCCGGTCAGGCGTACCCGATTCCCGGCCAGGTCGGCCCGGCACCGGTCCCGCCGCCACCCGACCCGCAGCAGGCGGGCGCTGCGGCTGCTCCTCCGGGCCCGTTCCCGCCGTCACCGGGCTGGTATCCGCCGCCCTGGCAGCAGGGCACGGCCGCGGCTCCACCGCCACCGCAGGCGTACCAGGAGACCGATCCGGTGGCCCGGGTCCCGGCCGCCGGCTACCAGGACGCCACCTGGACGCCGGAGACCACGGCGGCACCGACCGCCGAGGATTTCGCCAGGCGGCGGCAGGTCCGGCCCGCCGACCCGGTGGCCACAATGGGTGTACGAGCGGTGGTCAACAAGATCGGTCTGGTCCGGCTCTCGCCGGGGCGGCACGAGCAGGAGCTCAAGCGGGACATCGAGATGGTGCGCCGCAACTTCGGCGGGTTGCGGCAGGTGACAGTCGTCAACCCGAAGGGCGGCGCCGGTAAGACGGTGGCCATCCTGCTGCTCGCCATGACGTTCGGTCAGAAGCGCGGCGGGTACGTGCTGGCCTGGGACAACAACGAGACCCAAGGCACCCTCGGGATGCGGGCCCAGCAGGATTTCCACTCCCGCACGGTGCGCGACATGCTGCGCGATCTCGGGCAGTTCCAGGGCGCGCACGGGCGGGTTGGTGACCTGTCGCAGTACGTCCGTTCGCAGGGCGAGGGGATGTTCGACGTGCTCGCGTCGGACGAGTCGGCGACCGGTGGCGAGATGCTCACGGCGGCGGCGTTCGCCGAGATCCGCGAGGTGGTCAGCCGGTTCTACAAGTTGATCTTCGTGGACACCGGAAACAACGTCCGGGCGCAGAACTGGCAGGCCTCGATGGATGCCACCGACCAACTCGTGGTCACCATGTCCGCCCGTAACGACTCGGCCGAGACCGCCGCCCGGATGCTCGACCACCTGGAGCAGAGCGGCCGGCAGCGGCTGGTTCGGCAGGCGGTGACTGTCGTGTCGATGCCGCCGTCGCGCAAGGAGATCGACCTGCCGGCCATCCAGGAGCACTTCGCGGCGCGGACCCGGGCGGTGCTGCTCGCCCCGTACGAGCGGCTCATCGACAGCGGTGAGCCGATCCGGTACGGCGGGTTGTCCTCGGCCACCCGGGACGCCTGGCTGAAGATCGCCGCCGCGGTCGCCGAAGGGCTGTAGCCACCGGAGGCCGGCCCGGTGTCGGGCCGGCCTCCGGACCTGTCAGTGGCTTGCCAGCGCGTCGGCTGCCGCCGGGTCACAGTCGCGCAGGAACTGGGCACAGCGGGCCGCCTCGTCGGCCTCGCCGATCTCGTTGGCGGCCCGGGACAGCACGTACAGGCAACGGAGGAAGCCCCGGTTGGGCTCGTGCGACCACGGCACGGGGCCGTGACCCTTCCAGCCGCTGCGGCGCAGTTGGTCCAGGCCCCGGTGGTAGCCGGTGCGGGCGTACGCGTACGCCGTCACCACCTGGCCGGTCGCGAACGCCCGCGCACCCAGCTCGGCCCAGGCCGCGCTGTAGGTCGGGAATCGGGCTGCCACCTGGGCGAACGCCTCGTCGGTGCCGGCCTCCTCGGCGCCGGCCAGGGCGGCGTCGGCCTCGCCGTCCGCAGGTAGGAGGGTGGCCGGTGGCTCTGGCAAAAGGTTCTGCATCGCCCCATTCAACCCGCTGGACAGGGCGACACGCGAGCGGGTCGGCCCACGTGTTCCGCTGAACGGCTGAGGAGTTGGTCACGCCTGAGGCCCATGCCGAAGACGGATATTTTCCGCTACAACTATTAGTCCGGAGCCTCCCCAGGAACCGGTTACGCAGGAGCCCGGTGGCCACCACCACCGGGCTCCTGTCGATTCCACCCCGCCCGAGGTTTGGCCCGCACCTGGCTGAGGGCAGGATGGCCCGGTGCCGACTCCACCTCCAGCGGACGTCATCGAGCCGCACCTGCACGCCAACGAGATCCAGACCCGGGACGAGTTCGACAGGCAACTGAGCACCGGCCGCCTCGGCGGGTTCACAGTGCAGGGGCTGCGCCTCGACCTCGCCCCGGCACCCGACCTGACCGGCGTCGAGGTCACCGGCGCCCTCTTCGTGGGTTGCCGGTTCGCCTCAAGGGACGTCGGCGCCGACCTGGTCCGGCGTGGCGCGAACGTGGTCCCGCCGTTCTCCGGGTTGCCGTATCCGACCCAACCGACGCACCTGTACACGCCGGAGGAGCTGGCCGCCGGGTTCGCCGAGGCCGGCTTCGCCGGGATGTACGACACCCGGGTGTACGAGCACTACCGCGCACACGGCGGCGCGCTGCCGGACGTGAAGGAGGCGCTCGGTCAGCGGCTGCACGACCACGGCGTCGACAACGCGCTCGCCGACGCCACCCGGGCCTGGCTGGCAGGGCACGGGCCGCAGTCGGTGGTCGGCATCATGGGCGGGCACGCGGTGCGGCGCGGCAGTCCCGCGTACCGGATGGCGGCCGTGCTGGGTTGGGAGCTGGCCCGGGCCGACCGGCTGGTGGTGACCGGCGGCGGTCCCGGCGTGATGGAGGCGGCGAACCTCGGCGCCTACCTGGCGGACCGGCCGGCGACGGATCTGACGGCGGCCATCGACCTGCTGGCGACCGCCCCGGACTTCACCGACCACCAGCGGTACACGGCGGTGGCGTTGACGGTGCGGCAGCGGTACGCGTGCCTGCCACGGCAGCGTGCCGACGGCACCGACGACGCCGGCTGGGCGCGGGCCGGCGGGCTGGCGATCCCCACCTGGTTGTACGGGCACGAGCCGGCGAACCTGTTCGCCGGACGGATCGCCAAGTACTTCTCCAACGCGATCCGGGAGGACACCATCCTGCGGCTCGCCCGAGGGGGCATCGTCTTCGCCCCGGGGCGGGCCGGCACTGTGCAGGAGGTGTTCCAGGCGGCCACCAAGACCTACTACGGCACCGACGGGGCCAGTGGCGCCTACGTCTTCCTGGACCGCGACTACTGGACCCGCGAGCTGCCCGTGGAGGCGTTGTTGCGTCCGCTGCTGGCCGCGTCCCCGTTCGGCGACCTGTCGTCGACGATCCACCTCACCGACGACGTACGTGAGGCCGTACGGCTGCTGACCACCTGACGGCGACGGCCGGCTCCCCGAGGGAGAGCCGGCCATCGGTCGGTACGTCGTTACTTGGCCATCGTGGTGCCGGTGGAGCGCAGGTGCTCGCACGCCTCGACGACACGGGCCGCCAGGCCGGCCTCGGCGGCCTTGCCCCAGGTACGCGGGTCGTACTGCTTCTTGTTGCCGACCTCGCCGTCGATCTTCAGTACGCCGTCGTAGTTGCGGAGCATGTGGTCCGCGACGGGCCGGGTGAAGGCGTACTGGGTGTCGGTGTCGATGTTCATCTTCACCACGCCGTAGTCGAGCGCCTCACGGATCTCGCTCAGCAGGGAGCCGGAGCCGCCGTGGAAGACCAGGCTGAGCGGCTTGTCCTTGCCGTACTTGGCGCCGACCGCCTCCTGGATCTGGTTGAGGATCTCCGGGCGGAGCTTGACGTTGCCCGGCTTGTAGACGCCGTGCACGTTGCCGAAGGTCAGCGCCGCCATGTAGCGGCCCTTCTCGCCGAGGCCGAGCGCCTCGACCATGGCCAGACCGTCCTCGACAGTGGTGTAGAGCTTGTCGTTGATGGCGTTCTCGACGCCGTCCTCCTCGCCACCGACGACGCCGACCTCGATCTCAAGGACGATCTTGCCCTTGGCGGCCTCGTCGAGGAGCTGGGAGGCGATCTGCAGGTTCTCGGCGACCGGCACTGCCGAGCCGTCCCACATGTGCGACTGGAACAGCGGCTCCTCGCCGCGCTTCACCCGCTCCTGCGAGATGCCCATCAGCGGCCGGACGAACCCGTCCAGCTTGTCCTTCGGGCAGTGGTCGGTGTGCAGCGCGATGTTCACCGGGTACTTCTTCGCCACCTCGTGCGCGTACGCGGCGAACGCCACCGCGCCGGTGACCATGTCCTTGATCGAGGGGCCGGAGAGGTATTCGGCGCCACCGGTGGAGACCTGGATGATGCCGTCGCTCTCCGCGTCGGCGAAGCCCTTGAGCGCCGCGTTCAGCGTCTGGGAGGAGGTCACGTTGATCGCGGGGTACGCGTACCGGCCAGCCTTGGCGCGGTCCAGCATGTCCGCGTAAGCCTCGGGGGAAGCGATGGGCATGTGATGTGCTCCTTACTTACCACTCTCGGCCGTGCTGGCCGCTGTTGTTCACGTGTGCGCCGGACCGCGCTGTCCTCCACCCGGAAGTATCCCGTAGGCGGGGTGCGCAGGGCCAATCGACCCGGTTCCAGCCGTTCACCGCTCACCAAGACTGTCCGGAACGACGACGCTGATCAGCCAGGTCACCACTGTCATCACGATCGCTCCCCAGAACGCCGCCCAGAAACCGTCCACGTGGAACGGCAGGTCGAGCCCTCGGGCGATCCGGTCGGTGAGCAGGAAGAGCAGGGCGTTGACCACAAGCGCGAACAGGCCCAGGGTCAGCAGGTAGAACACGCAGCCGACGACCTTGATCACCGGCTTGAGCACCGCGTTGATCACACCGAAGATGAGCGCCACCACGATCAGTGTCAGCGCCGTGTTGCTTCCCGAGCGGCCATGCACGTCGACCCCGGGCACGATGAGCGTCGTCACCCACAGCGCGACAGCGGTGATCACCAGCCGGATGAGGAAGCCCACGGCCCCATCCTGGCATCGGGGCGCACCTCGACGGGTTGATTCCGCCGACTCGGCTTCCGCGCGCGGTGCCGGCGCAGCCCGTACGGTGGTGGGAACCGTGCCCCGAGAACCTGGGAGGGACCAGCATGGGTCAGCCCGACGAGGACTTCGTCCCCGGCGACCACCTCGCAGCCGACGAACGCGACATTGAGGCCGAGCCGGCCGACGCCGTCGAGCAGGCGGCAGTGGTCGGCCCCACCGACGTCGACGCCGAGCCGCACCGCGGCATGGAGGTCGGCGACTGGGACGCCATGGAGCAGGCCCGGGTGGTCATCGGCGACGAGGACGACTACCGCTGATTTCGCCCGCCAGCCGGTTGCCCGTTGCGGCAGAGGTGCTCAACCGTTCGGTTCGATAGACGAAGAACGATCACGCAGGGCCACCGTGGGGGCCGGTCGTCTAACTAGGTTGGACGGGCGCCACCTGTATCCCCCACGGGAGGACCCCCAATGCTCAAGCAATCGACCCGCTGGCTGGCCGCTGTCGGCGCCGCGG
The DNA here is from genome assembly GCF_049841715.1 of Micromonospora sp. DT41. Classification (NCBI taxonomy): domain Bacteria; kingdom Bacillati; phylum Actinomycetota; class Actinomycetes; order Micromonosporales; family Micromonosporaceae; genus Micromonospora; species Micromonospora sp. DT41. The sequence continues at coordinate 391,927 of NZ_JBNCKU010000005.1, read as the reverse complement.
GCGCGTTGGTCGCCGCGGCCGCCACCCCGGCCGTCGGCGCGGCGGCCGCGATCGAGCCCTACTTCCAGGACGCCACAGTGGCCGTCGGCGCGACGGAGACCACCCGCAACCTGTTCCTGTACGCCGACGAGCCGACGGTCCTCACCGACGTCTCTGTGCGGTACGACTACCGCTCGCTCGCTGGCAAGATCACCATTTTGCCGGCCGACGGCCAGAAGTGCACGACCCCGGAGGCGGGCGTTCTCGTCTGCGCGGAGGCGCAGGATGTCTCCCTGTACGAGCTGCCGCCCATTGGCAGTGGGCTCTACCGCGGCGTGGCCAAGCGCGTGCGCATCACCACCACCGACGATGCGAAGGTCGGCGACTCCGGCGACGTGGCTGTCAGCTTCCAGGCCGCCGGCGGTCGGCAGGGCAGCTACACCTCGCGCGTCCGCGTCGGGGAAGGCGTCGACCTGGCCGGCGGGCCGTTCACCGAGCACTCCTCCAAGCCAGGGGGCAAGTTCACGGTGCCGCTGGCCGTGGCCAACGTCGGCGACACTGTCGTCAAGGGGTTCGCGGCGGTCTTCGATCTCGCCTACTCGATCCGCACCAAGGACCGGTTCAGCAACTGCCTCTACTCCGGCGACCACCTACTGTCCTGCCAGTTCGACGAGGAGATCCCCGTCGGCGAGGGCCTTGCCACCACGCTCGACTTCGAGCTGGCGAAGGACACCTACGCCCCGTCCAACCAATCCGGCTATGCCCAGTTCATGACCACCGCCGACTTCGAGGACCTGACCCGCGTCCGGGAAGCCGCTGGCGCACGGGCGGCCACGAGCGGCGGCGGCCCGAAGCTGACACTGGCCGAGGCGCCCAGCAGAATGCGGCAGGCCGACCAGACCGACGTCGGCCCGGGCTACGACTACACCGGGTGGATCATCAAGACCACCGGAAAGAACGGCATCGACCTCGCGGCGATCGGCGCCACGCTCAAGGGCAGAGCCGGCGACATCGTCACGGCAACCGTCGGCTTCCGGAACAACGGGCCGGCCACGCTCGACGCGGTGAACGGGGACTTCGAGGCCCCCACCCACATGGCCGTCGAGCTGCCGCCCGGCACCAGCGCCGTCGAAGTCCCCGCTACCTGCGAACTGCAGCGGGGCACCCGGACGTACGTGTGCCCCTCGGAGATGCTGCTGGTGGCCGGCAAGACGTACACGATGGAGTTCCGGCTGCGCATTGACAAGGTCATCGCCAACGCCCGCGGTGCGGTGCAGGTGAACGCGCCCTGCGAGTGCCCGAGCGGCGGCATCTTCACCGGCGACACCAAGCCGGCGAACGACAAGGCCCCGATCGTGGTCAACGCGGGCCCGGGCGGCGGCGCGGGTGGCGGTGGCGGTGAGGATGACGGGGGCGCGCTGCCCATCACCGGCTCTCCTGTCGGCCTGCTGGCCGGCCTCGGCGGCCTGCTGCTCGTCGCCGGCGCGGGCGGCTACCTGCTCGCCCGACGCCGCAGCACCCGTTTCGTCGCCTGATCCATCCCGCCTCACGTGGCCCCACCGTCGCAAGGACGGTGGGGCCACGTCGTGAACAGACCGAACGTTGCGATGACGCTGATCAACCGTTCGGTTGGTCTTGGCGGCTGGGCAGCGATCAGGACAGCGGCGAACTTAATCACTTCTTAAGATCCACCCACCGTATCGACCCCCCTGTTGGAGGAATCCCCTTCATGCCCACCCACTCCACCCGGCGTTGGCTCGCCGGCCTGGGCGTAGTAGGCGCGTTCGTCGCCGCCTCCGCCAGCCCGGCCGTCGCCGCTCCTGCGACCGAGTTCGACCTCTACTTCGAGGACGTCACCGTCGCTGCCGATTCGCCTGGCGTCGTTCGGTCACCGGCGCTGTACAGCAGCGAGTCCACGGTGCTCAACAAGGTCTCGGTTCGCTACGACTACCGCAGCCTCACCGGCAAGATCACGCTGGCTGGCGGGCTCGGCAACGACTGCGCCGCCGACGGCGAAGGCGTACTGCTCTGCAATGAGTCCTTCCCGGTCAGCGTCGACGAGTTGTACGGCGGCTTCTTCAGCGAGGTCGTCATCGCGCCGACCGACAAGGCGGCAACCGGTGACGCCGGCGAGCTGAAGATCAGCGTCAAGACCGCAGGCAAGGAAATCGCCAGCTACGCCTCCCGGATCCGGGTCGGCGAGGGCGTCGACCTGCAGGGCGGCCCGGATACCACTGTGACGGCGGCACCCGGGGGCAAGTTCCAGGCTCCCTTGACGGTGATCAACGCCGGCACGACCGAGGTCGATGGTGTCGTGGCACTGTTCGACACCGACTACGGCATCCGGACCAAGGAGCGGTTCGACAACTGCCTCTACGTCGAGGACTTCCTCTTCGCCTGTGTGTTCGACGAGAAGATCCCGGTCGCCGGGCGTGCGACGGCGACCCTCAACTACGAGTTGGCCACCGACACCTACGCGCCGGGCCGCGAGTACAGCTACATCCGGTTCATGACCCCGGCCGACCTGGAGGATCTCCTCGGTATCCGCGAAGAGGTCGGTGCCGAGAAGGCCCGTCGCGGCACCGGTAAGACGCTGTCGCTGAAGACGGTCTCCGCCGCCCGTGCGGCCCGTGCCGTGCAGACCGACACCGACCCCAGCAACAACTTCAGTGGGCTGACGGTAGATGTCACCGGCAAGAACGGGGCCGACCTGGAGGCCATCGGTGCCACGCTCACCGGCAAGAAGGGCGCGGTGCTGAGCACCCCCCTCGGGTTCCGCAACAACGGGCCGGCAACGCTTGACTACATCCGCAGCGACTCCGACGTGACGTACGTCGACGTGACGGTCCCGACCGGCACCACCGCCGTTGAGGTGCCGATGGAGTGTGCGCCGCGTACCGGCGACAAGGCCGCGTGGGACAAGGCTGGCACCCCGGGTGCCGCCGCGTACCGGTGCTACCCGGGCCCGTTCGCGCCAGCCGGCGAGGAGCTGACCGGCGAGTTCACGTTCCGGATCGACAAGGTCATCGCCAACGCCACGGGCACGGTGAAGGTCAATGTGCCGTGCGAGTGCGAGGGCGGCTTCTACGAGGACCTGAAGCCGGCAAACGACAGCGCCAAGATCCTGGTGAACGCGGCCAGCGGTCAGGGCGGCGGCGAGGGTGACGATGGCGGGCTGCCGGTCACCGGTCAGTCCACCGGCCTGATCGCGGGCCTCGGTGCCCTGCTGCTCGCCGTGGGCGTCGGTGGCTACCTGGTGGCGAAGCGCCGCCGGACCCGCTTCGTCGCCTGATCCATCCCGCACCACCCGGTGCCCCGCCGACTGCTTCCGGTCGGCGGGGCACCGGCCGTTTCGGCACCGCCGAAAAGATTCCGCTTGCGGGTCACGAGGACTCGGTCCGGCGCAATGAAAGACGCGGACTTCGGTACCCTTTGTGGCCGTGGACACAGCCGAAAAGACCCGCGCTCTCACGGAGAGCGTCGCCCTGAACCCGCTCGACCCGAAGGATCTGCTGCAGACCTTCGGGCTTGTCGGTGTCTGGGTGATCCTCTTCGCCGAGACCGGGTTGCTTGTGGGCTTCTTCTTTCCCGGCGACTCGTTGCTGTTCCTCGCCGGGGTGGCCGCCTCGCCGGTGGCGGACGCCATCTTCGGTGGCGGCACGCGGCTCGCCCTGGCCGGTCTGCTGATCGGCGGGCCAATCTGCGCGATCGTCGGCGCGCAGCTGGGTCACTGGCTGGGTGCGCGGTACGGCCGCCGGATGTTCGAGCGGCCCAACTCCCGGCTGTTCAAGAGGGAGTACGTCGAGAAGGCCGAGCACTACTTCAAGAAGTTCGGCCCGTCGAAGGCCGTGGTGCTGGCACGCTTCATCCCGATCGTGCGGACCTTCCTCAACCCGGTCGCCGGTGCGCTCGGCATGCCGGCTCGGCAGTTCCTGCTGTGGAACGTGGTCGGCGCGGTGCTCTGGGTGGACGGCATCCTGTTGATCGGCTACCTGCTGGCCGATCGGATCTACAAGGCCATCGGCGACAAGATCGACCACTACATCCTGCCCGTGGTCGCCCTGATCATCGTGATCTCGGTGCTGCCGATCTTCTTCGAGTTCCTCCGTGACCGGCGGGCCCGCAAGCGCGGCGAAGCGGTAGCGGTGGTCGCGGCGGCAAGCGCTGCCGGGGCCGTGGAAGCGATGCACGAGACGTTCGACCCCCACGAGCACCCGCGCACCGGACGGGAGCACGGCCAGGAGCGCTGAATCGGAGGTACGGCGACGGCCGGCCCCTGGTGAGGGCCGGCCGTCGACATGTCATGCCCCGCCTCCGGCGGTGCGCGACCGGGGACGAGCAGGTATCACACCGGTGGCGCCACCCCTGGCTCGCCACCGGACATCGTCCCGGCGCGGGACGATGCGCAGTGCCTAATTCAGCGGGCCTTCTTGGTGGCCCGCTTACGCGGCGGAGTCAGCAGGTCGGCGATCGTCGCGATCGCACTCGGGACCAGCCGGTAGTACGCCCAGACACCGCGCTTCTCCCGCTCCAGCAAGCCGGCCTCGGTGAGGATACGCAGGTGGTGACTGACCGTCGGCTGAGAGAGGCCGAGCGGCGCCGTCAGGTCACAGACGCACGCCTCGCCCTCGGGGGCCGACTGGATCAGGCTGAGCAGCCGCAACCGGGCGGGATCGGCAAGGGCCTTGAGGACCCCTGCGAGACGCTCGGCATCGGCACGTTCGATCGGCTCACCGGCAAGCGGCGAGATCTGAGGCATAGTCATTTCGGCCAACGCAGTTCCCACGTATTCCATCCTTCCACCAGCAGCATCGATCCGCCTGCATATCAGCAGATCCGAATCGGCAAACTTTTACGCCACAAGGCCGAGGTCAGCCAACGTATAGGCCGCCTTGTACGGCAATCCGGCGGCTCGCACCGCGTCGCCGGCGCCTCGATCAACAATAACCGCCACGCCCACGACCTCGGCTCCGGCCTCGCGAAGCGCCTCGACAGCGGTCAACACACTTCCGCCCGTTGTGGACGTGTCCTCCACCGCCAACACCCGACGGCCGGCCACCTCCGGCCCCTCGATCCGCCGCTGTAGACCGTGCGCCTTGCCCGCCTTGCGCACCACGAAGGCGTCCAGGGCGCGGCCGGTCGGAGCGGCGGCGTGCAGCATCGAGAGCGCGACAGGGTCCGCGCCCAGGGTGAGCCCACCGACTGCCTCGTACTCCCAGTCAGCGGTGAGGTCGAGCATCACCCGGCCGACCAACGGAGCGGCCTGGTGATGGAGCGTGACACGACGCAGATCGACGTACCAGTCTGCCTCGCGCCCAGAGGAGAGCACGACCCGGCCGTGGACAACGGCCAGGTCGGAAATGAATTTACGCAGGTCGTCGTGGTCCCCCATGGCGATAGAGGTTACTGCGCAAGTCTGAGCGCCGTGTTCGGGGTCCACCCTGATCAGGCCCCTGAGGAACCGATGACTGGCGATGTTCGACTACGCTCAGCAACTGGCCCGCGGTCGGCGTGCCGACGTCCGCCGATGGGACGGACGGCGCGGCCGGGTCCCGGTGGGTCAGCGCTCGTCGCGACCGATCCGGCCCCGGGTGTCTCGGGCGACGGCCTCCAGGAGCCGACGCGGCGCGTGGCGCAGGCCGGCGACGGCCACCTTGTATTTCCACGCCGGAACGCTTACCAACTTGCCTTTTCGCAGGTCACGCAGGGCTTCGTCGACAACATCCTCGGCGCGCAGCCACATCCACTCAGGCGTTTTCGACATGTCGATGCCGGCTCGTTCATGAAATTCGGTGCGGGTGTAGCCGGGGCAGAGGGCCATCACCCGGACGTCGAACGGGCGCGTCGACTGGCCGACGGACTCGCTGAAGTTTGTCACCCACGCCTTGCTGGCCGAGTATGTGGAGCCGGGCATCACTGCACCGAAGCCCGCCACGGAAGAGACATTTATCACTGCCCCGTCCCGCCTTTTGGTCATCGGGCCCAGCGCCGCCAGCGTCAACCGCATGACCGCGTGCACGTTGAGCCGCAGCAGACGGGCCTCGTCCTCCGCAGTGGAGCGCAGGAACGGCTTGTTCAGGCTGATGCCCGCGTTGTTGACAAGCAGGTGCACGGGGCTTCCGGTGGTCAGCCGCTGCTCGACGATGGCGCAGCCGTCGTCGGTGGACAGGTCCGCCGAGAGCGTCTCCACCGCGCGGCCGTGCGGGGACCCCAACTCCGCGGCCAACTCGGTCAGTCGACCCGCGTCGCGGGCGACAAGCACGAGGTGCCAACCGTCGGCTGCCAGGCGTCGAGCGAAGGCCGCGCCGATGCCAGCGGTGGCCCCGGTGACCAGGGCACGTCGCTCAACGGTCGTGGGATCGGGCGTCACTGGCGGTCCTCACCTGGGCGGAACGGGGGCGCGGACGGCGCCGCCGGGGGCTGGTACGGGGCGGGCGGGGAGCCCTGATGCACGGACGGCGCCGAGCGGCGGTGTCGACCGAACCAGGCGCTCGCCGCCGGCAGGACCAACAGCGTTGCCACGACAAGGTAACCGAGCCCCTGCCCGGCCGAAAGCCCTGCGTTCAGCGGGATCCACCAGGACGGGTACGCGTCGCCGATCAGACCCAGCAACTCGGCTGTGGCGCGCTCGTCGGCGCCCAGCCGCAGCGGAGCCGAGCGCTCACCGACGAGGACCGCCACGCTGCAACAGCCGGCGAGCAGCCCGAGACCGCAGACCACCCAGGTGGCCACCCGGGCGCCGGGCCGACCGGTGAGCAGCCAGAGGGCCAGGCCCACGAGCACCAGGGCGGACAGCGCCGCGACCACCGCCGACAGCACCATCGACACGCGCAGCAGGGTCACCACGTCGTCGATCTGTTGCGTGGTGGCCGACGTGTCCCGGGCCGCCTGACGGAACGCGTCGACAGTTCCGCCCACCGTCCCCAGGCCGACAACGGCGTACGCGAGCGCGACGACCGCCATCACCAGCAGCACTGTCGCGGCCAGCAGGACCACGGCGGGCCGGCGGGCCGGTACCGATTCGGGGTACGACACGACGAATCCCTCCGGTAGGCGTCGGGTTGCAACCTACTCGGAGGGATCGTCGGCGTCGTGCTTATCGGTCGGTCAACTCGTCGGGGGCGTCCCGGGGCGGTCGGCCGGCGGGGTGTCGTCCGGACGGTCCGTGCCGGACGGTCCCGACGGCGGGGTGCCCGGCTGATCCGACCCGGGCGCCTGGCCCGGAGTCGACGGGTAGCCCGGCTCCCCACTCGACTGATGACCCGGCTGGCCCGGAGCCTGCGGGTAGCCCGGCTGACCGGACCCCTGCGGATAGCCAGGCTGGTCCGGAGCCTGCGGGTAGCCCGGCTGACCCGGGGCCTGCGGGTAGCCCGGCTGACCCGGGGCCTGCGGGTAGCCCGGGTAGCTGGCCCCCGGAGTCGGCGGCTCCCAGCCCGCGGCGGGCTTGCGGAAGAACTCGTTGGCCTTGGGCAGGGCCAGCAGGATCAGCGCCGCGAGCAGTGCGAGCAGGCTGACGACGCCGAGCAGGACGCTTACCGGCGTGATCCAGGACGGCAGCGCCTCGTCCAGGCGTCGCTGGATCTCCTCGCCGCTCGGCATGTCACCGCTGGTGTCGCCGGTGGTGGTGAAGTTGCCGGCCACGCCGGTGAGCAGCGTGCCACCGACGCAGCAGACCATGATGCCACCGACGATCCAGGTGGTGATCCGTGCGGCGTTGCGGCCCTGGTTGTTGAAGATGGCCAGGACGCCCAGCACAATCGCGAGCAGGAGCACGAGGATGCTGCTGCCGAGGCCGAAGGCGAAGAAGACGTCCGCCACCTGGTCCGCGCCCTCGGCGGAACTGCCCGCGTACGCGTCGCGGAGCACGTCGCGCGACTTGCCGAGAGTGGAGAGGCTGAGGATAAGACTGATCACCTGGCACGCCAGGAACAGGAAAAGCAGATAACTGGAAATCGTCACGACGGACGGCCGCTGGCGGGCCGGCGTGCTCTGGGAATCGACCACGATTCTCCTTCCCTTAAGATCGCGCCCACACCGTATCGACAACCAGCCACCATGGCATGCCGGGTGGGTCACGCCGCGCCCGTGGGATACGCCTCAGCGCTCCCCGCCTGCCGTTCGGATCGCCAGGTCAGCGGGGTCGAGCAGGTCTCCCCGGGCGACCCGCCAGCCCTCTTCGCCGTACGCCTCGAAGGAGAGCCTGGAGTTCGAGCCGGACTGGTAGTCGTGGTAGCGCATCGTCCCGGCCGACGGCAGGCCGGTCTCCCCGACGGCGGTGTAGCGCGCCTGCCCGGTCTCGGACCAGGTGTACCGCCGCCCGCCGAGGTCGATGGTCGGGGCGCCGGGGGTGACTGTGGCGCCGGGCTCGGCGGTCCAGAGCACCAGTTCCAGGTCGGGGCCGCCGGCACCCTCCACGGAGAGCCGCCGCGCGGGGCCCGAGTTGTCGTCGAGGAGGTACTGCACCCAACTCCAGTCCCCCTCGACGAGGCGGATGGTGCCGTTAACGACGTACTCCCGCTCGCCGATCCGCACGCGGTCGCCCACGGCCAGCCGGTGCCGGCCGCCACGCGGTGCGTCCGTGGCCCCGCCGCGCGCCGGCCGACCGTCCGGCGACGCGCCGCCGGGCCGGGTCGCGGCCCGCACGACGACCACCAGCACGACCACGACGAGTACGGCCACCACCGCTACCAGGTACGCAAGCGCCCCGTCCACGCGACCACCTCCCCAGGTACGTCGGCGCAGACGGTAACAACCGTCGGCACCCAAACGAGTCGCGTCGTGACCGAAAGCTCAGCTACCTTCGGCATCCGCGGTGTCGCCGGGAGTGGCGGGCCGCACTGTGGACGGCGTGGTGGGTGGTTCATCCGGCGTCCCGGGTGGCGTCGGGGTCAGGTGCGCGGCCGGGTCCGGGCAGATCAGGTATCCGGCCGGGACGTACTGGCCCGGTGGAAGGAAACCGGGCATGCCGGGCGCCTGCGCCACGATCGGCAGCGGCGGGTACGCGTAGCCGGCCGGAATGAACGGGGCGACTGCGTAACCGGAGGGCGGTGCCGCGTCGGCGGGCGCGGGTCGCGGCACGAACCACCCGGCGGCCGGCGGCAGCGCCAGCAGCAGGACGACGGCACCGATGAGGGCGAAGACGGCGAGCACGCTCAGGCCCGTCATCGGGAAGAGCAGCTCGTCCAACGGGTCGGTGCCGGAGTAGAGCGTGTCGAGGAATTTCGACGTCTCCCACTCGTCGTCGAAGTCCGCCGACGACGGGGCCTCGATTTCCGGGGCGACCAGCATGGACACGAGGAACCCGGAGCAGCACTGGCCGAAGCAGACCAGCAGCTGAGCGCCGCTGGCGGCGAAGACGAGGATCCGCGCGATGTTCGAACCCCGGCGGAGCGGCCCGGCGGTGGCGGCGAGCCACCCCGCCAGCAGCACGGCCGGTACGCCGACGACCAGGGCCATCAGGACGTTGCCCTGGCGCTCGCTGGCCACCTCGGCCGGGTCGGCGTCGGGCACCAGCCGTGCGGCACGGGTGATCTGGCCATCGAAGTGCACTGCCTGGGCGACTGCCAACGCGGCGAGGCCGAGCAGGATCAGCGCGACGGCGAGTTGCAGCCAGAACGCGATGGTGACGGTGCCGGGGCGGGGCGGACGCGGCGCGGAGGCTGGCGAACTCATGGCTGGCAACGTACGGCGGAAGGCCGGGAATGGGCAGCACCGATCGGGCAGGCTCGATCGGCGAATGGATCATGCTGCGGTGAGTCGCTGGGTGGCGTAGTCGCCGACGGTGGAGCGCCCCATGACACAGCCGACGAACGTGGTGAACTCGGTGGGGTCGTCCCGCAGCGACGTCCAGGCCGATCGGGCCGCCGCCGGGTCGATCCGCTCCAACAGCGTGGCGCCGTACGCCCGGCCGGCAGGCGACCCCTTGGCCAGCAGCCGGTCGATCTGCTGGCGTACCTCGTCGGGGTGCTCGCCGTGGGCGGCCTCGACCCGGAGGTACGCCTTGGTCACCGGCAGCAGCGTGCCGGCGAAGCCGGTGCCGCCGAAGGCGAGCGTGTCAGCCTTCATCAACTCGTCGATGGCCGCGTCGAGGTCCCGCTGCCAAGCCTTGCGCATCCCGAACATGCCCCATCCTTTCCCCGCCCGACCCCACTCCACCCTGTTGATCAAGAGGTTTGCGTCATCAGCGGACACTGCCCCACGCGGAGGTCAGTAGCCGCGCCACTCCGCGCGGGCGTAGTCGAGGACCCTGGGGTGCAGCAACGTGGAGGCGGGCACGTCCAGGCGGGGACGATCGGCGGGGAAGGTTGCCGCCGACCGCAGCACCCCCGGGTCGAGGAAACGTAGCCGGGGCGCGTCGGCGGGCAGTTCCAGGGCCGGCGGGACGGTGCCCGGCGCGGCGAGCAGGAACCCCCAGTCGCCGAAGGACGGAACGTCCACGTGGTAGGGCACCGTGGCGAAGCCGGCCTCCCGCAGCGACGCCTCGATCGACCAGTACGACCGGGGAGCGAAGTACGGCGAGCCGGACTGCACCACCAGCCGCCCCTGGTCGGCGAGCACCGACCGGATCAGCGTGTAGAACTCGACTGTGTAGAGCTTGGCTGTCGCCGTCTCGTCCGGGTCGGGCAGGTCGGCGATCACCACGTCGAAACGATCGGCGGCGGTACGCAGCCAGCCGAAGGCGTCGGTGTTCAACACCCGCACCCGGGGGTCGTCGAGCGCGCCGCCGTTGAGCGCCCGCAACTGCGGCTCGGTGCGGGCCAACGCCACCACCGCCGGGTCGAGGTCGACAACTGTCACCCGGCGCACGTCCGGGTAGCGCAGGATCTCGCGGACCGCGAGGCCGTCACCGGCACCGAGGACCAGCACCTCACCGCGCGAACCGTTGAGCGCCGGATGCACGAGCGCCTCGTGGTAGCGGTACTCGTCGATCGAACTGAACTGGAGGTCGCCGTTGAGGAACAGACGCAGGTCGGTTTGGGCGTGGCCGACCTCGCGCACCGACCGGGTGAGCACGATCTCCTGGTAGCGGGAGCGCTCGGCGTGCACCACCGGATCCCGGTAGAGCTGCTGCCGGCTGGTCACCTCGAAGTCGGCGGCCGTCACCCACGCGTACCCCAGGCAGAGCGCGACCGCGACGGAGCCGGCGCCGATCACGAGCCGCGCCCGCCGGCTCAGCTCCGCCCGGAACACCGTGCAGACCAGGGCGACACCGGCCACCGCGTTCACCGCGCCGACCAGCAGGGCACCCTTGAGCTGGCCGAAGACCGGGATCAGCAGGAACGGGAAGGCGAGCCCGCCGAGCAGCGCGCCCACGTAGTCGGCCGCGAACAGGTCGGCCACCGCGCTGCCGGCGGCCTGCTCGCGGATGCGCTGCAACATCACCATGAGCAGCGGGATCTCCGCGCCGATCAGCAGGCCCAGCACGAAGGCGGTGCCGACGAGCGCGGGGCCGTACAGGTCGAGCCAGGCGAACGCGGCGTAGAGGCCGAGCACGGACAGGCCACCGAGCAGGGCGAGGGTCAACTCGATCACCGCGAACGCGGGGGCGGCCCGGGACTGCAACGGCTTGGCCGCCAGCGCCCCGACCCCCATCGCGAAGACCATCACGCCGAGCACTATCGACGCCTGCCCGACGGTGTCGCCGATCAGGTAGCTGCCGAGGGCGACCAGGGCCAGCTCGTAGACCAGCCCGCAGGCGGCACAGACGAAGACCGCGAGCAGCACCGACGCTCGGGCCAACCGCCAGCGGGGCCGCGCCCCGGAACCGCCGTCGACGGCCGCCGGCGCCTCGGTGCTCACGCCTTCCCTGGGTACGTCCGGCGGGCACCGCCCGGTTGTGTTGCCACGCTCATCAGATGATGGCGGCGGCGATGATCGCGCCGGTGGCCAGGTGCACCGCGGCCGACACCCACACGGCGGGGTGCGGCTCCGGGTCGACGAGCAGCTCACCCAACCGGCCCGGGGTCACGGCGTCGAGCAGCAGGAACGCGGCGGCCATGATGACCAGGCCGACGATCCCGTACGCCGCCGCGCCGATCAGGCCGAGGGTGAAGTCGTTGTCGCTCGCCACGATCGCCGCGACCACGATGATGCCGACGCCCAGCAGGTTCGAGGTGAGCAGCAGCGCCGCGTTGCGGTTGCGCTCGGCCCAGATCAGTTCGTGAAGCTTGCCGGGGGTGGCCAGATCCACCAGCCCGTAGCCGACGCCCATCAGGACGACGCCGACCACCCCGAAGGCGAGGGTGACCAGCAGGTCGGTGACGAGATTCTGCATAGGAGAGCTCCAGGGTGAGGGGGTCGGTCGTCAGGCTTACTTGCCGCTGCCGGGGCCGCCGCCCCGGACGCTGCTGCCGCGTCCCCAGCCCCAGTACGACCCGACGGTCGAGTGGTAGCGGGGGTTGGCGGTTTTCATGTCTTCGAGCAGGATCACCGAGCCGGTGGCGAGCGGCAGGATCACCACCGAGTCGTCGTCGTAGCGCAGGTACACGCCGCTGCTGTCGGTGTAGCGGTCGCTCGGCCGCCACTTGTCGGTCAGTTCCTTGGCGACCCGGTCCGGCGACTTCGACGAGGTGTATGCGATCGCTTCCCTGCCGATGTCCCGACTGGCCGCCCTCGTGTACTTGTCCTTCACGTAGCCGCGGGGCGAGAAGGTGCCGTTGACGATCGCGAAGCCGGCGACCAGCACGCCGACCACGGCGACCGCCATGCCCACCACGATCCAGCGTCGGTACGTCATCGCAGTGCCACCACCGTCTCGGTCAGGACCAGTTCGTTGGTCTGGGGGTACGCGTGCCAGGTACGCCAGCCGACCGACCCGTCCGGTGGGTCGGTGCGTACGGCAAGCGCGGTGACCGCGTCCGGGTCCCCGGGAAAGACCCCGACCAGGGCGTACGGGTCGACGGCGAGGTCGGCGCGGAGCGCTGTGATACGGGCGTGCAGCTCACCGGCGGCGGGACGCAGCACCGTGGCGCTGAACCGGTAGCCGCCCGCCTCGTCGTGCAGGGTGCCGGGCAGGTGCGGTGGGCGACCGGGCAGGCACGCCACCGTCTCGGTGAGCCCGTCCCCACCTGCGGAGTCGGTGAGCACTACCTGGTGGGACGCGCCGAGCAGACGCAGGCGCAGCCGCACGTCGCCGGGCAGTGTGAGGTCGCGGACGTGCAGCGCGGGACGCTCCGGGCCGCCGAGTGCCAGGCTCAGGTCCGCCGCGCAGGTGTCCACGTACGGGGTGTCGAGGCTGACCAGCACGTCAGACCGCTCCCGGTCCGGCCTGCGGGTACACCATCACGTCGGAGCGGTGCAGCTGCTCGCCCCGGGCAACCTCCCAGCCGGCCTGCCCGTACGCCTCGAAGGAGAGCCGCTCGCCGCTCGAGGTCCGGTAGTCGTGGTAGCGGACGGTGCCGTTCGGGTCGAGGCCGGTGCTGCCGACGGCCGTGTACCGGGCCTGGCCGGACTCCTCGGCGGTGTAGCGCCGGCCGGCGAAGTCGAGGGTGTGCGCACCCGGGGTGATCGTCGCGGCCGGTTCGGCCGTCCAGAGCACCAGCTCCAGGTCCGGGTCCTCCTCAACGGAGAGCCACCGCTTGTCACCGTCGACGGTGTCCAGCAGGTGCTCGGCCCAGCTCCAGCTGCCCTCGGCGAAGTGCACCGAACCGCGGACCGCGTACGACACGCGGCGGATCTCGACGATGTCGCCGGGCTTGAGCCTGCGCGGGTCGCCGCGCAGCGCGTCGCTGTCGGTGTCGCGGAACGGGTCCACGGGTGCCGCCGGCCGGGCCTGCTTGCGACTCTTGCGCAGGGCCACCAACGCCACCACGATCCCGGCGACTCCGACCAGACACCCGAGCGTCGTCACCACGTACGCCACGGAACCGTTCACGCCGACCACCTCCCCAAGTGCGTCGGCGCAGACGGTAACAACCCCGCGCACCTGGGGAAACTCAAGCGCAGCGCGGTAATCGCCCGACTACCGAACGTTCCGGCGGGGTGTCCCTGATTCAGGGGACAGCAAGAGCCGCCCCGCCGGCGGGGCGGGGTCGGCTCTTGGTGGGACGGCTCAGCCGGCGCTTACGGCCAGCCCTTCCTTGCTGTCGGCGAGGTCGACCTTGACCGTGTCGCCGTCGCGGATGGTGCCGGAGAGCAGGGCCTTGGCGAGCTGGTCTCCGATCGCGGTCTGGACCAGCCGGCGCAGCGGGCGAGCGCCGTAGATCGGGTCGTAGCCGTGCTCGGCGAGCCACTGACGCGCGGGCTCGGTGATGTCCAGCCCCAACCGGCGGTCGGCGAGACGGTTCCGCATCCGTTCGAGCTGGATGTCCACGATGGAACGCAGATCCTCACCGCGCAGCGCGGCGAAGACCACGATGTCGTCGAGACGGTTGAGGAACTCCGGCTTGAAGTGCGAGCGGACCACCGCGAGAACGCCCTCGCGGCGCTGCTCCTCGGCAAGCATCAGGTCGCTGATCACCGACGACCCGAGGTTGGAGGTGAGGATCAGGATCGCGTTGCGGAAGTCCACCGTGCGGCCCTGACCGTCGGTGAGCCGACCGTCGTCGAGCACCTGGAGCAGCACGTCGAAGACGTCCGGGTGGGCCTTCTCCACCTCGTCCAGCAGGATCACCGAGTACGGCCGGCGACGTACCGCCTCGGTGAGCTGCCCGCCCTCCTCGTAGCCGACGTAGCCGGGCGGGGCACCGACCAGGCGGGCGACGGAGTGCTTCTCGCCGTACTCGCTCATGTCGATGCGGACCATGGCCCGCTCGTCGTCGAAGAGGAACTCGGCGAGCGCCTTGGCCAGCTCGGTCTTACCGACGCCGGTCGGCCCGAGGAAGAGGAAGCTGCCGGTGGGGCGGTCGGGGTCGGCGACGCCCGCGCGTGCCCGGCGTACCGCGTCGGAGACCGCTCCGACCGCCTCGGCCTGGCCGACCACCCGGCTGCCCAGCGACTCCTCCATCCGGAGCAACTTGGCTGTCTCACCTTCCAGCAGCCGGCCTGCGGGGATGCCGGTCCAGGAGGCGACCACGGCCGCGATGTCGTCCGCGCCGACCTCCTCCTTGAGCATCGCCCCGTCGGCCTGGAGCTGGGCGAGTTCCTCCTCGGCCTGCTTCAGCTCGACCTTGAGGGCGGGGATCCGGCCGTAGCGCAGCTCGGCGGCACGCTCCAACTCGCCGTCCCGCTCGGCCCGCTCGGCTTCGCCGCCCAGGCGCTCCAGCTCCTCCTTGGCGGTGGAGAGCTTGGTGATGTGACTCTTCTCGGTCTGCCAGCGCTCGGAGAGCACTGTGAGCTGCTCACGCTTGTCGGCCAACTCCTGACGCAGCCGCGCCAGCCGCTCGGCGGAAGCGGCGTCCGGCTCCTTGGCCAGTGCCATCTCCTCGATCTCCAGCCGGCGGACCGCCCGCTCGATCTCGTCCACCTCGACCGGCCGGGAGTCGATCTCCATGCGGAGCCGGGACGCCGACTCGTCGACAAGGTCGATCGCTTTGTCCGGCAGGAACCGGTCGGTGATGTACCTGTCGGACAGCGACGCGGCGGCGACCAGCGCGGCATCGGTGATCCGGACGCCGTGGTGCACCTCGTAGCGCTCCTTGAGGCCACGCAGGATGCCGATGGTGTCCTCGATCGTCGGCTCGCCGACCAGCACCGGCTGGAAGCGGCGCTCCAACGCCGGGTCCTTCTCGATGTGCTCGCGGTACTCGTCAAGCGTTGTCGCACCGACCATCCGCAACTCGCCGCGGGCCAGCATGGGCTTGAGCATGTTGCCGGCGTCCATCGAGCCCTCGCCCTTGCCGGCGCCGACGACCGTGTGCAGCTCGTCGAGGAACGTGATGACCTGCCCGTTGGAGTTCTTGATCTCCTCCAGGACGGACTTGAGCCGCTCCTCGAACTGGCCGCGGTACTGGGCGCCGGCGACCATTGCGCCGAGATCCAGCGATACCAACTTCTTGTCGCGCAGCGACTCGGGGACGTCGCCGGCCACGATCCGCTGGGCCAGGCCCTCGACGATCGCGGTCTTGCCGACACCGGGCTCACCGATCAGCACCGGGTTGTTCTTGGTACGCCGGGAGAGCACCTGGATGACCCGGCGGATCTCCGAGTCGCGGCCGATGACCGGGTCGATCTTGCCGTCCCGTGCGCTGGCGGTCAGGTCGACGCCGTACTTGGCGAGGGCCTGGTAGGTCTGCTCGGGGTCGGCGGTGGTGACCCGCCGGTCGCCGCCCCGAACGGTCGGGAACGCGGCGACAAGGGTCTCCTCGGTGACGCCCGCCGACTTCAGCGCGCTGGCCACCGCGCCGCCGACCCGGGCGAGGCCGGCGAGCAGGTGCTCGGTGGAGGTGTACTCGTCACCCAGCGGGCGGGCGATCTGCTCGGCGGCACCGATGGCGTTCACGAACTCCCGGGCCAGTGTGGGCTCGGCGATGCTGGAGCCGCGGGCGGCCGGCAGGCCGTCCACAGCGCGCTGGGCCGCCCGACGCAACTCGGCGGGGTCGGCCCCGACGGCGCGCAGCAGGCCGGTGGCTGTCGAACCGTCGGTGTCGAGCAGCGACAGCAGCAGGTGCCAGGGCTCGACGGTGGCGTGGCCGCGCTGGTTCGCGAGTGCGACGGCGCCGGTGATGGTCTCGCGGCTCTTGGTGGTGAGGCGTTCGGCGTTCATGGGCTCCCCCGGATCGGCGTTGTCCATTGGTTTGGACACAACCAGAGTTGAGCGTATTCCACTCAACCTTACCGCTGTGACACCCATCACTCGCGGGGACGCCACCGCCAGTCAGGGCCGTCGATTGCCGAGGGCCACTCATCTCCGGATCTGCCGCCCGCCCCGGAAGCTGTAGCCTTGCCCGGTGCGAGTACGTGTCGAGCAAACCGCCCTGCCGGGCATCGGCGTACGTCATGATCTGGTGACGGAGTCTGGACGCCGCCTGGGAGTCGTTTCCCACCGGAACGGCCGCCGCGATCTTGTCCTCTACGACCCGGACGACCCCGATTCCTGCCAGTCAGACATCCCGCTCACCGACGACGAGGCGGAGGCGTTGGCCGACATCCTCGGCGCGTCGCTGATGCTCGGCCAACTGTCCGGGCTGCGCGAGCAGGCCGCCGGTCTGCTCACCGAGCAGATCGCCATCCCGGCCGGCTCGCGGTACGTCAACCGGATGCTCGGTGACACGAAGGCACGCACCCGCACCAGCGCCTCCATAGTGGCGGTGCTGCGCGACGGCGAAGTCAACGTCTCACCGCTTCCCACCTTCCGCTTCGCAGCCGGCGACGTGGTGGTCGTTGTCGGGACCCGCAAGGGGCTCGACGGCGTGTCCGCCATCCTCGCCGACAGTGACCCGGACGGCTGAGGCGGATGCACGATTCCACAACTCTTCTCGTCGAAGTCGGCGCGCTACTTCTCCTCCTCGGGATCCTCGGGCGGCTCAGCCGCAGGGTAGGCCTGTCACCCATCCCGCTCTACCTGCTCGCCGGGCTCGCCTTCGGCCACGGCGGGTTGCTACCGCTGGACGCCAGCGAGGAGTTCTTCGCGGTCGGCGCCGAGATCGGCGTCATCCTGCTGCTGGTCATGCTCGGGCTGGAATACTCGGCGAACGAACTGGTCGGCAACCTCCGCTCGGCTGCTCCGGCCGGCCTCATCGACGGCGTACTCAACGCGTTGCCCGGCGCGGCCTTCGCCCTGCTGCTCGGCTGGGACTGGGTCGCCGCCCTGGTGCTCGGCGGCATCACCTGGGTCTCCTCCTCCGGCGTGATCGCCAAGGTCCTCGGCGACCTGGGCCGGCTCGGTAACCGGGAAACCCCGGTGATCCTCTCGGTGCTCGTCATCGAGGACCTGGCGATGGCGCTCTACCTGCCGCTGGTCACCGCCGTCCTCGCCGGCACCGGCCTGATCGGCGGCGGCATCGCCCTCGCCGTCGCGGTGGGCACCGTCCTGCTGGTGCTGGTCGTCGCCATCCGGTACGGCCACCTGATCTCGGCCGCACTGTCGGCGAGGGATCCGGAGGCTCTGCTGCTCGGCGTCCTCGGCCTGACCCTGCTGATCGCGGGAGTCGCCGCGAAACTCCAGGTGTCGGCGGCGGTCGGCGCGTTCCTGGTCGGCATCGCGCTCTCCGGGCCGGTGGCGCACCACGCCACCGAGATGCTCTCCCCGCTGCGGGACCTGTTCGCGGCGGTGTTCTTCGTCTTCTTCGGCCTGGTCACCGACCCACGGGACATCCCGCCGGTGCTGCTGCCGGCGCTCGCGCTGGCCGTGATCACCATGGCGACGAAGACGCTCACCGGGTACCTCGCTGCCCGCCGGGTCGGCATCGGCGAGCCCGGTCGCTGGCGGGCCGGCCTGGCACTCGTACCCCGTGGGGAGTTCTCCATCGTCATCGCCGGACTGGCGGTGGCGGCCGGCAGCGTCGAGCCGCGGCTGGCCGCGCTGGCCACGGCCTACGTCCTGATCACCGTGGTGACCGGTCCGATGCTGGCCCGGCTGCCGGACTTCCAGTGGTTCAAACGGTGGCTACGCGCCCGCGCGCTGATCCAACGAAGCGCGCCGATACCCATCCCCGACTGACCTCGCCGCCGCCGCTGTCGTGCCGTTGACCAGCACGACAGCGGCGGCGATGGTCAGCGGCTCGTCCGTTCACACAAGCACAGCCAACGGTTGCCGAATTGCGCCCCTGCGGGTACTACCGCAGCAACCGGCGGGCAGGTTACCGTTTCGCCCCAGCAGCCACGGTCCGCAGGCCAGTGCCAGCGCGGGCGAGAGCGGAAGGTTGGCCGGTGAGCGTGCAGGAGTCGACGTTCCACGGCTTTGCCAACCCCGTCGATCCGACTCCGGCGGAGTTGCGAGCCTGGGCATTCCAGCCCGATTCGGTGCCGCTTACTTCCATGCCACCCGACTGGGATCTCCTCGTCTCCGGCGACCGGCTGGTGCTGACGCTCTTCGACCTGGCCATGGACCCGACCTGCCCGGCTCGACGCTTCGCGCTGCACTGCCTCTACATCTACGCCGCCGACGGCATCCGGACGAAATTCCGCGCCCACCCCAAGCGGCGCTTCCGCAAGCTGGTCGAGCAGGCCGAACGCGACGGCGACGAGCTGATGAGGATCTGGGCGCACAACGGCCGGGTACTCCTCGCCCGACCGGACCTGTTCGTCTACCGGGACTGGTGCGAAGGCGGCCTGGTTCGCGAGAACCGCCGCCTCGGCTGACACGCACCCGGCTGCCGAGGCGACGATGAGCGACGGGCCGGGACCCCCCGTGGGTCCCGGCCCGCACATCGTTACCGGTCAGTCCTGCTTCCGACCGGATTCTGGCCGAGCGCTGTCGCCCTGGTCAGCACGGCCACCGTGGTCGGCGCGATCACCGCGGTCGGCCTCGTCGGCGCGGTCACCGTGGTCGGCGAACCGCCCTTCGACGATCCGGTCCCGGAAGCTTCCCTCGGTCACCTTGTCGAACTTCTCGCGGACGGTGTCGGCCAACCGTTCCAGCCGCTCCTCCGTCTGCTCCGCCAAGTTCTTCGCCGGCCCCGCCATCGTTCCCCCTCATCGCGCCGATAGGCCCGAATTAAGGCGGTAGGACCCGTATTGACAGGCTAACGGAAACGGTCCGGCCCGCGCCGGAAAACCGACACGGGCCGGGGGCCAGGAACGACGAAAGTGAGCTGCGGGTCAGCGATCCGGCGTGCGGCGGGGACGCCACACCACAAGCGCCGTGGACGTGCGGTTGGTCGGCACCAGGTCGCGGCCCGGGAAGCGGGCCAGCGACTCCAGCTCGGCCACCCGGCGGTACGCGGCGTCCAACTCCGCCTCCAGCCGGGCCACCCGCTGCTGCGCCTGCTCCAGCAGCCGTTCCAGCCCGATGATCCGCTTGACGCCGGCCAGGTTGATCCCGTCGTCCTGACTGAGCCGTTGCACCTCGCGCAGCAGCACCACGTCCCGAACGCTGTACCGGCGTCCGCCGCCAGCGGCCCGGCCCGGCTGCACCAGCCCCAGCCGGTCGTACTGGCGCAGGGTTTGTGGGTGCATCCCCGCCATCCGTGCCGCGACCGAGATCATGAGCACCTTGGCCTCGTAGGCCGGGTCACCCGAACCGAGGAACTCGCCCGACATCCCGCTCACCTCCGCGTCCACCCCACCGGACTAACTGACCCGACGCACCCGGGCGTCGAGATGTTCCCGCGCCGCCGCCGGACTCTGCTCGGCGAACGCCTCAAGTGCCGTGCGCGCCTCGTCAGACAGTCGGGCCGGCACCACCACCTCCAGCGTGACAAGCAGGTCGCCGGCCTGCCCGTCGCGGCGGACCACACCCTTGCCCCGGGCCCGCAGCACCCGCCCGCTGGGCGTGCCCGGCGGAACCCGCAGGGTTACCGCACCGTCGAGCGTGGGCACCCGCAGGTCCGTGCCGAGCACGGCCTCCGCGAAGGTGACCGGCACGGTCAGTGTCAGGTCGTCTCCGGTACGCCCGAACAGCTCGTCCGGTCGAACCTTGACGTGCACGAAAAGGTCGCCGGCCGGCCCGCCGCGCTCACCTGGCTCGCCGCGCCCGGCAAGCCGGATCCGCTGGCCGTCTGCCACTCCGGCCGGGAAGCGCACGTTGAGCGTGCGGGTCTTTGTGACACCGCCGCTGCCGTGGCACTCCGGGCACTTCTCCTCCACGACCGTGCCGACACCCTGACAGTTGCGGCACGGCTCGGAGAAGCTGAACGACCCCTGGTCCCGGGTCGTCACCCCGGCGCCGTGGCACACCGGGCAGGTGCGCGGCTGGGTGCCGGGCTTGGCACCGTTGCCGTGGCAGGTGTCGCAGACGCCCGGAGCACGCAGCGTCAGCGGCAGGGTCACCCCGCGGACCGCGTCGCCGAAGTCCAGCGCCACCTCGGCCTCCACGTCCCGGCCCCGGGCCGGACCACGCGCAGTTGCCTGCCCGCCGGCCTGCCCGCCGGAGAAGATCGAGCTGAACAGGTCCTGGAAACCGGCGCCGCCGAAGCGACGGTCACCGCCACCGCCCGCGCCGCCGTTGAACAGGTCGGACACGTCGAACGGCATGCCGCCCGGCTGGCCGGAGCCGCGGGCGTTGCGCCGGAACGCGCCCGAGCCGAACAGCGAACGCATCTCGTCGTACTCCCGGCGACGGCCGGCGTCCGACAACACGTTGTACGCCTCGGACACGGCCTTGAACCGCTCCTCGGCCTTCGGGTCGCCCGGGTTGTGATCCGGATGCGATTCCCGGGCCAGCTTGCGGTACGTCTTCTTGATGTCATCAGCGGAGGCGGCCTTGTCCACGCCGAGCACGGCGTAGAAGTCCTTCTCGAGCCAGTCCTTCGAACTCACCGGTCCACCTCCTTTCGACCGTCGTGGCCCGGCCGCCCCGCCCACCGCTGCGCGGGGGACGGGACGGCCCGGTCACTGTCTCGCACTATTCCGGATCCGCGACCGCGACCAGCGCGGGGCGCAGCAGCCGCTCACCGAGCTGGTAGCCGCGGCGCATGACCTGCACGCAGGTCGGCTCGCTGACGTCGGCCGAGGTCTGGTGCGCGACCGCCTCGTGCCGGGTCGGGTCGAACGGGTCGCCCTGCTCGCCGAAGGCGGCCAGGCCGAACTTGCCAAGCGCGGCGGTGAGCTGTTCCGCCACCGATCCGAACGGCCCGACCAGGTCGCCGTGTTCCCTGGCCCGGTCCAGGTCGTCAAGGATCGGCAGCAGCGCGGCCAGCACCGAGCCGGTCGCCTGCTCCTGCACCAGGCTGCGGTCCCGGTCGACCCGCTTGCGGTAGTTGGCGTACTCCGCCGACACCCGCTGCACGTCCCTGGTCCGCTCCTCCAACTCGGCCCGGAGCGCCTCAAGCTCGGCACCGAGTGACGTCCCGGTGCCGCCGCCGTCGACGGGCTGCGCCGGGGCGTCCACCACCGGCGGACCGGACGGCGTCGACCCGTCCACAGAGGTCGCCTCGATCTCGATCTCGTCGACCACTACCTCGGCATCCTCGACGAGGCCCTCGGCCGAGACGTCGCTCCCCGCGTCGGTGGCGGTGCCCTCCGGCTCCGTCGTGTCGGTGAGCTTGCGGTTGTTGCGGATGACCACCCGCTCCTCGTCGCCGGTGGCTGGCTCCGTGGGCGCGGAGCCACCCGGCGTCGACCCGGCGTCGTCCGGGTCGGCGGCTCGTGACTTCTGCGTCATGCGGCTACCTCATCCCTTCGCCGTGGATACGTCCCGGAGGCCGATCGTCACTTCTTGCCGTCCTCGTCCACGATCTCCGCGTCGACGACGTCGTCGGGACCGCCGGCAGCACCCGCCTGCGGACCGGTCGCACCGGCCGCACCGGGGCCTGCCGCACCCGGGCCGGCCTCGCCGCCGGGCTGCTGGCCCTGCTCGGACTGAGACGCGTAGAGCAGCGAGCCGGCCTGCTGGGAGACCTGCGCCAGCCGCTCGTGCGCCGACTTGATCTTCTCGATGTCCTGACCGCCGAGGGCACCACGCAGCTCGCCGAGCGCCTCGTTGAGCTGCTCCCGGTTCTCGCTGGGCAGCTTGTCGCCGCTCTCGGCGAGGAACTTCTCGGTCTGCCACTGGAGCGCCTCGGCCACGTTGCGGGTCTCGGCGTCGTCGCGGCGGCGCTTGTCCTCCTCCGCGTGCTCCTCGGCGTCCCGGCGCATCCGCTCGATGTCGTCCTTCGGCAGCGAGGAGCCGCCGGTGATCGTCATCTTCTGTTCCTTGCCGGTGCCCAGGTCCTTGGCGTGCACGTTGACGATGCCGTTGGCGTCGATGTCGAAGGCGACCTCGATCTGCGGCACGCCGCGCGGCGCCGGCGGAAGGCCGGTGAGCTCGAAGGTGCCGAGCTTCTTGTTGTAGGACGCGATCTCCCGCTCACCCTGGAACACCTGGATGAGCACCGACGGCTGGTTGTCGTCCGCCGTGGTGAAGACCTCGGAGCGCTTGGTCGGGATCGTGGTGTTGCGCTCGATCAGCTTGGTGAAGATGCCGCCCTTGGTCTCGATGCCCAGGCTCAGCGGGGTCACGTCGAGCAGCAGGACGTCCTTGACCTCGCCCTTGAGCACGCCAGCCTGGAGGGCGGCGCCGACGGCGACGACCTCGTCCGGGTTGACGCCCTTGTTGGGGTCGCGACCGGTGAGCTGCTTGACCAGGTCGGTGACGGCCGGCATCCGGGTGGAACCGCCGACCAGGATCACGTGCTCGACGTCGGAGATCTTGATCCCGGCGTCCTTCACGGCCTGCTCGAACGGGCCCTTGCAGCGGTCCAGCAGGTCCTGCGTCATCCGCTGGAACTCGGCCCGGCTGAGCGTCACGTCGAGGTGCAGCGGGCCGGCCGCGCCAGCGGTGATGTACGGCAGGTTGATGTTGGTGGTGGTGGCGGCGGACAGCTCGATCTTGGCCTTCTCGGCGGCCTCACGGAGCCGCTGGAGCGCCATCTTGTCCTGGCTCAGGTCGATGCCGTGCTCGCCGCGGAACGTCTTGACCAGGTGGTCGATGATCCGCTGGTCCCAGTCGTCACCACCGAGCTGGTTGTCACCGCTTGTGGACTTGACCTCGACAACGCCCTCGGCCAGCTCGAGCAGCGACACGTCGAAGGTGCCGCCGCCGAGGTCGAAGACCAGGACGGTCTGCTCCTTGGAGCCCTTGTCCAGCCCGTACGCCAGGGCGGCAGCGGTCGGCTCGTTGACGATCCGCAGCACGTTGAAGCCGGCGATCTCACCGGCCTCCTTCGTCGACTGGCGCTGGCCGTCGTTGAAGTAGGCGGGAACGGTGATCACCGCATCGGTGATCTGCTCACCCAGGTACGCCTCGGCGTCCCGCTTGAGCTTCATGAGGGTCCGGGCCGAGATCTCCTGCGGGGTGTACTTCTTGCCGTCGATGTCGACGGACCAGTTGGTGCCGATCTCCCGCTTGACCGAGCGGATCGTCCGGTCCGGGTTGGTCACCGCCTGGCGCTTCGCGACCTCACCGACGAGCACCTCGCCGTTACGGGCGAACGCGACGATCGACGGGGTCGTCCGCGAGCCCTCAGCGTTGGCGATGACGGTGGGCTCACCGCCCTCGAGAACGCTGACGCAGGAGTTCGTCGTGCCGAGGTCGATACCGACCGCACGTGCCATCTTCGCTTCCTCGCTTCGTAAGGTTGTGCAGGTGGCGGGTGTTGCCCGCGACTGCCTGGCGGGCACCGCCCGCAGCGGGCCCCACCACAAGTTGAGTGGACTTGACTCAATAGTGCCACGCGTTGGCGAATCGTCAAGTCGAGTTGAGCCGACCCCACGCAACCCAGACGTTATTACCGTCCGGTTGTCTTCCCTTGCATCGGTCGGGCACGCTTTAGCGGTGACGACGCACGGCGATTCCGCCACCCGTTCCGGCGCGCCCGCCGTCGCAGCCCGCACCGGCCCGCCGGACGCCGCGGAGGAGCCGCCCGCCACCACCGGGGACGACAGCCTCCCCGGCGCGCTGTCGGGTCTCCGGGCCGCGATCGGTGCCACCCGGTATCCCCTCGCGCTGCCCTCCGCCCACTCCGCCCGGCACACCGCCACGGCCCTCACCGACCAGCTCGACGACTACCTGCTGCCCCGGCTCGCCCGCCTGGACGCCCCCCTGCTCGTGGTGGTCGGCGGCTCCACCGGCGCGGGCAAGTCGACACTTGTCAACAGCCTGGTCAAGGCCCGCGTCAGCGCCGCCGGTGTGCTCCGGCCCACCACCCGCTCGCCGGTGCTGGTGTGCAACCCGGCCGACGCCACCTGGTTCCGGCAGGGTGACCTGCTGCCCGGGCTGACCCGCACCACGGAGCCCAGCGAAGACCCCCGAGCCCTGCACCTGGTCACCGCGCCGGCCCTGCCTCCCGGGCTGGCCTTCCTCGACGCGCCCGACATCGACTCGGTCGTCGACGCCAACCGGGCGCTCGCGAGCCAACTGCTCGCCGCCGCCGACCTCTGGCTCTTCGTCACCACCGCCGCCCGGTACGCCGACGCGGTGCCCTGGGAACTGCTGCGCAGCGCGCGGGCCCGGGGCGCGGTGATCGCCATGGTGCTGGACCGGGTGCCCGCCGAGGCCAGCGACGAGATCGCCGCGCACCTGACCGAGATGCTCGCCGAGCAGGACCTGGGCCGGGCACCCCTCTTCGTGCTCCCGGAGACCTGGGTCGACGGGCAGGGGCTGCTCCCGGAGGGCGTCACCGCGGCGCTCGCCGACTGGTTCGCCCGGCTGGCCGCCGACGCCGACGCCCGCGCCGCAGTGGTCCGGCAGACCCTGGACGGCGCGCTGGCCGCCCTGCACCCCGCCGTGGAGGAGTTGGCCGACGCCGCCGACGAGCAGGTCGCCGCCGCCGACGGGCTGGACGAGCGCGTCCGGGGCGCCTACCGGGGAGCCGAGCGGACGGTCGAGCAGGGCCTGCGGGACGGCCGGCTGCTCCGCGGCGAGGTGCTGGCCCGCTGGCAGGAGTTCGTCGGCACCGGCGAGTTCTTCCGCACCCTGGAGGCACGGATCGGTCGACTGCGGGACCGGCTGGTGTCCACCGTCACCGGTCGGCCAGCGCCCGCCGCCGAGCTGCGCAACGCCATCGAGTCGCAGCTCGTCACACTGCTGCGCGGGGTGGCGTCCGAGGCCGCCGAGGCCGCGTACACCGGCTGGAAGGCGCATCCGGCGGGCACCGACCTGCTTGAGCCGGGGCTCGCCCACCCCAGCGACGACCTGCCCGAACGCGCCGAGCGGATGGTCCGGGACTGGCAGCGCGGCGTGCTGGAACTCGTCCGGGTCGAGGGCGGCGACAAGCGGTTCGTGGCACGCACCGCCGCGTACGCGGTCAACGCCACAGGGCTGGCCGTGATGATCGCCGTGTTCGCCTCCACGGCGTTCATTCCCACCGGGTTGGAGGTGGCCGCCGGGGCCGGCACGACCGTCGCCGCCCAGGCCGTACTCCAGGCGATCTTCGGCGACCAGGCGGTGCGTACCCTCGCCGCGAAGGCCCGGACCGACCTGCTGGTCCGGGTACGGGCGCTGCTGGACACGGAGGCCCACCGCTTCCTGGCCCGCACCGCCGAAGCCCGGCCCGCAGCGGCGGCCGGCGACGAACTGCGCCGCGCCGCCGGCCTGGTCGAGCTGGCCCGGCACCGCAGCGGCCTGGCCACAGGCAGCGGCCTGCCGGCGGGCGGCGACGAGGAGGACTCCCGGTGACAAACATCGTCGGCCGGGTACGCGAGGCGTTCCGCGGCGACCAGCGCATCGACCCGGATGCGTTGATCACCCGCCTCGACGCGGTACGCCGGTTCCTGACCGCAGTCGACGGCCTGCTGCCCGACGCCGATCTGGTGCCCGCGCACACCCTCGTCGAACGGGCCGGCACCCGGCTCGCGCTGTCCCGCGACCACACCGTCGTCGCCCTCGCAGGCGCCACCGGCAGCGGCAAGTCCAGCCTCTTCAACGCCCTGGCCCAACTGGAGCTCTCGCCGGTCGGGGTCCGCCGACCGACCACCGGCGTCACCCACGCCTGCGTGTGGGGGCCGCTGGAGGGCGCCAACCGGCTGCTCGACTGGATCGGTGTGCTGCCCCGGCACCGCTTCGTTCGGGAGAGCGCCCTCGACGGGGACGACGAGACGGCCCTGCACGGCCTGATCCTGCTCGACCTGCCCGACTTCGACTCGGTGCAGCGGTCGCACCGGCTGGAGGTGGACCGGCTGCTCGGCCTTGTCGACCAGGTGGTCTGGGTGGTCGACCCGCAGAAGTACGCCGACCGGGTGATCCACGACAGCTACCTGCGCGAGTTCCACAGGCACCGCGACGTCACCCTCGTCGTGCTCAACCAGGCCGACCGGTTGCCCCAGGCCGAGCTGCCCCGGGTCCTGGACGACCTGCGCCGGCTGCTCGACAGCGACGGGCTTACCGGAGTTCCACTGCTTGCCACCACCGCCATCGACCCGGCCGGGATGGTCGGGCTGCGCAACGCCCTGGAGCGGACTGTCGCCGAGCGGCAGGCTGCCCTGCGCCGGCTGGCCGGCGACGTCGACTCGGTGGTCGCCGGACTGGACGAACTGGTCGGTTCGGCACGACGCCCGGCCGGGCCGGACGACGCGGCCGTCGCCGGACTGAACCGGGCGCTGGCCGGGGCGGCCGGTGTGCCTGCGGTGGCCGAGGCGGTGGAGCAGGCGTACCGGCACCGGGCCGGCGCGGCCACCGGCTGGCCTGTGGTGCGAGGCTGGCGTCGGCTCCGGCCCGACCCGCTGCGGCGGCTGCACCTGCCCGGCCCGACCGGCGACCAGGCCGACCCGGCGGAGAGCCTTGTCGCGGCGACCTCGGTACCGGACCCGACCGCCGCCCAGCGCTCGGCGCTCGGCCTGGCGATCCGCGCGGTGGCCGACCGGGCCGCCGCCCACCTGCCCGCCGCCTGGCCGCCCGTTGTCACAGCAGCCGCCCGGTCCCGCCTGAACGACCTGCCCGACGCGCTGGACCGCGCGATCGCCGGCGCCGATCTCGGCCTGGACCGGCGACCGCTCTGGTGGCGGGTCGTCGGCGCTGTGCAGTGGCTTGTCACCCTCGCCGCCGTGGTCGGGCTGGGCTGGCTGGCGCTCGGGTACGCGCTGCGGGTGCTCGGCCTGCCGGCGTTGGACAACCCGATGGTCGGCCAGGTGCCGCTGCCCACCCTGCTGCTGCTCGGCGGGCTGCTGGCCGGGCTGCTGATGGCGGCCCTGACCCGCCCGGTGATCCGCTGGGCGGCCCGGCGGGCACGCGGCCGGGCACAGCAGCGGCTGACGGCGAAGGTGGCCGACGTGGGGCACGAGTACGTGCTCGTTCCGGTGCGGACCGTGCTCGCCTCGTACGAGCAGGCACGGGAGGCGCTGGGGGACGCCGCCCACCGCTGACGCATCGCTACCGCTCTGCACAGCCCCTCCGGCGGCGTAGGGTCGGAGCATGGCCACGCCTCAGACCCCCTACGACGCGGTGCTGCACGCCGCACGCGACGTGACCAAGCTGGAGTCCGCCCTCGACGCCGAGATGCTCGGCAGCGCCCTGCTGGGCAGTGTCTACGCGATCGCGGAGACCGACCGCGACACCGCCGTACGGGAATTCGTGACCGGGTTCCTCGCCGCCACCGCCCGCCGCCGGATCGCGGCGGCGACCACCATCCGGCAGGTCTTCGCCACCCTCGTTCCGAATGCCGAAGGCGCCGAGCGGGTCCGTCCCGGCAGCCAGGCGCCCGCCTGGTCAGGCCAACTCGGCCGGGTTCACCTCACCGGCAGCTGGGCGTACGGCGACGTGTACGGCGACCAGACCTCCTACCTCGCCACCTTCGCGTACGACGACGCGGCGGGCGGCCCGGAGCACGCGCTTGTGGCCCTCGTCGACCACAACATCGGGATCACCAAGGACATCTTCGTCGGCGGGCCGGCGGAGCGGATCCTGGACCAGGTCCGGCAGATGTGCGCCGAGGACGAGCTGACCTGGTTCCGCACCGAGGACCCGTCCCGGCTGCGGGGCGAGGTGGCCCGCCATCTCTCGGTCACCGACGACCTGAGCGAGCTGCCCGGTGAGGGTTCGCTTGCCACCGACCGCGCGCTGGTGGGCGC
The DNA here is from genome assembly GCF_049841715.1 of Micromonospora sp. DT41. NCBI lineage: Bacteria > Bacillati > Actinomycetota > Actinomycetes > Micromonosporales > Micromonosporaceae > Micromonospora > Micromonospora sp. DT41. Next base: position 363,427 of record NZ_JBNCKU010000005.1, on the reverse strand, counting down.
CCGACTGGCGGCGCTGCCCACTGCCGCCGCCCCGACCGGCCCGGCGGAGGTCGAACCGCTGTCCGCCGCCGAGCGCACCGACCTGGTCCGGCGGTTCCTTGCCGCGCCCGAGGCCGCCCGGTTCGGCCTCGACACCGTCGACGGCCCGGAGCTCGCCTCGCTGCACTTCTGCCTGAGCCTGCTGCTGGACCACTCGGCGACCTTCCCGGACGCCGACCCGATGCGCTGGAGCCCGGCGGTGTCCGGGCTCTTCCTGCTCGACTGGGTGCACCGCCGTGCCGTGCTCGACATGGACGACGCGGCCATGCTGCCCCGGGTGCTCCGCGCCTGGGCCCGGTACGCGTCACGTCAGCGCGGGCTGCCCGAGGCCGCCGCGACACGCACCGACGAGGCGATCGAGGAGATGGTGCCGGAGTTCGCACGGCTCTACTCGACCGGCGAGCGGCGCAGCCCGGCAACGGCTGCGGTGGCCCAACTGATGGCCGACGGCGTGGACCCGGACGACCCGGCCGCGCTTGACGCCTGGATCGAGGCGAACCGCCACCGCCTGGCCGACGACGGCGCCTGACGGCATCGGGGCCGGCACGGGGCTTGACGGCTCCGGGCCGGCCGACGCGGTTCCGCCGACCCTGCATCGCACGGCTCGATCCACGCAGAAGCAGGTTCGCTCAGCGCAGCAGGCCGAAGGCGAGAGCGGCGATCAGCGCGCCGACCACGCCTCCGGCAAGCACCTGCGGCACTGTGTGGTCGCGCAGTCGCACGCGGGACCAGCCGACCACCGCAAGCAGCGGCGCGGCGACGAGGAAGCCGCGTCCGAAGGTCATCGCCAGGATGACCAGCGTCCCGGCCGCCACCGCCGAGTGGATCGACATCTTCCACCAGTGGCTCACGGACACGGCGACCACCAAGCCCACCAGCCCGGCCACCGCCAGCGCCAGCAGCGGCCGGGGCGCACCGAGCACTGCGAGCAGGGCGAGCCCTGCGGTGACCGAGCCGAGGCCGACAAGCAGCGGTACCCGCCGCTGCTCCCGGCGGCCGATGTGGTGGTCGGTGAACCGGCCCCGGCGCACCCCGCCGAGGATGTAGGCGAACGGGATGCCGGTGACGAAGAGCGTGGCGAGCAGGCCCCACGCCAGGCCACGGCCGCCGCCCGGGGAGCTGTGCCAGCTCACCGCGATCATCAGCAGCGACACCAGCACGGCCGGCGCGGTCAGCTCGGTGACCAGTCGGGCGATCCGCAGCCCCGGGCCGGGCCGGACGGCGACCGGGCGGGGCTCCGCACCGCCGCCCACGCCACCCCCTCCGGTACGTGCCTACCGTGGACCGTCGCCGCCGTGTCGGTGGCGCCTGACCGTCACCGTACCGCTGCTGGAACTGTGGGATGCCTCGGTCCGGCCGGCTAGGGACCGACCGTGGACGACGGCGGCGCGGTCCGGCTGAGCCGGGCGACCGGCGTTGTGGAGGCCCGGGAAGTCGGCGCTGTGGAGGCGGCGGTCCACGGAGCCGAGGCGGTGGGACTGGCGGTCCGGGAAGCCGGCACCGTGGGAGTGGCGGTCCGGGTGGGTGGCCCGGCGGGAGGTGTGCACGGCGGTGTGCCGGCCGGCACGCTGTAGGTGCTCGTCGGGACGGCCGTCGGTGTGACCGGGTCCGTGGCCGTGGGTGTCACCGGGTCGGTCGCGGTGGGTGTCACCGGGTCGGTCGGCGTCGGGCTCGGCGTGGCTGTCGGGGTCGGGTCGGGATCCGGTGGCCCGGTGGGCGACGGCACCGGCGACGGGCTGGGCGGACGCGCGGGCGGCGGGGTACTCCGGGTTGCTCGCGGCACCGGCAGGGCGGGGGCCGGCCGGTGCGCGGGCAGCCTGTCGTCGGCAGTAGGCCCGGACCAGGACTCGTCCGCAGCAGGTCGGGGAGCGGCGGGCAGCCAGCCGGGGGGCGTCGTCGGATCAGCGCCGGGCGTGCCTGGTGGGCGGAGCGCCGGCTGGGCGGTCATCGGCATCGGGATGACCACCGGCCCGACCGACGGCGTCGGGATGAACGGTGTGCCACTGTCCGGTAGGGCGGTGCTGCCCTGGGTGGCAGAGCCCGCGCTGATCGCGGCGAGGATGGGCATCGACGCGGTGCCGACGAGTAGCGCGACGGTGAGCAGGTAGCCCCGGGAAGGGCCGCCGATGCCGGGCGCGCGGTGCGCCCCGACCACCCTGCGGTATCCACCAGCGGCTCGGTGTCGGCCGAGCAGCGGCGCACCGGGACCGTCACCTGGCTCGTCCACCGCGCCCCCTTGTCGTTCGCTGTCGTTCGTCGCTGTCGTTCGTCGCTGCGGGAGAACAGGCGTCGCCGACCGGAAGCCGGCAAACCACCCGATCAATGTGATCCTGTGGCAATCAGCCTGACTCAGTTACCGTCCGTCAGCCAGTCCCCACCGCGTGTCGACACGCAGCACTGACCGAACGGTGACGAATCGTCGCCGGATCGCCCGGTGGACGCGCTACGGCACGATGAAGACAAACGGCAGCAAACCCTAGACGTTCGGAATGCGGGGCAGGCGTACTGTGGGCGCGCTCACCTGCTCTGCGAATATGGAGCACGACGGCAACGCAGCCGTGACCGCCGCGCATCCTCGCGGCAGGCGCGGCCCGGCGCCGGCGCTCCCGAACCGGGTTCAGCCAAGAATCCGGCTCACGCCGCGCGGCAACCCCCACCGGGGCTAGGCGCGGCCGCCAGGAACCGGCCCGGCAGCAGCCGGGCAGGCGCACGAGTTGCGCGGCCGGGTGACCCCCCGGTGCCGCCGCAGACACGACAGGGAGACACCGATGGCAAAGGGCGACCCCGGGGGTACCCCCACCCGCGGCAGGCGGGCTGCACCCCGCTCCAAGAAGCGCGCGGCCGGCGATCCGGACCTGGTACAACTGCTCACCCCCGAAGGCGAACGGATCGACAGCGTCATCGGGCCGGACGGCATCGAGTACCGCGTCGACTTCACCGACGAGGAGTACCGCGGGCTCTATCGCGACCTGGTGCTGGTCCGCAAGCTGGACGCCGAGGCCACCGCGTTGCAGCGGCAGGGTGAGCTGGGCATCTGGGCCAGCCTGCTCGGCCAGGAGGCGGCCCAGGTCGGCTCCGGGCGGGCTCTGCGTACGCAGGACATGGCCTTCCCGACCTACCGGGAGCACGGCGTCCTCTACTGCCGGGGCATCGACCCGATCATGCCGCTCGGCCTGTTCCGCGGCGTCGACCAGGGCGGCTGGGACCCGAACGAGTTCAAGTTCAACATGTACACGATCGTGATCGGGGCGCAGACCCTGCACGCCACCGGTTACGCCATGGGCATCACCATGGACGGCAAGACCGGCACCGAGGACGGCGAAGCCGTGATCGCCTACTTCGGCGACGGGGCCACCAGCCAGGGTGACGTCAACGAGGCGTTCGTCTGGGCCGGCGTGTTCAACGCGCCGATGGTCTTCTTCTGCCAGAACAACCAGTACGCGATCTCCGAGCCGCTGGAGCGGCAGACCCGCATCCCCCTCTACCAGCGGGCCGCCGGCTTCGGCTTCCCCGGCATCCGGGTGGACGGCAACGACGTGCTTGCCACGTACGCGGTCACCCGCACGGCGCTGGACAACGCCCGGCACGGGCAGGGTCCGAGCCTGATCGAGGCGTACACCTACCGGATGGGCGCGCACACCACCTCCGACGACCCGACGCGTTACCGGATCGCCAGCGAGGTCGAGGCGTGGCAGGCCAAGGACCCGATCGCCCGGGTACGGGCGTTCCTGGAGAAGCAGCAGATCGCCGACGCGGACTTCTTCGCCGAGATCGACGAGCAGGCCCGCCGCGAGTCGGTGCACCTGCGCGAGCGTGTGCTGGCCATGCCCAACCCGGAGCCGGTGACGATGTTCGACCACGTCTACCCCAACGGGTCTCCGCTGCTGGACGAGCAGCGCGCGCAGTTCAGCCGCTACATGGAGTCGTTCGAGGGGAGCGCACACTGATGGCCACGGAGACGCTCACCCTCGGAAAGGCCCTCAACACCGGTCTGCGCCGCGCCCTGGAGAACGACCCCAAGGTCATCATCATGGGTGAGGACGTCGGCAAGCTCGGCGGCGTCTTCCGGATCACCGACGGGCTCCAGAAGGACTTCGGCGACCAGCGGGTGATCGACACCCCGCTTGCCGAGTCGGGCATCATCGGCACCGCCGTCGGCCTGGCCATCCGTGGCTACCGGCCGATCTGCGAGATCCAGTTCGACGGCTTCGTCTATCCCGCGTACGACCAGATCGTGTCGCAGGTGGCAAAGATGCACTACCGCTCGCGCGGCAAGCTCAGCATCCCCATGGTCATCCGGATTCCGTTCGGCGGCGGCATCGGCGCGGTCGAGCACCACTCCGAGTCGCCGGAGGCGTACTTCGCGCACACCGCCGGCCTGAAGGTGGTGTCCTGCGCCAACCCGCAGGACGCGTACGTGATGATCCAGCAGGCTGTCGCCTCGGACGACCCGATCGTCTTCCTGGAGCCCAAGCGGCGCTACTGGGAGAAGGGCCAGGTCGACCTGGACGCGCCGCTGTCCGAGGCGTACCCCCTGCACTCGGCCCGCGTGGTGCGGCCCGGCAGCGACGTGACAGTGCTGGCCTACGGGCCGATGGTGCGGACGTGCCTGGAGGCGGCGACCGTCGCCGCCGAGGACGGCCGGGAGCTTGAGGTAATCGACCTGCGGTCACTGTCCCCGCTGGACCTGACGGCCGCCTACGAGTCGGTGAAGCGCACCGGCCGCGCGGTGGTGGTGCACGAGGCGCCGTCGAACATCGGCCTCGGTGCCGAGTTGGCAGCCCGGATCACCGAGGAGTGCTTCTACTCCCTGGAGTCGCCGGTGCTGCGGGTCACGGGCTTCGACATCCCCTACCCGGCGGCCCGGGTGGAGGAGGAGTTCCTGCCCGACCTGGACCGGGTGCTCGACGCCGTCGACCGCACGTTCGGTTGGTGAGCGCCATGTCCCGGATCAAGGAATTCAACCTGCCCGACCTGGGTGAGGGGTTGACCGAGGGCGAGATCCTGACCTGGCTCGTCAAGGTCGGCGACACAATCGAGCTGAACCAGCCGATCGTCGAGGTCGAGACAGCCAAGGCTGCGGTGGAGATCCCGGCGAAGTGGGCCGGGCAGGTGCAGGCGATCTTCCACCCGGAGGGCACCACTGTCGAGGTCGGCAGCCCGATCATCGCGATCGACACCGACCCGGGCGCCGGCCCGCTGGAGGCGCCGTCGACCACGGCGACCCCCACGGGCGACCTGCCCACCCCGTCGGCGGCCTCGCTGGCAGCGGTCGAGGTGGCACCGGCCGAGGGCATGGTCGAACCCGGCCTGATCGGCGGCCCGGCCCCGGGCGGACGCACAGCGGTCCTGGTCGGCTACGGCCCCCGAACGACAACAGCAAAACGCCGCCCCCGCAAAAACGCCGCCCCTGCCCCTGCCCCCGTCGATCATGGAGTTGTGGTGGGTGATAAACCCGCTGCCACCCCTGCAATTCCGGCACCACAGGTCCATGATCGACGCGATGTGGTGAGTGGCGGCCGCGATGGGGTTGTGCTTGCCAAGCCTCCGGTGCGCAAGCTCGCCAAGGACCTTGGCGTCGACCTGCGCGCGCTTACCGGTTCGGGGCCGCTGGGCTCGATCACCCGGGAGGACGTACAGCAGGCGGCGAACGGGGCCACCACGGTCGCCGAGCCGGTCGCTGTGACGCCGGTGGCGACGAGCGCCGCGAGCTTCGGTGCCGACCGCGAGCAGCGCATCCCGGTCAAGGGGGTACGCAAGCTCACCGCCGAGAACATGTCCCGGTCGGCGTTCACGGCCCCCCACGTGACGGAGTTCCTGACCGTCGACGTGACCCGGGCCATGAAGGCGCTGGACCGGCTGCGTGGCCGGCGGGAGTGGCGCGACGTACGGGTCTCGCCGTTGTTGCTTGTGGCGAAGGCCGTGCTGCTGGCCGTGCAGCGACACCCGATGGTCAACTCGACCTGGGCCGGCGACGAGATCGTGGTCAAGGAGTACGTCAACCTCGGCATCGCGGCGGCCACCGAGCGCGGCCTGATCGTGCCGAACGTGAAGGACGCCGGCCGGCTCTCGCTCCGCGAGTTGGCGGACGCGCTCAACGACCTGGTGCAGACGGCGAAGTCCGGCCGCACCTCACCGGCGGCCATGTCCGGCGGCACTCTGACGATTACCAACGTCGGTGTGTTCGGGGTGGACACCGGTACGCCGATCCTGCCGCCGGGGGAGTCGGCGATCCTGGCCTTCGGCGCCGTACGGGAGATGCCCTGGGTGCACAAGGGCAAGGTCAAGGCACGTCAGGTCACCACGCTGGGTCTGAGCTTCGACCACCGGATCATCGACGGTGAGTTGGGCTCGAAGTTCCTGCGCGACATCGGCGATTTCCTCGCCGACCCCGAGGCGGCGCTGCTCGCCTGGACCTGACGGGTCCGAACGCAAGGCCACGGCCGGTGTGCGACGGGTTAACGCCCGGCACACCGGCCGTGTCCGTTGAGCGACGGAACAGTCGGTCAGGAGCCATCCCCACCTTCGATCGTTAGGCGGGTGTCCCAGCTCACCTAACAATCGATGGCATTCCACGGGCTGCTGCGGTTAAATAGACACATCAGGGGCCGACAATCGAATAGCCAGGGGGACCCACCAATGAGCATGATTGAGCGAATCCGCAACCACCGCGTCGCCACCCGCCGCGCCCGTGCCATCGAGCACGCGCTGCGTTCGGCCAACTCGCCGTCGGTTCGTGACGAACTCCTCGTCATCGCCCAGCGTCACATGAGCTGACGCTCCACGACATTCCGCACCCTCCTCCAGATCGATGGCCCACCCGGTTCCGGGTGGGCCATCGGCGTTCCGCCACCACCTGGACCGGGATTCCGCCCTGCCGCAGCGCCCGGTACCGTGGGCTTCGGTCGCCGCCGGCCGGCACTGCCGACGCCGGTCCGATAGAAGCTGCTCGACACCGACCGGCAACGCGGAGTGACGACAGGTGCTCCTTGGACACCTCGTGCGGGCACCGGATACCGTGCGGGGAGCCGGCACGGCGGTACGCCGGTGACGCCGGCTGCCATGCCGAGGAGACCGATCGGTGCCGGCGGCCGACATGTGATGGAGGAGGCGCACCCATGACGTCCGAGGGCCCGCACCGCCCCGGCCAGGAGCCGGACGAGGTGTCACCGGGCGCCGGACCGGCGCCGTACGGCGACCGCCCGGCGCAGCCGGACAACGGCTACAACGCCGCCGGCCCCGACCTGGGCTGGGCGCCGCCGCCGCCAGCGCGGCCCAACCCGCCGGCCCCCGCGTGGGCGACCCAGTCCCCCGAGCAGCAGGCGAACCCCGCCTGGGGTGCCGCCGCCGCTCCACAGTCCAGCGACCCCGGACAGCCCGCCTGGGCCACCGGCGGTGGCGCCCCCGAGCAGGGGCAGCCCGCCCAGTGGACGGCTCCGCAGCAGGGCTGGACACCACCCGAGCAGGCCGCACCCGCCGGCGCGCCCGAGCAGCCCGAGTGGGCGCCGGCCCAGCCTGCCGCGCGAGGTGCCGCGCAGGTGCCGGCCACGACCGCCTGGCCAGCTCAGGAAGACCCGGCCCGCTCTGGCGGTTGGGGCACCGAGACCCCGCCGGACGACGCGCCCGGCTCCGGCGGCTGGGGCGGTGCCGCGCAGTCCAGCCCGCCCGCCGACGACTGGCGCGGCGGCGCCCAGCCCGGGCAGCCCGCCGGTTGGCCCGGCAGCGCACAGCAGGACGACCAGTCCGGCTCTGGCGGCTGGGCCGTCGGTGCCGCCGCCGGCCGGGACGACCAGCCGGTGTGGACGCCGGCCGCGCAGGCGCCCCAGAGTTGGGGTCAGCCCACCGAGCAGGCCGAGCAGCCGGCGGCCCCCGCCTGGGGCCAGGCCGAGCCGGCAGGCGCCCGTGGCACGGCCCAACCGCCGACGGCCAACCGGCCTGGTCAGGACGACCCGTCCCGCTCCGGCGGATGGGCGGCACAGCAGCAACAGCAGGCGCAGCCGGGTGGCTGGGGCGACGGCGCCGACGTACGGCAGGACGAGCCGGCACAGCCGGCGGCCTGGGGTAACGCCGAGGGCCGCCCGCAACAGCCCGACTGGGTGCTCTCGGCCCAGGGCCAGCCGGCCGAGCGGCCGGAACCGGCGGGTTGGCAACAGGCAGAGCAGGCCAGCCCTCCGGCCGCCCGAGCCAGCGCCAGTGTGCCCGGCAACGACGCGACGCCCGGCTGGGCCGCAGCCGACCCGGGCAACGCCGCGCAGGGCGGTGCCGCTGTCCCGCAGGTCCAGCCGTGGGCGCCCGGCGAGGTGTGGGGGCGCGCCGAGGCGGAAGCCTCCGCGCAGTCCCGCGGCGGCCGGGGCGACGACGCACCGGTCTACCAGCCCGCCCCGGCACCGGGGATCTCACCGGCAAACGCGGTTCCCCTGCCGCCACAGGAACAGCGCGTGCCGGGCGCGAGCCTGGCCGCCGCCCCGCCGGCCGACTACGCGCCCCCGACCCAGTACCCGCCGATCCCCGAGCAGCCGGCGTACGCCGAGCGCGACACCCCGGAACCCGCCGCGCAGTACGAGGCGGAGCCCGCCGGTTGGGGTCGCGCCGAGGATGCTCCGGCCGCTGGTGCCATGGTTCCCGCTCCGCGTACCTCTCCCGAGTCGGGAGCGGGTCGTGCCGTCGTACCGGTGCCGGACGCCGGGTCGGCGGGTGGCGCGGCGGGCCGCGCCTCGGCGAGCGCCTCGGTGCCGCTGGCGAGTCGGGTGATGCCACCGGCGGACCAGGCCATGCGACCGGCAAGCACGTCCACGCCACAGCCCCGGGTGTACGGCCGCCCGGCCCAGGCCGAGCCGGAGAACGAGCCGGAGCAGTCGGCACCGGAGGCGTTCCAGGCCGACCCGGGCTCCGAGCGCCCGAGCACGCCCGACTGGCGCAACGACTCCGACCGGCCGAGCGCCCCGGACTGGCAGAACGGCCCGGACTGGCAGAGCGGCCCGGAGCGTCAGTCCCCACCGGACTGGCAGAACGGTGCCGACCGTCCGGGCCCACCGGACTGGCAGAACGGTGCGGAGCGGTCGGGTTTCCCCGGTTGGGGCGGCGAGTCGTCCTCCGAGCAGCGCTTCGACGACCGGGACCGCTCGTCGACGCCCGGCGGTTTCGGCGAGCCTCCGTCAGCCGCCGCCGCGCCACCGGCGTTCCCGCCGGGGGTTCCGTCCTTCGTCGACGCCCCCGGCACCAACCGGCCGGTGAACGGGGTCAAGCCGCAGTCCGGCACCGAGCGCCCGGGTGACCGTTTCGGTGCTCCGGGGGCCGCGGCAACCGGCAGCGCCGCGGTCAACGGCGCCCCCGGCTTCGGCGGGCAGGGTTTCGGCGGTGCGCCGACCACCGAGCCTGCGCCGGGTGCGCAGTTCCCTGCCTTCCCGGCGCCGCCGCAGCAGTCCGCGCCCGCCTGGGGCCAGGCGGACGGCGGATCGGACCAGGGTCGGTTCGACGCGTTCAAGCCGGACGCCGACGAGCCCAAACCGGAGCCGCCGACGCCGAAGGTCCGCAACGGGCGGGTGCTCGCGGCGGTGCTTGTCGCGGCGGTGCTCATCCTGGCGGTGCCGCTCGGCCTGCTGATGCTGCTCGGCAAGTTCGGCGGCAACGACAACTCGCCTGCCTTCGACCCGGCGGTCGGCACCTGCGTAAAGCAGGCCGGTCAGGCCGCGTCGGCGGTGGACTGCGGCGAGGCGGACGCCTTCACGATCGTGTCCAAGGTGGACTCGAAGGACAAGTGCGCCGACCCGGCCCAGCCCCACGTGGTGCTGCCCGGTGACGGTGCCAACCGGGTGCTCTGCCTCAAGCCGGCCACGAATTAGACCGACAGGCGGCGGGGTCACGGGCAACCGTGGCCCCGCCGTCGTCGTCGGCTGGCCGATCGGCTCGCCGCCGGGCGCGGCGAAGTCCACCCTCCGAGCAGGAGACCAGGTAGAGGTCGGACAAACCGTTCGGGTTGGGCGCTCAGACGAGATCCCGGCCGAGGAAGACAGCCCCGGGGTACGCTTTCAGCGGTCCGAAGGCTTCCACCGGCTGGTAGCCCTCGCGGTGATAGAAACGGATCGCCTCGGGCTGACCGGGCCCGGTCGTCAGCACCAACGACTTGATACCTTGCTCCCTGGCCCGCTCCTCGAGTGCCCGCAGGATGGCGGTGGAGACGCCGGTTCCACGAGCGTTCGGCACTACGAACATGCGCTTGACTTCGGCCGTGCCGTCGCCCTGAAAACGCAAGGCACCGCACCCGAGCGCCTCGCCGTCGGGATCCCGGGCGATCAGGAACAGAGCGAAGTCATCCGCGTCCAGTGGCTCCGGATCGTCGGCCCGGGTGAAGCCGTAGCGCGCGCGGAGGTCGGCCGCCATCTCATCGATCAGCCGGGTGCCGTCGGCGCTGTCGTACCTGTCGTCGGTAATCGTCGGGGGCATCAGGTTTTCTCCGGTAACTGAAACGTGTCGAGTGGACGTTATCGTCCACTATGGTAGCTGTCGCCGCGCGCGATCACGGCGCGGCTAGTAGTGCTTTGTTAGGTTGTTCCGGTGTGTCGCTTATAGGGCTCTTTGGGTTGTGTTTGGCTCCCGTCCGTGGACGAGCGAGGACTCACACGGGTGCGGACGCGGTTGGAGGACTTCGCGGCGCAGCGCCTCGAGGTGGATCACCAGCAGTTGCAGCAGTTCCTGACCTCATCGACCCGGGATGTCGCCGGTGTGCGACAGCGGCTGGCGAAGACCGCTATTGACCTGGTGTGCCCGTCTGTATGGGTAGTGGACGACACGGAGTTCCCCCTAGGACGGCAATGCGTCGGCGTGCGTGGCCCGGCAGCACTCCGGCACCCTCGGTAAGGTCACGAACTGCCAGATCGCCGTGAGTGTCCACGCCGCGACCGACACCCGCCGCCGGATGGCGTTGCCGCGCGCGATACCGCTCGGGATCGAGTGCGGCGCGCTGACCGAGACCGCCGCCCGCACGGCCCGGACCCGGCAACCGACCCGAGCGCTGGGAGCCGTTGTGTGTGCCTCGACGCTTTCTGTCGTCCGGGTCACGACCACCGATACGCAAAGCCTCGCCGTGGCAGGCTGACAGGCATGGCAACGACAGCGCGTGTACGTGCGCCCGAACTACGGGGCCGGCAGTGGCTTAATACGGGTGGAAAAAACCTGACATTGCAGGATCTTCGAGGTCGTTGCGTCATCTTAGATTTCTGGACGTTCTGCTGCATCAACTGCCTGCATGTGCTCGATGAGCTGCGGCCGCTGGAGGAGAAGTACGGCGACGTACTCGTGGTGATCGGCGTGCACTCCCCGAAGTTCGAGCACGAGAAGGACGCCGACGCGCTTGCCGCCGCCGTGGAGCGGTACGGGGTGCACCACCCCGTCCTCGACGATCCCGAGCTGGACATGTGGCAGCAGTACGCGGCCCGTGCCTGGCCGACGCTGTCGGTGATCGACCCCGAGGGCTACGTGGTGGCCACCATGGCCGGCGAGGGACACGCCGAAGGGCTGGCCCGGTTGATCGACGAGCTGATCGCCACCCACGAGGCCAAGGGCACCCTGCACCGGGGTGACGGCCCGTACGTCCCGCCGCCGGCGCCGGAGACGACGCTGCGCTTCCCCGGCAAGGCGGTGCTGCTGGACGGCGGCAACCTGCTGGTCTCCGACTCGGCGCGGCACTCCCTGGTCGAGTTGGCCCCGGACGGCGAGACGCTTGTCCGCCGGATCGGCTCGGGCGACAGAGGCAGGGCCGACGGGCCGGCCGGTGCGGCGGCCTTCTCCGAGCCACAGGGGCTCTGCCTGCTGCCCCGGCACGTCGCCGAGGTGGCCGGCTACGACCTGGTGGTGGCCGACACTGTCAACCACCTGCTGCGCGGCGTACGGCTGGCGTCCGGTGAGGTGGTCACCGTGGCCGGCAGCGGCCGGCAGTGGCGTGCCTCGGTCGACGACCACGCGCACGACGCGCTCGCCGTGGATCTGTCGTCCCCGTGGGACCTGGCCTGGTACGACGACAAGTTGATCATCGCGATGGCGGGCATCCACCAGCTCTGGTGGTTCGACCCGATCAAGCGGACCGCCGGCATGTACGCGGGCACCACAGTCGAGGCGTTGCGCGACGGCCCGCTGACCGAGGCGTGGATGGCGCAGCCGTCCGGGCTTTCCGTGTCGGCCGACGGTGCCCGGTTGTGGATAGCCGACAGCGAGACGAGCGCGGTCCGGTACGTCGAGAACGGGGTGCTGGGCACCGCCGTCGGGCAGGGCCTGTTCGACTTCGGCCACGTGGACGGGCCGGCGGAGTCGGCGTTGCTCCAGCACCCGCTCGGGGTGTGCGCGCTGCCGGACGGCTCGGTGTTGATCGCCGACACGTACAACGGTGCCGTGCGCCGCTTCGACCCGGCCACGTCCCAGGTGTCAACGGTCGCCGATGGGCTGGCCGAACCGAGCGATCTCGTGCTCACCCCGGCCGGTGAGGTGCTTGTGGTGGAGTCCGCCGGGCACCGGCTGACCCGGTTGGCCCCGGGGGCGCTGTCGGCGGCCGGCGCGAGCACCGTCGACGGGCCCCGGCACCGCACCGAACGTAAGCCGACCGACGTGGCGGCGGGAGCGGTCATCCTCGACATCGTCTTCACTCCCGCGCCGGGGCAGAAGCTCGACGAGACGTTCGGGCCGTCGACCCGGCTGGTGGTTTCCGCGTCCCCGCCGGAACTGCTGTTGGACGGTGGCGGCACGGGCACCGAGTTGTCCCGCCGACTGGTGCTCAACGGCGAGGTCACCGCCGGGGTGTTGCAGGTGACCGCGCAGGCGGCGACGTGCGACGCGGACGTCGAGCACGCGGCCTGCCACCTGACCCGGCAGGACTGGGGCGTACCGGTCCGGGTGGTCGAGGGTGCCGCGACCCGACTTCCCCTGGTGCTGCGCGGCCTCGACGCCTAGCTGTCTCGACGCCCAGCTGTTAGGAAGGGCCCCTTGTTATACAAAATCCGATAACAAGGGGCCCTTCCTTTCAGGCGAACGGGGCGAGGGGGATTCCCGCGTCGATCAGGGCAGCGCGGACTAGTTCGGTGGCGGAGACCGCGCCCGGCGTGTCGCCGTGTACGCAGATCGACTCCATCGCGCAGGGGATGGCAGTGCCGTCGACAGCCACGACGGTCCGTTCGGTGGCCATCCGTACGACCCGGGCCGCCACCTCCTCCGGGTCGTTGATCACCGCGCCGGGGGTGCCGCGTGGCACCAACGATCCGTTGGGCAGGTAGCCGCGGTCGGCGAACGCTTCGGCGACCACCGGTAGGCCCGCGCCGACGGCGAGCTGGGCGAGCACCGAGCCGGGCATGCAGAGGACTGGCAGTTCGGGGTCGTAGCCGCAGATCGCGGCGACCACGGCTGCGGCCTGGGACTCGTCGGTGGCCGCCGCGTGGTAGAGCGCGCCGTGCGGCTTGAGGTAGCGGACGCGGGTGCGGAAGATCCTGCAGAACGCGTCGAGCGCCCCCAGCTGATAGGTCACCTCGTCGCGCAGTTCCGCGAAGTCGTACGCGATGCGCCGCCGGCCGAAGCCGGCCAGGTCCCGGTAGCCGACCTGCGCGCCCACGGCGACGCCGTTCCGTGCCGCGACCTCGCAAACCCGTCGCATTGTGGACGGGTCGCCGCCGTGGAAGCCGCAGGCGACGTTGGCGGAGGTTACGAGGCCCAGCAGGGCATCGTCGTCGCCGAGTCGCCAGATGCCGAATCCTTCGCCCAGGTCAGCGTTGAGGTCCATGGAATCTGACGGTAGTACCTGGCCGGGCCTGCGCGAGCGGGGTCACGTCGGTGACCACCCCGATGACCGGGTATCCGCCGGTGGTCGGATGGTCGGCGAGGAAGACCAGAGGTTGGCCATCGGCCGGCACCTGCACCGCGCCGAGCACGATGCCCTCGCTGGGCAGTTCGCCGGCGACCGCGCGGGGCAGCGGTGCGCCGGCCAGTCGCGCACCCACCCGGTTGCTTACCGGGCTCACTGTGTACGCGGTTCCGAACAGCCGGTCGACCGCACCGGGCGTGAACCAGTCGTCACGTGGGCCGAGGCGCACTGTCAGGTGCAGCTCCGGCGCGGGTGCCGGGCCGACGGTCACGTCCACGGGTGCGGGCTCCCCGAGCGGCACGCCGACGGGCAGCCGGTCGCCGTCGCGCAGCGGGGCGGGACCGAGCCCGGAGAGGGTGTCGGTGGCCCGGCTGCCCAGCACCGCCGGCACGTCGATCCCGCCCGCCACGGCCAGCCAGCTCCGTACGCCCCGACGGGCCGGCCCGATCGTCAGCACCGTTCCCGCCGGCAGAGTGAGAGGGCGTCCGGTGTCGCCGGGACGCTCTCCCGCGCGGACGGCGACCTCGGCACCGGTGATCGCCACGGTGGTGGCCCGGGTCAGCCGCACCGCGCAGCCGGTCAGGGTGATCTCCAGGCCGGCGGCCTCCTCGGGGTTGCCGACCAGCCGGTTGGCGAGCCGCAGGGCGGTCGGGTCGAGAGCGCCGGAGCGGGGTACGCCGAGGTGCGCCCAGCCCGGCCGACCCAGGTCCTGCACGGTGGTGAGTGCGCCGGCCCGGAGCACCTCGATCTCGGTGATGTGGGTCATGCCGCCGCCAGCCGGACCAGGGTGCCCGGGCTGAGCCGGGCCGGCGGGTCGTCGTGCACGTCGAAGAGGGTCAGGTCGGTCCGGCCGACGAGCAGCCAACCGCCGGGGGACGCGCTCGGATAGATACCGGCGTACGGGCCGGCGAGAGCCACGGAGCCGGCCGGAACCCGGGGGCGGGGGGTGGACAGCCGGGGCAGCGCCAATTCGGCGGGGAGCCCGGTCAGATAGGGGAACCCGGGAGCGAAGCCGCAGAAGGCCACCCGGAACCGGGTGCCGGTCAGGCGACGCAGCACTGCTGGTACGTCGACCGACCAGTGTTCGGCGACGACTGTCAGGTCCGGCCCGTCGAACTCGACCGGAACGACAACCTCGACACCACCGGACCGGTCGCCGCCGGGCCGGCCGTCAACGGTCCGACCGCCACCGGACTGATCGCCACCGGGCCGGTCCGTGGCGGTGCTGGCTGTGGCAGTGCCGGCGGTGGCGGCCGTGGCAGTGCCGGCCGTGGTGGTGGCAGTGGTGGTGGCAGTGGCGGTGCCGGCCGTGGTGGTGACGGCCGTGGCAGTGGCGGTGCCGGTTGTGGCGGTGCCGGCCGTGGCGATGGCGGCGACCGTTGGTGCCCAACTGGTCAGCAGTGCGGCCGTGGCGGCGGGGTCGCGCAGGCCGTCGAGCAGGAGAGTGCTGGCCGCCGGCACGATCTCGACGGCATGCAGGTCTCCGTGCTCGCGGCGACGCCACAACTCGGCCCGCCATGCCTCCACGAGAGCGGCCTCCGGGACGGCTTCGGACGCGGAGGCGGGAGCGGGAGCGGTGAGGTCGAGCAGCAGGGCTTGTTCCCCGACGGGTCGGATCCGCATCGGCCCATCCTCGCCGACGCCGTGCTGGCGAGGAATTCACCGGGACGGTGCCTGGCGTCACTCAGCGTGCCTACTTGCAGGTAACCTACGGTGGCGTAACCTGATCTGGTGACCACCTCCGCACCGCTTCGCCTGAAGCCGGTCGACATCGGCAAACCCCGGATGCGCGGCTGGCTGCACACGTACGCCTTCTTCGTCGCCCTTGCCAGCGGCATCGTGCTCTGCTCGATCGCCGCCACCCGACCAGGGTGGGCGCCGCTGGTGAGCTGCGTCATCTACAGCCTCACGGTCTGCGGCCTCTTCGGCACCAGCGCGCTGTACCACCGTCGCGTGTGGTCGGAGCGCGGCTACCAGCTGATGCGCCGGATGGACCACTCGATGATCTTCGTGTTCATCGCGGGGACGTACACACCGCTCTGCGTCATGCTGCTCGAACCGCGACAGGCCACCGTGATGCTGTCCCTGGTCTGGGGTGGCGCGCTGGCCGGCGTGGCGGTCAAGATGGCCTGGCCGCACGCACCGCGCTGGGTCTCCGCGCCGCTCTACCTGGCGCTCGGCTGGGTGTCGGTGGCCATGCTTCCCGAGATCCTGCGCGGCGGCGGCGTCACCGCGCTGGTGCTGCTGATCGTCGGCGGCGTCATGTACAGCGTCGGCGCTGTC
Organism: Micromonospora sp. DT41; assembly: GCF_049841715.1. Classification (NCBI taxonomy): domain Bacteria; kingdom Bacillati; phylum Actinomycetota; class Actinomycetes; order Micromonosporales; family Micromonosporaceae; genus Micromonospora; species Micromonospora sp. DT41. Next base: position 347,265 of record NZ_JBNCKU010000005.1, on the reverse strand, counting down.
TTCTACGCGCTGCGTCGCCCCAACCCGTGGCCCAGCGTCTTCGGTCACCACGAGTTCTTCCACGCCTGCACGCTGCTCGCGGCGCTGTGCCACCACATCGCGATCTACTTCGCGTTGTTCGCCTGACCCACGAGCGCGCCGGCGTGAGGCGCAGCCTGGTCACGATCGACTCGGGTTCCTTGAAATCGGGGTATCCGACTCGGTGGGACACCGCGATTTGCAGGAAGGCGAGTCGTTCACCTGCGCAGACGCGAGCCGGGGCCCCGCGACGCTGCGGGACCCCGGAGTTCGCGGACGAGGATCAGACCGGGCGACCCGGCCGACGCACCTCGCGGTACTCCTCGACGACCCGGTCGTCCTGCACCGGCACCACCCGGTCGGCAACCACGCGCTCCTCGCGGACGGGCGCGGCGGCCACCGGGCGACGGCGGCTGTTCCAGAAGTAGAGGGTGACGAGCAGGCCGGCGACGCCGGCCAGCATGAGCACCCAGCCGACGACGGCCAGGTTCAGCCAGCCCAGGTCGGCCTCCACTGCGAATGCGAAGATCGCGCCCAACGCGATCAGGAAGATGCTGCCACCAATGCCCATGTCTCGCTCCTCGGCTCTAACCTGGCGTACGGCCCGTCGCGGCCGTTGGTAGGGGTCGCGGCATCCATCGACTTACCCCGGCGGAGAGATCGCCAATCGGGCAAGCTGGTGGCATGACGGACACCCGAGTCGAGACGCGGACGCTTGTGCTGCTCCGGCACGCGAAGGCCGAGCCGGGCGCCGAGGGTACTGACGACAACGATCGTCCACTCAGCGCACGCGGGGAGGCCGATGCGGCGGCGGCCGGCGCCTGGCTGGCCCGGCACGATCTGCTGCCCGACGTGGTGATCTGTTCGACGGCCCGGCGTACCCGGCAGACCTGGCATCAGGTGGCGATGGGGATGACCGGTGCGCCGCCGGAGGGTGGGCCGACCGGTCCGCGACCGACTGTCCGTTACGAGCCCGGCGCGTACGACGCCCACCCCGAGGAGCTGTTGGCGCTGGTCCGTACCGCCGATCCGGCGGCCCGGAGCGTGCTGCTGGTCGCCCACAACCCGGGCGTCTCGTTGTTGTCGGCGTTCCTCGACCCGGACGGGGCGGTCGACGAGGGCCTGCGGACGGCCGAGTTGGTGGTGCACCGCGGCACGCGCGCCTGGCCGGACCTGGGCCGCGCCGGAGCGCCGATCGTCGAGCGGCACACCGCACGCGACTGAACCACCCGCCGACTGTCGACGGGTGGTTCAGGGCGTACGCGGGTCAGGAGGGTGGCGCGGTCGGCGGCGGCGGGTCGGGCGGCGGCGGCATCATCGCCGTCGGATGAGACAGCCGGTTCTCCTCCACGATGAGGGTCCGGGCCCGCTTGCGCCGGTCCTGCCAGAACCAGAGCGTGGTGAGCAGCACGGCCAGCCCGGCCAGGATGAACACCCAGCCGACCGCGCGTAGGTCGATCCACCAGACATTGGCTCTGATCGCGAAGGTCATGATCGCGCCGAGCGCGATGAGAAAAATGCCGCTTCCTACACCCATGTGCGCTGCACTCCCCCGTGCGGTGGCTCTGGGCGTTCCCTTTCCTGGTCACGCGCCGGTTACCCGCCAGGGGGCCGGCCTACCCGGCGCGGCTCGATCAATCGACGTACCTCGGCGGTCGGCACCGGCTGGTCCGACATTCGCCGCTGTGGTGCATCGGGGGACGACAACGGCCGGCAGGGCAGTTGCCCCGCCGGCCGTCGTGGTCGGTTCCGGGTGGTGCGGCCCGGAACCGTCAGCCGTGCCGTGGCACGGTCAGAAGGCCTCCTCCGGGAGGTCCATGATGTCGAGGTCGGTGCCCTCGATGATCCGCCGGTCGGCGCCGATGCGCGGCAGCACCTCGCGGGCGAAGAACCGGGCGGCGGCGACCTTTCCGGTGTAGAACGCCTTGTCACTGGCGGAGATGTCGCCGGCAAGCGCCTTGAGCGCGACGTCGGCCTGCTTCTGGAGCAGCCAGCCGACCACCAGGTCGCCGATCGCCAGCAGGAACCGCCGGCTGCTCAGCCCGACCTTGTAGAGCGAGCGGGTCTCGCCGCCCTGCGCCTCGCCCAGCCAGCCGGTCATCACACCGAGGATGTTCTGGACCTCGCCGAGCGCCTTGCCGAGCGCCTGCCGCTCCTCCTTGAGCTGGCCGTTGCCCGCCTCGGAGGAGATGAACTCCTGGATCTCGGCGGCGACCGCCATGAGGGCCTTGCCGTTGTCCCGCACGATCTTGCGGAAGATCAGGTCGAGGCTCTGGATTGCGGTGGTGCCCTCGTACAAGGTGTCGATCTTGGCGTCCCGGACGTACTGCTCCAGCGGGTAGTCCTGGAGGAAGCCCGATCCACCGAAGGTCTGCAGGGCCTCGTGCCCGAGCAGCTCGTACGCCCGCTCCGAGCCGACGCCCTTGACAAGCGGCAGCAGCAGGTCGTTCACCCGCTTGGCCAGCTTGGTGGCCTTCTCGTCGCCGGCCGCCTCGGCAATGGCGACCTTGTCCTGCCAGGTGGCGGTGTAGAGAACAAGAGCGCGCAGACCCTCGGCGTACGACTTCTGGAGCAGCAGCGAGCGCCGGACGTCCGGGTGGTGGGTGATGGTGACCCGGGGAGCGGTCTTGTCGGTCTGCTGGACCAGGTCAGCGCCCTGCACCCGGTTCTTCGCGTACTCCAGGGCGTTGAGGTAGCCGGTGGAGAGGGTGGCGATGGCCTTGGTGCCGACGAGCATCCGGGCGTACTCAATGATCATGAACATCTGGCGGATGCCGTCGTGCTTGTCGCCAAGCAGCCAGCCCTTGGCGGGTACGCCGTGCTCGCCGAAGGTCAGCTCGCAGGTGTTGGAGACCTTCAGGCCCATCTTGTGCTCGACGTTCGTGGCGTAGACGCCGTTGCGCTCGCCCAACTCGCCGGTGGTCTCGTCGAAGTGGAACTTCGGCACCACGAAGAGCGACAGACCCTTGGTGCCGGGGCCGCCGTGGCCCTCGACGCCCACCGGGCGGGCGAGCACGTAGTGCACGATGTTGTCGCTCAGGTCGTGCTCACCCGAGGTGATGAAGCGCTTGACGCCCTCGATGTGCCACGAGCCGTCCGGCTGCTGGATGGCGCGGGCGCGGCCGGCGCCGACGTCCGAGCCGGCGTCCGGCTCGGTGAGCACCATCGTGGAGCCCCACTGCTTGTCGATGAAGAGCTTGGCCCACCGCTTCTGCTGCTCGGTGCCCTCGACCTCCAGGACGTGCGCGAAGGACGGGCCGGAGGCGTACATCCAGATGGGGGCGTTCGAGCCGAGCACCAGCTCGGCGAGGGCCCACCAGAGGGCGCGCGGCGCGGTGGTGCCACCCAGGTGCGGCGGCAGGTCCAGGCGCCAGAACTCGGAGTCCATGAATGCCTGGTAGGACTTCTTGAACGACGCCGGCAGCGGCGCGGTGTGCGTGGCCGGGTCGAACACCGGCGGGTTGCGGTCGCTGTCCGTGTAGCTGGCAGCCAGGTCCTCCCGAGCGAGCCGGTCGAGCTCCGCGAGGAAGGTGCGGGCGGTGTCGGCGTCGAGTTCCGAGTACGGTGCCTGGCCGAACGCCTGGTCCGCCCCGAAGACCTCGAAGAGGTTGAACTCAAGGTCCCGCAGGTTGCTCTTGTAGTGGGTCATGCTCACTGGCCCCGCTTCCGGACAGGTGTTACCGATCAGTAACCCACACTGTATTACTCACGGGTAGGCAGCGACAAGCCGATCTCCGAAGTGACAGCGATTACACACTTGCCTGTGGCACCGGCCGGGCTCAGCTCTCGGCGGCGCCGACCTCCCAGCTCGGCACGGCCGACGCCACACCCGTGGGCGTCCCCGCGTACTCCATGAGCACCAGAGCGATGTCGTCGTCCAGCCGGCCATGCACCCACTCGACGAGGGCCGTCTCCAGCGAGGCGAGCCCGTCCGCGACCGTGCCGTGGCCGAGCAGCCGCCACGCCCGGTCTGCGGTGGGGAAGAACTCGCCGTCCCGCCGGGCCTCGCCGAGACCGTCGGTGAACAGCAACAGCCGGTCACCGGGCTCCAGGCGCTCCACGCGCGGACGGACCACAGGCATGAACCCCAGCGGGGGCGCCGGTGCCGGCGGCTCCAGAGGGATCACCGCGCCCCTGCGCAACAGCAGCGGCGGCGGGTGGCCGCAGTTGACGATGGTGAGCGTGCCACCCCGCTCCTCCACCAGAGCGGCGGTCACGAAGTCCTCGTCGCCGACGTTGCGGGCCACCGCGCGGTCCAGGTCGGCGACGACGGCGCGCAGGTCGGCCCGCTCGTACGCCACGTGCCGGTAGGAGCCGAGGACGATGCTTGCCAGCCGGACCGCGTCGAGCCCCTTGCCGCGTACGTCGCCGATGATCATGCGTACGCCGTAGGGCGTGTCGATCGCCTCGTACAGGTCGCCGCCGATCTCGGCCGTGGCGGTGGAGGAGATGTAGCGGCCGGCCACCGAGAGCGTGCCCACCTGCGGGCCGAGCGGACGCAGCACAGCCTGCTGGGCCACCGAGGCGAGCTTGGTCAACTCGCCGATCTGCTCAGCCTGCCGCTGCCGTACGGACGCCACCGCCACCGCCAGCCCGGTCGCGAGCGCCACCCCGACAACGTTGACCGAGGTGACAAGCAACATCTTCGGATCGACGAGCGCGAAGCCCACCCCGGTCAGTGTCGCCACGGCGCCGACGCCGAGCACCACCCGCCAGGACGCCAGAGCGGCAGCCAGCAGCGGAACCGTCATCAGGATCGCGATGTAGTGCGCCCCCCGGCCGTCGGCCAACTCCACAGCCGAGACGATCACGAGCAGGGTAAGGGCCGCGCCGAGGCCGGCGCGGGATCCGGGGCTCAGCGGGCGGTGGCCCGACTGGAGGAGTCGCGTGCGTACGAGGGACAGCATGCCTGATCCACGTGAACCCGTGTATGAACCTGGCCCGTCGTCTGAGGAGGTTCTGTCCGGCCGGCGCGGGTGTCCGACCGGATCGGCCTCGTCAACTCCACTCAGCCGAGCACCTCGTACCGCACCGTGAACGCGCCGACGTCAAGCGAGGCGATGGTGGCGAAGGCCGCGCGGGACAGGTCGAGGCAACGGCCGTCGATGAACGGGCCACGGTCGTTGATCCGTACCACCACCGACTTGCCGCTGCTCGGGTTGGTCACGCGGACCTTCGTGTTGAACGGCAGCGTCTTGTGCGCCGCCGTCAGCTCGCTCGGGTTGAACGACTCGCCGTTGGCCGTGAGCTGCCCGTCGGAGTAGAAGGACGCGCCGCACGAACCGCTCTGGAGCACCTTGGCGGCCGGCGTGGTCTTCTTCGCGGTCGCGCTCGGCTTCGGCGTACTCGTGCGGGCCTTGGCACGGGAGGCAGCCTGCGGCGAGCGGCTCGCCGACCGACTCGCCGACGCGCTCGGCGAGGCGCTGGCGCTCGCGCTCGGGGAGACGCTCGGCGAACTCGCGGCCGGGCTGCTGGGAACGGCGGTCGGCGTGAGGTCGAGAGCCACCTGCTCCGACCCTGTGGAGCCGGAGGTCAGCTGGACGGCACCGAAGGTGCCTCCGACGGCGACAGCGACGCCGACCGCCGCGGTGGCCACGATGCCCGCGGGAGAGGAGAACATGCGGGTACGGGAGTGCCTACCAGCCACGGCCCGGTCCTTTCGTCGACTGAACAAACCGGGTCGGACCGTAACGAGAGAAGCACTTCCGAAGTCAACGTGATCATAGTGTTATGCCCGCATTTGAGCTGGTACGTGTAGCCGATCATCCGAGCCCGCATGGGTCGACCAGCCCGGGTGCCGACCCGCCGAACGCGCACGTACCGCAGGATGGACCGATGTCCGGTGAGCTGAGCGAACGCCTCGTCGACAGGTTCCGGTGGATCGACCCGGGGCCGGCCACCAGCCACCTCGTCAGCGACATCTCCGGTTGGTGGCGTGACCCGGCGGTGCTTGCCGAACTCGGTCCTGCCCTGGTCGCGCCGTACCGGGTCGCCCGGCCGACAGTGGTGCTCGCCCCTGCGGTCACCGGGCTGCTTCTCGGCCCGCTGGCCGCCACCGCCCTCGGGGTCGGCTTCGTTGCCGCACACAAGGCCGACGACGGGCGCCTACCGGCCGGGCCCCTCACCTGGGCGAAGAGCCCGCCGGACTACCGGGGCCGGCAGGTCGACCTGGCCGTGCGGGACCGCCACCTCGGCCCGGACGACCGGGTCCTCGTCGTGGACGACTGGGTACGCACCGGCGCGCAACTCCACGCCCTCTACGACATCTGCGCCGCGCGCGGCGCCGAGGTGCTGGGCACAACCGTGGTCGTCGTCGACTGCCCGCCCGAGGTCGCGGCCGAGCTACGGATCACCGGCCTGCTGGCCGGCACCGACCTACCGGCTTGACCTCAACCGCACTTCATCTTCGACGATCGACCGATGGGCGACGGGATCCTCGACCAAGCGTACGAACGGCTGCACCGCACCGGCCCCGAATACGAGGGCTGGCTCTCCAACCACGGACCGATGGCCGTCGAGGCGCTGGCCCGGCACGGGTACCCGCAACACGTACACCGCTGGCTCGACGACTACATCACCCGCCTCGACGAGCTGCCCCGAGGGCTGCGTCCCATCGACGACTGGCGGGCGGCGCTCGGCGACCCGAAACGAGCCGGTGACTGGCTGGCGTACTTCGACAGGCAACTGCGCGAACACCCGTGGCGGGACGTCCTCGGCACCTGGTGGCCCCGGCTGCTGCCCGGCATCGCCGCCGGCGCCACCCACGGCGTGATCCGCGTCGGGCATGCCGTCCGCGCCCTCGACACGAACGACGCGAACCCCCGGCGGCTCACCGAACTCGGCCAGGCCCTCGGCTACTGGGCGGCCCGCTGGCAGCCAGTCCCCGGCACCGACCGCCTGCTCGACCGGGCCACGCCGGACCGGGCCGGCACCGTCGACGCGCGAGGACCGGACACCGCCGACCTCCACGTGGCCGCTGCGCTGGCCGGGCTGCCCCGGATCGACGACCAGACCGGGGGCATCCGGGAACGGCTCGGGCAGCTTCCGGGCGTACCCCGCTGGGAGGCGGCAGTCGCGGCTCTGCGCCCCGCACGGACCCCGGCCGAGGCGGAGCGGGGCCTCACCACGCTTGTGCACCGCGCCGGCTTGGACTACCTGCGCTTCGGGCACGCCGCGCCGGTCATGCTTGTGCACGCGGTCACGGCACCGACCGCGGTACTGCGTACCCTGCCCGCCCTCGACCGGGCGCTCTGGGCGCCGAGCCTCGCCGCCGCCTGGGCCGCGACGGCGGCAGTGACCTCGGTGTACGCGCCGACCGACGGGATCACGCCGCCGACCTTGACCGCCGCAACCCCGGCGGAGGTCTTCGCCCGCGCGGCCCGCAACGGCGACGCCCACGTGGTCAAGCTGGCCGATGCGGTGCTGGACGCGTACGCGGCCACCGGCGACGAACGGCTGCTCGCCGCCGCGGGCTACGCGGGGCAGATGATCTGACCGTGGCCCGGCGAATTGCGACGACGACGGCACGCCGCTCGCCTAGCCTCGGCAGGATGTGGCCTCGGATCGGTGAACTGCGCGCCCTCCCCCTCGGCACCCCCGGCGAACTGCGGGCGACCCTGAACACCCTCGTGCTGGAAGGCGTGAAGACCGCCACGGCCGGACGGCTCGCCGAGTACGCCGAAGAGGGCGAGGAGTTGGAGCACGTCGGCGAACGGCTGGCGCTTGTCGACGACAACGACGCGCTGGTCGGCGTCGTGGAGGTCACCGGCGTCGAGGTGGTCCGCTTCGCCGACGTACCGTGGGATTTCGCCAGGGCCGAAGGCGAGGGTGACCGCTCGATCGAGGAGTGGCGGGCCGGGCACGCGACCTACTGGGCGCGGCTCGGCACCCCCGTCGACGACGACACCCCGATCGTCTGCCTGCGCCTGCGACTGGTCTCCGGCGGCGAGGGCGGCGTGGCCAGCGGCGATCTCGGCACCTGACGGTGGCTCAGCCGCGCATCTGAGGCAGCAGCCGGGTCGCCACGTCCGCCAGGACGGCCTCGTCGCCGGCGTACCAGCTGCTCTCGCGCGGCCAGTGCGTCACCACGTCGGTGAAGCCCAGCTCGGCGGCCCGGCCGACCTGGTCGGCGAAGAACTGCGCGCTGCTCAGGGAGAACACGGGGGCCGCGTCCAGCGAGAGATAGCGGTCCAGGGTCGCCGGATCGCGGCCGGCTTCCTCCAGCGTCCGGTCCATCCGGGCGGACAGCGCCGACACGGTGTCCCACCAGCCCTCCACGTCGTCGGCGTCGGTGCCGATGGTCACCCAACCCTGACCGAACCGGGCCACCAGCCGCATCGACCGCGGCCCGTTCGCGGCCAGCACAAACGGCACCCGGGGCTGCTGCACACAGCCGGGGTTGCTACGGGCGTCCACCGCCGCGAACCAGTCCCCGCGCCAGGTGGTGCCGTCCTGGCGCAGGATCAGGTCCAGCAGTTCGCCGAACTCGGCGAACCGGTCGACCCGCTGGCGCGGCGTCAGCGTCTCGCCACCCAGCACCGCCGAGTCGAAACCGATGCCGCCCGCGCCCAGGCCGACCAGCAGGCGGCCGCCCGAGATGTCGTCCGCCGTGGTGATCTGCCGTGCGAACGCGGCCGGGTGCCGGAAGTTCGGCGACGCGACGAGCGTGCCGAGCCGGATCCGGGAGGTCACCGTGGCGGCAGCCGTCAGCGTGGCCATCGAGTCGAACCACGGGCCGTCCTTCAGATCACGCCAACCCAGGTGGTCGTACGTCCAGGCGTGGTCGAAGCCCCACTCGTCGGCCTGCCGCCAGCGGCGCTGCGCTTCGGACCAACGCTGGTCGGGCAGGATCACGATGCCAATTCGCATAATCGCCAGCCTAGTTCGCCTCCCGGTGCCGCGGCGGTCGGCGGACGCCCGTCAGTAGTGATCCTCGATCGGCCGGCGGGCCTCGGCGAACAGGGCCGGGCCGTCGTACCGGACCGGAGCCGGAGCCGGTGTGGGCGGCTTGACGCTCTCGAACTGCTCGGCGGACAGCGCGAAGACGACCCGACCCAGACCGGACCGGTCGATGGCGGTGGCGCACATCGGGCACGGCTGGCAACTGGTGTACATGGTGGTGCCGGCGGCGACCTCCGCATCGAGTTCCCGAGCCGCCCAGCGGGCCAGCTTCAACTCCGGGTGGGCGGTGATGTCGACCTCGGACACCACAGTGTTGTGGTCCTCGACCAGGACGTCACCGTCCGGGCCGACAAGCAGCGAACCGAACGGTCGCTCGCCGGCCGCGCCGGCCCGGTCGGCGATCTCGATCGCTCGCCGGAGGAACTTCTCGTCGTCGGGGGTCATCGGTCCTCCACGGGTCGTTGCTCGGTGATGGTGTGACGCAGAGCTGCGACGGCGGCCAGTGCCTGCCAGGCCCGTTCCGGCTCGCGGATCTCGGTGACGTCGCCGTTGAACGGGTCGAGCACCACCGTTTCCGCGCCGAGCAGGCGAAGCCGGTCGAGGTCGGCGGCGATCTGCCCGATGGTGCCGACACCGGCGAGCCGGGCCGGGTCGGTGACCGGTTCGTCGGTCATCCGCAGCGCGATCCGCGGGATCAGCGCCGGCACCGGCCGGCCCAATTCGTCCGCGCTCGCTTTCAGCCGGTCGACCGCTTCGGTCAACCAGTCCATCGTGAACCGCAACGGGTGCCAGCCGTCTCCGAGGCGTACGGCACGGCGGATGCCGGCGTCGCTGTTGCCGCCGACCCAGATCGGGACGGGCGGGGTGTCGTAGTCGGCGGTGTTCCGCCACGCCTCCCGCATGGTGTGCAGGTATTCGTCGGTGAGCGCGCCACGCTGCCGGAACGGCACCCCCAGCGCCTCGAACTCCTGCCGCGCCCAGCCGACACCGACCCCGAGGACCAACCGGCCGCCGCTGAGCCGGTTGAGATTCGCCGCCATCCGCGCGGTGAGCAGCGGATGCCGGTAGGGAACGATGAGTACGGTGGTGCCGAGTTTCACCCGGCGGGTCACCCCGGCCAGAAAGGACAGCGTGGTGAACGGCTCGTAGAACGGGGCCGGATACTGCTCCGCCACGTCCGGGGTGATCACGATGTGGTCCGAGACCAGGAGCATGTCGAAGCCGAGGCCCTCGACGGTCTGGCCCCACCGGCGCAGCACTTCCGGCTCGGTGCCCTGGGCGAAGTTCGGCACGTTGACGCCAATTTCCACCGCGCAACGCTATCGGGCAAAGCCCCGATCGTGAATGGGCTGTTGCCGGTGACAGATGGCTTTCGCTGGCGGCGTTCGGCAGCGCCACCACGAACGTGGTGTACAGCGCCACCCCGCCGTGCCGAGGAGCGCGACCGTAAGGCCGGTTTCCAGCGCGCCTTGGGGCCGTACCCTTCGAGCCATGTCCGACGATTTTTCGGCCACCCGCGCGCCCTTGGGACGGCGGGCGCGCACGGGCGTCGCGGCGGTGATCGTGTTGGCGGCGATCGTGCCGTACCTTCTCGTCCGCGAGCTTGTCGAGACCCTGTTCGACGCGGGCGCGATGGCCGATCTCGCCCCTCTTGTGGTGCCTGTGGTGTTGACTGCCTGGCTCGCGCCGTACGCCTCCTACCGGCGACGCGACGCCCTGCTCTGGCTGGTCGGCGTAGGTGGATTGGTCTTCGTCGTGATCGCGTGGCGGGTGGCGTACGCCCCGTACCGCGATTGGCGGCCCCGCCCGGAGGAGGTGCCCCGGATGCACTGGCTGAACGATCCCGAGCACGCCGGCCTGTGGTACGCGACGAAGGCTGAGCCCACCTCGGCATAGGCTCCTGTGGTCCACGTCACACCGGCGCACTGTCGGGTGCTGCTCGTCGACTCCGACCCTTCGCCGAGCAGGCGCCCGCAACGGGTGCCCCGATGAAGGGATCGACGCGAGATGACAAAGGTGACCGCACAGCTGTCGGTGTCCCTGGACGGGTTCTACGCCGGCCCCCGCTTCGACGGCGACGGCGACTGGATGGAGTCGGCCGAGAGCGCCGCCTTCTTCCGCGTCACCCGGTGGGCGACAGAGGCGTCGGCGTGGCGCGAACGACAGGGCTTCGCCGGCGGCGAGCAGGACGTCAACTCCGAGGTGATCGCCGAGTCGTTCGGGGCCGCCGGGGCGTACGTGATGGGCCGGCGGTTGGCCGACGGAGGCGAGATCCCCTGGGGCGACGAGCCCCCGTTCCGCGCGCCGGTCTTCGTCGTCACCCACCGCCCGCGCCAGACCCTGCTGCGCGCGGGCGGCACAAGCTTCACCTACGTCACCGATGGCGTGGCCAGCGCCGTCGAGCAGGCACGCGCCGCAGCCGGCGGCAAGGACGTGGCCGTGGCCGGCGGCGGCAGCCTCGTACGGCAGGTGCTCAAGGCCGGCCTGCTCGACGAGTTGGAGCTGCACGTCGTACCCGTCGTGGTCGGCACCGGCCTGCGGCTGTTCGACGCGGACCTCGACCTCGCCGACAAGGAGGCGATCGAACTGACGCCGACCCGCGTCATCCCCACGCCGCAGGTCACCCACATCCGGTACGCGGTGCGCGGCCGGGCCCCGCTCGTGCTCGACGATCGGGGACGCGGCGGCGGGCCGACCGTGACGCGGTGACCCGTCGGCGGTCGGCGTCTAGAGGCGGGACAGCACGAGCATGCGATTGCCGTCGGGGTCCGTGACCCGCGCTGACCGCTCACCCCACGGCTGGTCGACCGGCGCCTCGGTGACTGTCGCACCGCCGGTACGCAGTGCCTCCACGGCCGAGTCGCAGTCGTCGGCGTACACGCACAACTCCCAACGGCGCGAAAGCGCGGGATCACCTGCGTGCGGGTCGGCGGCCAGGCCCAGCTCGCTGCTGCCCAACCGGAGGGCAACGAACTCCGGCTCGCCGTTCTCGGGAAACCGGTAGGTCAACTCGAAGCCGACCACATCCCGGTAGAACGCGATCAGTCGTGGCAGGTCTGTCGTCGTCACGATGGGGAACGCCTCGGTGAACACGCGACCACCTCCTGACCGGACACTAACCGTACGAGCGGGTTACGTTGCTACCGTCGATGTCATGATCGACGATCTGACGCGGACGTATCTCGAAGCGGCCGACAAGGCGCTGCCCGGCTATGTGCGAGGTCTTTACGTCGTCGGGTCCGCCGCGCTCGGCGCCTGGCAACCCGGTGTCAGCGACGTCGACACCGTGATCATGACGTCGCGTCCGGCAACGGGCGACGACCTTGCCCAGCTCGTGAAGGTCCATGCCGAGATGCCGAGATCACCCCATCTCGACGGGGTCTACCTGGAGCCCGCGCTGGTGAAGTCCTGGCCGAGCGACAGGCAGGTCCTGCCGTTCGTGGTCAACGGTGAGCTGCGAACCGACGAGCCCTGCGGCGAGCTGAGTCCAGTGCTGTGGCTGACCTTGCAGCGGTACGGCATCCCGGTTCGCGGCCCAGCCGTGACAGAGCTCGGGGTCCGGGTCGACCAGGAGCAGTTGCACCGCTACAACCTCGACAACCTGCGCGATTACTGGCAGGCGATGGTCTCGACGTTTCCCTCGGAACCAGCCGACGGGGGAACCGAGGCAGCTGTGGACGCCGAGATGGTGGTCTGGCTCGTGCTCGGGCCCGCGCGACTGCACTACACGCTTGCCCGTGGTGACATCATCTCGAAGGCCGCCGCCGGCGACTACCTGGCGCACCTGTTCCCCGAGTACGCCGATCTCGCCCACCGGGCGGTCGGCTGGCGTTCGGGCGAGGCGGAGCAGTTCACGACCACAGACCTTGTAGCCGCAGGTAAGAGCGTCAACGCGGTAGCCGAAGATGCCTGGCGTCGCTTTGCGGGCAAGAACGTACTAGCGCGTCACGCGGACTCGCTTGTGGACTGCGCATCGGTCGCGCCATTGTCGGCAGTCGGCACGCCGCCTTCGTCTCCGGTGAGAACCGCGGCGTTGCCCGAGTCCCACAGGAGTTCGACGATGAGCGCCGTGATCCGCCATCCGTGGGCACCGCGGCGCAGGTGGGTGGTGTAGGTCCCGCCGTTCGACCACAAAGGCCCGGCGGTGGCACCACGTCGTACGAGGTGTGCCTGGACGTTCGCGGTCGCGGTCGCCTCGTCACCGTCGACGGACACCAGCACCCCGGTGATGACGTGCTGGGTCGCGTCGAGATGCGCGAGGTCCCGTTCCCAACGGTCGGCCTGGTCCTGCCCTCGGAGGACCTCGGCTTCGCCACCCCAGACCGCCGTGTAGTCGACACGGATCATGTCCGCGAAGACCTCGTCGGCCAGGCCCTTCCAGTTGCGTCGGTCGACGTACCAGGCCATTCGCACAAGCGTGTCCTGCACGGCCGAGCGGTCGTCAATGTGTGTATGCAAGGCGGTTCCCTTCGGGAAGGCGAGGCTCTGACAGGCCCAGGGCGTGGGCCAGCCTGCGGTAGGAGTCGTACATCTCTGCGCGGTCGTAGGTGCTGGTGGTGACGAGTACCTCGTCGGCGCCACTCGCTGTCACGATCGTCGCCAGTTGTTCGGCCACGTCGTCCTCCGTGCCGTGGATGTGGCCGCGCAGAGCGTCCTCGTAGTGCGTCAGTTCCTTGGCCGTCATCGACCGCGCTTCGGTCTCGTCGGCCGGGGCCAGGGGCGGGAAGACGCCGTGTGTACGGGAGAAAGCCATCGATCCGGCCTCCGGTATCAGCAGGCGTCGTGCCGCGTCGGTGGTGGCGGCGACGGCCACGGTGCCGGAGACGACGACGTAGGGGTGTTCGGACCATCGGGAGGGGCGGAAGCCGTTCCGGTAGGTGTCGATGGCCCCGAGCATCCGGTCCTGATCGCGCAGGTCGCCGATCACGAGGGGCAGCCCCTGATCCGCGGCGATCGCGGCACCAGCACCCATGGCCAGGATGAAGGGTGCGGGGCGCAGGCCCTCGGCGGGATGGGCGTGGACCTGCGGGTGGGCGGTCTGCTCGCCGGTGAACCAGCCCAGCAGTTCCCGCAGCTGTTCCGCGAAGTCGTCGGCGTCGTGCTTGTCGCGGCCGAGTGCCTTGCGGACGCCCTCGGTGAAGCCGACCGATCGGCCGAGCCCCATGTCGATGCGGCCGGGGAAGAGGGATTCGAGGACGCCGAACTGTTCGGCGACGACGAGGGGTTGATGGTTGGGGAGCATGACGCCGCCGGTTCCGACCCGGATCCCTGACGTCGCGGAGCCGATCGCTGCCGCGAGCACGGTGGGGGCGGAGCCAGCGACGCCGGGCACCCCGTGGTGCTCGGAGACCCAGAACCGGTGGTAGCCCAGTGCCTCGGCCTGCTGGGCGAAGCGGACGGTGGCCCGCAGCGCCTCGGCCGGGTCTTCGCCGGTACGGGTGCGGGAGCGGTCCAGGACCGAGAACCGGGTCCTGGCCAGTACGTCGGCCGGTGTGCGGGGCGTCGAACGTGTCGAGGTCACCCTTCATCCTCCTGCCGCTGGACGGGATCGCGAAGCGTCAGCTGTCGGGATCACAGGGCTGCGGGTGGTCCCGTCGGCGGGCGGGGTTGGCTGGCTTCGCCGAGGGGTCGGCGCCCGGAGACGAGGTCCAAGCTTCCTGTGAAGCTATGCGGTGGACCGCTTAATGTTCCGGCCGCAAAGGCGGTCAGGTAGAGGGCACCAACGGCGGGGATGCCCGTTGGCGATGGGAGTTGTCCTCAGCCGCGCAGCGTGCGGGCCCACGGTGCGTCGAGGGTGAGCGCGTGGATCGCGACCAGGACGTTGGACAGCAGTCCGTCGGCGAAGTAGCGGCGCACCTGCTCGTCGGAGCCGCCGGAGACGGCGCGAACGTACTCGACCTGCTTGGCGTAACAGGCGCGGATTGCCTCGCCGATGACCGGCTCACCCGCGCAGCCCTGCGCGTGCAGGAGGATCATCAGCACGTCGCGGTCGGCGATGACCCCGTCGTACGAGGCCGTGAGCGCCCCCAGCACCACCTCGGGGTCGGTGCTCTGCACCGATGCGGCAGCGGCAGCGGCGGCTTCGAGCAGGCGGGCCGAGCAGTAGTCGACCAGGACCGCGAACAGCGTCTGCTTGTCCTTGAACAGCCGGTACAGGTATCCCTGGGAGATGCCGGCGGCCTTGGCCACGTCCATCGTCGAGGTCCCGTAGTAGCCGCGCTCGGCGAAAGTCTTGATCGCCGTACGCATGACCGTCGCCCGGCGCTCCTCGGCAGTGGAGCGCTGCCGTGTCCTCGTCTCCATGCGAGTAACCCACCACTTTCATAGGCAGGGCGTCAAATCGCCAGGGCTGCGTCGGTCATTGCTGAGGGCGGGAGAGCACTTCGTCGCCGAGAGCTTCCAATCGGGTTCCCGAAGCCCGACGTACCGGCTGATCTTGCCGGTCCTCGTGTCCACGACCAGGATGCGGCTCCGATTGTAAGCGCGTGCGGTGGAGCGGCGACCCGGGTGCCGGCCACCCCCGGCGCGGACGGGTCGCGCTGACGGCCCGTCCGCTGCCGGGGAGTGGCGCGGGGTGTCACTCGTTACTGAAGGCGGAGACCATGTCCGACGAGCTGCCACCGAGCGATTCGATGGCGATGAGCGGGTTCCAGAAATCGACGTACCGGCTGATCTTGCCGTCCCTCGTCTCCACGATCGAGATGTAGGTCTGGTTGTAGGGGCGGCCGGTGGCCAGTGCGGTGCCCCGGCTCTTGAACTCGGCGATGACCAGCGACGGGTCGGTGGTCTCGTGGAAGTGCAGGTCGGTGAACTCGACCTTGAAGTGCTCCGGGAAGTTCTTCATGTACTCGTTAAGGTTCGCCTTGCCTGCGGTGCGGTTGGGGTAGCCCTCGGGGGCGTACGGGAACTCCAGTACACCGTCCTCGGTGAACAGGGCCACCCACTCCGGGATCCGCCCGGAGGAGAGGTACTCCATGTGGTTCTTGAACGCCTGCTGCGCGGCGGCCCGCACGGCGTCGACGTCGGTGTTCTGCGGGGTGGATACGGCGTTACTCATGAACGTCCTTCTCTGTCTGGGTGCCCGTCGGTGACGGGTCGGTTGGTCGGCAGTCGATCACTTGGAAGTGGTTGACCGCATCTTTCACTGAGCGAGGAGGTTCCGCGAACCTCGACCTAGGGGTCAACCTGCTCGGCCTACCCCGCAGGATCGTGCAATCCGGGGCAGAAAGGTCGCGGGCGGAGCCCTTCGCCTCCTCGCATCTTCAACCCGGCGGGCTGATGTAAGTAATCAACCACTTTCATCTGAGGTTGTCAACTGGCACGTCTGTGTGTGGAGTCACGGCGATCCTCGGGCCACCGAAGCCGCGGGCTGCCCGCCGGCCGTCTCGGCGGTGATGCCGCCCGTCGGTCACCCGATCCCTCAGGCCCTGGTCCTCACCGCCGGCATACATCGGCCCGGACGCGCACGACCGTGGGTCTACCGACGGTTGCGGCCGGAGGTGATGTCCCGTCAAGCCGCCGCAACCTACGGAGGTACTGCCCTGCGTAGGACCGTTGTGCATCGCCCTGCGCCTCCGGGGCCGCGAACGCTTCGTGGTACGCGGTCTCCGGCGAGTCGTGGTCGTGCTCGATCAACCGGCCGAGCGCTTGGGCGTCGTGAACCAGCGGCAACCTCTTCGCCACCTCTTCGAGGTCGCCGGAGGATGCGTCAGAGCGGTGCACCGCCGAAGCTCAGCTCGTTGCCGTCCGGGTCGTAGAAGTCCGCTTTGCGTACGCCGTTGGGGTACGTCTCGCGCTTTGTCGGCTCGACCCCGCGGTCCGCGGCCGCGGCGACGAACGCGTCGAGGTCGTCCACGAAGATGGTGAGCAGCGTGTGGCCTGCATGCGCTGGTCGGTGCTCGATGAAGATCGACCGATGTTCGGCCAACTCCCACACGGCTTCCGTGTCACTGGCCACGTAGGACGGCGGAACGCCGAGAAGCTTCTCGTACCAAGCCAGGGCGGCGGGATAATCGTCCACCGAGATGCCTGCGTAGAGGTCGAGTGGCATCGACACATGGTACGTGCCACGGAGCAAGGACAAGGCAGTCACTTCGGCAGATTCGCAAGTCCTGAGGCGCACTGATGTGCCCACGCCGGTTTCGGCTCTCCCGGCAACGCGAAAGCCCTGGTCGGGACTCAGATCCTGACCAGGGCTTCGTACGTTGGAGCGGGTGACGGGAATCGAACCCGCACTGTCAGCTTGGGAATTGCCAATGGCTGGCTGGTCACGCACCCGCCTTCATGGTCACGGCGGTCCCTGGTGGCCTGGGTTGACCTCGGCTGTCCCGACCTAATGGCACGCTAATGGCACGTCACTACCCACTCCTCAGCGGTCGACTGCGGCACAACCTGCCTGGTGCCTCCGCCCACACAAGCAGACGCCAGTCCACAACCTGTGGTCCTGCCGACCGCGCCGTGTCCGACCTGAGCTGTGCTCGTTTACCGAGAGTGAAGATCATGTCGGGAGGAGGGCGCACTTGAACATCTCAATCAACGTATCGAGCCGAGACGTGACTCAGTTCCTGCAGTGTGCGATTGAGGACAACGGCAGGACCGTTCGGTTGTGCATCGTGCTTGTTGTCGGATCGGGGTCTGTCGCGGGGGCCACGTGGATCGTTGCTAACGCTCGCCGCGGTGCCCTGGTTGGAGTGTGAAACTGACGTGTTGGGTGGAGACCCGTCGAAGTGCTGCGACCTCCGCCCAGCGTAAAACTCGCCTACGCTGACGTCGCGGGCCGGCGGCCCGCTGAGCCGGAACGCCAAGCTATAGCTCATTCCAAGTCGGCTTGTCATGCCCGACCAGCTCGGCTTCCGGGGTTGAGCCGAGGGCAAGCCGGCGGAGCCGGTGCGGCAGCCGATCGCCAGACGCTCGGCAACGGATAACCACCCTCGCGATCGTCACGGCCTGGCGCTGATCGTCGTCTCTGGGCGCGGCCGACCCGGCGGCATTCGGTGGCTTTCCGCCCCGGCGCCGCAGGTGACCGGCGGCTTGCCGCCGGCCGGGCTCACCGTGCCCGCGCCGCGCGAAGCGCGGCGCCTTGATCCAAAAACAGGAAAATTCGGCAGCAGGGTGGGGGCGGATTACACGCGGGGACGGATCACAGGTCCCGCACATGTCCCGTCCGCTGTGGCACTACAGCGCTGAAGGCACGCTCCTTTCACCTTCCGGCTCCAGACGGATGGCGTCACGCGGGACGGAGGCAAACGACGCTTTCTCTCGCGTGTCCCAAATCATCCGTTCGCCGTCGAAGCTCTCTCGCTACACGGATCTCTTCCACCTGCCAGCCAACCAGTTCAGCCAACGCTGCGAGGAGAATATCTGAAGCAATTACCAAACGGCTGTCACCAGTTCCATGTACCGAGTTTCCGACCACAAAGACAAGGCGTGATTCGGCGTGCACTAGCTTCCGGAGTGACTGAAAAACGCGCAGCATGTCGTCAGCATATCCGGCAATAAGCTGGCGCCGCCCTCGTTCGTAGCGATCTGATGGCACGGCATTTAGCAGCGGGTTAATTAGTGCCTGGACTTCGTTCACAATATCAAGTGACCGAAAGGCATATTCGTCCGGGAAATAGAGACTTGTATGGCTACGAACAGTGGCGAGCCTCTGCGATTTCATTGCCTGAACGTTATCGAAGCAACCGAGCGTCCAAGCCTCTGTCTTATAGACCTCGGTGTAATCGATGTTATTCGGATACGGGGGCGAGAAGACGATCCAGTCGTAGGCAGGCCCAGGAGCGCACCGGTCGGATTCCCGCGCGTCCCCTTCCAGTACCGTCACAGAAGAAAGATTTCCGGTGTCACCGACGGACTTCAGGTCTTCGAGGCATCGGTCGAGCGCCGCCGAGAATGCCTCAATTGGCGAGGCCGGGCGGCGTTCGGGGGTGTATCGGAGCGCGCGACCGTCTCGCCGCAGCCGACCGGAGGGCTCGACGGCGGATGCTACACAGGTCTGAAGCACTAGTCGGGCATCTCGGTCTTCCACCGAACGGACCGCTTGGCTGAGTGCCAGCAAAGAACGTGTGTGAGATGGTGGATAGTACGACCTGTTGTTCAGCGTTACCGAGGCTGTTGAAATACTTCGCCTGCTCTTCATCATCGCGGCGTGCTTTTCAAGCATCGAAGGTAGCTCACGCTCGATAGCCCTCGCAACCTTTACTCCACCCAATAGGCCCGCTGCTTTTCCTTCCGAAACGATACGAAGAACGGGATTGCGCTCAATCAAGGTCACGTGCGACTCAAGCTTCCGCCCGATTGCAAGGCTTGTGGCACTAATGGCCGTCGTGCCACTACCGGAGAAGGGGTCGAGAACCCTCAAGGGACCGGACGACTGATCTCCAGAATCCTTAATGAGCCGCTCAAATAAGCCGAAGGAGTAAGCCTCCTTCATCCTGAACCAGCGATGGAAAGGCTCATCGTTATTTCCCGCCGGCACGACCAGACGCCCGTAGTCCGAACTACGGTCGAACACGTCCCATTTCCGCTCTAGTGAGCGGTAATGCTGGGCGACTACTTCGGCTGGGTTAGACAAGTTATTCCTCGCGGACTCATGAACCGGTGTTGGACAGAGCAACGGTTGCTTTATATTTACGGTAACTCTCAGACGAGGAGAAGAGGTGCCAGCACTTAACCCGCACCTCAAGTCGTTCTGCTAACTCTTGTACGTGGTGAAAGCAATCCTGGCCTGTCGGGGCAGATCGCATGTCAAAGCAGCAAAGAGCTGCCAAGCGCGCACCATTGCCTCTTCGGTACTCGGAGGCCTGCAGTACGCCTTTTTCAACCCAATCCTTATTGTATGAGTCGGAAACCGATGCGCCTGATGAATTCTTTCCTCGGAGCACTTTTAACTCAAGGACGGCATGCAAGGTTTGCTGGGCCCTATCGTTAAGGGAGGGTTCTTTGATCAGAATGTCGAGCCTGCCCTCAGGTTGAACCTGCTCGGCGTCAATCAAGCATCCGATGAAATGGCCGCTAAGACCGCTGCGGATTACAACCGAAACCTTGTCCTCCGCGTTCTTTACCGCCCATCCGCGAGTACTGTCGCCCTCCCAAAGCTTGCCAGCGTTACCCTGAACGTCCGGGGTGCATAGCTGCTGTTCGTAAACCCGGTCGATGACCTCGAACACGTCGTCAACAGAGACGTGCGTGACGTCAATCTGCACGATTCTACATTCCCCCGGACTACCGAGCCCTTTCGGGTAGTACCGAGCTTCGGGTTCCGGTGTGCGTGTATCCAGAATTACAGCCGGAGTCCCTCCTACGCCCAATTCTGTCACCACCAGGCTAAAGAGGCCGGCGTCATTATCCGGCTGCACCTCGATGGCCGTACCACAGTTGACAACCTTGTTCAGGAACCAGAGCCGCCCAGATACAGGATCTAGGCCATTATCCAGCATCGGAAAAAACTGACCCTTATCGGCGCTGGATGCGTCTAACGGCTCAGGGTGTAGAAAGAAGACAGCGGGACGCCTCGGTGATTGATCCAGCTCCCCCCGGACCAGTCGTTTGCGAATGAGGGTAGCTACACCGCCCAGAAAGCGAATCTCGTCTTCGAGGTCATCGTTCATCCCCACTCCAAGGAATTGCTGTAACGTGCCCAGCAATGCCTCGGGACTCCATGCGTCGCCCCCCCAGCTGTCAATCACTCTTCCCCCTGAGCAACGAGTAGAGATGGCGGACGTACAGGTGAGTGAGCTCGGCTTGCGTAAGTCGGTGATTCTGGCCTACAAGTTCCGCGAATTTCTTCGCCACCTGACTCGTCCTTGTAATCTCCTCGCTATTGTCGAGATCGACAATCCCTCCGAAATCGATATTCGGGTCACTGTAGGTTGCATCTGCTTGAGCAGCGACGGAAAGACCGGGAATGCCCAATCCCGCAAGCGCCAGCACAACTTCCTGGACAAAGGCCAACTCGCGCCTATACTCGAAATCTCGATTCATTGCATCGACAATACGTCGGCCAAGCACTGCGTTCAGTTCGTAGTCGGCATCCAACGACCAGGAACCGTCGATGGATACGTGGCGGACATTTCCTGCCAGAAAGACCGCTTGCCCGACCAATTCATCGATAGCCGCCTGCAACTCCGGGCTAACTGGAACGTGCTTCTTTTTTAGCACCTGCCCTTCAACCAGGGGAATTTCCCATATTGGTGCTAGGGCGTCGGTGAAGTAGGCGATGGTATGCACGGCCGATACTGGAACTGGCGTCATACCGGCATTGCGGCACGCGTACATGATGGCGACTAGTCGAAGGTGAGACCGAAGACGCTGAATTTCAGAGGCCCGCAGCTGAATCATTGGTTCCGACCCTGGAAGACCCTGGCAAGGGCGATGTTGTATTCGCCCCTGAGCTCGCGAACTGCGGCGGTAGGATAGGCAATCTCGAAGAGATCAACGACTCTAGAGTCATCTTGTTCGCTGACACCTGCAAGCCGGAGCAGGGTCGGAATGAGCTCACCGTCGACGAGATTCGACGTAATGACCAAGCGGTTGCCAGCGTCTGGGTTGCCAAACCTCATCAATACATCAGCCGCTCTTGGGGCAAACACAGCGTCGAGCGACGATTCTGGAGCGTCCACCACCAAAGATCCACGGCCCCCGACACCCGCAACTTTCATCAGGGCCATACGGAATGCCAGATCGATGAACTCCCGCTGGCTCTCTGAAACTTCCCCCGCGCCTGTTCGCCGCACCAGTAGCCCCGAGTCACTTGCGGACATATCGACGGCAAAGGTGCCGAAGTCGATTGTATCTCCAGACTGACCGACTTTCGTCTTGCGGCTCTGCCAAATTAGGTCACAGGTCCCCAGCAGAAAGTCCCTCGCGTACGCCTTGAAATTGGCCTTTACCTCCTCTCGGAAAGAAAAGATTGTCTGCTTCTTTTGTTCGACAAAAGCTTTGAAAGTCTGCTGGGCCCTGACCAACTCCGCACGGCGCACCTCAAGGGACGCCGATAAGGCGTTGTACTCCTTCCTCCGTTCGTGTACCTGTTGGCTGCCGGCGGGTAGCTGCTTGACGAGGTGGTTAAGCTCGGCACTTCGGTTCGCTATCGCAGATTCCAGCTGGGCCAGCTGGGCGACTGTCGAGCGATAAGTCGCCTCCGCTTCGGTACGACGTTTAGTTGCCTCTTCGAGCCGGTCCTCTCGCGCACGAAGAGCATGATTCAGCTCCTCCAAGTTCACGTCGGGTGCCAACGAGTCGGGGCGCTCAATTGCGGACTCGCAGATGACGCACTTGTGCTCGTCGACTCTTCGCCAGAGGAGCTCCGCTGCTTCAGGTGCATCGTTTCCACATGCCAGGCAAGTTTGTGAGGCTAGGAGGTATCCAAGGATATAACCGGCACTCTCGCTTTTCGATGGAAAGGCAGCCTGTAGGTCGATAAGCCGGCGGTGTTCGATTTCTCGGTAGACTGCTTCCCGGTCTTCGGCCGCACGTAGAGCCTCAAGCCTCGCGCCCTGGCGCTCCGCCTCGATGTCGAGCAGCATCTCTTGAACGCGCTCGAACTCGGCTTGGTCTCTGTCCTGTTGCAACCCCAGGTCGTTGATCCGGGCCTCCACCTCAGGGCGGATTAATGTCGTTTGCTCGGCACGAGATATCGACGCTTCCTCTCGGTGGAGCAGGGCCGATATGTTTCGGACATGGCTGTCAATGCGAAGAGCATCCGCCTCGAGAGTTGTCCATTTGACCGACTCGTCGGGTGGAAGGAATAGCAATCGGAGGATCTGATGCTGCGCGCTAGGGTCCCAGACCAGTGATCGCCGATCCTCGAAGTAGAACGTCAGGTACCGGAGAACTAGGATCCAGTCGGGGAAGCTAGTAAGTCCGGTGGCGTCCAAAAGCGCATCGTGATAGGCGTCCTCGTTTAGCATCCGCGGCTGGCCGTCGACTTGTAGTTCGGTAAGGGCCAGCGTCCTCAAGCTCCGGCCCACGACAAGCGTCGTCTCTCCCACACGGAAGCGCAGGCGGGCTGTAGCATGCGCCGCTGAATCATTCACGCGAGACGCGAAGGCTCGGCGGTCCGAGGTGCTGATTGAACCCATCTTGAACTGGCGATTGCCCAACGCGCCCGGCGTCAGTCCTTGGATGTCATTAGGGCCGGTGCACATCCTGTACAAGAGCAGCACAAGAGTACTTTTTCCAAGTCCGTTAGCGCCCAGAACCAGGGTCAACCCTGACTCGAATTCGGCTTCGAGCCCAGGAGTATCTTGCGTACCGGGGTATAGACCATAGCCTTCGACCTTCAGATGCTCGAAGAGCGGAAAGCGAATCACCTTGGCCTCGGCAGGGCGTTCGACGGCCGGGCAGATACCTCAATGTCCACTGTGCCCCCCACTGGGATTGCATCCGGTTTGAGCACCTTACTGGACGTGTGGCCGGATTGGTCTCGGTCGTTTGGACGACGGTTTGGCGATGTCAGGTCCTTGCGCTGCCTCGCGACAACGTCGACCGCTCGTGTAGCGCCCTGTCACCCCGTCTGCCCTCGACCCGCCTTCATGGGCCCCGGACCGTCACGTCAAGCGGACCTTGACGCAGTTTCGGACGCTGGGTGGACCGGGCAGGTCTACTCGGCCGCGGCTGGGTCGGTGGCAGATGCGATGCCCTTGCCGCAACTGCCACGAGCCGCTACTCGCCGGCGGCGCCCTCGCCATCCCGGAGCCGGAGCGCCCCCGCCGTAGGCGCCCTAACCTCAGTCGAGCGACTGCCTCCAGTTCGCCGACGTGGCCGGCCTGCGCTTCCTTAGGCCGCCCGAGCTCGTGGCCGCGGGCCCGGTAAGGCTGCCGACCCACCGATGCTCTTGTCGTTTTGCGGCGGCCCTGGGCTGCCCGCTTCCACGCAGCCGCTGGGCATCAGGCATGACGGCCGCCGGGCGACAGCGGCTGCGGCCGGTGTGCGCCTAGGCGGTAGTGCGTGCGGCGTCAATGGCCGCCATGAGGACGAATCGGAGGCACGAGCTGCTCTACTGCTCTGTCTGAAGGAGTCGGTAGGTTCTGACGACTGTTCCGACGACTCCGTTTGTCCGAGTGAGGCTCTGTTGTTCCACCAGGGCCGCGCCTATCTCGACAGCGAATAGGGCTGCAAGCCCTGCGTCAGCGGCGACCTGGCGCTGTTGTGTTTCCGTCTCGGAACCCTCGGCTAGCCCGCGCTCACGTGGGCAAGGGGTTGCGTAGGTGCCGCGGCCGTGTTCGGTGGCCACCAAGCCTGCCTCGCGTAGCGCGGCGATCGCCTGACGAACCGTGCCGCGTGCTGCCCGGAACTCGGTGGTGAGCGCGCTCTCGGTCGGCAAGAGGGCTCCAGGCGGAATGACACCGCTCTCGATCCGCCCTCTCAATTCCTCGGCGATGACGCGGTAGCGGGGCTGTCCGTAGTGCGGGGTGGGCACCTGCTCACCGTACCTGGCACTTGTCTTACCAAGTGCCAACCAAGAGACCCATTTCGACGTCTAGACAACTCGTTCACTTGTAGATACGTTTCCTGGTGTGCGGCTCAGGTGACGGCCTGTGTCGGGGGTGGCCAAGCGCCGGCCCTGGTCGCACCTGATGCGCGGCGTCCTGTCGGACCGGTTGCGGTAGCCGCGCGTACAAGCTGGCTCGGCGATACCCGACCCGTCCGGCGTCGGACGGTGCGCCGTGCCTTCATCCGGACCGGTGGCCGGCTGCATTCCCCCGTAGCTGGCCACCGGTCCCCGCTTACATGTGGAGGTGCGATGTCCGGCTCTCACCGTCGGCACGATCGGTTCTCGTCCTGGTGGTCTTGGAGGCGCCCATTTGCCCGGGGTGCCAGCAGCATCGGTCAATCAAGCCCTCGCGCGGCTTCTACGGCCTCCTCGCCGCAGTGGTCGAAAGGTGCCACCCGTGAATTGCCTGTGCTCCGGTATGCGCCTTTGATGACGCGGGCCCAGCTCTTCCGGGGCAACGGGGGGCGGTGGCCGCGATGAGTCGTACGAACAAGCCGGCGGCCGTCACGAGCCACCCGGACTGGTGCGCCCCGGATCGCTGCGGCTACCTGGTGCCACCGGTGATGACGCACATGGCCCGCCGTCATCGCGGCCCAATGCAGCGCGCCGGCGACAGTCGAGCGGGCGGGCTCGTCGTCACGTACCTCATCGGCAGTGAGGCTCTGGGCGGTCCCATGGTCGGTGTTCACGTGACCTGCCGGGCGGGGAACGCCTGGGCGGAGTTGTCCTTGCCGCAGGCGGCCCAACTGGTTGAGCAACTTCGCGGATCGCTGGCCCAGGCCACCGGGCAGCAGGGGGCCAGCGATGAGTGAGGGTGCTGCCAGCCCGGAGGGTCGGTCGCCGTCGTCGGTCGCGCCGGTCGTGTGCCCGGTCTGGTGTCGAGGCTGTGGACCGAACGACCCGATGCACCGCGGGCTTCTCTCCACCATCGGACGGGAGCGGACCGGCTGGGTCACCGTCCAACTGATCGTCGACCGGTTCGCCCGCCGGGACCTGGCCGTGAAGCTCGATGCGACCCGATACGGCGCGACGCAGTCCGTGCTTCTGTCGCCGGCGCAGGTGGACCGGCTCATCGACGAGCTGGTGTACGCCCAGCTGGAGATGCTGACACCGGCAGAAGGCGGCGAGCGGACCGGAGGGACGGGGTGAACGCCAACACCCGTCAGGGCTCAGCCGTTCCTCGTACTCCTGGCCTGCGCCCTGCGCGGCCACCGCGCGCAGCGGTAGCAGTGCCGCCGGTTCCTGAGCGGCCCGCGGGCGGGACCACCTGGCAGACGTTGGAACGTCTAGGGGGTACGGTGACCGGTGTGCAAGGCCGGGACTGGCGCCCTCGCTACCTGCAACTCGCCGAAGAGTTGCGGGCGAAGATCGTGAGCGGAGAGCTCGCCCCCGGCACGCTGATGCCCAGCGAAACCGAGCTGGCCGACACCTCGGGCCTGTCGCGCACGAGCGTCCGCAACGCCATCCGGCAGCTCCGCGAATGGGGCCTGGTCCGCGCGGAGCAGGGGCGCGGCACCTACGTGCGGGCACCCCGCCAACGGGTACGCCGCCGCAACACCGAGCGGTACCAGTGGGAGAAGGATCGCGTCCTGCTCGACGAGGACGAGCGGCTGAAGACTGGCGCCACCGAGCACGACACCGGCCTGACCGTCGACGACCTGAAGTTCCACGCCGAGTACTCCCGGGTGGAGGCTGATGCGGAGATGTCGTCGGCCTTGCAGGTCGAGCCGGGAACGTCGCTGCTGCGCCGGGTCTACTGGACGTCGTCGCGGCATGAGAACGCGCCGTTGACCGTGTCGTACTCCTACCTGCCATACGACCTGGTGGCCGCGAACCCCGACCTGCTCGATGCGGGCAAGGAACCCTGGCCGGGCGGGACGCAGCATCAGCTCTACACGCTGGGCATCGAGCTGGACCGGATTGACGACGAGATCCGCGCCCGCCCACCGTCGCCGGATGAGGCCGAGCTGTTGGACATCGACCCGGGCGTCTCCGTGCTCACCGTGCGGAAGACCTCGACCGACACCATGGGTCGCGTCGTCGAGGTCGCTGACGTGGTGATGCCGGGGGACCGCACGGAGCTTGTCTACTCCCACAAACTCCAGCGGTGGAAAACTTGACGCAGTTCGTCTCGGTCATCACCCCGGTCCACGCGCCCAGCATCGAGCACCTGCCTGGCGCCTACGAGTCGTTGGCCAAGCAGGAGATGCCTGACGGCTGGGACTGGGAATGGCTCGTCCAGGAGGACGGGCAGACCGGCGCCCTGGTCGACGCGCTGCCCGGCGATCCCCGGATCAGTCTGGGCACCGGTCGTCCCGGTGGGCCAGGTGTTGCCCGTACCCTCGCTCTTTCCCGGGTCTCCGGGCAACTCATCAAGGTGCTGGACGCCGACGACCAGTTGACCCCCGGCGCGCTCGCCCGGGACATCGCCGCGTTCGACGCGCACCCGCAGATCGGCTGGACCACCTCGCGGGTACTCGACCTGCTGCCCGACGGATCGACCGCCGGATGGGACAAGGACCCGGCCGGCGGGGTCATCGACCGCGGTTCGGTCCTGTCGTTCTGGAAGGCCAACGACTACCGAGCATCGGTGCACCCGGCGACCCTGTGCCTGCGGCGGGATCTCGTCTTCGCCCTGGGCGGCTGGATGGCGCTGCCCGCCTCCGAGGACACCGGCCTCCTGCTTGCCGCCAACGCGGTCACCGCGGGCTACTTCACCCGGGAGTACGGCCTGCTCTACCGCAAGTGGTCCGGCCAGGTCACCAGCCAGGCCGCGCACCGAGAGCCGGCCGAGTATCAGGCGCGGATGAGGATCATCGAGGCCAGAGCCCACGCCCTGGCCTCGATGATCCCGAACGGCTTCGACGGCAGCGCTACGGCGTAGCTTCATGCCCCGGCATCCCGGGGGTGCGCCGTCGCTCCTTCATCTCCGCCTCGAAGATGTGCCGCCGACCGCCGGCCAGCTTCTCCCGCGCGTCCCGCTCGATCTCCTGGAACGCGGCGTAGTAGCCGTCGTCGAACTCCTCCATGATCTGGAAGGTCCATCGGCCGGGTAGCAGGTTGCGCCCCAAGAGCTCGCGCTCGACCCGGTCGGCCATCTCGTCGTGCCCGGCCTCGCGGAGCAGCTTCACCACCCGGTCGAGGGTGAGGTCCGCGCCGCCGACGAGCTGGTGCGCTGAGTAGAGGTGCCCTCGCACCCGATGGATCGTCTCCAGCGCCTTGCTCAACTCGCCAAGAGCCTCCACGGTCGTGTCGTCCACCCCGGCCGGCCGCGAATGTGCCTCGTCGACCGAACGCCGTTCCATCTGCTCTGCCACAACTGCTCCGGTACCCGCCAGAGAGGCGTTCAAGCGGGAGGCGATGCAATGTCTGTGGACCCTAAGCCCGCACCGTGTCGGTGCTTGACGGCAGCCTGCGCCTGTTGTATCACGCACTCTCCGTGCTACAGGGTGAATAGCCCTAGAGTCGAACCTTCTGCTGGGTCCAGTTGCAATTTGTAGCGCCGATGTGTCTATGATAATCGCGAGTCATAATCGGCTGCCCAAGCGACGCAAAACCGTTGAATCGCCAAGATCAAGAATGGCGATCAGACCGAGTTCGCGTGAGGTGGTGGAGCATGGCTCGATCCCGGAAGCGGTCCAAGCCTCGGCAGGTGCGAGGCCGAAACCGCAGGAGGCGTGGTTGGCTGCGGCAGTACGGCGTTAAGGCTCTGACCTGGGTAGTCAGGTTGGGCATTGCCGTCGTTTCGCTGACCACTCACTTCAGGGATGGGTCTGGAGGCCAGGCCACCTAGTAGGTGACCCGGCCCCCAGGTGGGGCTCCCGCGTTAGCTTACCGGCGCAGCGGGGGCCCCTTTTCTCTGCGCCCACTCAACTACGTGAACGCAGACTCCTGAGCGTGGGTGCGTTGAACGTTCAACGCTTCCCAACTTCTAAAACCAAGCGTATAGCACTCGGCGCTGCTCGTCACTCTGCCACAGTTGCAGTATCAACGACTGTAATCCTTGCAGTAACAGCTGCAGCAATATTTACAGTGTTCCTTGCAGTGGCCGTTGCAGTGGTGCGTACAGCAGTTGCAGTATTCAGCAGACCTTCGTTGGCGGCAAGCTTGGCGACATCGCAGGCGCCCGATCGGCTGACAAGGCTGGTGACTCTTCGGCCAGGCGGCATGTGGCGGTTACGGCTTGCTTGCTAGCTAGCTAGCAAGGCCGTGGGCGTGTGCGCGCGGACCCAGAGAAAGTTTGTAAACAAGTTTGCATGCTCGCGCATGAGTGTCGTGTGGCGGGCGCGAGTGGAGCCTTCGAGCTGCGCTGCTCCTATGTGGCTCCGACCGCAGCGCCTGACTCTGTTCCCTGCGCAGATGCTAGGGGCCACGCTCGCTCCAAGTAGTGGGAGCAAGAGTGTGCCGCCAGCCTTCGAGCAGCTTGTCCTCCCTTGTCCATGCCCTGGCTCACTGGCGCGGTCTCTCTCGATCTATGGGATGGGCCCTTGGTGCCGGTTGGTGTTGTCGGCCTACCTCGGCGGCTTGTTGTTGACTTGTCTGCCAAGTGCCGTCTACCTTGGACGCAACTTGGCAGACAAGTTAACAAGCTGGAGGTTGAGCGATGGCTCTGCGCGGCGGTACGAGGTTCGCGGTGCGGTGTGAGGACGTGTTCCCGGCGGGGTGCGCGTTGGTGCCCGAGTCTCTGGGCGAGGTCGAGGACTACGACGAGAAGACCGGTCGGCGTAGCCCGGCGAAGGACAAGCTGACCGGCCAGCGGGTGTGGCAGGTCCGGGTGATGGACCTGGATCCGGAGCTGGGGAAGCGGTCGCGGGAGACGACGGTGAAGATCTCGGCGGACTACCAGCCGGTGCCGCCGACGGGTGGCCTGTTCGAGGCGGTGGAGTTCGACGGCATGACCGTCACGCCGTACGTGGGCAACAACGGTCGGATGGCGTATTCGCTGCGGGCGACCGGGATGCGGGCCCCGGCGGGCGTGGCGACGAAGGCGGCGCAGTAGCCGCATTGGTGGGGGCGGGGCTGTCAGGTCTTGGCGGACGGCAGCCCCGCCCTCTGTCTCTTTCCCCTGCTCTGTCGAGAGAGGTAGTGACATGTTCAAGCGTATGCCCGCCGTCCTGCGGCGGCCCACAGTGGCGGGTGCCCGATGATGCGCCGGCCGCGTGGCGAGGTCGTGATGACCACCGCCGGGGACCTGATGGTGATCCGGCCGCGTCGCCTGGAACTGCCGGTCTGGCTGATCGCGCTCGGCCTGGTACTGCGCTGGATGTGGCGGGGCCTGTGGTGGTGTCTTCGCCACCCCGTCGCCGTCGGCCTGGTCGTGGTCGGGGTGATCCTCTTCCGCGAGTTCGGCCGGGCCGGCGTGATCGTGCCCGTGGTCCTGGCCGCTGCCGTGTCGGCGTTATGGCGGTGGCGGCACGAGTCGTCCTGGTGGACCTGGTGCGCAGGCCCGATCCTCGGCCGGTTCCGCCAACTCTTCGTCTACCGGCGGGCCTGGCGCGAGGCAATGACCCTCTGCGGCCTGGCCAAGGTGTACGACCATCGCACAGTCCTGCCCGAGCTGCTGCGGGTCCGCTCGGATCAGGCGCTCGACGTGCTGACCATCCGCATGGTCCGCGGCCAGACACCCGAGGAGTTCCAAAAGGCAACGGCAAACCTGGCGTACGCCTTCGGCCGGCGGCACGCCCGGGTCTACTCCGAGCGCCCCGATGACCCGCCGATCCGGTCGGGCTACTGGGCGCTGGTCCTGGGCGCGGTGGACCGGCTGCGGTTCCGGGACCGGCCGTCGGTGGTCTACCTGGTGGTGGTCCGCACGGACGCGCTGCGCACCCTGGTCGACCCCTTCGACGTCCCATTGGTACCCGACTTCACCGCCCTACCCCTGGCGCGGCGGGAAGACCTGCGGCACTGGTGCCTGCACCTGCTCGCCACCCACGTCCTCATCGGCGGCGCCACCCGCTCCGGGAAGGGCTCGGTGCTGTGGTCGCTGGTCCGGGTTCTCGCTGGCGGGATCTCTTCCGGGCTGGTCCGGCTCTGGGTGATCGACCCCAAGGGCGGCATGGAGTTCGCGATGGGTCGGCCGCTGTTCGCCCGGTTCGCTTGCAAGTCGTTCGAGGCTATGGCTGATCTGCTCGACGAGGCCGTGACGGTGATGCGGGAGCGGCAGACCCGGCTTGCCGGCGCGGTGCGGGTCCACACGCCGACCCTGGCTGACCCCCTGGTCGTGGTCGTCATCGACGAGATGGCGGCACTGACCGCGTACCTCCAGGACGTCGACCTGCGCAAGCGCATCGCCGGGTCGCTCGGGCTGCTGTTGTCGCAGGGTGCCGGCGTTGGTGTCCTGGTGGTGGCCGCGTTGCAGGACCCCCGCAAGGAGGTGCTGCCGTTCCGGGACCTGTTCCCGACCCGCATCGCGCTCGGCCTGACCGAGGCCGCTCAGGTCGACCTCGTGTTGGGCGACGGTGCCCGCAACCGAGGTGCCCTCGCCGACCAGATGCCCCGCTGGGCCAAGGGCGTCGGCTACGTGATCCTCGACGGCACCCCGGAACCTGCCCGGGTCCGCTTCTCCTACATTTCCGACGACCACATCCGGGAGTTGGCCGCCGAGTACCCGGCACCGGCCGACGCGGCGGACATCCTCGCCCAGGTCGGCCGGGAAACCGCCAGCGAACCGACCCGGCCGCCCCTGCCCCGGCAGCGTCGCGGACCACTGCTGCCCGACTCGCTGCTGAACATCCTCGACCGCGACACCGACGGGGGTGAGCCGCGGTGACCGCCCCGACCGACGGCCGAACCTTCTACCGGCTCCGCGCGCCCGGCACTGACGGTGCCACCAGCACGGCCGTGTCCGTGCGCGTCGACCCCGCCCGGCCCGACGCGTACCCGGTCTATCTCGCCGTCGGCGGCGGCCGGCGCCGCATGTACCTGACCCCCGACGAGGCGTGGGCGCTGTGGCGCTGCCTCTCCGAAGCGGTGGCCTCCCTCGGCGAGCCACCCGAGCACATCCGTACCCGCGTCGCCCCGGCCCGGAGGTAACCGATGTCCCTCAAAAGCTTCTTCCTCGGCACCCACCGCCTCAAGCCACTGCACATCGAACTCAACGGCTCCCCGGACCGACTCGCCGGCGCCCTGCACGGCCTGGCGCACATGGTCAACCGCCGCCGCGACCTCAACGGGCAACAGATCTGCATCACCCTGACCATCCGCGACAACGGCATCGGCCGATGATCCGCGAACGCGCTGAATCCGGCGTCCGGGTGCTGATCCTGCTTGCCATCGGCACCATGGCCGGCGCCGCCGCCTTCACCCACGTCCACGACCTGACCGTCAGCCACGGTCAACCCGACTGGATCGGCTGGGCCAACGCCGTAGCGGTCGAGCTGATGGCCATCTACCTCGGCCTGGAGATCCGCGCCCGCCGCCGCAACGGTCAACCCGTCGGCTTGGTCGGCGTGCTCCTGATCGCGTTCGCGCTGCTCTCCCTCGCCGCCCAGGTCGCCGAAGCCGAACCATCCGTCTGGGGCTGGATCGTCGCGGCGGTACCGTCGCTGGCCTTCCTCGCCCTGGTGAAGGTCGTCCTGTCCAGCGAACCCGCCACACCGCCGGCTTCTGAGCCCGATCAGCCGCAGGGCGATTGGTACGACGAGCCGCAGCCGGTCGAACCCGCGCCGCCGGCTCCGGTGATGCCGCCGGCATCAGTCGCGGTGCTGCCTCCGGTCGGCGTCGTCCAGCACAACCGGCCCCAGGTCGTCGGGGTCATCCGATGACGGCTCCGACCCTGCCCGGTCTCGAACCCGCCCCGACCCCGGTTGCTCCTCGGCCGGGGTCGCGGGCGGCCCGCATGGCGCTGCCCCGTTCGATCGACGTGCTCAAGGACATCGCCATCGAGTACGGCGTCTGTGTCCGGCCGCTCGCCATGCGCCGGACCGACCTCGACACCGGCCTGACCGAAGTTATCGACCTGCCCTGCGGCGCGACCCGCGAGGACAAGTGCCCGCCGTGCGCCAAGAAGAACCGCCGGCTGCGGCAAGCCCAGATCCGCGAGGGTTGGCACCGTGACGACGAGCCCCTACCTGGCCCGGAACCCGCGACCGAGGCGCAGAAGTCTCTGATTCTGTTCCGCGCACACCTGGAGTTCTCCCGCGACGAGGCCGTACGCGCCGCGCAGTGGGACCAGGTGGCCGACCTCGACGAGGCGATCCGCGAGGTGGAGGAAGCCATCGCCGCTGAGGGCCTGCGCGGGCGCGTCGGGCCACCGCACGCCAGCGGCGACGAGGACCAGGACGACGAGCCCGGCCAGCGACGCAAGCGCTCCACCAAGCGGCGCCAAGATGCCCCCGAACTGCCTCGGCGCAAGGTCGAGCGCCGCACCGTCGGTAAGACCTACACCGCCCCGGACGGCTCCACCTACCAACCGTCGATGTGGCTGACGCTCACCCTCGACTCGTACGGCCCGGTCCGTCCCGACGGCACCCCGGTCAACCCGGCCCGGTACGACTACCGCCGCGCCGCCTGGGACGCCGTGCATTTTCCCCGGCTGCTGGACCGGTTCTGGCAGAACCTTCGGCGGTGCGAGGGCTGGAACGTCCAGTACGCCGGCTGCGTCGAGCCGCAACGCCGTCTCGCCCCGCACGCTCACTTCGCCATCCGGGGCACCATCCCTCGGGACGTGCTCCGCACCGTGTCGGCGGCGACCTATCACCAAGTGTGGTGGCCCTCGGTTGACGTCCAGCGCTACACCCTCGACCGGCTCCCGATCTGGGACGAGCAGGCGGCGGCATGGGTCGACCCGGACACCCGGGAGCCGCTGACCACCTGGACGGAAGCCCTCGACGCCATCGACGACGACCCGGACGCGGAACCGGTGCACGTCGTGCGCTTCGGCGCTCAGGTCGACGCCCGCGGCGTCATGCCCGGCACCGA
This sequence comes from Micromonospora sp. DT41, assembly GCF_049841715.1. Taxonomy (NCBI): domain Bacteria; kingdom Bacillati; phylum Actinomycetota; class Actinomycetes; order Micromonosporales; family Micromonosporaceae; genus Micromonospora; species Micromonospora sp. DT41. The sequence goes on along the minus strand of NZ_JBNCKU010000005.1, from coordinate 313,931 downwards.
GGACGCCGAGCGGACCATCCGGTACGTCACGAAATACATCACCAAGCACACCGGCGACTGCCACAAGGCGACTACCGACCGGCAACGCAAGCACCTCGACCGGCTCTGGCAGCAACTCCAGGTCACGCCCTGCACCGACCGCTGCGCAAACTGGCTGCTCTACGGCGTCCAGCCGAAGAAGGCACACGCCAAGCTCAAGCCGGGCCGCTGCAAGGGCAAGGTCCACCAGCGCGACACTCTCGGCATCGGCGGCCGGCGCATCCTCATCTCCCGCGACTGGTCCGGCAAGACCCTCGCCGACCACAAGCACGACGCTCGGGCCTGGGTGCGAGCGCTGCTCGGCGTCACCACCGACGGCACGCAGCTCGTCGACGACCAGGGCGACACCACCGAACGGGTCCGGCACGCCTGGGAACTCGCCCGACCCGACGACCCGGACGTCGGCCCGATGACCCACCGGCTCATGCGCTCGATCAGCGAACGCGCCCGCTGGCGATCCGAACTGCTCGCCGCCAAGGACCGAGCCGCGCAGGGGTCCTCAGATCTCTCGGCAACTCAGCACATAGAACGGCACGACGGGGAGGAAGACGACAGTGGACGAGGTTCTGACCATCGAGCAGGCAGCAGCCCGGATCAACATGAGTGAGCGTTACGTCCGCCGGCTGGTCGCCGAACGACGCATCCCGTTCCACAAGCTCGGCCGCAGCATCCGCATCAAAGCCGTCGACCTGGCCGCCCACGTCGAGTCCGGGCGGGTGGAGCCGCTTACCGCCTCGGGTGTGTGGCGCGACCTCCAGCGGGTGGCGTGATGGCGAACAAGGAAGGTCACCGCCGGTTTGGCAGCGTCCGCAAGCTGCCGTCGGGGCGGTATCAGGCGCGGTACCTCGGCCCGGACGGGCAGATGCGCAACGCGCCGGAGACGTTCGCCCGGAAGTCGGACGCGGACCGATACCTCTCACTGGTTGAGGCGCAGATGGCCCGGCACGAGTGGACCGACCCTGAACGGGCCAAGGTGAAGCTCGGCGATTACGCCCGACGTTGGATCGACCAGCGGCCGAACCTGCGACCCCGGACCGTGCACCTGTACGGGTGGCTGCTCGACAAGCACATCGTGCCGTACCTCGGTGCGGCGGAGCTGGGTCGGCTGGACACCCCAATGGTCCGCGACTGGCGGGCGAATCTCCTCGGCAACGGCGTCTCGGTGAGCATGGCGGCCAAGGCGTACCGGCTGCTGCGGGCGGTGCTGATGACTGCGGTGAAGGAAGACATGATTCTGCCCCGCAACCCGTGCCGCATCCCGGGTGCCGACCAGGAGAAGCCGGCGGAACGGCCGGTGCTCACCCTCGCCCAGGTCTTCAAGCTGGCCGACATCGTGCCGCCCCGGTACCGCGCCCTGGTCCTCGTCACCACCTTCGGCTGCCTGCGCTGGGGGGAGGTCGCCGCGCTGCAACGGCAGGACATCGACACCGTGGCCGGCACCATCCGGGTACGGCAGGCGTACACCGAACAGCGCGGGGTCGGCCTGGTGCTCGGGCCACCAAAGTCCCGGGCCGGACGGCGCACGGTCACCCTGCCCCCGACGGTCGTCAAAGTCGTCCGTGACCACCTGGCCGCCGAGGTCGACGACAACCCGGAAGCGTTCGTGTTCACCACCGAGAGTGGGCGCCCGATCTGGCGGGGCAACCTCAACAAGCTCATCGCCTGGAAGGCCAGCGTCTCCCTGATCGGACAGCCGAACCTGCACTTCCACGACCTGCGACACACCGGGAACACCCTCGCCGCGCAGACCGGGGCCAGCACCCGCGACCTGATGGCTCGTATGGGACATGACTCGCCGCAGGCTGCGCTGATCTACCAACATGCGACGGCGGAAGCCGACCGCGCCATCGCCGAAGCGCTGCACGAGGCGGTACGCGCGGACCGGAAGAAGGCCAAGAAGTCCGACGGCAAAGGCAAGCGCCAGGACCAGGCCGGCAAGAAGAGCAAGAAGGACGGCGACAGATGACGCTAGGTGCCCGGCGGCTGCGCCGGCTCGGTGGGTCGGTAGCCGGTCGCTTTGTCAACCACCTCGGCCGCCGTCAGCTCCGGGTTGACCGCGAAGATCAGTTCAGAGATGTCGGGGTAGTCGAGGTCATGTTCGAGCTGGTCCAGCCAGTCGTTCAACTCGGCATGGTCGGCGTACTCGAACCGCATGATCCGCTGGACGAGATGGGTGGCCTCATCTCGGCTCAACTTCGCAGCCACGTGCTCCCCTCCGACCGGGCCTAATGGCACGCCAATGGCACGGCGCGTGATCGCTGACCTTGGAACATCGAAGGCCCTGGCTGGGACTCTCGTCCTGACCAGGGCCTTCGTGTTGGAGCGGGTGACGGGAATCGAACCCGCACTGTCAGCTTGGGAAGCTGATGTTCTGCCATTGAACTACACCCGCAGGCGGCACCACTGTACCCGAGTCGCCGAGCCGGTGCACCCAGGCACCCCGAGCCGCCGACGGCCGGGCACGGCCGTCAAGAAGTTTCCAGACGGCAACATATGGTCGTTCTCAAATGCATCGATGGGTTGTAACGTCTGCCCCACGTTCTCAGCCTTGGCGTGACACACCCCCTGCCGCGCCGCCAGAAAGAGGTGGGCTCATGGGACTCCGTCCCAACCTGCTGACCCGGCGTGCCGCCGGTGTCGCATCGACAACCCTCGCGCTGCTGCTCAGCACCGCTGCGGTGGGTGTCGTTCCGGCCGCTTCGGCTTTCTCGGCAGCGCCCGACGGCGCCTGCGTGGAGCCGGCCGACAGCCACGCCAACGCCCGGATGAAGCCCGGCGGCGCGGCCAAGCACGACCCTAACGAGTTGACCGTCAACCAGGTCCGCGAGCGGGAAGCCGACATGGCGGCGGCGCTGCGGGAGCGCGCCAACTATCGGACGGGTGCTGGCGCGACGGCGCTGGCCACTGCCACCATCCCGGTGGTGGTGCACGTGATCCAGGAGAACACCACACGCGCGGGCGGCAACATCCCGGACTCGATGATCACCTCGCAGATCAACGTCCTCAACCAGGCGTACGCCGGTGCGACCGGCGGCGCGGTCACCGCGTTCGCCTTCCGGCTCGACAGGATCAACCGGGTGACGAACCCGTCGTGGTATCCGATCGTGCAGGGCTCGTCGGCGGAGCGGTCGATGAAGTCCTCGCTGCGGACCGGCGGCAAGAACACTCTCAACGTCTACCTCGGCGAGTTGAGCAACAACCTGCTGGGCTGGGCGACCTTCCCGCAGCGCAACCTGAGCAGCATGGACGGCGTGGTCGTGCTGAACGAGTCGCTGCCGGGCGGCACCTCGACCAACTACAACCAGGGCGACACCGGCACCCACGAGGTGGGGCACTGGCTGAACCTGTACCACACCTTCCAGGGCGGCTGCGGTGGCTCGGGTGACAGCGTCAGCGACACCCCGGCCGAGGCGTCGCCGGCCTACCAGTGCCCGACCGGGCGGAACACCTGCTCGGCGGCCGGCCTGGACCCGATCACCAACTTCATGGACTACACCTACGACTCGTGCATGTACCAGTTCACCCCTGGGCAGGCCAGCCGCATGCTGACCGCCTGGAACGCGTACCGCGCGGCGTAGCTCTCCCGCGTACACCTGGTGCCGGCTCCGTCACGACGGAGCCGGCACCAGCGTTTTAGGGCCGTGGTCAGGCGGCGGCCGTCGTGCACTTGACGTCGCGGCTGAGCCGGGTCGGGCGAGCCTGGGGTACGCCGAGCGGCGCGGCCGCCGGGGCTCGCGGGTCGAGCCAGACCCGAACGGCCGGACGGCTCGGCGGGAGACCGGGAATGCCGGTGATCTGGTGCTCGCGGCGGGTCAGCATCGCCACGTCGATGGTGAACTCGAAGAGCCGCCAGTCGACCTGCGGCTCGGCTCGGGCGGTCTGCGCCAGCCGGGCCACCTGGGCCGGGTCGGTCACCGGCGAGGCGTGCCCCGCCACGTACGCCTCGTCGTCGCTCTCCTCCGGCGGGAACGAGTGCAGGGCGTAACGGCCGTCGCGTTCGAGGTCGCGGCGCTTCGGCGAGTCGATGATGAAGCAGAACAGGCCCTCGTCGGTGATGACCGGGGACACCGGATGGACGCGGGGACCGCCGTCGGCGCGGACCGTGGCCAGATAGCCGAAGCCCGGCCCGTACTGCTGCAGGAGAACGCGGATCCCGTCGGCGAGGCGGGGCTCGTCGGCGGCAAAATCGGACCAGGAAGCCATGCGGGCATTCTATCGAACAAATGTACGAGGGGCGACCTCGACACGCTGGTCACCGGCTGCCTCGCTATGGTGGTCCGATGCTGCTCTCCGACCGGGACCTGGTCACCGAGATCAAGGCCGGCACGCTGGGCCTGGAGCCATTCGAGCCCACTCTGGTTCAACCGTCCAGCATCGACGTGAGACTCGACAGGCTGTTCCGGGTCTTCAACAACCATCTCTACACACACATCGACCCGGCCATGCAGCAGGACGACCTGACCTCGGTGGTCGAGGTGCCCGACGGCGAGCCGTTCGTGCTGCACCCGGGCGAGTTCGTGCTCGCCTCGACGCTTGAGGTGATCTCCCTCGGCGAGCAGCTCGCCGGCCGCCTGGAGGGCAAGTCCAGCCTGGGCCGTCTCGGCCTGCTCACCCACTCCACCGCCGGCTTCATCGATCCGGGCTTCTCCGGTCACGTGACGCTGGAGTTGTCGAACGTGGCGAACCTGCCGATCACCCTCTGGCCGGGCATGAAGATCGGGCAGCTCTGCATCTTCCGGCTCTCCTCGCCGGCCGAGCACCCGTACGGCTCGGTGGTCTACGGCTCGCGCTACCAGGGCCAGCGGGGGCCGACGCCGAGCCGCTCCTGGCAGAACTGGCGGGCCTGGCCGACCCGTTGAGCCGCTCGACAGCTCGGTGTTAACAAGGGGCCCCTCCTCTACCTGAGGCGTTAGGAAGGGGCCCCTCCTTACATCTCAGCCGGGGCGGCCGTAGCTGTGGATCGGGCCGTCGTCGACCTTCTTCATCTTGACGGGTTGACCGGCCTGGGAGGCGTGCACCACCCAGCCGTCGCCGACGTACATGCCCACGTGGTGGATGTCGCTGTAGTAGAAGACCAGGTCACCGGGGCGCAGGTCGGCGCGGCTGACGTCCTTTGTCACCCGGCTCTGCTGCGCGGCGTTGTGCGGCAGTGACACGCCGGCCTTGGCCCACGCGGCAAGCATCAGCCCGGAGCAGTCGTACGAGTTCGGGCCCTCGGCGCCCCACACGTAGGGCTTGCCGATCTGGGCGCAGGCGAACTTGACAGCCGTACCCGCCCCGCCGCCGGGGTAGCTGGCCGGGCAGGGCGCCGGACGCAGCGGACCGCCGCCGCCATTGCCGTACACCTTGAGGCGCAGCTTCTGGAGCTTGTCGATCTCGGCGTTGATCTGCTTCTTCTTCGCCGCGAGCTGAGCCTCGGTCAGGGTCAGTTCGGCGACCAGCTCGTCCAGCGGCGCCTTCTGCCGGGCCAACTCGTCGCGCAGGTCGGCCACCTGCTTGACGTCCTGCTGCTGGTTGTGGGCGAACCGGTCGAGCATTTCCAGCTGGCCGACCATCTCGCTGGGCGAGCGGCTGCCGAGCATCGCGTTGACAGTGGAGACGTTCTCACCCATGTACGCGCGGACGGCCAGGGCGCTGACCTTGTCCATGGCCGCGTCGACCTGGCGCTGCAACGGGGCCATCCGGGCGGCCAGCGCGTTCGCCTGCTTGCGCTTTGCGGCCAGCTCGGTGCGGGTGGCGTTGTGCCGTTCGATGATCGGTTCGAGCTTGTTCCAGTCGGCGTCGATCTGGCGTTCGATCTCGGCGACGGACGGGTCCGCGTGCGCCGCAGTGGCGCTGCTGGTCAGGACGACGGCGACGCCGACAAGGGCGGCAAGAGCTGTGGTGAAGCGGGGCCAGCGTTGACGCGGCACGATCGGCAGGGGGTCGGCTGAGGCCGACCGCTCGGACGACGGCCGCGGGGCATGGAGTGCCACCGGGGTTCCGTACTCCTTCTTCCTGACCGCCTACCGGGTTAGCTGACGGGTTCGGGCGGGAAGTCGGCGCCCTACCGCAGGATCTGCGGATTCACCCCGGGGGAACCTGGGTCCCCGGCTCGTTCTTCAAGCGACTCGGCGGTGCCGGTCCGTTACCGCCCGGGATGGGCAGACCTGCTACCGGGCCGACGATTGACCAGAGTAGAGATGACCGTTACCGATCCGCAACCCGTGCGCCAGTGACACTCCGTGGCGATTCTGCGGGGTCACGGACCGCGTGCGAAGGTTTTTTTCCACAGGAGTCCATACATGGAAAGGTATTGACGCAGGCTCCCGGCCGGCGGGAGGGTGACCTCACAGTCACCCACGCAATCTAGGGGGTTCGATGCACCGTCCAACCCTGCCGTCCCGCCGACGCGCACTGCTGGTCACCGCCGTGGTCGCCGTGACCGCGGTGCCACTGCCCGCCGGTCCGGCCGCCGCCGCACCCGCCGCCGACCGCCAGCAGCAGTACGCCGCCGCAGCGAGCGAGTACGGCGTACCGGCCGACGTGCTGCTCGGCGTCTCCTATCTGGAGTCCCGCTGGGACAGCAACGCCGGCACACCCAGCACCAGCGGCGGCTACGGCCCGATGCACCTGACCGACGCCCGACACGTGACAGCCCTGCCCCGCGGCGGCCACCACGACACCGGCGCCGAGGACCCGCGCGGCGACGACTCGCGTACCGCGCTGGCACCTCGCGCAACCGCTGACCCCGCGCCGTCCAGCGCCGCCCTGCAAACCGTTGACGCCGCCGCCGCGCTGACCGGCGAGGCACCGGAGTCGCTGCGTACCGACCCGAACGCGAACATCAGGGGCGGGGCGGCGCTGCTGGCGTCGTACCAGCGGGAGCTTGGCGCGCCGGTCGGAGCCGGCACCGACCCGGCGGCCTGGTACGGCGCGGTGGCCCGCTACGCCGGCGCGGACAGCGCCGACGCCGCGGCGGCCTTCGCCGACGAGGTCTTCACCACCATCGGCGCCGGCGAGTCCCGGGTGACCGACGACGGCCAGCGGGTCACCCTGCCGGCCCGCACGGTACGGCCGGAGCGCACCTGGCTGGACCGGCTGGGCCTGCGCAAGCTCGCCCGCCCGGACGGGCTGGAGTGCCCCCGCACCATCTCCTGTGAGTGGATCCCGGCGCCCTACCAGGCGTTCGGGGACGGGGACTACGGCAACCACGACCTCTCCGACCGGCCGAAGCGGCAGAAGATCGAGTACATCGTCATCCACGACACCGAGGGGAGTTGGGCGACCACTCTGAAGCTCGTCCAGGACCCGACCTACGTGAGCTGGCACTACACGCTGCGCTCGGTGGACGGGCACATCGCCCAGCACGTCAAGACCAAGGACGTCGCCTGGCACGCCGGCAACTGGTACGTCAATGCCAAGGCGATCGGGCTCGAACACGAGGGCTTCGCCGCGCAGGGCACCTGGTACACCGAGGCGATGTACCGGACGTCGGCGAAGCTCGTGCGGCACCTCGCGCTGCGACTGGGCATCCCGCTGGACCGTCAGCACATCATCGGCCACGACAACGTGCCCGGCACCACAGCGGCGACAGTGCGCGGGATGCACTGGGACCCGGGGCCGTACTGGGACTGGAATCACTACTTCGACCTGCTGCACGCGCCACGCCTGGACACCGGCACCCCGGCCACCGGCCTGGTCCGGATCGACCCGGACTACGCCACCAACCGGCCGGAGTTCATCGGCTGCGTCACTCCTGGCGTTCCGTGCCCGTCGCGCGGCTCGTCGTCGGTGGTGCTGCGCTCCGCGCCGTCGGCCGACGCGCCGCTGGTAAACGACATCGCGCTGCGCCCCGACGGCACCCCGAACACGATGGAGGTGTCCGACCACGGCGCCCGGGCCTCCGCCGGCCAGACGTACGCGCTGGCCGGACGGCAGGGCGACTGGACGGCCATCTGGTACCTCGGGCAACGGGCCTGGTTCCACAACCCGGCCTCCGCACCCACCGCCACCTGGACCGTGGGGATGGTGGTCACCCCCAAGCCCGGCCGCGCCACCATTCCGGTGTACGGGCGGGCGTACCCGGAGCAGGCTGCCTACCCCGCCGGCGTGCCCTACCAGGCGATCTCGCCGTTGCAGTACACCCTCGCGGCCGGCCAGCGGTACTCCGTCGGCGCGGTGCTGCCCGGCGAGTACTACCGGGCCAGCACCTTCGACGGCTCGTCACCCGGCGACTGGACGGTGATCCGCGGCGACAACAGGTACGTGCAGATCCAGTTCGGCCACCGCATCATGTACGTCAACCTGGCCGACGTGCAGGTGCTGCCGTCCCCGGTGGGCGCACCCCGCTGACGCACTGACGAAACCGCGACGGCCCCCGGTCGGTGACCGGGGGCCGTCGTCGTGCGTGCTGTGGATCAGGGTCTGCGGAACCCGGCGACAGGCATGTGGTTGATGCTTGCCACCTGCACCGGTTTACCGGCGCGTGGGGCGTGCACCATCTGGTCGTTGCCCAGATAGAGGCCGACATGGTGCAGGTCGCTGAAGAAGAACACCAGGTCACCGGGGCGGGCGTCGGCACGCGAGATGGCCTTGCCCTCGTTCCACTGGTTGCCCGTGTGGTGGGTGAGGCTGATCCCGGCCGCCTTGTACGCGTACTGGGTCAGACCCGAGCAGTCGAACGAGTTCGGGCCGGTGGCACCCCAGACGTACGGCTTGCCGAGCTTTCCGCAGGCCGTCTTGATCGCGATACGGGCCTTCTCGCTGACCACACCGTTGATGGTCGGGCAGCCCGCCGTCTTGACAGTGGTCTTCGGCAGGGACGCCTCGAGCTTCTTGATCTCGGCGTCGATCTGCTTCTTCTTGGCCGCCAGGTCGTTCTGCTGCTTGGTCTGGGTGGCGATCAGCGCGTCGAGCTTCTCTTTCTCGCCGTCGTACTTGGCCCGGACGGCCAGCACGCCCTCGACCTCCTTGCGCTCCCGCGCGGCGAGCCGGTCGAGGATGGTGAGCTGCTCGGTGAGGGTGTCCGGCTTGGCGCTGACCAGCAGCGCGCCGATCTCCTGCGACGGGCCCGACATGTAGTAGCGGGAGGCGAGGTCACCGACCCGATTGAGCGCCAACTCACTCTGCAGGGCCAGAGGCTCGATCTTCTTCTGGAGGTCGGCCGACTTCTTGCGGTTGACCTTCAGATCCGCCCGCACCTTGTTGTACTGCTCGATGGTGGGCTCCAACTGCTCCCACTTCTTGTCGATCTGCGCCTCGATCTCGTCGACAGTGGGCTCGGCCTGCGCCGGGGCGGCGAGCATGCCGGCACCGACAGCCGCCGCGGCGACCAACACGAGCAGACGACGGGCGACCCTGCGTAGACCGCCCGGTCGAACGGGCGACCCCGGGGCGTGACGATGAGGGGGCATGGTTGCCACCGGCGTCGACTCCTTTGCAACCGACCGCCGGGCGCCTCGCGTGAGGGAAGGGCCGAGGCAGACGACCCACAGCGGTCGGTGCCCAACATTAGGGAAGCGCCGCACCGGAATCAAGGCGGGCCGCGTCACCATCACTGTCGCGCAACCGCTTGCACACCAAGGGTATTGCTCCATTAGCCAACGATTGCGGTCAATACGTCGTCGAGCGTGACCACGCCGAGCGGGCGCAGGCCGTCACTGACCAGCACCATGTGCCGCCGTTCGCGGCGCATGGCCAGCAGCAGATCAGCAAGCGTACGCTCCGGCGGCACCACCGCCAGCGGCCGGTACACCTCCGCCGGCACCGCCGCCCGGCGCCCCTGCCCGGCGTACCCGAGGACGTCCTTGACGTGCACGAAGCCCAGCACACGGCGGGTGGAACGCTGCACCACGGGAAACCGGGATCGGCCGGTCCGGGTCGCCAGCACCTCCAGCGACGCGGGCGACACGTCATCGGCCACCGTCACCACAGTCGACCACGGCTGCAACGCGTCCGCCGCGGTCCGTGAGTGCAGGGCCAGGGCACCGGTGATCCGGGCATGCTCCTCGGCGTCGAGCAGTCCCTCGGTACGCGCCTGCGACACCAACCCGGCCAACTCCTCGGCGGTGAACACCGTCTTCACGGCCTCGCTCGCCTCGATCCGCCAGAGCGCCAACACCTGGCGGGCCGCCCACTTCATCGCCAGCAGCAGCGGCTTGGTGGCCACGCAGAACGCCAGCATCGCCGGGCCGAGCCACAGCGCGGACACCTCCGGGCCCGCCAGCGTGATGTTCTTCGGCACCATCTCGCCGACCACCGTGTGCAGGAAGACCACAAGGCCCAGGGCCAGCACGAACGCCACCGGGTGCACCGCCCGTTCGGGCATCCCGACGGCGTGGAACGGCGACTCCAGCAGGTGCGCCAACGCCGGCTCCGCTATCGCGCCGAGACCCAGTGAGCAGACAGTGATGCCGAGCTGCGCGCCAGCGATCATCAGCGGGATCTGGTTCATCGCGGACAACGCCCAACGAGCCCGCTTCGACCCGGCGGCCAACGGCTCGATCACCGTCCGCCGGGACGCGATGAGCGCGAACTCGCTGCCCACGAAGAACCCGTTGCCCACCAACAGCAGCACCGTCACCAGCAGCTCAGCCATCGTTCTCCGGCTCCGCCGGGCGCAACACCCGGACCTGCTCGATCCGGTGTCGCTCCACCTCCACCACCGTGAACTCCCAGCCGCCCTCCTCGATCGCCTCGCCGGCCAGCGGGATGTGCCCGAGCCGGGCCAGCAGGAACCCGGCCAACGTCTCGTACGGGCCCTCAGGCAGCCGGAAGCCGGTCTGTTCGGCCAGTTCGTCGGAGCGCAGCACCCCGTCGACGAGCACCGTGCGCTCCCCACCCGGCACGGTCAGCCGTACCGGACCGGGATCGTCCACACTGGCCGGATCGAACTCGTCGGCGATCTCGCCGACCAACTCCTCGACCAGGTCCTCGATCGTCACCACACCGTCAGTGCCGCCGTACTCGTCGACAACGATGGCCAGGTCGGCCCCTGCGGCCTTCAAGGCGGCAAGCACGCCGTCCAGGTCCAGGCTCTCCGGCACGAACACCGGCTCCCGGGCCACCGACCCGACAGCGGTCGACGACCGGGCCGACAGCGGTACACCCAGCGCGTCCGGCACACCGGCGACGCCGATGACGAGGTCGAGCGTCTCCTCGTACACCGGGAAGCGGGTCCGTCCGGTCCGCCGTGACTCCTCCAGCAGCTCGGCGACGGTGACGGTGGCGCGCAGCGCGACCACGTCGACCCGTGGGGTCATCGCCTCGGCGGCCCGCTTGTCGCCGAAGCGGATCGTCCGGCGCAGCAGCATCGCCGTGTCCGGCGGCAGCGCGCCCGCCCGGGCCGAGATGGCGGCCAGCAGACCCAGCTCCTCAGGAGATCGGGCACTCGCCAACTCCTCCTGCGGCTCCACTCCGAGCGCCCGGACCAGCCGGTTCGCCGAGCCGTTCAGGCCGCGGATCAGCCACCCGAAGGCCCGGGAGAACGCGTGCATCGGCCCGGCGGTGGCCAGCGCCGCCGGCATCGGACGGGCCAGCGCCGCGTTCTTGGGCACCAGTTCCCCGAACAGCATGGAGATGAGCGTGGCCAGGGCCAACGCGAGGAACGGGGTGAACCTTTCGGTGCTGTCACCGGCGACGGGACGCAGCAACGGAGTGAAGATCCGGGCCAGGGCCGGCTCGGCCAGGTAGCCGGTCAGCAGCGCGGTGATGGTGATTCCGAGCTGCGCGCCGGACAGCTGGAACGACAGCTCGCGCAGCGCGACGCGTACCGTCCGGGCTGCCTCGTCACCAGCAGCGGCCCGCCGGTCGATCTCGGCCCGATCGACGGTGACCAGGGCGAACTCGGCCGCCACGAAGAACGCGTTGCCGACGGTCAGCAGCACGAAACCGATAAGCGGCAGCAGCGCTAGAACAAGAAGTCCGTCGATGCGCGTGATTGTGGCACGGGAGTGCCGGCGGCGGGTCCCCGCTAGCGTGGCGGCATGGACAGTGTGCTGCTCACCGACGAACTGGTCCTGCTCGCGTACGACGATGACGGCGCCAACCGGCTCGGACGCCCACACCTCGACTACGGCCTCGCCGGCGCGGTGTTGCTGGAACTGGCGCTCGCCAGCCGGGTCGAGGTGACGGACAAGCACCTCGTGGTGACCGATCCCGCCGCGACCGGGGTGCCCCTACTGGACGACGCCCTGGCCGTGCTGGCCGCCGCCGGGCGGCCCCGCAAGCCCAAGAACTGGATCGGCAAGCTGGCCAAGGGCCTGCCGGAGCGGGTGCTCGACGGGCTGGTGGACACCGGGGTGCTGCGCCGGGAGTCCGACAAGGTGCTGCTGGTCTTCCCGCGTACCCGCTATCCCTCGCCGACCGGCGCCCAGCCGGCGGTGGAGACGGAAGCCCGGGAGCGGATGGCGGCGGCGCTAACCGGCAACGGCCCGGTCGACGCCCGGACGGCGGCGCTGCTCACCGTGACCCGGGCGGTCGGCCTGGACCGCAAGCTCTTCCGCGAGCTGCCGAAGGATCGGGTGAAGGCCCGGATGGACGAGATCGCTGCGGGCGACTGGGCCTCGGCCGCCGCCAAGAAGGCCATCGACGAGATGCAGGCCGCGCTGATGGTCGCGACCACCGCGGCCATCGTCACCACAACTGTCAGCTGAACGAGCGGCGGCGGCACCGCAGGGTGCCGCCGCCGTCGTGGTCCAGCTTCCGCCGGGGGTACGCCTCAGCCTGCGGTCGGCACGGCCTCCGGCTCACCGGCCGGGGTCTCCGGCTTGACCGAGCGCAGCAGGACGGTCGCCACGTCGATCACCTCGACCTGCTCGCCGGCGCCCTTGCCGTTGACGCCGTCGCTGAGCATCGTCGAGCAGAAGGGACAACCGACGGCGACCGTCTTCGCCCCGGTGGCCATGGCCTCCTCGACCCGGTCCACGTTGATCCGCTTGCCGATCTTCTCCTCCATCCACATCCGGGCGCCACCGGCGCCGCAGCAGAAGGAGCGCTCGCTGTTGCGCGGCATCTCGGCGATCTCGCCTTCGATGGCGTCACCGAGGACCTCGCGGGGAGCCGCGAAGATGCGGTTGTGCCGACCCAGGTAGCAGGGGTCGTGGTACGTGACGCCGCCGTCGACCGGCTGCACCGGGGTGAGCTTGCCGGTGGACACCAGGTGGGCCAGCAGCTGGGTGTGGTGGACGACCTCGAACTCGCCGCCGAGCTGGCCGTACTCGTTGCCCAGGGTGTTGAAGCAGTGCGGGCAGGTCGCGACGATCTTGCGCTTGGCCTTTTCGCGGCCCTCGAACGCCTCGTTCAGCGTCTCCACGTTCTGCTGGGCGAGCATCTGGAAGACGAACTCGTTGCCGATCCGTCGCGCCGGGTCGCCGGAGCAGGTTTCGCCTTCGCCGAGGATCGCGAACTTCACGCCCGCCTCGTTGAGCAGGGTCGCCACCGCCCGGGTGGTCTTCTTGGCCCGGTCCTCGAAGGCACCGGCGCAGCCGACCCAGAACAGGTACTCGAAGTCGTCGACCTCACCCACCCGGGGCACCTCGAAGTCGAGGCCCTTGGTCCAGTCCTCGCGGGTGTTCTGCGGGGCGCCCCACGGGTTGCCCTTGTTCTCCAGGTTGCGCAGCATCACGCCGGCCTCGGACGGGAAGCTCGACTCGATAAGCACCTGGTAGCGACGCATGTCGACGATGTGGTCCACGTGCTCGATGTCCACCGGGCACTGCTCGACGCAGGCGCCGCAGGTGGTGCACGACCAGAGGACGTCCGGGTCGATGACCCCGCCCTCCTCGGCGGTGCCGATCAACGGCTTGTCGCCCTCGGCGAGCGACAGCACGTCCAGGTGGGCGAGCTGAGCCTGGGTGGCCTTCTCCTCGCCGGTGAGGTCCTTGCCGCCGCCAGCCAGCAGGTAGGGCGCCTTGGCGTACGCGTGGTCACGCAGGCTCAGCACGAGCAGCTTGGGCGACAGCGGCTTGCCGGTGTTCCAGGCCGGGCACTGCGACTGGCAGCGACCACACTCGGTGCAGGTGCTGAAGTCCAGTAGGCCCTTCCAGCTGAACTGCTCGACCTGGGCGACGCCGAACTGGTCCTTCTCCGGGTCGGCCTCCTCGAAGTCGAGCGGCTTGCCCTGGCTCGTCATCGGGCGCAGCGCGCCGAGGCCGGAACCGGCAGGCTTGGCCGGCTCACGCTTGAAGAAGATGTTGGGGAACGCCAGGAAGCGGTGCCAGGCGACACCCATCGTGACGTTCAGCGAGATGACGATCAGCCAGGTCATCGAGATCATGATCTTGATGGCGGCGGCGACGCTGACGCCGTCCTGCCAGTCGGGCAGGATCGCGCCGACCGCGTGACTGACCGGGGTGGCCCAGAACGGGAACTCGAAGTGGTCCGTGGCGACCTTGAAGCCCCGGATCACGAATCCGAAGACCAGGACCAGCAGCACGACCCACTCGACGAAGTAGCCCTGCCACATCGTGGAGCCGGTGAACCGGGACCGGCCGCCCGGCCGGTTGGGGCGGTTGCGCAGCCGGATCGCCATCAGCACCACGATGCCGACCAGGCCCAGCACGCCGATGATCTCGGTGACCAGGCCGAAGATCGTCCAGTGCCCGATGATCGGCAGGCCGCCGTCGGTGGTGGCGACCTCGAAGTACGCCTCCAGCACGAGCAGCGACAGCACGATGAAGCCGACCATCACGAACCAGTGGGCCGCGCCCACCACACCCCACTTGAACATCCGGGTGTGGCCGGCGGTCTCCACAAGCATGGTCTTGGTGCGGGCACCCTTGTCGGCGAACCGCTCCGGAGCGGGTTGCCCCAACCGGATGACGGCCGTCATCTTCATGACCGCACGCACCGCCAGCCACACCGCCACGGCGGTGATGCCGGCCGCGAGGATCGTGGTGACGATCTGGACGCTGCCCATCGAGTTGGCCTCCCCGGTGTGCTTGCGGTCGAGCAGTTCAGCGACCGGGGGCCGGTGTCAGGACGAAGCCGGCGTCGCGCCGCTGCCGTACCTGCGACCGGACCGGTCGATGACCTCGCTCCGCTCGGTCATGCAGTGCAGCCTACGCGCAAGGTTACCCAGCAGTAACGTGAGTCATCTCGCAGTAGGCCACGCCGCCTGCGGACACCATAGGGTGCCCCACCACCGCCTGCCGGACAGGGGCGCGTCGGGGTGACCTGATCGTCTGCGAAAACGCAGCGACGAACCGGCTCAGCGCCAGCGGGAGAGCAGCGCCAACGAGGCGACCATCGCGCCGAAGCCGACGGCGAGGTTCCAGTACTGCCAGGAGGCGACCGGGTACTGCTGCTCGGAGAGGTAGTAGACCACCAGCCAGCCGATGCCCGCGACGATCAGAGCGACAGCCGTGATCGGCAGCCACACCGGGCTAGGCTTGCGCGTCGACGCCGCAGTCGTCGGACGGACGTCCGTCGGCGGCGTGTACACCTTCTTCTTACGGACCTGAGACTTGGGCACGACGCTCTCCAGAGGGGTGACGACCTCGTCCGGCCTGACAACCGGGCGCGGAGGCGACGGTTCATGGCCAATAATGTTCGACAGCTAGCGTAGTCCGGATCGGCCGCTTGGACCACGAATGGGGTCAGGCCGATGCTCGGAGTGACCGAAAAATACGGGACTGTTCGCATCACCGGCCCAGCCGGCGCGGACCGATCCCCGACACGCGGAAGGAAGGCTCGGTGGAGTACACATCCGGCGCGGCCTCCTGGCAGAAGGTCCTCCGACGGGCCGTCGTCGGGCTGCTGCCCCGGCGGCAACGGCAACGTCGGTCAGGCTGGTCGATCGGCGTACCGCTGATCGCTGCCGCGGCGGGGCTGCTCTTCACGACCACCGCGACCACTGCCGGCGGCACCGCGCTGCGGGAGGACCGGCGGCCCCAGCTCAACCAACTCAAAGAGGAACGCCAGCAGCAGGTCGCCGCCAGCGAGCGCCGCGCTGCCGCGCTGCGTGACGAAGTCGAGCGACGCACCAACACCCTGGCCGAGTCGGACGGCCCGATCCAGGCTCAACAGGCCCGCGCCCAGCTGAACCTTCAGGCGGCCGGGTTCACCAAGCTCACCGGCACCGGCGTGACAGTCGAACTGAACGACGCTCCGCAGAACAACGAGACCCGCGCCGGGGCCAGCAACGACGACCTGGTCGTCCACCAGGGTGACGTGCAGGCGGTGGTCAACGCGCTCTGGGCCGGCGGAGCGGAAGCCATGTCAATCATGAATGTCCGCGTGCTCGCGACCAGCGCGGTACGCTGCGTCGGTAACACCCTGCTGCTACACGGGCGGGTGTACTCCCCACCGTTCAAGATCGTAGCAATCGGCGATCCCGCTGCCCTCCAGCAGGCCCTCGCCAGCTCTGAGGGAGTCCGGTTGTTCAAGGACGCTGTCGACGACTACCAGCTCGGCTACAAGGAGTCCGTCTCCACCGTGGAAGTCCCGGCCTTCGAGGACTCCACCGCCCTGCGCGCAGCGACGGTGCCCCGGTGAGCGGCCCGGACGAGCGGCGCGACGGGCGACACCGCGACCAGGCCGACGAACCGACCGACTTCCTGCCCAGGGTCAACCGACCCGCGACTCCCGGTCGACCTGAGGCGACTCCCGACCGACCCGCGACTTCCGGCCTCGCTGAGCCCACTCCCCGCCGCCCTGACCCGACTGCCGATCGACCTGGGCCGACTCCGGCCCGGCCGACTCCGGCCGGCAACTGGCCCGAGCCGGTGCTGCCCATCCGCCCTGGCACGACCCGCCCACCGGCAGCTCCCCGACCCCCGAACGCCGGCCCGGCACGCCCTGCGGACCGCCCCGCCGTAGCCGCACCGCCGCCCTGGCCCGGCGCCGCAGCGGCCAGCACAAGCCCGCACAGCGGGTCCACCAGCCCCGGTCCGCACGTCGCGTCCGCCGGCCCCGGCCCGCACGGCGGGGCCACCACGCCCGGCGGACACGGCGGGGCCACCACGCCCAGCCCGCACGGCGGGGCCACCACGCCCGGCGGACACGGCAGGGCCACCACGCCCGGCGGACACGGCGGGGCCGCCACGCCCGGCCCCTACGGAGGTTCCGGCCGTCCCGCTGCCGGTGCTGACCGGCCGAGCGCATCCGCCGACCCGGGGCCGGTCCGGCCGACAGGTCCCATCCGCCCGCCTGCACCCGGCGTCGCGCCGACCAGCCCGCCGGCCGCCAGCGGCCCGTCCGGCGTACCGGCCGGTCCGGCTCTCTCCGGCGGCGGTCCGAGCCGGGCCGTGGGCGACGAGCCGACCGCGTACCTTCCGAAGGTCGGCCCCCGACCCCCCCGCCCGACCGGGTCTCCTGGCGCACCTGCGGCCGCGGCCGGTCGCGGCCCGGACCCGGCCGCCGACCCGGGCGCCACCGCGCTCATCCCCGCCGTGCCCGCCAGGCCCACGCCCCGGCCTCCGGCCATGGACTCCACGGCGCTGATGGGCGCCGTGCCCCGCACCCCGACCACCGACGACCCGGCCGGTACGGACGACAGCTCCGCCGAACCGCCCCGCCCCCGGCGCGGCGAAAAGGTGGTCCAACTCCGGCCGCACCAGACCGGCGAGGGCTACAAGAGCGTCTACTCGGAACTCACGCGTCCGTCGCTCGGCTCCCGGATCCGCACCGGCATCCGGGTCACCGGCGAGGTGCTGATCACCTTCGGCCTCGTGGTGCTGCTCTTCGCCGGCTACGAGATCTGGGGCAAATCGGCAATCGTCGACGCCCACCAGAACGACCTCAGCAACGAGCTCGCCCAGGTGTGGGCCCCGACCGACGACCCGACTGTCGCTCCGTCCGCCGGCCCGAGCGCCAAGCCGTCCCCTCCGGTCCGCGGCAAGCCGCTCGCCGGCCTCTACATCCCCAAGTTCGACAAGAGCTGGGTGGTGGTCGAGGGTGTCACCCAGGCCGACATCAGGTACGCCCCGGGCCACTACCCGGCAAGCGCGCTGCCCGGCCAGGTCGGCAACTTCTCCGTCGCCGGCCACCGCAACCGTGCCACGTTCTGGCGGCTTGACGAGCTGAACGAGGGCGACGCGATAGTGGTCGAGGGCAAGACCGAGTGGTACGTCTATCTGGTTTCGCAGTCCCGGATCGTCAAGCCGACGCAGGTCGAGGTGGTGGCCCCGGTGCCCGGCCAGCCGGACAAGAAGCCGACCAAGCGGATGCTCACGCTCACCACCTGCAACCCGAAGTTCGACAACTACCAGCGCCTGATCGTCCACGCCGAACTGGACCGCACCCAACCCAAGTCGGCGGGCCGTCCCGCCGAGCTGGGGGGCTGACCGATGTACGCGTTCATCTGGCGCAAGCTCCCATTCGGCCTGGTCGGCAAGCTGACCGGCTCGGTGCTGCTCGTGGCCGCCACCGTGGCCCTGCTCTGGTTCGTGGCCTTCCCCTGGGCCGAGCCGCTGCTGCCCTTCGACGACGTGCAGGTCGAGTCCGGCGTGCCTGCGGAGACGGGCGGCGGGGACGCGGTCACCGGGGAGACCCCGGCCGGCGACGAGCACGACCTGCCGTACGACACCGAGCAGAACAATCCCGCGCCGTCCTCCCCGAGCAGGTGATCATGCGCGTCCTGGTGATCGACAACTACGACTCGTTCGTCTTCAACCTCGTGCAGTACCTGGGCCAGCTCGGCGTGGACTGCGAGGTCCGCCGCAACGACGAGATCGACGTGGCCGAGGTGGGCCGGGTGGGTGCGGCGGGCATCCTGCTCTCACCCGGGCCGGGCAGCCCCGACCGCGCCGGCATCTGCCTGGACGTCATCCGCGAATACGCGGGCGAGCTGCCGATCTTCGGCGTCTGCCTCGGTCACCAGGCCATCGGCGAGGCGTTCGGTGCGACGGTGACCCGGGCGCCCGAGCTGCTGCACGGCAAGACCTCCGACGTACGGCACAAGTCGGTGGGCGTGCTCGCCGGCCTGCCCGACCCGTTCACCGCCACCCGCTACCACTCGCTGGCCGTGCTGCCCGAGACGCTGCCCGACGAGCTTGAGGTCACCGGCTGGACCGGCTCCGGCGTGGTGATGGCGATGCGGCACCGCACGCTGCCGATCGAAGGCGTGCAGTTCCACCCGGAGTCGGTGCTCACCGAGGGCGGCCACCTGATGCTCGCCAACTGGCTGGCCGGCTGCGGTCACCCGGAGGCGCTGGAACGGGCACCCGCGCTGGCCGCCGATGTCGACGCCCGCCGCCTGGCGGCGTTCGCCACCACCTGAACCGGCCGAGGTCACCTCGCGGGGCAGGTCAGGGCAGTAGCGCGTTCTGGACCGCCGGGTCCGCTGGCGAGCTGACCGCTGGCGCCCGGCCCCGGACCGCGTCCCACGCCGCCTTGCCACTGGCGAAATAGTCCCGGACCGACTTCTCAGCGAGCAGGGCTGCGCCACAGCCGTCGCAGCGAGCGGTTACGCCGTCGACGTCGAGGCCGATCTGCCGGCACAGCGTCACCGCTCGGGACAGGTGGTAGGACTGGGTGACGACAAGTGCCCGCTCGACGCCGTACACGTCGCGCGCTCGCAGGCAACTGTCGTACGTGTCGAGGCCGAACGGGTCGGCCACCACCCGCCGCGGATCGACGCCGAGCCCGGCGAGGTACGACGTCATCACCGCCGGCTCGTCACCCGAGGTGCCACCGCCGTCGCCCGACACGAGCACTACCTTGGCCCGCCCACTGGTCACCAGCGCCGCCGCGGTCTCCAGACGGCCGGCGAGCCGGTCGCCCGGACGTTGCCGGTCGGCCGCCACGGCGGTGCCCAGGACGATCACCACGTCGGCGGCCGGCGCGTCGGCCTCCGAGTGCAGGTGGCCGCGTGCGGCGAGCGTCGTCCACAGCCACGGAAGGCTGGCGAGCAGCAGCACGACGACACCCAGGATGGCCACGCGTCTGAGGCGTCGAGGCCGGCGGCCCGCCGGTCCGACAGGGGTCGCTTCCGAGTCGGTCATGCCGATGCCCAGGTGTGCCTAGTCCTGGGGAAGTCGGGTCGGCGGGGGCATGAACGGCAGGCCGCCGCCGCCTCCGCTGCCAGGTGTGGTCGGCGTACCGGTCGGTGTGCCCGTCGGTGTGCCCGTCGGCGTCGGGTCGGTCTCCGGCTCCGGCTGACTTACCTTGATGGTCACCCTCGTGCCGGTCGGCTTCTTGTCCTTGGCGTTCGGGTTCTGGTCGGTGACCTTGCCTGCCTCGGCCGCTGGCACCTCCGGACCGTCCTGGGAAACCACGGTGAAGCCCGCGTTGCGGAGAACGCGGGTGGCTTCCTCCTGGCTCAACCCGACCACGTCCGGCACCTCACGGACCTTGCCGTTGGACACCGTCAGCGTCACCTGCGTGCCTTCGGGAACGCGCTGGCCCTCCGGCGGGTTGACGCTGAGGACCTCGTTCTGAGGTGCTTCGTTGTCCACCGTCTTGATCTCGTACTTGAGGTTCGCCTCGGTGAGGCGGGCGATCGCGCTCTCCCGCTTGCTGCCCTTGAGCCCCGCCGGAACCGCCACCTCCGGCTTACCACCGCAGACCTGGATCGTCACCGACGCGTTCTGCTTCAGCCGACCGCCGGGCGCTGGGTCCTGCCGGACCACGTTGTCCTGCGTGCAGTCGCTGGCGAACACCGGATCGCCCACCACCGGCTGGAAGCCGGCATTGCGGATCTCGGTGATCGCGGCGGTCTGACTCTTGCCGGTGAGGGTCGGCACCGCCTTCAGTGCCTCGTCCTGCTGCTGGCTCCAGAGCAGGGCCGCCACCAGGGCGATCACGGCCAGCACGCCCACCGCGCTGAACAGGGCGATCAGCCAGGAGGACGCCTTGCGCTGACGCGGGTCGCCGACCCGGGCCGGGATCTGCCGGGTCTGCGCCCCGCCGGCGGCAGCCGGGTAACCGCCCCCACCGCCGGCCGGTGCCATCGCCACCGTCTCGGCCTCACGCAGCACCGGAGTGGCGAGCACCGGTCGTCCGGCGGCGGCGCGGAGCAGGTCGGCCCGCATCTCGCCGGCACTCTGGTAACGGTTGAGCGGGTTCTTGGACAGCGCCTTGAGCACGATCGCGTCGACAGCCGGGTTGACGTCCGGATTGATGTCGCTCGGCGTCGGCGGCGTCTCGCGTACGTGCTGGTAGGCGACGCTCACCGGGCTGTCACCGACGAACGGCGGGTGCCCGCAGACCAGTTCGAAGAGCACGCAGCCGGCCGCGTACACGTCGGAGCGGGCGTCGACGGCCTCACCGCGCGCCTGCTCCGGGGAGAGGTACTGCGCCGTGCCGATGACAGCGCTTGTCTGCGTCATCGTGGTGGCACCGCTGGCAAGAGCCCGCGCGATGCCGAAGTCCATCACCTTGACCTGGCCGGTCTGCGTGAGCATGACGTTGCCCGGCTTGATGTCCCGGTGGATGATGCCGTGCCGGTGGCTGAACTCCAGCGCCGCGCACATGTCGGCGCAGATCTCCAGCGCCCGGCGGGGCTGAAGTCGTCCTTCGGCGCCGAGCACCTCCTTCAGCGTCCGGCCGTTGACGAACTCCATGACGATGAACGGCAACGTCTCACCGGTCGGCGCGGTCTCCTCGCCGGTGTCGTAGACGGCCACGATCGCCGGGTGGTTGAGCGAGGCGGCGTTCTGCGCCTCCCGACGGAACCGCATCTGGAACGTCGCGTCCCGGGCGAGGTCGGTCCGGAGCATCTTGATCGCGACGTCCCGACCGAGCCGGAGGTCGCGACCGCGGTGCACCTCGGCCATGCCGCCATAGCCGAGCAGCTCGCCGACCTGGTACCTGCCACCGAGCAGGCGGGCCTGCGCTGTCATCGCGTCTGTCGTCCTTCGCTCGTCGTCGTCCCGCCGTCGTCCGGCTGGATTCGTACCTCACGACGGTACGACGTCCGGGTCGCATCGTCGCGTCCGTCGAGCCCCAGCGCGCCGACCGTCACGGTCTGTGGAGCCAGCGCGCCGGCGGCACCGTCCTGCGACTGCTTCCGCAGGCTGTAGGAAATCACGCCGGAACAGATGAGGACCAGTACGGCCAGCAGGATGGCGAGGAACACCATTCCGGGCCGAGACCGGTTGGAGTCCGGCCCGGAGGGCACCGGACCGGCCTGGTGGACGTACGCCGGGGGGTGTTCCTGGCGGACCTGTGGCGGTGGCACCGCTGCGGCGCCACGGGGATAGCCGGCCGGGGCGGCCGGCGGTCGGGCGTAGGGAACGGCCGGCGCGACGGTGGTGGGGCGCAGTGGCTGGGCCGGCTGGACGGAGGTGGGGCGAAGCTGCTGGGCCGGCGGAACGGACATGGGGCGCGGCTGCTGGGCAGGCGGTACCGACATGGGGCGCGGCTGCTGAGCCGGCGGAGCCGAATTCGGCCGCTGCCCGGCGGGCGCCGGGCGGTGCGGGGCACCTGGCGGGCGCATCTGGTGCGCCTGCGGCACCTGGGCGCGGCCGGGTGCGGCAGGTGAGGCCGGCGCTGCGGAGACCGGCCCGGGGTTGCCACCGGCCCGGGCCTGCTGGGACAGCGCGGCCTTCAGCTGGCGGGCGACACCCGCGAGCGCTGCGGCGCTGGGCCACCGGGCAGCCGGGTCCTTCGCCAACGCGCGTTCCACCACGGCCCGGACCTGCGGCGGGATGTCGGCGGGCAGCGGCCGGGGCGTCTCCCGGACGTGCCGCATGGCGATGTCGAGCGGGTTGTCGCCCTCGAACGGCCGCCTTCCGGCGAGGCACTGGTAGGCGACGACGCCGAGCGCGTACACGTCGGAGGCGGGGGTGGCCACGCCGCCGGTGGCCTGCTCCGGCGAGATGTACGAGGCGGTGCCGAGCACCGAGCCGGCGGCGGTGAGCTGGCCGACCAGGTCGGAACGGGCGATGCCGAAGTCGGTGAGCACAAGTGTGCCGTTCGGCCGGACCAGCAGGTTGCCCGGCTTGACGTCGCGGTGCACGATTCCCTTCTCGTGCGCGGCGTGCAACGCGTCGGCGGCCTGCGCGACGAGGGCCATCGTCCGGGCCGGGGTGAGCCGACCGACCCGGCTCAGCGTGGACGACAGGGCGTCGCCCTCGACGTACTCCATGACCAGGAAGGCGATCTGCTGGTCGTTGCCGAAGTCGTAGACGTCCACCACGCCGGGGTGATTGATGGTGGCCATCGTGCGGGCCTCGCCGCGGAACCGCTCGGCGAAGTCCGGGTCGTCGAGCAGCGCGGGGAGCAGGCTCTTCACGGCGACCGTACGGCCGAGCACCTGGTCGGTGCCGCGCCACACGTCGCC
Organism: Micromonospora sp. DT41; assembly: GCF_049841715.1. Taxonomy (NCBI): domain Bacteria; kingdom Bacillati; phylum Actinomycetota; class Actinomycetes; order Micromonosporales; family Micromonosporaceae; genus Micromonospora; species Micromonospora sp. DT41. Next base: position 290,686 of record NZ_JBNCKU010000005.1, on the reverse strand, counting down.
CATGCCGCCGCTGGCGATCCGCTCGTCGAGACGGTAGCGGTTGCCGAGCTGGACGCCGGGGCTGAGCATGTCAGCGACCCCCGGGGTCGGCGATGGCGGCTCGCATTATCTGGCCGCCGATGCGTGCGGCCTCGGCGCTGCCGCCGCTGCCGGCCTGCTCCAGCACCACACACACCGCGGAGACCGGGTTGCCGTCCTTGTCCAGGGCGAAGCCGATGAACCAACCGTGGTCGGGGCGGTCCGGGGCGGACTGGGCGGTGCCGGTCTTGCCACCGACGGTGTAGCCGTTGATGGCTGCCTTCCGGCCGGTGCCGTTCTGCACCACGCTGACCATCATCTCGCGCAGGTCGGTCGCTACCTGGCCGCTTACCGGCTGGCGCAGCTCCCGGGGCTTGGCGGTGTAGTAGCTGGTGGTCCGGTCCGGAGCGAGCAACTGCCGGACCAGGTACGGCCGCATCTGGCTGCCGTTGTTGGCGACCGCGCTGGCGATCAGGGCGCCTTCCAGCGGGGTCATCCGGACGTTGTTCTGCCCGATCGAGGACTGGGCGAGCGCGGCCGGGTCGGTGCTGCCGTCGGGGTTCTGCATGTCCCCGGTCCGGCTGGCCGCCGTGGGCAGGCCGCCCTCGCCGAGGTGACCCACTGTGAGGTCTTCCTGCTCGAACCCGAACTGCCGCGCCTTCTCCTTCACGGTGTCGGCGCCGAGGCGCACCCCGAGCTGGGCGAAGCCGGTGTTGCAGGATTCGGTGACCGCGTCCATCAGGGTGACCTGCGACTCGGGGCAGATCGACGGAGCGGCGTTGCGGATCTGGCTGCCGGAGGTGGGCGGCGTGTAGCTCGACCCGGCCGGGATCTGGGTGGTCTTGGTGACGCCGTTCTCCAGGGCTGCGGCGGCGATCACGATCTTGAAGGTGGAGCCCGGCGGCAGTGTCTCGCCGAGCGCGCGGTTCTTCAGCGGACCCTCCGGGTCCTGCTCCAGCTTGTTGAACGCCGCGGTCGCCTCATTGGTGTTGTGGCTGACCAGCGGGTTCGGGTCGAAGCTTGGCATGGAGACCAACGCCTGTACGGCCCCGGTACGCGGGTCGATGGCGATCGCCGCGCCCTTCTTCGCCCCCACCTGGTTGTTGCGCAGCTGGTCGTACGCCACGTCCTGCGCCCGCTTGGAGAGCGTGAGCAGGACGTTGCCACCACCGGTCTCGTCACCGGTGAACAGGTCCTTGAACCGGTCACCGATCAACTGGTCGCTGGTGCCGGCCAGGAAGTCGTTCTCCACCTGCTCGATGCCCTTGTCGGCCAGGTTGACAGGCTTGTAGCCGAGCACGTGGGCGTACTTGGCGCCGCCCGGGTAGGAGCGCTGGAACTTCAGCTTGCCGGTGGTCTCCTTGCTGGTGGCCAACGCGGTGCCGCCGGCCTCGATGTTGCCGCGCTTGCGCTTGTAGTCGGCAACCTGGACCCGACCGTTGTAGTCGCTGGTGCGGTATTCGTCGGCCTTGTAGGCCTGGATCCAGTTGAGGTTCGCGAAGAGCAGGCCGAACAGGACAATGACGACGACGCCGACGCGGCGCAGGGGTGCGTTCACGGCTTGATCACCTCCGTGGGAGCACCGTGCAACTGCTCGGGCGGGCCACCCGTCGGTCGGGGCGCCTTGCCACCGCCACCGGTCACCGGACGGCGTGCGCCGTCGGAGACCCGCAGCAGCACCGCGATGAGCAGCCAGTTGGCCATCAGCGACGAGCCACCGGCGGACAGGAACGGGGTGGTCTGACCGGTGAGCGGGATGAGCTTGCTGATGCCGCCGACGATCACGAAGACCTGGAGGCCCAGGGTGAACGCGAGACCGCCGGCGAGCAGCTTGCCGAACGAGTCACGCACCGCGAGCGCGGCGCGCAGGCCACGCTCCACGATCAGCAGGTAGACCACGAGCAGCGCGGAGAGGCCGAAGAGGCCGATCTCCTCACCGATGCCGGCGAAGATGAAGTCGTTCTGCACCTCGGGCAGGATGTCCGGCTGGCCGCCGCCCGGCCCGGCGCCGAACAGCCCGCCCGTACCGAGGGCGAGCAGGCCCTGGACGAGCTGGTAGCCCTTGCCGTGCGGATCGGCGAACGGGTCCAGCCAGATCTCGGCGCGTACGTAGAAGTTGGCGAACGGCCCACCGACCGTCGAGCCGAGCACGTAGGCGAGGTAGGCGCCGCCGAAGAAGAGGATCAGACCGATCAGCAGCCAACTGACCCGTTCGGTGGCGATGTAGAGCGTCACCACGAACATGCCGAAGTAGAGCAGCGAGGTGCCGAGGTCCTTTTCGAAGACCAGCACCAGGACACTGATCAGCCAGACCACCACCACCGGGCCGAGGTCGCGCCCGCGCGGGAAGTCGATGCCGAGAAAACGCCGGCTGGCCAGCGACAACACCTCGCGCTTGCGCACCAGGTAGTAGGCGAAGAAGACGAGCAGCGCCAGCTTGGCGAACTCGCCGGGCTGGATGGAGAACCCACCGACCCGGATCCACAGCTTGGCGCCGTTGATCTCGGAGATGCTGCTGGGCAGCACCGCCGGGAGCATCACGAGCACGATGCCGGCAAGCCCAAGGGTGTACGCGTACCGGGAGATCGAACGGTGGTCCCGCATGATGGCCAGCAGGGCGGCGGCGAGGATCACCGAGGCCAGCGTCCAGGCCAACTGCCGGCCGCCGATACCGGCGAAGGTGGCCAGGCCCTCCCGGTCGGCCGGTGCGGCCTCGCCCAGGTCGATCCGGCGCAGAAAGCCCACCCCGAGGCCGTTGAGCAGGGCCACCGCCGGCAGCAGTGCCGGGTCGGCGTACGGGGCGAGGAACCGGATCACCAGATGCAGGCCGAGGAAGACCGCGCCGACCGCCGCGGCGGGCATCCAGAAGTCCGGGGTGACCGTGTCCAGCAGGTTCGCCTCGACGGTCGCCATGTACGCGGCCACGATCACCATTGCCAGCAGCAGCAGTGAGAGTTCGGCGTTGCGGCGCGACCGGGCCAGGCGTACGCCGGAATCCCCGCCCGTGGTGGCGGGCGAGGGTGCCGGTGTGGCCGCTACGGTCACGGGTGGGGTCCTTGGGATCTCAGCCGACGCTCACTCAGGAGACCGGCAGCCGGCCGGGTCGAGCCCCGGCGCTGTCGAGTCGGAGGGCGTGGCGTCGGATGGGGAGGTCAGATCGGTGGCCGCGATGGTCGGGCTTGCGCTGACGACCCCGTTGGGGGTCGCCGGCGCCCCGGCGCTGGGGCTGCCGTTCGGCTCCGGGGTGGTCCCGGGAAGGGCAGTTGTCGGCGAGGGCGACGTCGTGCCGCCCACCGCCGTCGGGTCGGGCGGGCAGATCGGCTTCAGGTTCGGGTTGGTCGGGGTGTCGCTCGTCAGCTCGGCGAGCTGACGCTCGGCGTCCGGCTCGCTCTTGGCCCGGATGCCCACCTTGACGGTGTCCTGAGCGGCGACGGTGAGGTCGTCCAACCGGGTGCCGCTTGTGCGGTGCACGGTGGAGAGGTCCATCCCGGCGATCTGCCCCTGGATGCCCCGGAAGACAGCGACCTGCCCTTCCTCGGTGGCACCCACGTAGTACTGGCGTTGGGTGTACGTCCAGCCGGCGAAGAGACCGCCGCCGATGATCACCAGGATGGCGAGCGCCATGGCGGTGGCCCGAACCGGCCGGTGCCTACGCTGCTCCGGCTCGTCGTCCGAGGACGCCGGCTCCTCCGGCACAGCTGGGCGCGGCGCGGAGAGCGCCGAGGCCCGGGCGGCAGGGGTCGAGTTGTCGGCGGAGGTGGCCATGCCCCGGTCCCGGGCGGCAGCGCCGCCGACGATCGGGGTCGCCTCGACGATGTCGTGGTCGGTGGCGTCGGCGATGATCACCGTGATGTTGTCGGGGCCGCCGCCGCGCAGGGCGAGCTGAACCAGACGCTCGACGCACTGCTGCGGGTCGGTGTACTCCCGCAGGGACTCACCGATCGTCTCGGCGCTGACCACACCCGACAGGCCATCGCTGCAGATCAGGTAACGGTCACCGGGCAGCACCTGACGCACCGAATATTCGGGGTCGATGTCCCGGCCGTCCAAGGCGCGGGTCAGCAGCGACCGCTGCGGGTGGCTGCTCGCCTCCTCGGCGCTGATCCGGCCCTCGTCGACGAGCATCTGGACGTACGTGTCGTCCTTGGTGATCTGGGAGAACTCACCGTTGCGCAGCAGATAGGCCCGCGAGTCGCCGATGTGGACCATCCCCAGCTTGCTACCGGAGAAGAGGGTCGCCGTCAGCGTGGTGCCCATCCCCTCCAACTGCGGGTTGGCGTCCACCGTGTCGCGGAGCTGTTGGTTGGCGGTGCCCACGGCCGAACGCAACGCATCGACGAGGGCGTCCCCTGGGACGTCCTCGTCGAGCGGCGCCATGGCACCGATGACGATGTTGCTGGCGACGTCACCGGCGGCCATACCGCCCATGCCGTCGGCAACGGCGAGTAGCCGCGGCCCGGCGTAGACGGAGTCTTGATTGCCGTCACGGATCAGACCGCGGTCGCTGTGGGCCGCATAGCGCAGGGTCAGAGTCATGGCCGTAATTCGAGGGAAGTGCGGCCGATCCGGATCGGCACGCCGAGGGGGACGGGGGTTGGTCCGGTGACCTTAGCGCGATCGAGGTATGTCCCGTTAGTCGAGCCAAGGTCCTCGACGAACCACTGCCCCTCGCGCGGCACGAGCCGGGCATGCCGCGCGGAGGCGTAGTCGTCGGTGATGACCAGCGTGGAATCCTCGGCCCGACCGATCGTGATCTGCGCTTCGCCGAGGGTGATCCGGGTGCCGGCCAGTTGACCTGCGGTCACCACCAGTTGATGGGCCGCCCGACCCCGCTTCACCTTTGCTGGTTTGGCCGCCTGCTGCCCCGTCGAGGCGCCGACCGCTCGTGGTGCCGCCACCAGGCGACCGGACCGGGCTCCCGCGAAGAGGTCCCGACGGATCACACCGACCACCGTGAACACGAAGATCCACAGGAGGATCAGGAAACCGAACCGGGCGACGGTGATGACCAGTGCCGGCAAGGCGGCTCAGCCGTCCACGCGGAAGGTCAGCGTCGTGGTGCCGAGCTGGACCATGTCACCGGGGTTCAGCGCGACGGCGGAGACCCGCTGCCCGTTGACCATGGTGCCGTTCGTGGAACCCAGGTCGGTAAGCACGACCTGGCCGCCGTCGAAATCCAGCCGGGCGTGTCGCCGGGAGATGCCGACGTCGGGCAGGCGCAGGTTCGCCTGGTCACCGCGACCGATCACCGTCGACCCCATCTGGAGGGGGTACGTACGGCCGTCGCCGGAGACCAGCCGCACGTTGCGGCCACCACCGTGCCCGGGCGGCGGACCGTAGCCCCCGCCCTGGTCGTACGCGGGATAGGCGGGCGGGCCGGCGTCGTAGCCGGGCGCCGACACCGGGGCGACCTCGCCGCCGGTGTAGACCTCGGCGGTGACCCGGAACATTCCCGTGTCCAGCCCCTCGCCCCGCTCGATCTCGACGATCACGTCGCCGTAGACCGTCCAGGCCTGCTCGCCGATGAACTCCGCCTGCGACTGGGCCAGTTCCTGGGCCAGCGCGGCGGCGTACGGTGCGAGCCGACTGTGGTCGAACGGCGAGAGATCGATCACGTAGCGGTTGGGCACCAGCGTCCGCCCACCGGCCAGGATCGCCTTGTGCGCCTCAGCCTCCCGCTGCATGGCATTGAGGATCTCCACGGGGTGGACCACCCCTTTGAAGACCTTGGCGAAGGCCCCTTCGACCAGGCCTTCCAGACGCTTCTCGAAGCGTTGCAGCACGCTCACCGGCTCCTCCTCGGGTCCCGAGGACATGATGGTATCCGGCCGGCGCGCGCGCAGCTCACACGCCGCTCGGCCCGCCTGCTACCGGCCTGTTCGGAAGGGCCGGGAATGCCGTGCTACTCTTTCGTCCGCCACGAACGGTAACCGGTCGTGGCGAGCACCCGGAACAGCCTAGTATCTCCGGGGTCCTGTTGGAGACAGCGGGCTCAGGGCGGCTAGAGTGGTCCGGGTTGTGCCACGGGGATGTGGCGGAATGGCAGACGCGCACGGTTCAGGTCCGTGTGCCCGAAAGGGCGTGGGGGTTCAACTCCCCCCATCCCCACCAGAGACGAGGGCTCCGCGGAATGCGGGGCCCTTCCGTCGTATCGGGGCGTGCCGGACATCACGCTATGCTCCGATGGATTCTGCCTCCGATGGACCAGGAGTGGCGTGTGACTGTCGCGTTGGTGACCGGCTCGGGTGGTCTGATCGGCTCCGAGGCGGTCCGGCACTTCGCCGGTCTCGGCCTGGACGTCGTCGGCATCGACAACGACATGCGCCGGTACTTCTTCGGCGAGGACGGCTCCACCTCGTGGAGCCTGGAGCGGCTGAGCCGGGACCTGGGTGACTCGTACACCCACTTCGCCGTGGACATCCGGGACCGCGACGGCCTCGAGCAGGTCTTCAAGAAGTACGGCCCGGACATCGCCGTGGTGATCCACAGCGCGGCGCAGCCGAGTCACGACTGGGCGGCCAAGGAGCCGTACACGGACTTCGACGTGAACGCCGGCGGCACGCTCAACATGCTGGAGAACACCCGGCGGCATGCGATCGACGCGCCGTTCATCCACTGCTCGACGAACAAGGTCTACGGCGACCGGCCCAACAGCCTTCCGCTTGTCGAGCTGGACACCCGGTACGAGTTGCCCGAGGACCACCGCTGGTACGAGGGCATCACCGAGGACATGTCGATCGACCACTCGTTGCACTCGGTCTTCGGCGCCTCGAAGGTCGCCGCGGACGTGATGGTTCAGGAGTACGGCCGCTACTTCGACATGAAGACCGCCTGTTTCCGGGGCGGCACGCTCACCGGCCCGGCGCACTCGGCAGCCGAACTGCACGGGTTCCTGGCGTACCTGATGCGCTGCGTCATGGAGGGCCGGACGTACAACCTGTTCGGCTACAAGGGCAAGATGGTCCGCGACGCGATCCACTCGCACGACGTGTTGACAGCGTTCGAGGCGTTCTTCCGGGCGCCCCGCTCGGCCGAGGTCTACAACCTGGGCGGCGGCCGGCACTCCAACACGTCCCACATCGAGGCGTTCCGCATCGCCGAGGAGATCACCGGCCGCGAGGCGCGGATCAACTACGTCGAGCAGGCCCGCACCGGCGACCACCAGTGGTACGTCAGCAGCATGGGACGCTTCGAGGAGCACTACCCGGACTGGAAGATCACGTACGACGTGCCGATGATCCTGCGGGAGATCTACGAGGCCAACGTGGACAAGTGGGTGCCGCAGTCATGACCGCACAGACCAAGCGCAACGTGCTCGGCGTCCTGGTCGACGCCACCGACTACACCTCGGCCACCGACGCGGTGGTGACCGCGGCGCACGAGCGGCGCCCGTTCGCGCTCACCGCGCTGGCCGTGCACGGCGTGATGACCGGCGTGCTGGACCCGCCGCACAACGCGCGGCTCAACTCCTTCGACATGGTCACCCCGGATGGGCAGCCGGTGCGCTGGGCGCTCAACCTGCTGCACAACGCCGGGCTCACCGACCGGGTCTACGGGCCGACGCTCACCCTGCACGTGCTCTCCCGCTTCGCCGACGAGGGACTGCCGGTCTACCTGTACGGCTCGACCGAGGAGACGCTTGCCAAGCTGATCCCCGCGTTGGAGCGGATGTTCCCGGCGCTGAAGATCGCCGGCGTGGAGCCGTCGAAGTTCCGTGCCGTCCAGCCGGGCGAGGACGCCGAGATCGCCGACCGCATCCGGTCCAGCGGTGCCCGGCTCGTCCTGGTCGGGCTCGGCTGCCCGCGCCAGGAGGTCTTCGCGTACGCCATGCGTCCGCTGCTCGACATGCCGCTGATGGCGGTCGGCGCGGCCTTCGACTACCACGCAGGGCTGCTGCGCCAGCCTCCGCCGTGGATGCAGCGTGCCGGCCTGGAGTGGTTCTGGCGGCTCGGTCTGGAGCCGAAGCGCCTCTGGAAGCGTTACGTGATCCTCAACCCCGCCTACCTGGCCCGGCTCGCCGGGCAGAAGACCGGCCTGTGGAAGGCCCGCCCGCCGGCCCCGGCCACCGAGCGACCGGCGACCTTCGCGGTCTGACGGCTTCCCGATTTCGCGTACGGCGCGAGGCCCCACCCGAGCGGGTGGGGCCTCGTGTCGTTAGGGGACCGGTCAGACGGTCAGGGTCCAGCTGTTGATGTAGCCGGTGTCGGCCGAGTACACGTCACGAACCTGGAGCCGCCACGTGCCGTCGGCGGCCTCGCTGGACAGGTTGACCGTGTACGTGGTGTTCACGTTGTCGGCGCTGTCCGAGCCCGAGTTCTTCAACCGGTACGAGCTACCGTCCGGGGCGAGCAGGTCGATGACCAGGTCACCGCGGTACGTGTGCACGATGTTGACCGCCACGGTGGAGGCCGACGAGGCGCTACGGCCGCATCCGGAGATGGTGATCGCGCTGGTGACGGCCGACCCGGCGTCCGGGATCGTCACGTCGGTGGCGTTGGTGCCGGTGCAGCCGGTGGGCGGGGGCGGAGTGGTGCCGCCGCTGCCGACGTAGAGCAGCAGGTTCGGCGAGCCGCTGCCGGGACTGGTGACCACGTTGGGGGTGGCGTTGGCGACCAGTTGGTCCCGGACCTGCTGCGGCGTCCAGCTCGGGTTGGCGCTGGCCACCAGGGCAGCCGCGCCCACGACGTGCGGCGTGGCCATCGAGGTGCCGCTGATCGTGTTCGTCGCGGTGTTGCTTGTGTGCCAGGCCGACGTGATCGACGACCCGGGCGCGAAGATGTCCAGGCAGGTGCCGATGTTGGAGAACGACGAACGCGCGTCGGTGTTCGTCGTCGAGCCCACGGTGATGGCCTCGGCGGTGCGGGCCGGCGAGGTGTTGCAGGCGTTCGCGCCGCTGTCGTTGCCTGCCGCGAGGCCGTACGTCACACCCGACGCGATCGAGTTGCGAACCGCGGTGTCCAGGGAGCTGTTAGCGCCACCGCCGAGGCTCATGTTCGCCACGGCCGGCTTGATCGCGTTCTGGGTGACCCAGTCGACGCCGGCGATCACACCGGCGTTGGTGCCACTGCCGGAGCAGTTCAGCACCCGTACGCCGACGAGTTGAACGCCCTTCGCGACGCCGTACGCGGAACCGCCGACGGTGCCGGCGACGTGCGTGCCGTGCCCGTTGCAGTCGTCGGCCGCTCCGCCGTCGACAGCGTCGAAGCCGGAGGTGGCCCGGCCGCCGAAGTCGCTGTGGGCGAAGCGGATGCCGGTGTCGATGATGTAGGCGTGCACGTTGCTCGCCGTGTTCGGGTAGGTGTAGGAGCTGTCCAGCGGCCGGTTGCGCTGATCGATCCGGTCGAGACCCCAGGAGGGCGGGTTGGCCTGCGTTCCGGAGATCGACACGGTGTGGTTCTGCTCGACGTACGCCACATCCGGGTCGGCGGCGATCCGGGCCGCCGCCTTCGCGCTGACGGTGACCTCGAAGCCACGCAGCGCCGTACCGTAGGTGCGGGCGATCGACCCTCCGTGCCTGCCGGTCAGCCGCTTCGCGGCGTCGCCGACCCGGCTGCGGGTGACGGCGCTGTCCTTGAGGACGACGATGTAGCTGTCCTGCACGGCGGTGGCTCCGCCGGCCTCCCGGACCACGCCGACGGGCTCGGCGGCCAGGGCGGGGGTACCGACGGCCAGCACTGTCGCCGTCGCCACCCCGACCAGTACGGACCTGCGTGGAAGACCCATTTCCCTACCTCCCTCCGACCGGCGGCGAAACGCGGCCGCCGATCAACTCGATCGACACTTGCCGATCTAGCCGAGGGTAGATCGGCACGGTCGGCCAAAGAAACATGTCGAAACGTCCATCACCTTGATGGGATGACCCCCTACGGGGCAGGCTTCCGGGGCGAACCGGGGACCGGCCCGGATTCGCCGAGCGTCGAATCGGGAAAGACTCTCCGACATGGAAAGTCAGCTCGCCATCCTGTTGCCGGTAGCCGCCGTCTGGCTGGCCGCCGGGGTCCTGGCCGACCGACTGCCCCGGCTGCGCGACGCGAGCGCTCTGCGACGGCGTACCGGATTGTTGCTGGCACTGGCACTGACCGGCGTGACGCTCGTCGCGGTGGTGGCCGTCGGCGGGCTGTTCAGCGCCGGCACCGCGCCTGTCGACCGGGCCGCCGCCGCCCTCGCCCTCGCCACCGGGCCGGCGCTCGTGGTGGCAATCTGCTCCCTGCGGCGGATCCGCCGCCTCCGGGCCGGGGCCGGGGCGTTCGATACGGCACCCGGCACGCCCGCCCCGCACGGGCTGCGCGCCGCCGCAGCGCACCCGCTCGTCGGGTTGCCGTTGCAGGTGACCGCCCTTGCGACAATGCCCGCGGTGATCGCGGCGGCCGGCGCGGACCTCGGCGCGGAGCCCGGCGTCGCCGGGCCGGCGATCACCGTCGGCGCACTCGCGGTGGCCGCCATCGGCGTCCGGCACGCGCTCCGGCACAACCGGCTCGCCGAGCGGACCCAGCAGACCGCGCCACGCTCAGCGCGGGCGACCGGACCCCTGCACGTATAGCAACTCCAGGATCGCCCGGGTCGCCTCGAACCAGCGGTCCAGCCAACCCGGCGGCGGCACGCTGCCCTTCGGGGGCAACTCCATAAGCAGGCCACGCAGCAGCGGGTGGTCGGCCAGCGACGCGGTGGGCTCCACCGGCCAGCCGGTCGGCGGGAACGACGGCTCGACAAGCGGGTTCGGGTCCAGCGAGGGCAGCGAGAGCGGCGCATCGCCCGCCTCGGAGTCCGTCGACTCCCGGCCGTTCAACTCCTGCTCGGTCGAGACCACCTCGGTCAGTACGGTGTCCCGACGTGCCCCGCGGTACTTGCCACCGAACCGCTCCGGCTTGCCCGGACCGTTGGTGAGGTTGTCTGAACCGATCGTCGTCATCCGTCTCGCCTACCTCGTTCGGGTGCGGTCGGTGCGGCGGGTCGTGATCCAGCCGCCGTACCGACCGGTTCAACGAGGCGGACCCGCTGTGGCGACGGGAATCCCGGCGGAACCTCACCCGCACCTGTCGATCCGGCGGCCGGACAGCCCGCAACCGGGGACGCGGAAGGTCCCCGCCCGGCCGGGGCCGGACGGGGACCTCAGCTGACCTCCGGGTCAGGACGCGCTCAACACACCACCCCTGGCGCCGGCGACGAAGGCGTGCCAGTCACCGGGAGCGAAGACCAGAGCCGGACCGGCCTTGTCCTTCGAGTCCCGAACTCCGACAGCCCCGGTCACGTACGCCACCTCCACGCAGTTGTCACAGTTCGGCCCGCTCTTCGAGCTCTTGAACCACGTTGCCTGCGTCAGGTCCACGGGGAACCCCTTGGTCGCCATCTCGGCTCCTCTGCCAGTTTTGCGATGTGTGCGACGGACTCCTCCGGACGAATGGCCGCAGCACGGATGTGATCGAAGATGAAGCTGTACTTCTGCAGTTCGTCGCTCTTCTCGAGGAAGAGCCCACCCGTGGCGTTCTCCGCGTACACCACATCCGGATCACCGGGCTCGGGGAAGCTGAGGATCGTGAAGGTCCCGTCCATGCCTGCGTGCGCTCCCACCTCGAAGGGCAGGATCTGCAGCGTCACGTTCGGCAACTCGGCCACTTCGACCAACCGCCTGAGCTGGCCACGCATCACCTCGTCCCCGCCCACCGGCCTGCTTACCACCGCCTCATCGAGCACCACCCACAGATCGACCGGATCGTCCTGGGTCAATAACGACTGGCGGCCGAGACGGACACGCACCCGCTGGTGCACCTGGTCGGCGGTGAAGTCCGGGCGGGCGGCGCGGATCATGGCACCGGCGTACTCCTCGGTCTCCAGCAGACCGGGGACCACCTGCTGCTCGTACGCCCGGATCGAACTCGCGGCGGCCTCCAGCCCGACGTACGCCCCGACGAGCACCGTGCTGTACGGGTGCCACCACCCCTTCTGGCGTGCCTCCCGGGCGATCTGCACGAGTTCGTCGCTCTCGGCGCCCACCACGCCGTAGATCCGCAGCATGTCCCGCACGTCGCGCGGCGTGGCAGTGGTGTGCCCGGTCTCGATCCGGGAGACCTTGGACGCCGAGCACTCCAACTGCTCGGCAACGACCTCGATGGTGATGCCTGCCGACTCCCGCTGCCGGCGCAACTCCGCACCGAGCCTCCGCCGCCTGATGGTCGGGCTGCGCCGCTCACTCATCGCGCGACCTCTGCGTCCGAGGCTTCCGCTGGTTGCTCGACCCCACTCGGGCTACCTCCGGTCGACGCGCCACTGGCTGCCGCCCGCCGGAGGCGCGACCGTCGACCGGCGGGCGTTCGCGGCGAGGGGTGTGGTGCCCGGCATCGGACGGCCGCGACGGCGAAACCGGCCCCTAGTGTGACGCCAGCACGCGTACGCCTTCAAGCAGCGATTTGCGTGTCGGACTCACGTATTGGCAAAAGTCGACGTGCAACTTGCATGAAGCACGTCACTGATGCACTCTGTCCGTATGGCACGGATCACTCAGCGTTCCGATCCGCTCTCCGGGTGTGGTGACCCGGGGCGTTGCTCGGGGCACGGGCCCGGCCAGCGACACACAGATCTGCCCCGGGGGTAAAGACCCCACCGCTGCAAGCCAGCCGGCTGTGGCGGTGGGCGCGGTTCCCGGAGGCGGTCAGGTGATGGTCGGGTGGCGGCACGCCACCAGCGGGTACGGCCCGACCACCGCCACCTCGCTCCACCGGCCCACGAGGCGCGACCCCGTCACCGGGCCATGACGTCCCCGAAAGTCACCGCCGGCGCCTCGCCGGCCGACCCTCCCAGGAGCCCATGTGCTTCCCCGCTCCGGTGACGTACTGCATGTGACTCGCGCAGCGAGTGTCCAGTTCCTCAGGCCCATCATGTTCCGGGTGATCAGGGTGCTGGAGTGGCCGACCTACGACGGCTGGCTCTGGCTCGACGGCTACGAACTCAACACCGCTGGCGACGCTGTCAACCGACGGTCGATCTTCGTCCAGCGGGAAGGGCTGCACCAGGTGCAGGCCGCACCGCAGCCCCGCCCGCACACCGTACGGGCCCGGCGGTCGGTCGCCCGCACCCCGGTTGCAGTTGGCTGACCAGCCCGATCCGCCGCCGGTGGGCGTGCCGTCGCCATAGAATTGGTACGCCCACCCCGGCACCGTTCCACCGCACGTCCAGGACCCTGAGCCTGGGATGGTTCATGGTCAATCAGCCCGCCATGCGGCGGCACCACCGCTCCCGTATCACCATTGCTCTCGGACTTCTCGCCCTGCTCGGGGCCGTGACCATCCTCGTGGTCCTGGCCCGCGACCCGGCGCTGTCGTCCACACGTCTGGTCACTCCGGTGCCGGCTCCCGAGATCACCGTGGTGGACTCCGACCCGGCTGACGACACGGCCGGCTGGATCGGCGCCGAGCCACCGGAGGGACAGCCCGAAACGACCGGCCCGGCCGCCGGCGTCGGTGCCGGCGGTCAGTCCGACAGCCAGCAGGAAACCACCGACGCGGCTCCGGCCCGGCACAACGCGACGGACGTCCGCCGCTCACTGTTCTGGTCCGGCCTCTTCGGCCTCACCATCTCGCTGGCCGGGCTCGGTCTGGTCGGCACCCGCCGCCGGATGTGGTGAGCGCCGGTCACGGCGTGCTCGTCGGGCTCGGGCTGGCTGAGCCGGTGCCCGTCGACGGCCGGCCCTGCGAGATCACCAGCAGCACCTCCTCGTCGGTCGACACGGACGTGCCCGCCTCCGGCTCGGTGTTCACCACAGTCCCCGGCGGCAACTCCGACGCCCGGTACACCACCCGGTAGGCCAGGCCGAGCCGGTCCAGCAGCCCTTCGGCAGTGGCCTGGGTCAGACCGGTCAGCGGCGGCACCGGCACCTGCTCCGGCGGGGCGCTCGTCGGTGGGCTGCTCGGCGTCGCGCTTGTGGGCGCCGCCGAGGTGGGCGCGGCGCTGGTCGGCGCTGCCGAGGTGGCACTTGCCGACGGCAGCGACGGAGTCGGCCCGGGATTGTCGGGGTCGTCGTCCCGCGCGTCGAGCAGGACCCACACCGCCGCGCCGAGCAGGCCGGCGAGAAGCAGGGCGAGCACACCCCAGAGGATCGGCAGCCACCAGCGCCGGCCGCCCTGCTCTTCGACGTACCAGTCTCCGGTGGGTTCTGCCGGTCGGGGCGCATGCACCTCGGCGCGCCCGGACCACGGCGGCGTCGCCGACCGCTCGACAGGCATCCGCGCCGTCCGGTCGTCCGGCGGCCCCGCCCTGTCGATCGGCATCGTCTCGTCCGGCGACCCGGAACGCCCGGCGGCCGAGGTCCTGTCGATCGGCATGGTCTGGTCCGGCGACGCGTCGGGCTCCGGGGGCGGTAGGGCGTGCGTCCGGTCGTCGTCGGGCTCCCCGGTGGGCGGCTCCTGGCGGTCGTCGCTCATCGCACGTCCTTTCCCGAACCGGGCGGGCGGCACGGCCCTCGACCGCCAACCTAACCGCCCAGGTCGACCTGGGCCGGGATCAGCGACGCGAACCGCGTGCCGCAGGACGGTCGGCCGCACTCGCCCGACCGAGCGGTACGCCGGTGGACCGGCCGGGTCAGGGGGTGGGTTTCGTCGTCGGCTGGTCCGGCGCTGCAGCCCCGCACCAGATGCTCACCTCGTCGTTCCAGCGGGCCGGGCCGTCCTCGGCCGGGTCCTGCCGGCTGACCTCTCCGCTGCGCCCACTGCGGTAGCGCGGGTAGAGGCCCGCGTCGACCAGGTCGTCGGCCGCCTCGGCACACTCGTCGCCGACCACGTCGGGCACCTCGGCTGCCGGTGCCGGCCCGGTCACCTGAAGTTGCACGGTTGTGCCCCGGGTCACCTGGGTGCCCACTGCCGGCGAGGTGCTCTCGACGGTGCGGCCGCTGCCGGTGCCGAAGACGAGTCTCCAGCCCAGCCGCTGCTTGCGCAGCGTCTCGCGCGCCTGCTCGAAGTCGGTGCCGATCACCGGTGGCACGGTCAGTCCCGTCCCCTTGGTGGTGGCGGACGTCCGGGGTGCGGCGGGAGTGGTCCGGCCGGTGGCCGGTCGCGACGCGGTGGCCCGGTCCGTCGGCGTGGCGGTCGGGCTCGCCGCCGCCTGACGATCAGCCTGGGACGCGTCGCCCTCGCCGGCCAGCAGCCAACCGCCTGTCGCACCGACAGCCACGAGGAGTACGGCGACAAGCCCGCCGCCGAGCAGCACGCTGGCCCGGCCACCACCGCCGCCGCCCCGGCTTCCGGTGGAATCCTGCCGACCCGTGTCCGCGTCCGTCATACCGCCCACCGCCTCATCACCGGCGACCGTACCGTCTGCCGCCCAACCGTTGTGCCGACAGTACAAACCGGCGGGTCGCTGCGACTCGCCGCGTCGACGACGGGACGTTACGCTGCCCGGCATGGCCAGACGGGGCTGGGGAGTATCGATAGTGACCGCGGTCGGGGTCGCTGCCGGCGCGGGCGCGGCGCAGTTGGGCTTCGGCTACGGACTGGGCGTCATCACCTGGACACCCACCGACGCCGGAGCCAACGACACGGCGTGGGCGGACGGTCTCGCCTGGGCAAGTTGGCTCGCCGCCAGCTCGACGGTGCTCGGTGCGGTCTGCGCGCAGCGGCTGCACCACCGCTCCGAGCCCGCGCCGGCGACAAGCGTCGAGCCGACCCCCACTGCCGAGCCTGACCGTGCGGAGTCGACGGCGGTCGAGGTGGGCCGGACGACACCGGTCGAGGGCACCGACAAGGCCCAGGACCCACCGAGCACGAGGGCAGGCCGGTCGAAGCGGGAGTCCGCCCCGCGGCCCGGCGAACGGGACGGCCTGCTCCGCAGCCTGGCCTTGGCGCTGGCCGCCGGGCTGGGTGGGCTGGTCACCGTTCTACTGGTCGCCGTGCCGGCCCGGGTCGCGGTTGGCGCCGACACCAGCGTGCCGCAGCGGGTGGCCGCCCTGCACGCGACGCTGGGCATCCTGATCGGCGTCCTCGTCGCCCTGTGGGCGCTGCGCTCGCGTACCGCAGCCCTGAACGTCACCGCCACGGCCGCCTGGCTCTGGCTGCTCGCGGTGGTCTCGGTGGTCGACGGGGTACGCGTCGGACGCGGGCTGACCGGCGCCCAACTCGGCACCTGGCAGCTGGATCCGGACCACGCGCGGTACTGGATCGGAGGGCAGCTCTACTGGCCCGGCGCGCTGCTGGCGCTCGTTCCCGCGCTGTTGATCGGTGCGCTCGCCGCCCGCCGTGCCGCACGTGAAGGTGGGCATCGGGTCGGCGCGGCGGCCTCCGGCGCGGCCGGCCCGCTGCTCGTGGCGCTCGCCTACCTGACCACGGTGCCGCGCTGGGCGACGCTGGGCCCGGCGCAGTTCTCCACGCAGCTCATCGCCCCCTACGCGGTGATCGCCGGCATCGGCGGTTCGGTGCTGGTCGCCGTCCTCGCCGAGCGCGCCGACCGGCGTCGGGCCGCCAGCCGGGAGACGACCGCAGCGGAACCGGTGGACCCGGCAGCCGATGCCGGCCCGCCCCCGGCCAGCGGCACGGCTGCGGGTGCCGACGCTCGATCGACGTCGACCGTCGGGACGCTTCCGGTCGAGCCGTCGGGTGGGGTCCCCGCCGCGCACGACACCACCGCCTCCACCTCGCCGACGAGTCGGGCGACGCGATCCCGGAGTCGGGACAGCGCAGTGCCCCGGCCACGCGACGCCGAGGCATCCCCGACCAGGGGCAGCGCGGTTCCTCCGCGCCGCGAGGACGTACCCAAGGTGCCGGCGCCGCGCACGGACCCGGACCTTTCCGATCCGGCCGACGCCACCGGCGGCGAGCCGGCCGAGAGCCCCGCCCCGAGTGGCCGGCGTCGCCGGCCGACCCGCCCCGGCACCGACTGACCCGGCCAGCGGTGGGCGGCCTTCTCCTGGTGCGCGTGCACGACGACCGGACGGGGGTCGGGTCAGTCGACAGGCCAGGTGTGGACCGGCTCGTTGCTGCGCTGGAGTTCGGCGTAGCGCTGGACCATGTGGTGCAGCGCCGCTGTCCGGTCCATCCCCCGGCGTCGCTCCGCCGCCCAGACCGCCTCGGTCTGCCACACGGCACCGTTGCGGCCGGTCCGGCAGCGCTGCTCGATGATGCCGAGCAGCCGGTCCCGCAGCGCCGGGTCGACACCGAACCCGTCCAGGCCGGTGGCCGCGGTGGGCAGCAACTGGTCCAGCACCAGCTTGGTGACAGGTACGTCGCCGAGGCGGGGCCAGTGCAGCACCGCGTCCAGGCCGCGCCGGGCCGCCGCGTGGAAGTTCTCCTCGGCGGAGCTGAACGTGAGCTGACTCCAGATCGGCCGGTCCGACTCGGCCAGGCCGCGGGCCAGCCCGAAGTAGAAGGCCGCGTTGGCCAACATGTCGACAATCGTCGGGCCGGCCGGCAGCACCCGGTTCTCCACCCGCAGGTGTGGGCGGCCGTTCATGATGTCGTAGATCGGGCGGTTCCACCGGTAGACAGTGCCGTTGTGCAGCCGCAGCTCACCCAGCTCGGGCACCCCACCTGCGTGCAGCACCTCCACCGGGTCCTCGTCCTCACAGATCGGCAGCAGTGGCGGGAAGTAGCGGACGTTCTCCTCGAAGAGGTCGAAGATCGAGGTGATCCACCGCTCGCCGAACCACACCCGGGGACGTACGCCCTGTGCCTTCAGCTCGTCCGGACGGGTGTCGGTTGCCTGTTTGAACAGGGCGATCCGGGTTTCGGCCCAAAGCTGGCGGCCGTACAGGAACGGCGAGTTGGCGCCGACTGCCACCTGCACCCCGGCGATGGCCTGGGACGCGTTCCAGTAGTCGGCGAAGCTGTCCGGCGCGACCTGGAGGTGGAACTGGAGACTGGTGCAGGCCGCCTCGGGGGCGATCGAGTCGGTGTGCGTCTGCAACTGCTCGACGCCACGGATGTCGAGCTCGATGGCCTCACCCCGGGCACCGACGATCTGGTCGTTGAGCACCCGGTAGCGCTCGTTTGTGGACAGGTTGTCCTCCACCAGGTGGCCCTCGGTGAGAGTGGGCAGGATGCCGACCAGGACGATCTTCGCGTCGGACTTGGCGGCCCTTTCGTCGGCTCGGGAGAGGCTGCTGCGCAGGTCGTGTTCGTAGTCGGCGAAGCCGTTGCCCTCGATCAGCCGGGGTTCGGCGTTGAGTTCCAGGTTGAACTGCCCCAGCTCGGTCTGGAAGAGCGGATCGGCGATGTCGGCGAGGATCTCCTCGTTACGCATCGCCGGCTCGGCCGCCGAGTCGACCAGGTTGAGCTCGATCTCCAGGCCGGTCATCGGCCGGTCGGCGTCGAACCCGAAGTCGTCGAGCATCAGGGCGAAGACGTCCAGACATCGCCGGACCTTCTGCCGGTAGCGGACGCGGTCCTCCCGGGTGAAGGCGCCCTGCGAGACGTCCCTGCCCATTGTGTCCTCCCGACGCCGGCGCGGTCGGGATCCTGCCGTCCCGGAAAGCGCATTGTGAACCACCACGTTAGGAGCGCTCGCCTGGCCAGGGCCAGGGGCCTACGGCGGTGATCCGACGCCGACCGGAGCGAGCACGCTCGTGGAGCCCTCTGTACCCCGCCGACGACCTGTTCCACCTGCTGACGATGCGAACAGTTCGTGACAATTCACACGAACCTGAGACGACGCCGGGCCCACGCCGACGTACGGCGTGGGCCCGGCGTACCGGTGATCGGAGGGGATCAGGCCTGGCGGATGGCCTCGCCCTCGATCTCGATCTTGATCTTCCTGCCGACCAGCACGCCGCCGGTCTCCAGGGCGACGTTCCAGGTCAGGCCGAACTCCTCGCGGTCGATCTCGGTGCTCGCGGAGAAGCCGAAGATGTCCTGCCCGAACGGGCTGCGGCCGACGCCCTCGAACTCCACCTCAAGCTCGACCGGACGCGTGACGTCCTTGATGGTCAACTCACCGTTGAGGACGAACTCGTTGCCACGGCGGGACTTGACGCCGGTGCTGCGGAACTCCAGGGTCGGGTACTTCTCGACCTCCAGGAACTCGGGGCTGCGCAGGTGCGCGTCCCGGTCGGCCTGGGTGGTGTCGATGCTGGCACCCTGGATGGTAGCGACGACCGAGGACTGCAACGGGTCCTCGGCGACGGTGATGGTGGCGGTTGCCTCGTTGAACTCACCGCGGACCTTGCTCACCATCATGTGCCGGACGACGAAGCCGACCCGCTTGTGCGCCGCGTCCAGCACGTAGGTGCCGGGCGCCGGGATGGTAAGGCCGTCCCAGTCGCGGGTAACCGCATCGGTGCTGCTGGTCATGCTGGAGCCTCCAGGAAGAATTCGTTCAGTAGCCTAATGGCTGCTTGAGCAACTATATCTCTAACAATATTCCCCCTGTCAAGAACTGGTAGGATGAGCGAGTGACAAACGTGTTCGACGATCCTCGGATCACCGCCGTCGGCCTGCTCTACGAGGCGCATGCTGGGCTGTCGGCCCGGTTCTCCGCCCAACTGGAAGAGCACGGCCTGTCCGCTGTCGAGTTCGAGGTGATCACCCGACTGGCCCGCTCGCCGGGCAACCAACTACGGATGACCGACCTGGCCGCCCAGACCTCCCTGTCCACGAGCGGGGTGACCCGGGTGGTGGACCGGATGGAACGCGACGGGTTGCTCACCCGCCGTGCCTGCCCCAACGACCGCCGCAGCTCGTACGCGGTGGTCACCGCGGCCGGCATGCAGCGGCTCGACGAGACGATGCCCGGGCACCTGCTGATCATCGAGCAGTGGTTCACGGGTCAACTCGACCCCGACGCCCTGGCGGCACTGCTCGACGGCCTGCGCCGGGTACGGGACGCCGTACATCCTGGTGCCACCGCCGGCAGTGACGACGTCACGCCGGGGCACGAGCTTGTCGACATCGAGGAGCCCGACGCAACAGCCTGACCCGCCAGCCACTCCCGCCCAGTGAACCGCGCGGGAGTGGCGCCGACACCACCGGCAGAAAGACCGGCAGAACTGGCTTTACCACCGGACAAACCTCGTGAAGAGCATCTTTACGCCCAGGTGACGGTGGCAGGCTGACAGACACCGGGGATTCACCGGGGGGTGACGGCGCGGGCGGACAGCGAGGGGTAGCACCAAGGGGGCTTTTCGCCCGCGCCACTCCCGCCCGACGCGTCCCGCCGGTTATTGACCCGACGGCCCACTCCGGCCGGCCGTCAGCGCGTAGAGCAAGCCCGACTCCTGCGGCAACAACCGGATGCCGCTCTCCGCACAGACCCGGTCGAGACGATCGAGAACGGCCGGGTCCGCCGTACTCGCGGCAAGTCCCACCAGCGCCTCCACGACGTCCCGCCGATCGTGACCGGCCTCGACTGCGGCGGCGAACCACTCGGCCGCCAACTCCCGGTCACCCCGATGCAGGGCCAGATTGCCCTCGATCAACGCGCAGATGCCCGCCTCCGGCCCACCCCACGACAGCACTGCGTCCTCCGAACGTGGTCGCGGCGGCCCGGCCCGCTGCCCCCACCGTCGACCAGGTGCGGCAAGCATCGCCTCGGAGACCCCGGTACGCAGCTCGGCGAGCACCTCGGCCGCCTCAACGGCACGCCCGTCCTGAGCGAGCGCCAGCCCGACAGTCCCCAGCACACGACGACGCTGGCCCGGGTCACCCAACTCGAACAGCGCCGCCACCGCCCGCCGACCCTGGTCCACGGCATCCGCGTACCGACCCTCGAGGCGGGCGACCTCGGCCCGGTTGGCCCAGGCCAGCACCCGCAACCGTGGCTCACCGCCCTCGGCCGCGAGCCGGACCACAGCGGCCAGCCGACGGTGCGCCGCAGCCAGATCACCGATGCGGATCTCATGCCAGGCAAGGCTGTTCTGCGCCACCGCCATGTCCCGGGTACGCCCGTTGCGCGCGGCCAGCCGGAGCAGCGATTCCGCCTGCTCGCGGGCCTCGTCGTGCGCGCCGACGCTGGTCAGCAGCGCGCCCAGCACACTGCGTGCCTCCAGCTCGCCGGTCACGTCGCCCGCCTGCCGGAACAGGTCCAGAGCGGTCCGCGCCGTGGGCAACTCGTCGGCCTCCGCGCCATGCTCGGCAGCCAGCCGCGCCACCCCGAGACTCGCCCAACCGCGCAGGATCGGGTCCGCGTCGACAGTCCGCGGGTCGGCCAGCAGACGCCGCAGCCACTGCCGGCCGGCCACGTCTCGCCCCCGGAACCGCCACCAGCGGGTCAGGCAGGCCGCCAGTCGCAGCGCGGTCAGCGGATCGTCGGTGGCCGCGTGCGTCAGCGCCGAGCTGATGTCGCTTGCCGCCTCGTCCAGCCGGTGCACCGCGTCGAGCAGCCGGGGGCCGGCCAGGTCCCCGGCGGTGCGTGCCACCAGGCGGGCGATCACCTCCGCGTGCCGGCGCCGGAGGCAGGCCAACTCGCCAGCGCCGACCGCCTGCTCGACAGCGAACTCACGGACGGCGTCGAGCAGGCGAAACCGGAACGGGCCGATGCCCCGTACGCTCAACAGGCCGAGCTCGGCGAGCCGGTCCAGCAAAGGAACCGGGTCGATCGCCACAGTTCCTTCCTTGTCGGCCGCGTCGGCAAGCATCTCCTCGGCCAGCTCCACCGACCACCGGTTGCCGAACATGGCGAGCCGCCGCAACGCGTCCCGCTCATCGGGCGCGAGCAGCCGGTAACTGCTCGCCACGGCATCCCGCAGGGTGACCGCCACAGGCGTGCGGGTGGCATCGGTGCCGTACGCGCGGTTGGTGGTCGACTCGGGGGCGTCCCAAGCTGGGTGGGCAGCCGGATCGGCGGGGGTGGTCAGGTCGAGCACCCGGTCGCCGTACCGGTCGAGAAGCTCGGTGAGGTCGAGCAGCCGGCCCCGGGCGGCCATCAGCTCGATGGCAAGCGGCAGTCCACCCAGTCGGCGAACCAGCGCGGCCAACGCCGGCAACTCCTCGGGTGTGGGCGGCTCCCGGCGGACCTGGGCGAGCCGGGCGATGAACAACGCGACAGCAGGCCAGGAACCGAGCGTGGCCGGGCCGGAGTGTTGGGCGTCAGGCGGTGGCACCTCGAGCGGGGCCACCGGCCAGACCCGTTCGCCGGGCAGACCGACAGGGTGTCTCCCGGTGACGAGCACCCGCAGCGACGGCACCACTGTGGTCAGCCGGTGCAGCGTCTCGGCGACCGGGCCGGGGGCTCGCTCCACCGCGTCCATCACAAGCAGTGCCGGCCGGCCGGACAATCGGGCGGCAAGCTCCGGCAGTCGGGCCTCGCCCAGCACTGTCATCGTGCCGGCGAGCACGTCCGGCCCGTCCGAACCCTCCCCGACCAGCACACCGGCGACGCCGGCCGGGTACGCGCGGGCTGCCGCGTGGGCCACGGCCAGGGCGAGCGCGGTCTTGCCGACGCCCGCGAGCCCGACCAGGCTCACCAGTCGGGGGCCGCGCTCGGCGATGAGCATCTCGGCCACTTCACTGACGTCGCGGTCGCGGCCGATCAGGGCGACCGGAGGCGGGAGGGCTGCCGGTGCGGCGGACCGGACGGGTTCTCCTGTCGCTTCCGTGTCGCCGTCCGGCTGCGGAGGTTCACCAGCAGCGGCGCCCCGGGCCGCGCTCAGGAATGCCGCCCGGGTGGCTCCGGTCAGCTCCAACGCTGCGGCGAGCAGCTCGATTGTGGTGCGCTGCGGCCGGACCGACCGACCGCGTTCCAGGTCGCGTACCGTCCGCACGCCCACCCCGGCTCGGGATGCCAGCTCCGCCTGGGTCAGTTCGGCAGCACGCCGGTGCGTGCGGAGCAGCTCCGGCAGCCGGGTACGACCAGCCGGGCTCCGCGACCAGTCCGGATCCGGAGTCATGGGCACGAAGAGTACGGTTCGACGCCGACTGATGGCAGTCGACCGTCTGGCTCCCGACGCCCGCTCGCCGATACCCGACAGCCGAACGGGCAACTCGGCCTGGACAGGTGGCCGAACTGGTCGCCTCCGGATGCCGGCGCGGGTCAGAGGCCCAGATCGCGAGCGATGATCATGCGCTGCACCTCGCTGGTGCCCTCACCGATCTCCAGGATCTTGGAGTCCCGCCAGAACCGGGCGACCGGGTACTCGTTCATGAAGCCGTAGCCGCCGTGGATCTGGGTGGCCTCGCGGGCGTTGTCCACGGCGATGGTGCTGGCGTGCAGCTTGGCGATTGCGGCCTGCCGCTTGAACGGCTCACCGGCAAGCATCCGCGCCGCGGCGTCGTAGTAGGCCAGCCGGGCGGTGTGCGCCTTCAACTCCATGTCAGCGATCTTGAACTGGATCGCCTGGTTGGCGCCGATCGGCCGGCCGAAGGCCTGCCGCTCCTTCGCGTACTTGATCGACTCGTCGACGCAGCCCTGCGCGAGCCCCACGGCCAGCGCTGCGATGGCGATCCGACCCTCGTCGAGGATCCGCAGGAACTGGGCGAAGCCCCGGCCCCGCGCACCGAGCAGGTTGGCGGCCGGGACCCGGCAGTCATCGAAGGTCAGCTCGTGGGTGTCCGAGGCGGTCCAGCCCACCTTGGAGTAGCCAGGCGCCACGCTGAAACCGGGCGTGCCGGTGGGCACGATGATCGTCGACAGCTCCTTCGAGCCGTCCGGGTTCGTGCCGGTCACGGCGGTGACTGTGACAAGCGCCGTGATGTCGGTGCCCGAGTTGGTGATGAACGCCTTCGACCCGTTGATTACCCACTCGTCGCCCTCCAGCACGGCGCGCGTCTGGGTGCCGGCGGCGTCGGAGCCGGTGCCGGGCTCGGTGAGCCCGAAGCCGGCCAGCGCCTCGCCGCTGAGCAGCTTGGGCAGCCAGGTCGCCTTCTGCTCCTCGGTGCCGAACCGGTAGATCGGCATCGCGCCGAGCGACACCGCCGCCTCCAGGGTGATCGCCACACTGGAGTCGACCCGCGCCAACTCCTCAAGGGCCAGGCAGAGCGCGAAATAGTCGCCGCCCATTCCGCCGTGCTCCTCGGCGAAGGGCAGGCCGAACAGGCCCATCTTGCCCATCTGCCGGATCACCTCGTACGGGAAGGTGTGCTGCTCGTAGTGCTCGGCGATGACAGGGGCGACCACCTCGCGCGCGAAATCCCGCACGCTGGACCGCAGCGCCGCTTGTTCGTCGGTGAGCCGGAAGTCCATCTCAGTCCTCCTGTGTGGACGGCCGCTGTGCGCTCGTGACGCCGGCGGTCGCTGTGCGGGTGGTCGGGGATCAGACCGGGGTGACGCCGTGCCGGCGCCGAGAGAACGTACGGTCCTTCGTGCGTGCCGCCGCGAAGCGACGGATCAGCTCGGCGCGCAGGTCGTGCGGCTCGACGATGGCGTCCACCACAAGCTCGCTGGCGAGCCGTACGACGTCGATGTCCTGCTCGTACTCGGCCCGCTTGGCGGCCACGAAGGCGGCCCGCTCGGCCTCGTCCCCGATCGCCGCGATCTTGTTGGCGTAGACGGCGTTCACCGCCGCCTCGGCCCCCATCACCGCGATCTTCGCGGTGGGCAGCGCGATTGTGGCGTCCGGCTCGAACCCGGGGCCGGCCATGGCGTAGAGGCCTGCGCCGTACGCCTTGCGGACCACCACGCAGATCTTCGGGACTGTCGCCTCGGAGATCGCCGTGATCATCTTTGCGCCGTGCCGGATGATGCCCTGCTTCTCCACGGCGCTGCCGACCATGAAGCCCGGCACGTCGCTGAGGAAGAGCAGCGGCACGTTGAACGCGTCGCAGAGCTGCACGAACCGGGTCGCCTTGTCGGCGGAGTCGACGAAGAGCACGCCGCCCTTGAACATCGAGTTGTTGCCGAGCACGCCGACAACCTCGCCGTTCAGCCGGCCGAAGCCGATTGTCAGCTCCTTGGCCCAGAGCGCCTGGATCTCGAAGAACGAGCCCTCGTCGAGCAGGCCCTTGACGTACCGGCGCATGTCGAAGGCCTGCCGCTCGCTTGCCGGCACCAGCGCGGCCAGGTCGGCCTTCGCGGGCGCGTCGACCGCCGGGGCGGTCGGCGGCTGCTGCGTCCAGTTGGCCGGCAGGTACGACAGATAGGTCTTCACCACGTCGAGCGCGTCGGCCTCGGTCTTGCAGAGGAAGTGCCCGACGCCGGATTCGGCGGTGTGCACCTTGGCCCCGCCCATCGCCTCCAGCGTGGTCTTCTCGCCGGTGACCATCTCGACCATCCGGTCGGAGCCGAGGTACATGCTGGCGTTGCCGTCGACCATGGCGACCACGTCGCAGAACGCCGGGATGTAGGCCCCACCGGCGGCGCTCGGGCCGAACAGCGCGCAGACCTGCGGGATCGAGCCGGAGGCACGCACCTGGTTCCAGAAGATCTTGCCGGCGCCGCGCCGCCCGGGGAAGAGATCGACCTGGTCGGTGATCCGCGCGCCGGCCGAGTCGACCAGATAGACCATCGGGACGCTTGTGGAGTACGCGCGCTCGATGATCCGGATGATCTTCTCGACGGTGCGGGCGCCCCAACTGCCGGCCTTGACAGTTGAGTCGTTGGCCATCAGGCAGACCTGCCGGCCGTCGATGGTGGCGGTGCCGGTGACGACGCCGTCGGCGGGCAGCCCGTCGGCGAGCGCGTTGGCGTAGAGGCCGTCCTCGACGAAGGAACCCTCGTCGACAAGCAGCGCGACCCGCTCGCGGGCGAACAGCTTGCCCTTGGCGGCGTTGGCCGCGTGGTACTTGTCCGCGCCGCCGGACCGGGCCCGCTTGCGCAGTTGCTCCAGTGCCTCACCGTCGAGCGTCACGCCGACTCCCTCGCCGTACCGACCTGAACGATCGTTAGGCTATCGCATCCGCGCGCCCCTCGGCGACCCTCGCCATGATCAGGCGTTCTCTTGGGGTCAGACATTGAAAAGCGTTAATCTCTGGGGCTAGGCTCCTGACACCCCCTTCCGGATAGGAGTCAGCGATGACCTCACGACTCAAGCGGCTCGCGGTCGCGTCGCTCGCGACGGCGCTCGCCACCCTCGGCATCACGGTCGCCAACCCATCGCCCGCGTCCGCCGCCATGACCATCTGCTACAACACCAGCCAAGCGGGAAGCTACGCCAGCGTCGCCAACCAGGCCGCCACGATCTGGAACAACGCCACAGTCAACCTGACGCTCTCGGCGAACTGCGGCTCGAACCTGCGGATCTACCGGATCACCGGTGGCGGCTCGTACGCCGTGCGGACCAGCCTCGGCAACGGCCGGGTCTACATCGACACCCAGCAGGCCGCCCAGTACAGCGTGCTGCGGATCATGACCCACGAGATCGGGCACATCCTCGGGCTTCCGGACAACTACAACGGCAATTGCGCCCTCCTGATGTCCGGCGGCAGCGCTGGCACCAGCTGCACCAACGCGTACCCGAGCACCGCCGAGGCGAACCGGGTGAGCAGCCTCTTCGCCGGCACCTTCGCCGCCACCGAGCGCAGCGCCGACCGCGCCGGAGCGGACGTCTTCCAGGACAGCTGGCCGAGCATGCTCACCTCGGTGAGCTGACCTACCGAAACGACGGAGGGGCCGGCATCCTGCCGGCCCCTCCACCCTGTCGCGGCCCGTCAGCCCGGCATCGGCGTCAGTCGGGTACGCGGACCCGCCCGCAACACACCGGACGGCAGCTTCTTGCCGAGCAGCTCCTCGGCAAGCTCAGCCGCCTCGATCAGGGCTGCCAGGTCGATGCCGGTGTCGATGCCCATGTCGTGAAGCATGTGCACGGCCTCCTCGGTGGCCAGGTTGCCGCTGGCGCCCGGCGCGTACGGGCAACCGCCCAGGCCACCAACGCTGGCGTCGAACTCGGTCACCCCCAGCTCCAGTGCGGTAAGCAGGTTGGCCAGCGCGGTGCCCCGGGTGTTGTGGAAGTGCAGCAGCACCGGCACGTGCGCGTTGCGGTCGCGTACCGCTGTCAGCAGCTCGCGGACCCGACGCGGAGTGGCCATGCCTGTGGTGTCGCCGAACGCCACCCGGTCCGCGCCGTCGCGGACCACCCGGTCGACGATGCCGGCGACCCGCTGCGGGTCGATGTCTCCCTCGTACGGGCAGCCGAAGCTCGTCGCCACGATCACCTCGACCTGCGCGGAAGCACCGTGCAGCAGGTCGATCAGCTCGGCGATGTCGTCGAGCGACTCGTCAGTGGAGCGGTTGACGTTGCGCCGGTTGTGCGTGTCGCTCGCCGACAGCACCACCTCGATCTCGGTGAACCCGGCGGCCAACGCCCGCTGGGCACCCCTGCTGTTCGGCACCAGCGCCGAATAGCGCACCCCGTCGGCCTTCGTGGCCTGCCGCCACACCTCGTCGGCGTCGGCCATCTGCGGGATCGCCTTCGGGTGCACGAACGACACCGCCTCGATCCGGCGTACGCCGGTGCCGGAGAGCGCGTCGAGCAGCCGCACCTTGGCGTCGGTGGGGATCGGATCCTCGTTCTGCAGACCGTCCCGCGGCCCGACCTCACGGATCGAGACGGATTCTGGCAACTGGCTCATCGGTCACCTCGCTGTGACATTGGATCGGGACGGAGGGGCGGGTGCCACGCCGCCCCTTTGCACTGCTTCAACTGACGCACCACCGATCGTCCGGTATCCAGACATCCGGTGGTGCGTCCAGGTAAGCAGAGCAAAGGGCGGGGATGCCAGTGCCGCCGCGCCGGGAGGAGACAGCGCGGCGACCGGCCGAGGGTTCAGCGCATGCGGGAGACGATGGCCGTGTCGTAGGCACCGGAGAGGAACTCGTCGTTCTCCAGCAAATCGGCGAAGAAGGGCAGGTTGTTCTTCGGGCCGACGATCTGGAACCCGGCAACAGCGTCCCGCGCGCGGGCGATCACCTCGTCACGGCTGGCACCGCTGATGATCAGCTTGGCCAACAGGCTGTCGTAGAACGGCGTGACGGTGTTGCCCTCGGCGTAGCCGGAGTCCACCCGGATGCCCTCGCCGGTGGGCTCCACCCAGGTCGTGACCTTGCCCGGGCCGGGCAGGAAACGCTTCGGGTCCTCGGCGTTGACCCGCAACTCGATGGCGTGCCCGCGTGGCGACAACGCGTCCGGGTCGAACGTCGGCGCCAGGCCGGCGGCCACCCGCAACTGCTCCTCGACCAGGTCGACGCCGTAGACGTACTCGGTCACCGGGTGCTCCACCTGAAGCCGCGTGTTCATCTCCAGGAAGAAGAAGTCTTCGGAGTCAGGAACAGGGCCAGCAGCGTCCCGCTCGCGCGGGACCAGCAGGCACTCCACAGTTCCCGCGTTGCGGTAGCCGACTGCCTCACCGGCCCGCACCGCCGCCGCCAGGAGGCGGTCACGCAGCTCAGGGGAGACCGCCGGGGACGGCGACTCCTCGACCAGCTTCTGGTTGCGCCGCTGCACCGAACACTCCCGCTCGCCGAGCGCCACCACCCGGCCGTCGGCGAGGCCGAGGATCTGCACCTCGACGTGGCGTACCCGGGGGAAGAACCGCTCGATCAGCACCGAGCCGTCGCCGAACATCCGCTCGGCGAACGCGCGCACCTTGTCGTACTCGGTGCGCAGCGCACCTTCGTCGGCGGCCACGCCCATGCCCATGCCGCCGCCACCGGCGGCGGCCTTGACCATCACCGGATAGCCGATCTCCGCGGCGGCGGTGACCGCCGCGTCCAGGTCGGCGGCCGGGTCGGTGGTCCCGGGCGCGACCGGCACCCCGGCCGCCGCCATCAGGTTCCGGGCGTTGATCTTGTCGCCCATCGCGGTGATCGCGTCCGCGCCGGGCCCGACCCAGATCAGCCCGGCCGACTCGACGGTACGGGCGAACTCGGCGTTCTCCGACAGGAACCCGTAGCCGGGGTGGATGGCCTGCGCACCTGTGGACTTCGCGGCGGCGAGGATCGCCTCGGTGTTGCGGTAGCTCTGCGTCGGGTTCGGCGGGCCGATGAGGACCGCCTCGTCCGCCTCGACGACGAAGGGCAGGTCGGCGTCGGCCTCCGAGTACACCGCGATCGCGCGGATGCCGAGCCGCTTGGCGGTCCGGATGATCCGGCGGGCGATCTCGCCCCGATTGGCGACCAGCAGTGACTCGATCATGTTTCCTCCAAGTGTCCGAATGTCGGGACGCCTGTCAGGGAACCATGACCGGGCCGCTTCTGACGAGTCCGCTCAGGCGAGCAGCGCGGCGAGGGTGGCGTCGCGCAGCAACTCGGCCCGACGCTGCCGATCGACCTCGCCACCGAGGAACGGCGTCGAATTCATCAGGCCGAAAGCGGCGTGCGCCAGCACCCGTGCCTCACCGTCGGGCATGCCCGGGTGCAGCGCGGTGAGCACTGTCACCCACTCCTCGACGTAGAGCCGCTGGAGCCGGCGGATGCGCCGGCGCGGCTCCTCCGGCAGGCGGTCCAGCTCGTGCAGATGCAGCGCGATCACCGCCGGGTTGGCGAGCGCGAACTCGACATGGAAGTCGATAAGCGACTCCAGCACGCCGCGCGGGTCGTCCGGGTGCCCGGCGGAGCGTTCCCGCCCGCCAGCCAGCAGCCCCTCGCTGACCGGGATCAGCGCGGCGGCCAGCATCGCCTCCTTGCCGGCGAAGTGGTGATAGAGCGCCGGACCGGTGACCCCCGCCGCCGCGCCGATGTCGTCCATCGACACACCGTGGTAACCACGGGCGGCGAACAGACCGACAGCGATCTCCAGGATCTCGTCCTTGCGGGACCGGCGCCGGCCCGCACCCACCGCGCCCCGCGCCTGCTGCTCCACCTTCACGGGGCAAGCGTAGACCGCGAACCGCGCCGGTTGGTTACCGGTCAGTTGCGCCCACCGGCCGCCAGCCGCCCCTCGCCCGGCAGGGGCGGCCGGCGACGGTCAGTCCTCGTCCAACTGGTGCTCCGCGCGCACCGCGGCGGCCTCCGTCGGCCGGTCCAGCAGGTCCAACGCACGCGCCAGCAGCCAGGCCGTCTGGCGCACCGGCCGCGAGTCGGCAGGGAGCCCACCGAGCACGCGGCGCAGGAGCGGTTCGGCCTCCGCCGGCCGGTCCAGGCGTAACAACAGCTCACCGGCCAGGATCTCCACCTGGACGGCCTCACCGAACGCCTCGATCGACCGCAACCGGTCGGGCACGCCCGCGATGCGCCGCAGCGCCTCGTCCGGTCGCCCCTCACCGGTCAGCACCCGGGCGCCGACCTCGGCCACCATCGCCAGCTCGTAGGTCGCCGCCGGCTCCGTCCGCCCGGCCAGCTCCGCCGCCAGCGCGTCCACCAGCTCGACCGTACGTAGCGCCGCCTGCCGATCATCGGACCAGAACCAGGCGTACGCCTCCCGTCTGCGGGCCCGCATCTCGTCCAACCGCAGGTCGGCCAGCCGGTACGCAGTGGCGGCTGCGGCGAACCGCTCGGCGGCTGCGGCGTCCCGGTCGGCGTCGTAGAGGATCCCACCGGCCTCCTCCAGCACCTGCCCCCGGTGCGGGAGATTGTCCGGCCCGTCCAGGTTGTCGGCCAACTGGCCGAGCAGCGCCAGCGCCGGCTCGATCTCACCGAGCCCGGCGTAGACACCTGCCAGCAGGTGCCGGCAGCGGTCCGCCTCCGACTGTGCACCCATCCGGGCCAGACCGAGCACCGCCTCCTCGGCGACCTCGGCCGCCTCGGAGAGCCGACCCACCGTCCGGTACGCGATCGCCAACTCCCAGCGCAGGAACGCGTCGCCCTCGGCGCCCCGCTCCACGCAGAGCGTCACTGCCTCGACGAAGTCGTCCACAGCGTCGGCGGCCCGACCGGCGGCGAGCAGCGCCCGAGCCCTGGCGACCCGCACCGGCAGCTCCGCTTCCGGCGGTGCCCACCGCAGCGCCTCGTCGCAGGCGACCACCGCCTCCGCCGGATGGTCGACCGTCCGCGCGTACGCCAGGCAGGCAGCCGTCCGCAACTCACCGACGCCCAACTCCTCGGCGATCCGGCGGGCCGCGTCGGCGGCGGCACGGGCCTCCTCGATGCGGTCCAACTGCTCCAGCAGATGCGCCCGGTGCAGCGCGATCCGGGTCGCCAGATGCTTGTCGCCGCCCGCGTCGGCCGGTGCACGGTCGAGTGCCGCGAGGGCCTCCTCCCACCTTTCCCGGCGCAGCAGCGCCAACGCCAGCCGGTCGTACCCGGCCGCCCGCTGTCCGGCGTCACCGAGCCGGTCGAGCACCTCGACGGCCTCCCGGACCAGCGACAGCCCCTCCTCGGCGGTCTCGTCGGAGTGCGTCAACAGCACGCCGAGCCGCCCGGCCACCACCTGGGCGGGCACCTCCTCGGCCGCCTCCCGGTAGAGCTCGAGCGCGGCGCGGTTGATCTCGATGGCGCTGTCGATGTCGTCCTCGTCGCCGCGCTCGGCCGCGCGCAGCGCCAACCGGCGTGCGGTAGTACCCGCCGGCAGGTCGGCAGCGCCGAAGCGGTCGTCGAAGGCGGCCAGCGCCGCCCGGAACGTTGCCCGCTCGTGCCGTCCCCAGCTCAGCTCCGCGAGATCCAGCAGGTCGTCCGGGCCCGCGTCGGCGGGCGGGTGCACGGCCGGCGGTTCGCCGGCCCGTACCTCCCTGCCCTGCTCACCGGAGGACGACGCACCGGTCTCCGCGTCGACCCCGGCCGGGCGGGCCGGGCGGCGGCGGACGCTCGCGGACAGCGGCAGATGCTCGCCGCTCGGCCGCACCGCGAGCCTCCTGGTGATCCACTCCGACTGGTGGGTGGTGCCGTTGCGGGCGTCGAAGCGGGCGGCCAGCCCGGTCGCGGTCTCGGCCAGCTCGTCGGCCAACACCGATGCCGGTACCTCGGCCGCCGGCCGACCCTCGGCTGCCCGGCGGTACACCGTCGACCCGCCGGCCTGGCGCAGCGCCGCGGCGGCGGTCGCCGCGAAGTGCATGGCGGCGGCCGGGGACGGCGGCCGGTCCAGCCAGTCCAGGTGCCGCTCGATCAGCTCGACCGCCCGCGCCTCGTTGCCGGTCAACGTGCAGAACTCGACATGGTCGCCGATGTCCCACAGGTCCGCGAGGTTGCCCCGCAGCCGCCGGTACGCCTCGCGGTGCGCGTCCCGCGCCGCCTCACCCCGCCCGGTCCGCAGGTACGGCAGGAGCAGCGCGGTGAGGATCGCCTGTGGCTGCTCGGTGCAGGTGAGCCGGCCGGCGAGCACCGGCTCGGCAAGCGCCACCGCATCCGCGTCCCGCCCCGTGTCGGAGAGGTAGCCGACCTGACTCGTCGGGTCACAACCCGCGCAGTCGGAGAGGTCGTCGCGGGGAGTGGTCTGCCAGAGCCGGTACCAGTGCGCGGCAGCCTCCGCGTCGCCCACATGGTCGGCCACCCGGAACCGGTGCTTGTGGACGGTCTGCAGGCTGTGCCCGCCCGCACGGTAGCGCCGCTCCATGTCGTCGAGCACCGCGTACGTGCGGTCCAGTGGCACCTCGGGGAACTTCAGCAGGCCGGCCACCATGTACTTGAAGTGCCACAGCAACTGGTGCAGGTGCCGCTGGTGGTAGGGCTGCGGGTCACGATCGAATTCCGACAGGCACCAGGAGAAGGTCACGAACGACTTCGCCGGCTCCCCGCCGTAGACGTACCCGGTGGTGGCCTGCATCCGGGTGACGAAGGCGAGATGCCTGTCGTCGGCGGCATCCACCCGGCGTAGCAACTGCTCCAGGGCGGCGATCTGCCCCGCCCCGTACGGCATGTCGGCGATGCCGCGCAGCACCCGCCACAGATCCTCGTCGCTCATGCTCACTCCCGTCCCGGCACGGCCCGGCCGAGCAGGCCGAGGAAGGAATCGTTCAACAGGGCGGCGTCGGCCGCGCGGATCGGATGGTGGCCGAGCAGCAACGCCTGCCCGTACAGCGCCTCGACGGCGAGCCCCACAAGCTCCGGATCGCTGAGCATGGCAACCCGGCGTACCAGCGGGTTGCGATGGTTGAGCACCAGTTGCGGGCGGTCCGGCGGGGCGGTCGCGGCGAGCGCATCGAGCACGCCGCCCCACAACTCGTCGGCCCGGTCCCGGCTGGCGGCGAGCTGGTCGTTGAACGCCGCCGACCGGCTGACCAGATAGAGCGCGGGCAGCGAAACCGGGTCGTACGCCCGGATGACCACCTCGCAGCCGGAACGCTCGACGGCCCGCTGCGCGGCGGTGAGGAACGGCCGCAACGCCAACTCCACCTGCGGGTCCAGTGCCTCGAAACGCGTTGTGAGATCGCTCGGCTCCAACCGCTCGATCAACACCGTGCGGTCCACAACCGGCAACCGCTCGATCAGCTCGGTGTCGTACGTGTAGCCGGCGTTCACCACCGCCAGGTCCTGTGCAGCGGCCACCGCGGCGAGCTGGCGGAACTCGTCGAGGCTCGCCGCGTAGCGGACCACGCCGTAGCGCTCCCGGAACTCGGCGAGGGTGAGCGTGCCGACGTTGGTGTCCATCGGCCACCACCTGTCGACAAGCCGCAGCATCTCGTCGTCGTGCAACGCCAGCGCCTTCACCCCGAGGTGATGCACCTGGAGGAACTCGGCAAGCCGGCGCGGTTCGTGCCGCGCCAACCGGACCAGCCAACCCCGGACCTGGTCGCCGAGCGCCTCCCGGGTCGCCGTCAGCAGGGTGTCCTCGTAGAGGGCCTCCCGGCTGGCGGTGGGGCGCAGTTCGGTCGCGTCCACGACGCAGTGCGCGAAGAACGCCCAGTCCGGCAGCAGCCCGTCGGCGGTCTCGGTGAGCAGCATCCGCTTGAGGTAGACCCGGTGCCCGGCCCGGGCCGCCGGGTTCACCGGGGTGGGCAGGATGAAGGCGACACCTGTCAGCCCGGCCTCCGGCACGGCGAGTGGTAGCACGTCGAACGGGTCCACACCGAGCGTCTCCCGGGCGTACCCGACGAGCGCGGCGCGATCCAGTGGCGCGCCGGGCGTGGTCGACCACGGCGGTTCGCCGGTGGTGGTGACCACGTCGCCGACCCGGACGGTGACCGGCAGCAGCGAGCCGAAGAGCCGCGCGAGGTCGGTGACCGTCGGAGTGGTGAACCACTGGTCGGCGTCGTGGCGGGGCACAAGCGTGACAGTGGTGCCCGGCTCGGCGCGGGCGGCCTCGGTCGGCGCCACGGTAACCGCGTAGCGGCCGTCGGCGTATCCGGTCCAGCGGACCGTCGGGTTGTCGTCGTGCCGGGTGAGCACGTGGATCTCGTCGGCCACCAGGAAGCAGGAGAGCAGGCCGATGCCGAACTGGCCGAGGAACTCGTGCCGGGAGAAGCCCAGCTCGTCGCGCTTCGAGCTGCGGCCGATGGTGGCCAACAGTTCGTGCACCTGCGCCTCGGTCAGACCGATGCCTGTGTCGTGGATCCGCAGGGTGCCGTCACCGGTGTGCTCCGGTGGTTCGATGCGGATCAGCGCGGGCGCTTCCGGGTCTGCGGCACGTCGCGCGGTGATCGCGTCCACCGCGTTCTGCAGCAGCTCACGGACGTAGACCCGTGGGCTGCCGTAGAGGTGATGACTGAGCAGGTCGACCACGCCACGTAGGTCGACCTGGAAGGTGTGGTCCACGCCTGGTTTCTCCCCGATCCCGGTGCCGGCGCTCACCGTACCGACGTTCACGGGCCGGCGCGGCCCCCCTTTTCGCCACCGGCGGCTTGACCCTCGACCCTGTTGAACCGGCACGGTCGCCGGCATGACCTCCTCCGCTCTGGGCCGGGACTTTCGGCTCCTGTGGTGCGCCGCTGTCTCGTCCCGGTTCGGCGACGCGCTGCGTACACCCGCTCTGGCCCTGCTGGCCGCGACGGTGACCCGTGACCCCCGGGTCATCGCGGCGGTCGCACTGGCCGGGCTGTTGCCGCCGCTGCTGTTCGGCCTGCTCGGCGGCGTGTACGCGGACCGCTGGGACCGGCGTCGGACCATGGCGTTTGTCGACGGGGTACGCGCGGTGGTGGTCGCGGCGCTTACGGTGGCGGTCGCCCTCGAACGGTCGCCCATCGCGGTGCTGCTTGTGGCGGCGTTCCTCCTCGCCGCGCTGGGGACGCTCTTCGACTCGGCCTCGTTCGCGCTGCTGCCCGTTGTGGTGCCGACGGCCGCACTGCCCCGGGCGAACGGGCGTCTCCAGGCCGGGAGCGCGGTTGCCGGCGGCTTCCTCGGCGCGCCGGCCGCTGGCGTCCTGTTCGCCCTCGCCCCCGCGCTCCCGTTCGCCATCGACGCCGTCAGCTTCGCCGTGGCCGCCCTGCTCGTGCTGGCTCTCAGCCCGCCTCCCGCCGTGGCCGCGGCGACCACTCCACGGCGCGGCTCGGTGTGGAACGAGATCGTCGAGGGAGTGCGATGGCTGCGAGGTCATCGGACACTGTGGCGGGTCACCCTGCTCACTGCCGCGAGCAACCTGGCGATCAGCGGCCTCCTGGCAGTGCAGGTGCTCTACGCGCTGGACGTACTGCGGGTGCCGCCTGCCGGGTACGGATTGTTCGTGGCGGGTGCCATCGTCGGCGGCCTGTCGGGGGCGCTCGGGGCGGGCCGGCTCGCCGCCCGGCTCGGCACCGTGTCCGCGCTGCGCGTGGTGCTCGCCGCGGAGACCGTCGCGCTGGTCGGGTTCGCGTTGGCCCGGCATCCGGTGCCGGGCGGGATCGCGTTGGCCGCCTTCGCCGCCGGCACCGTGGTGTGGAACAGCCTGTGGGCGTCGTACGGGCAGCAGCAGGTGCCGATCGGGTTACTCGGTCGGGTGGGTGCCGCCCAGCGGATCGTCGGTCTGCTCACCGCTCCGGTCGGGGCGGCGCTGGCCGGGTTCGTGGCCGCCGCGTACGGAACGGTGCCGGTGGCGGGCGGTGCAGCCGCTGTGTTCGCACTTGTCACACTGGCGGCGTGGTGGGCACTGCGGTCGACCGCACCGACGCCGACGGTCGCGCCCACCAGCGGCGGGACAGCAGCCCAGCCAGTACCGCACCCGTCGCGTTGAGCAGCACGTCGTCCACTGACGACACCCGACCGAGGTCCAGCGCGTACTGGAGGAACTCGATAGTCAGAGAGCCTGCGGCACCGAGCAGGAAGACCCTGCTGACGCTGGTGAGGGCGGCGAAGCGTACCGGGGCGAAGAAGCCCAGCGCGGCGAAGACCAGCAGGTTGCCGACCACCTGCACCACGGCGGTCGCCGGTGGTGCGGTGAGCAGGTCGGCCAGGTCGCGCAGCGGCACCAGGTGGACGTCGCGGGGCGCGGGGCGCGGCGCGAGGGTCATCCACACCCAGGGCAGGGTGCCGGCGACGGCGCCCACCTCGGCGATGCCGCGTCGCCGTGCCGCGCGGTCGGACGGCTCCCGCCGCGCGCGGGCGAGCCGCACGATGACAAGGACCAGCAGCGCAAGGCCGGCCAGCACGGTGAACAGCACGGCGCACCAGTCCCGCCAGACCTGATCCATCGGCGCAGACTAGCCCGGTGTCCGTTCCCTGTGGGACAGCCCGGACAGGCGCAGTGCGACATTCCGGCGGACCGGCGGCACTGCGCCGATCAGCCGGAGCAGCACGTCGCGGGCCGGCCGGCGCACCGGGGAGGCGGTGGCAAGCCGGGTCAGGCCGGCCGCGAGGCTCAGCACGTCCTCGGCCATCGGGCGCTGGCGGGCGCTGTAGTCGTCGAGCAGCGTCTCCGGGCCCCCGGCGAGCACGTGGGCCAGCGCGCTACCGGCGGCGACCGCGTCGCAGATGCCGAGGTTCATGCCCTGCCCACCGGCAGGGCTGTGGACGTGTCCGGAGTCGCCGGCCAGCAGCACCGGCCCGGAGCGGAAGGTGTCGGCGATCCGGTGGTGCACCCGGAAGCGGGAGCCCCAGAGCACGTCGGTCACCCGGTCGGGCCGCCGCGCCGGGCCGCGTTCGTCGAGCAGTGCCTGGAGGTACGCCCGGTCCGGGTTTCTCGGCGGCGTCGGCACGGCAGCGACGAGCCGGACCACCCCGTCCGGGAGGGGCGCCCAGACCAGCGGTCCGGAACGGGCGAGGAAGAGGGCCACCTCGTCGCACGGCAGCGAGCTGTCCACCCGCACGTCGGCGAGCGCGAAGGACTCCATGTCGCTGGGGCCTGTGAAGCCGATGCCGGCGGCCTGCCGAACGGTGCTGTGCAGGCCGTCCGCGCCGACCACGTACCGGGCTCGCAGAGGCTCCCCGTCCACCTGCGCGAGCACTCCGTCGCCGGTCCGGGCAAGGCCGGTAAGCCTGCTCGGTCGCCGCACCCGCACGCCGAGGTCGGCCAACTGCCCGGCGAGCACCTCCTCGGTGACGGCCTGGGAGACCAGCAGCGCGTAGGGAAAGCGGGACGGCAGGTCGTGGAACGGAACTCTCAGGAGCACCCGGTCCCGGTCGCGCACCGTGAAGCCCGGCGACCGCACACCTTGGGCGACAAGCGGCGCTGCGGCGCCGACCAGGTCCAGCACCTCGAGGGTGTACGCGTGCACGACCGCCGCGCGGGAGGTCATGGGCGGCTCGGCCTGTTTCTCGATCACTGTCACGTCGACCCCGCGGCGGGCCAGGGTCAGTGCGGTGGCGAGGCCGGTGGGGCCGGCTCCCACCACCAGAACGTCGGTGCTCATGGTCACCTCCGGATCGATTTGCCAACGATCGTTGGCAAACACTTGTTGGCAACGTTAGGGCCGAGGCCCGTTGAGTGTCAACAAGCGTTGGCATACAGTCGTTGACATGACAGCGCCGGCACCCCGGACCCCACCCCGCCGCTCGGACACCACCCGCGCGTCGATCCTGCGAGCCGCCCGGGAGCGGTTCGCTGCCGACGGGTACGAGCGGGCCACGATCCGGGCCATCGCCGCCGACGCGAAGATCGACCCGTCGATGGTCATGCGCTACTACGGCAGCAAGGAGGGGCTGTTCGCGGCGGCTGCCGAATTCGACCTCCGGCTGCCCGACCTCACCGCCGTACCGGCCGGGCAACTGGGCGAGACGCTGGTCCGGCACTTCCTCACCCGCTGGGAGGGCGACGAGACACTTGTGGCGCTGCTGCGGGCCGCCAGCACCAACCCGGGCGCTGCCGAACGCATGCGCGGGATCTTCGCCGACCAGCTCACCGCGGCCGTGGCCACCTTCGGCACCGACCCGGCGACAACAGCCCGACGCGCCGGCCTGGTCGCCAGCCAGATCCTCGGGCTCGCCTTCACCCGCTACATCGTTCGCCTGCCGCCCATGGTGGACCTGGCACCGGAGGAGCTGGTTTCCTGGATCGCACCGACCCTCCAGCGCTACCTGACCGGACAGGTCGAGAACTGACCCAACCTTTTGCCCCTCGCCATGCGTCTGCCAGGTGACGCACAGCGACAGCCGGGAGGGGGGCGGATGGCACCGACGGCGAACGACGGCCGCGACGGCTACCTCGCCTTCGTGGAGAGCCACCAGCACCGGCTGCTCCGCGCGGCGTACCTGATCTGCGGCAATCGACACCAGGCCGAGGACCTCCTCCAGGACGCCCTGCTGAAGCTGGCGCTGCGCTGGACCTCGGTACGCGACGGCGACCCCGCCGCCTACGTGCGGGCCATCCTCTACCGCGACGCCGTGTCCTGGTGGCGTCGACGACGCCGGGAATGGCTGAGCGCCGCGCCACCGGACCAGGCGACCCGCGACCGCGACGGCGCGCTGCGGTTGGCGCTGCACGACGCGCTCGGACAACTCCCGCCCCGGCAGCGGGCTGTCCTGGTCCTGCGCTACTACGAGGACCTGACCGAGGTGGCCACTGCCGAAGCGCTCGGCGTGACAGTCGGCACCGTGAAGAGCCAGTGCCACAGCGCCCTGCGCCGACTCCGCGAGGTGGCACCGGACCTCGCCCCGCCCACCCGAGCGCGCTCGGGCGACCTGGCAACCGGTGTGGAGGTGAACCCGTGAACGAACAGGACCTGCGACAACTGCTCACCGTCAGCGTCGAGGACGTCCTACCCAGCCAACCGGCGTCGGCAGGCTGGGATCGGGCACGGCGTACCCGGCGTACCCGGCGGGCTGTCGGCGCGGTCGTCATGGCCGTGGCGCTCGTCGGCGGCGGCACAGTCGCCGCGCTGCGCCCGTCCGCCAGCCCACCGCCGGGACACCCTGTGGCACCGACCGGCGAGCCGACCCACGCCGGTCCCGTGCAGCACCCACCGGCGGAGCTGACCTACCCACCCGATCCGCTGGCGCGGCTCGGTGACCAGGCGACAGTGCGGCTGTCCGAGCGTCCCGTCCAGCGGGCGCTGGCGCTGTACCAACCCCTTGACGACCAGTACCGCGCGGACGGCCCGGTCCGGATTCTCGGCGACGACGGCGTGGTACGCAGTCTCGACGTGGTGACGTTGGCGCCAACCCGGGACCGGGACGGCAACGAGGCGCCCGCCGCGAAGCCGGGTGCGCTGTCGCCGGACGGCCGATGGGCCGCCTTCGCGCAGACCAACGAGCTGATCATGGTCGACCTCACCAAGGCGGGCGTACGTCGCGTCCCGCTCGACGGCTACCTGGAGTTGGTGGTCTGGGCGAGCGACCGGGTGCTTGTCGGCGGCGACGGCCGGACGTACGCGGTACAGCGCGACACCGAGGCGGCGAGCACCATCGACGTGTCGGCCTGGGACCTGGCGGTACCCGACCCGGAGGCGGGGCGCGAGGCCGCGCTGATCGAGACGGATGGCCAACGGGACGGCCTGACGCTGCGCAGCCGGACCGCCCGCGAGGGTGCCCTCCGCTCGGAAGAACGCGTCACTGGCGAACTACTGCCCGCGCCCTACCAGGTGAACGAGTTCTACGGCCGGGGCTGGCTGCACGGCGACCGGGTGGCCCGCGCCGCCTGGATCACCAACGACCGGATCGACGGCGCCGAGGGAGTGGCGGTGCTGGACGCCCGCACAGGCGCGGTGGCCCACGTGCTCGACCTCGGCCGGGACCGGGCGAAGGGCTGCTGCGAGGTGCTGGGCTGGGACAAGCAGGGTGCAGTGCTGCTCCGCCTCGAACCGGCGGGCCTGGCACGGTGGCACCCGGAGACCGGCGAGGTCACCGGCGTGCTCCGCGACCGCGCCGGCATCGTGGCACTGGCAGGCTGACCCGCTCGTCCGGCCGGCTGGCGCGTGACAGCGCTCAGCCGGCCGGGTCGTCCACGCGTCCGCCCGCGCGGCGGGCTTGTTCAGGCGGCGATACCGCCGGGCTGGTCACCCTTCACGACAGGTGCCCGGACCAGGTTGCCCCACTCGGTCCACGAGCCGTCGTAGTTGCGCACCTGCGGGTAGCCCAGCAGGTGCCGCAGCACGAACCAGGTGTGGCTGGACCGCTCGCCGATCCGGCAGTACGCGATCACGTCGTCGTCCGGGCTGAGCCCGAGCTGGTCGGCGTAGATGGCCTTCAGCTCGTCGGCGGACCGGAACGTGCCGTCCTCGTTCGCGGCGGACTTCCACGGCTTGTTGACAGCGCCGGGGATGTGCCCGCCGCGCAGCGCGCCCTCTTGCGGGTAGTCCGGCATGTGCAGCATCTCGCCCGTGTACTCGCCCGGGGACCGGACGTCGACAAGCGGCCGCCCGACGGCGATGTGCGCCATCACCTGCTCACGGAACGCCCGCAGCGGCGCGTCGTCGCGCAGCGGCACCGGGTAGTCGGCGCGCGGCCGGTTCGGCTTGTCACGGGTCAACTCCCGCCCCTCGGCGACCCACTTCTGCCGGCCGCCGTCGAGCAGTCGCACGTCGACGTGGCCGAAGAGCGAGAACACCCAGAGGGCGTACGCGGCCCACCAGTTGAAGTTGTCGCCGTAGAAGACGACAGTGTCGCCCCGACCGATGCCCTTGGCGGCGCACATCTCGGCGAAGCGCGTGGCATCGAGGTAGTCCCGGGTCACCTGGTCGTTCAGGTCGAGGTGCCAGTCGACCTTGACGGCGCCGGGAATGTGACCGGATTCGTAGAGCAGCACGTCCTCGTCGGACTCGACCACGACGAGGCCCTCGTCGCCCAGGTGCTCGGCCAGCCACTCGGTGGTGACCAGCCGCTGCGGGTCCGCGTACGACTGGAGGCGGGGATCAGGATCGTTCGGCACAGACATGATCCCCAAACTACGCCGCGATGCCGCTCGGCAGAGGGCCATCGGGTGCGACGCGGCACACGTCGGGCGGACTCAGGCGCGACGGCGCGCGTCGGGTGGGCTCAGGCGCGTCGGTGCACGATCCGACCGGCGACCACTGTCACCAGGCAGGTGCCGTCGGCGTCGTGCACCGCCAGGTCGGCCCGGCCGCCCGGAAGCAGGTGCGGCGGCACGGGTGCGGAAAGCACGAGCAGGTCGCCACGGTCGACGGCGGCCCGCAGCGCCGGGTCGGTCAGGTACTCGGCCAGCGCCGCCGTCACCCCGTGCCGCAGCAGCGCGTGCACCCGCTCGCGCGGGGTGGGCGCCACGGGCAGCGGTCCGTCGTGCGTAAGCCCTGGCCCCAGCGTGCCGGGCCAACGGCGAACCCGCACACCGGCGTACGCCTCGATCAACTCGGCCAGCGGACCCACCGCCTCGACCCGGTCGCCACCGACAAGCACGGCGTGGCCCGGCACCGCCTCGCCGTCCGGGGTACGCCGCAGCAGGGGCGCGGTGTGCAGGGTGCGCACGTTCAGTCGACGATCGGCCCGAGCAGCGGGCGCTTCGCGGTGACTGTGTCGCCGGACGAACGGCCGGTGAGCCGTCGCTTGACCCACGGGGCCAGGTGCTGCCCGGCCCAGCGCAGATCCGCGGCGCGCGCGGCGAGCCACGGCGACGGGGCAGGGTGC
This sequence comes from Micromonospora sp. DT41, assembly GCF_049841715.1. NCBI lineage: Bacteria > Bacillati > Actinomycetota > Actinomycetes > Micromonosporales > Micromonosporaceae > Micromonospora > Micromonospora sp. DT41. The sequence goes on along the minus strand of NZ_JBNCKU010000005.1, from coordinate 249,094 downwards.
GGCGGCACCATCAGCCACTCCTCGTCGCAGCCCACGCCGAGCGCGTTCAACACCTGCCCGGCGACCCGCCGGTGCCCGACCTCGCTCAGGTGCAGCCGGTCGGTGCTCCAGAGCATCGGGTTGAGAAAGGTGTCGTCGGCGTACAGGTCGACGAGGATGGCGCCGTGCCGCTCGGCGGTCTCACCGACAGCCTGGTTGAGCAGTTCCACCCGGGGGGCCACGAGGCGCTGGCCGGGAAGCCGGGCCATCACGTCGGCGAACCGGAAGAGCAGGACGTCCGCGCCGCCCGAGCGCAGTTGGCGAACCACGTCGTCGAAGCGGGTGACGATCCTTTCCGGGTCGAAGGTGCGGCGCAACACGTCGTTTCCGCCGGCCGCGAAGCTGATCAGGTCGGGCTTCATCGCCACCGCGGCGGGCACCTGCTCGGCGACCACGCTGGGAAAGAGGCGGCCCCGGATGGCCAGGTTCGCGTAGCGGAAGTCGGGGCCGGCCTCGGCTGCCAGCCGGGTCGCCACCAGGTCCGCCCAACCCCGGTAGGTGCCATCGGGGTACGCGTCGTCCATTCCCTCGGTGAAGCTGTCCCCGACCGCGACATAACTGCGCCAGCGCACCCGCGTCTCCCTCACGCCACCCCGTTGCTTGCGGCGACCAGTCTGTCACCGCTGACGCGACGGACGATGCCCCGGAGGGGCGACGTGGCGGACGTCATCCGTTCTGAGGATCAATGCGATGCCGGTCGGTGCGATGCCGGTCGGTGCGACCCGCCGGGAGCGCACCGGATGTGAGTCGACAATCCGGCTCGCGTCGGGTCGCCCCGGCTCGCATCCAGGGCTCACAATGGAGGGCCGGTCACCAGGCCGCGCAGCGGGAGGCCTAACTTGAGTCAGGCAAGCGAACCGAACCCCGCCGGGCCGGCCCCGGCGGACACCACCTCGCCACGCACCGCCCGGAGTCGCCAGATCCGCCTCGTGGGGCTCATTGTCGCGCTGGCCGTCCTGGTGGCGGCCCTTGTCCCGATCGTGCTCGCCGCAGGCCCCCCGACCCGCGACGAACTGCTCGAACAGGCCGGCATGAAAGGTAAGCAGCAGCTCGTCATCGGGGTGAAGGACGACCAGCCCGGCATCTCCCAGCGCTTCGGCAACAACGTCTGGAAGGGCTTCGACGTCGACATCGCGTACATGATCGCCGGTTTCCTCGGCTTCGATCATTCCCAGGTGCGGTTCCTGCCGATCGAAAGCGAGGACCGGGCCCGTCGACAGGCCCGCGACAACGACGGCTTCGTCACCGTCGACCTGGTCATCGCGTCGTACAGCATCAACGACAAGCGCGCGGAGGAGGGCGCTGTCTTCTCCTCCTCGTACCTGCACACCGAGCAGTCGGTGGTGACCTTGAAGAGCTTCAAGGGACAGGTGAGCAGCCTGGAGGACCTGAGCGGGCGGACGGTGTGCTCGCTCACCACGTCGACGTCAATCCAGCGCCTCGGTGAGGCCGGCGCCAAGCCGACAGGCCGTAACCGGATCAGCGAATGCATCCAGATGCTGTACGACGGCACGATCGAGGCGGTCACCACCGACGCGGCGATCCTCGCCGGCTTTGTCACCGGCGACCAGCCCGACGACAGCGGTCAACGCTTCCCGGTCACGCTCCGCAACGTCAAGCCGCTGCAGCACTGGGACATCGGCTCGTCTCCCCAGGAGAGATGGGGTGTCAACACCGGCCCCAACAAGGCGCTGCGCGACCTGGTCGACCTCGCGCTCTACGTCTCGGCCCACGACAAGGAGGACTCGACCTGGGAGGACGCGTACAACACCAACCTCCGCTGGCAGCAGGGATACAACCTCCCGCAGCCGGTCGCGGAACAGCAGCAACCCGAGGCGAGGAAGGTGGAGGTGCGACAGTGGCCGTGGGAGAGGATCGCGCTACCCGCCCCGGCGCACCCCGGATCGCCGGCAACCCCGCCAACGCGGGCCGTCCGCGTCGGATGGCGGGGGCGCGGCAGGCGCAGCAGTGGCTGCTGACCCTCCTGCCCGCGTTCCCCGTCCTGCTCCTGGTCCTGCGGCTGTGGCAGCTCAGCCGACAGGACATGTCCACGATGCTGCTGCTTGTGCAGTACGTCAGCCCGCTCGGCCTGCTCAGCGCCCTGTTGATCGCCCTGGTGTGGGCGTTCCCAGTTGTCGTGTTGACGTTCGGGGTGCTCGGCCGCCTGCTCCGGCTCAGCGCCCCTGACCGTTTCGACCCGGAACGGTCGCTGCTGGCTTCCCTGACGGCGCGTACCCCTGGTTGGGTGCTCACCGCAGCGGTCGCGCTGGGGGCGCTCACCTGGCAGCTCCGTTTCCTACCTGCGCTGCTGATGCTCGGTTTGTGGCTGCTCGCGCTGCGCACCCGCTACCTGCACCCGCAGGAACCGACGCGGATCCTGCTGGTCAGCGTGGCGCTGCCGCTGGCGGCGGCGGTCCTGGCGTACAGCCTGCTGGGTCCGGCGATCTGGACGGCGGTCCGGGAGGGCGAGTGGGCAACCGCCGCGCTGCTGGCGGTGCCACCCGCCACCACCGTGCTGGTCACCGGCCCGATCCCCGGCTGGATCGCCCCGGCGCTGACCCACGGTCTGGCGTTCACTGTCGCCGCAGTGCTTCCGCTGGTGATGGGCGCGGTCTTCCTCCGGGTGCCGCTGCTGCCCACCGCCGCGATCGAGGTGGCGCCGAAGGACGCGGTCGGGACGCCGCGCACGGAGGCCCCGGACCGAGCGGCGAGCCCACCGCCGGACCTCACGGCTGCCCCGCCGCCGGCCGCTGGAGCCGGTTCGGAGGTGGTGCTCGGGGCGCTCATCACAGTCACCGACACGTCGACAATCGTGCTGGACCAGACCGCCGGCGTGCGGTTCCTGCCGAACGGCCAGGTCCAGTCGCAGGTTCTCTGCCCACAGGCGGCAGCGGCGCCCTACAGCCTGGTGTCGGTACGCGGCTGGCCGGTGGAGGAGACCGCCCTTGAGTGGATGATGCCCCGACGACCGCTCACCGACCCGGACATGCGCTGCGCGGGCCGCCTTCCCGGCACCGGGTGAGCTGAATCCGGGACGCCCGGCGGCGACAGGAGGGACCGGCCACCCCCGTGAGCGGCCGGTCCCTCGTCGTACCCGGTGACGTCGCACCGGTGGCTCAGCCCAGCAGGCCACCCCGCGGCCCGCCGGTGGGCACCGCCGCGTCGGCCCGCACCCGGCCATCGGCGGCGTACCGGACCAGCCGGTACGCCGGCGCGTCGTCGGACGGCGTCGCGGTGTTGATCTGGACCACCAGGTCGCCATTGGCCGGAACGACAGCGCCGACGGCCTGTCCGTGTCCGGTCGGCCTGGTCCAGGTCTGGTCGAGCGGCGCCAACTCGGTGGCCCTCCCGCCTGCGGTGTCGACCCGGTAGTTGCGGAACTGCCAGCCGCAGGCACACCCACCGACGCTGGGCACATGGGTGCTGATCACCACTGTGCGGCCGTTGCCGGAGATCCCCGCCACCCCGTCGATGACGAGGCCGGTCGGTACGCGCGGGCTGATCGCACGCCACGCACCACGTTCGCTGCGGATACGCACCGTCCGGTCGGTGAACTGGGCGATCCATCCACCGGCCGCCGTCGGGCAGCTCGCCTGCCGGGTGGCGAGCACCTTACGGCCGGTGCCGTCGGCGTTGACGGCGACAAGTGTCCAGTCCTTCTCCCGGCCCAGGCCGTAGAGCACCCGCCTCGAGTCCAGCCAACCTGGCGCGCAGGTCTGCTGGCCCTGCGTCGGGACAGCGCGCTGCTTCGTGCCGGCGAGGTCGCTGATCACCAGCCGCTTTGCGGACGCCTCCATCCAGGCGGCCCGTCGGCCGTCCGGCGAGACCGCGATCTGCCCGGCCGCCACGCCGTTGCCGGGACGACCCGCCCGGACCAACTGCCAACTCCCACCCGGGGTACGCCGCCAGATCCGAGCCGGGTCGTTCTGCTTCTTGCCGTACTCCTGGGCGGTGTACCAGGTCAGCTGCGGCCACTGCGCCGAGCCGGCGGCGGGGCGGGTCGGTGCGGCGACCGGGGCCGCATCCGCCACCGGGCCGCCCGCGCCGCCGGCCGAGGTGTCGGCGGTCACGGGTACGGCGGTGCCGGTCTCGGCCGGAGCGGCAGCGCCGTCCGTGCCAGCGGTGCCACAGGCCGCAGCACCGAATGCCAGGCACAGCAGCGCTGCCGTACCGACGAGCGCGCGGGAACGGGAGGTGGACTGGGTGAGCGGACCGAGGTTCATGACGATGCTCCTGTAAATGGTCTGACCGATCGGGACACCAGCCAAGACGAGTCCCCTGCGGTGGCGAGTTGCCGTGCTCAAGGGCTGCTATCCGACAGTCGGATCCGCCTGGACCGGCAACCATTTCCGGTGGTCGTCAGTCCACGACGGCGAGGATCTGCATGTCCTTCAAAGCTGCGGGCTCGGCGGTCTCGGAGAGCTTCTTGCCGTCCTCGGCCACAAGCAGCAGGGCGTATCCGCTGCCGGCCTGGACGCGTACGACCATCGAGCCGTCGGGTTGGAAGTAGACCTGCCGCAGAGTGCGCCCGCCCAGCGGCAACGCGACCTGCTTGCCGCTGCGGGTGTCGAGCACGGCGTTGACCCAGAGTTCACGAGCGATGTCGCCGGCGTCCTCGCTGGCCTTCCTCCGGTGCAGGGCGATCCGGGAGCCGTCCGGCGAGAGGCTGGCAATGTCGTTGCTACGCCAACCGTCCAATGTGAAGCCCGGGACTGTTCGCTTCTTCGCGCCATCCTTGTCGTAGAGCGTGACACCAGCGTCGACGGTCATGGCGATGCTTCGACCGTCCGCCGACCACAGGGCGTGACAGCCGCCCGGCTGCTCGGTCCACCAGTTGACCTTTCCGCTGTCACCGCGGGTGTCCAGCACGCCGTACCGGCCGCCGCCACCCATCGCCTCCACCGCGCGGAACAACAGGTGCCGGTCGTCCGGCGACCAGACCGGGGTGAGGCACTGGGCATCGACGTCCGAGCGCAGCTGCTGCTTGTCGGAGCCGTCCGCGTTGGCAACGAAGAGGGTGCCGCCCTGGCCGCTGTCGTTGCTGGTCACCCAGGCGATCCGGCGGCCGTCCTGCGAGACACTCGCGGTGTTCAACGCCGCGATCGTGGGCAGTGCCAGCAGTCGTACCGGGTTGTCGCCGGGGTGCCAGGACCGCAGGTTCGTCGTCTTCGCGTCGGTCACCTCCGCCGGGCCGTAGAAGAGCTTGCCGATCTCCGCCGTCGGCGCGTTCGTGCCGGACCCTCCGCTGGGCGGCGAGCCTGGCGCGTCGCTGGTGCTGGTGGACGGCGTCGTGCTGGGCGTCGGAGCCGGCGTCGCCGTGACCGACGGGGGGTCGGCGGGCATCGGCGCGGGGGACCGGTCCGGGCGGATGGCGAAGGCGGTACCGGTGGCCACCGCGACCAGCACCAGCGCGGCGGCCGAGGTGGCCACCGCCCGCTGGATGCCGAGCCGACGGGACGTGCGCAACGTACGGTCCCGCAGGTCGACCGCTGTGACCTCGTCGGCAAGTGCGGCCAGGTCGAGCCGGAGACGCTTGTCGTTCATCGGGCGTTTCCTTCCAGGACGTACAGCTCGGCGAGTTCGGGTGCGACCGCGCGCAACTTGGCCAGTGACTTGGCTGTCTGGCTCTTGACGGTGCCGACGGTGACGCCGAGCAGCTCCGCGGCCTCAAGCTCGGTGCGGTCCTCGAAGAACCGCAGCACCAGCACGGCCCGTTGCTTCGGCGAGAGCTTCGCGAGCGCCGCCCGGAGGGTGAGCCGCAGGCTGGTCTGGTGCGCGTGGTCCGAGGCCGAGTCGCCTCCGCGTGGCTCGGGCAGGTCGCCCGGCATCGACTCGGGTACCCGGCGTCGGCGCCACCAGGACACCTGCAGGTGGTACATGGTCTTGCGGGTGTACGCCTCGGCGTTGCCGCTGTGGTGCAGCCGGCTCCACGCTCGGTGCGTACGGGCCAGGGCCGACTGGACCAGGTCCTCGGCAAGGTGCTGGTCCCCGGTGAGGAGGTACGCCGAACGCAGCAGCGCTGGCGTGCGGGTACGGACAAACGAGTCGAACTCACTCAGCAGAGGGTCCACACGGGCCAATCCTTCGGGTAGTGGTGGTGGTACATGAAGGAGTGATGCCTCTCCAGACGTCGCCCCGGGCAACAGTGGTTGCCGTTCCCGACAGGCATTTTCGGCAGTGCTGCCCGCTCGGGCCGACCGGTCGGTGACGCACCGGCGAATAGGGTCGCCGGGCGTGCTGCCACCGCCCTACGCTGCGCCCATGCTGCTGCGTATGTCGACCCTGTTGTTGCGGACCCTGCGCGAGGATCCGGCCGACGCGGAAGTGCCGAGCCATCGGCTGCTGCTGCGCGCCGGTTACATCCGCCGCGCCGCATCGGGCGGCTACACGTGGTTGCCGCTGGGCAAGCTGGTGCTGGACCGGATCACCGAGGTGGTGCGGGGCGAACTGTTCGCGATCGGCGACCAGGAGGTGCACTTCCCGGCGCTGCTGCCCGCCGAGCCGTACCAGACCAGCGGCCGGTGGGCGGAGTACGGCGACGACATCTTCACCCTCGCCGACCGGCGCGGCGCCGAGCACCTGTTGGCGCCCACCCACGAGGAGATGGCGGCGCTGCTGGTCAAGGACCTGTTCACCTCGTACCGGGACTTCCCGGTGACGTTGTTCCAGGTGCAGACGAAGTTCCGCGACGAGGCACGGCCCCGGGCCGGTCTGCTGCGTGGCCGGGAGTTCCTGATGAAGGACGCGTACTCCTTCGACCTTGACGACGAAGGGCTGCGGGAGGCGTACGCACGGCATCGAGCGGCGTACCGGCGGATCTTCGACCGGCTGGGCCTGGACTACACGGTGGTGCACGCGATGTCCGGCGCGATGGGCGGCTCGGCGTCGGAGGAGTTCCTGGCTACGACACCGGTCGGCGAGGACACGTTCGTGGGCTGCGCGACCTGCGACTACGCGGCGAACACCGAGGCGGTCGTCACGCGGGCACCGGCGGCCGGTGATCCGGTCGCGCAGCCTGCCGTCGAGGTGCACGACACCCCCGAGACGCCTACGATCGCCAGCCTCGTGGAGTTGGCCAACGCTCGCCGGCTGGCCGGCCGGGACGACTGGACCGCCGCCGACACCCTCAAGAACGTCGTGCTGACCGTGCGGCAGCCGGGCGCCGAGCGGGCCGAACCGCTGGTGATCGGGTTGCCCGGTGACCGGGAGGTCGACCTGAAGCGGGTCGGTGCCGCCCTGCACCCGGCACAGGTCGCCGTCTTCGACGAGTGGGCCGACCATCCTGAGCTGGTACGCGGCTACATCGGCCCGCAGGGGCTCGACAAGCTGGGCGTCCGCTACCTGGTCGACCCGCGGGTGATGTCCGGCTCGGCGTGGCTGACCGGCGCGAACGAGCCGGGTCGACACGCGACCGGCGTGGTGTCCGGGCGGGACTTCACACCGGAGGGCACGATCGAGGCTGCCGAGGTACGCGCCGGTGACCCCTGCCCCGACTGCGCCGACGGCGAGCTGACCATCCGGCGGGGCATCGAGATCGGGCACATCTTCCAGCTCGGTCGCCGTTTCACCGACGCGTTCGCTGTCGACGTGCTCGGCCCGGCGGGCAAACCCGTCCGGCCCACAATGGGCTGCTACGGCATCGGGATCTCCCGGGCGGTGGCGGCGATCGCCGAGCAGCACCACGACGACCGGGGGCTTCGCTGGCCAGCGGCAATCGCGCCGTGCGACGTACACCTGGTGGTTGCGGGTAAGGGGCCGCAGCTCGACGCGGCGCTGGAGCTCGGCGGACGCCTCGCCGCGGCCGGCGTGCGCGTGCTTGTCGACGACCGGACGCACGTCTCGGCCGGTGTGAAGTTCACCGACGCGGAGCTGATCGGCATCACGCGCAGCGTCGTGGTCGGCCGCCGCCTGACCGACGGGTACGTCGAGTTGCGTGCGCGTGTCGGCGACGACCGCGTGGAATTGCCGTTGGACGGTCTGGTGGAGCGCATCGTCCACGAAGTACACAGCGAACGTGGGAACCTGGGTGTAGCCGCCAGGTGACGGGGGTACGGCAGTTCGATCGGGCGGAAAAGTCTTCGGAGGAGCTCATGGCCGGTTACCGGGTCAGTGATGTGATGACCAAGCAGGTGGTCTATCTGCCGGTGGAGACCACCCTGGACGAGGCGGCCAAGGTGATGAAGGAGGCGGACATCGGCGACGTGGTGGTCACCGAGGGCGCCACTCTCGCCGGCATGCTCACCGATCGCGACATCGTGGTCCGGGCTGTGGCCGAGAACAGTTCACCGGCGTCCACCACCATCGGCTCGATCATCACCCGCGAGGTGGTCATGATCGAGCAGCACTGCACGGCTGGTGAGGCGGCGACGCTCATGCGGGACCGGGGCATCCGGCGGGTGCTCGTCTGCGACAGCGACCGCAAGCTCGTCGGGATCGTGTCGCTCGGCGACCTGGCCATGCAGCTCGACCCGACGAGCGCTCTCAGCGAGATCAGCGAGCAAACCCCCACCGTGTAAGGAAGGGCCCCTTCTTAACGCCTCGGGTATAGGAAGGGGCCCCTCCTAACGGCGGTAGCCTCGACGCATGGCTGACATGCCGGCCCGACTGGCCGAGATCGTCGACGAGTTCGCCGCCGCGCCGCGCGACCTGGTGCTGGAGATGCTCCTGGAGTACGCGGACGTCGTCCCACCACTGCCGGACGACACCGTGCGTGAGGGCATGGAGCAGGTGCCGGAGTGCCAGACGGCGTTCTTCCTGCGCGCCCAGGTGACGCCGGACGGGGTCGTCGACACCCTCTTCGACTGCCCACCGGAGGCACCCACCACGAGGGCGTTCGCCGGGATCCTCGCCGAAGGGCTGGCCGGCGCGAGCGCCGAGGAGGTGCTGGCCGTGCCGGACGACCTCTACCAGCGGATGGGCCTGGCGCAGGCGATCAGCCCGCTACGCGTACGTGGTGGCACGGCGATCCTGGGCCGGCTCAAGCGGCAGGTGCGGGAACAACTCGGCTGACCTGGCGGTTACCACCGATCATGGAGATCGAGATCTACGCCGACGTCGTCTGCCCGTGGTGCTACATCGGCAAGCGGCGGCTGGATGAGGCTCTGGCCCAGTACGAGGGCGAGGTGACGGTCCGCTACCGACCGTTCCAGCTCGACCCGTCGCCGGTGCCCGAGCCGCGGCCGACTGTGGAGGCGATGGCCGCGAAGTTCGGCGGGCCGGAGCGGGCGCGGCAGATGTTCGACCATGTGACCCAGATCGCGGCCGCTGACGGGCTACGACTCGACTTCGACAGCGCGCTGATCGCCAACACCTTCGACGCGCACCGGCTGGTCTCGTACGCCACCGACCACGGTCGGGCCGCCGAGATGGTCGAGGCGCTCTACCAGGCGCACTTCCAACAGGGCGTCGACGTCGGCTCCCGGGAGGCGCTGGCCGCCATCGCCGGCGGTATCGGCCTGGACGCCGCCGACGCGCGCCGGTTCCTCGAATCCGACGAGCGCGTCGCCGACATCACCGCGCAGTTGGCCACCGCCCGGGACCTGGGCATCAGCAGCGTGCCGACATTCGTCCTGGCCGGGAAGTACGCGGTTTCCGGCGCGCAGGAGACGCAGACGCTGCTGGCCGCTCTCGCCGAGGTCGAGCAGCGGGAGTCCGCAGCGAACTGACCCCGCACGCGATGTTTCACGTGCAACAGTATCGACAGGGGTCGCTGCTCAGGCAGGCTTGGCCAGGCCCTCGACGACCTGCGCACCAGGCAGGGCGCCGAGCGCCGGCCCCGGCAGCGCGATCTTGCTGTGCCGTACGCCGGACCCGATGATCACGTGCGGCGTGGCGATCACCCGAGCGTCGACGAGGATCGGCCACTGGGCCGGCAGCCCGATCGGCGTGATGCCGCCGTACTCCATGCCTGTCAACTCGACCGCGTCGTCCATCGGGGCGAAGCTCGCCTTGCGTACGTCCAACGCCCGCCGGGCCACCCCGTTGACGTCGGCCCGGGTGGTGGCCAGGACGACGCAGGCCGCGTAGCGGACCACACCTTCACGCTTGCCGGCCACCACCACACAGTTGGCCGACACCTCCAGCCCCACCTCGTACGCGGCGCAGAAGGCCGCCGTGTCGGCGAGATCGGCGTCGATCGGCGCGACAAGGACGCTGTCGACGTCCACCGGCGCCTCGGCGGGCCACTGGGCGATGGCCTCCGCCACCGGCGCGGCGAGCAGGTCCAGGCGGGCACGGGCCTGTTCGGTCTTCAGCGTTCCCATCACGGGTGCGATCCTCGCACCTGCCGTGTCGGGTTGCCCGCCGACCTCCGAGCCGTCCCGCGACGCCACCTGGTCGGGCTGCACAGGACCGCGACTCAGCTGCCGGAGAGGAAGGCGTTTTCGCGCATGAAGGTGCGGTCGCGCGAGGCGGCCAGCTCCTCGGCGCGACGGGCCTTGGCCCGATACAACTCCAGATCCTCCAGTGCGTGCCGGACACCGACCCGGATCACGCCGTAGAGGAAGACGAAACCAGCGACGTAGAGCATCACGGTGATGACGACAGCGAACATGGCGTCACCGTAAGGCGAACGTGAACGGCTGTCGGTCTCATTTCCTGCCGGTTCCCCCGTACGTGTCGGCGAGATGGTCGGCCCAGGTGCGTACGCCGTGCGGCAGGGCGTCGGTGAGCAGACCACCGGCGCGCAGCTCACGACCGAGCCGGCCGGGAATCCGCACCGGCAGCAACGGTCGGCGTACGCCCCGGGCCTCCCGCCAGGCGCGGGCCGCCTCGTCGAAGCGGAGCACCTGCGGCCCGCCGTACTCCTCGATTCCACCGAGCGGGCCGGCGACCAGCCGGGCCGCGAGCCGGGCCGCCACCTCGCCCGGGTCGACCGGCTGGGCGAGGACCGCCCGGTCGCCGATCACCGGGCCCAGCCGCGAGCTGGACGCCAACAGGTCGTCCAGGAACTGGGGGAACTGGGTGGCCCGCAGCACCGACCACGGCACCGGACCGGCCGCGATCACCTGCTCGGCGGCGAGCTTGTTCCGGTAGTACGGGATCGGCACCCGATCGACGCCGACGATCGAGACGTAGACCAGGTGCCGGACGCCGGCCGCGGCGGCTGCCACCACCAGCCGACGGGTGCCCAGCACGTCCACCTGGTGTGTCCTGCCCCGGGGCGAGGACGCCAGGTGCAGCACCGCGTCCACCCCCGCCACCGCCTCGGCCACGCCGTCCCCGGTGGCCAGGTCGGCGACCACCCACTCGACGTCGGAGCCCTGACGCGCCCGCCGGCCGGTGGCCCGTACATCCACCCCGTCCTCGCGTAGCCGAGCCAGCGTCGGCCGACCCAGATGACCACCCGCCCCGGTGACAAGCACCTTCATCGTCGTCTCCCGTCCCGCCGCCATTCACGGCCAACACCGAGCCACCCGGCCCACGGCAGATGACGGCAGTAGAGGGCGACACGTGACCGAGGTGTGCGCCGCCTCACCCCGGGCGTACCAGGTCCAGCACTGTGAACAGCGCGAAGAACGCGATAAGCACCTCGTTCACCACCCAGGCGTGCCCCTCGGACCACCGCCGCACTGCCGTCAACACCCGGGTCGCGCGACGCCCGAGCAGCAGCAACGCCAGCAACGGCAACGCCAGCAGGAACACTGTGACAAGCACGAACGGCAACAGATGCCACCACGGCAGATCGTGTCGGGCAACGCTCGCTCCGACGGCGGCCATGGCCAGGTCGTCGGTGGGTGCCACCACGACGAGCACCACACCCGCGCGCAGCGCCCACCGCGGGTCGCCGTGCCCGACGCTGCCCAGCCACCCGGGTGGGCCGGCCCGGTTCCGACGCACCCAGACCAGCACGGCCAGCACCACCAGCAGGACGAGCACCACCACGTCGATGACCCGTCCCCGGTCGACGCGGCCCGCGACGGCGCTGGCGTCGGCGGTCAGCCCACCCACCCAGCGGGTAAGCAGCCAGCTCGCCGTCACCCCGGCGGCCACCACCAGTCCCACACCGGCGAGGAAACCAAGCGACGCTGCCCGGGGCCGGTCCGAAGAGGCGAGGAAGACCGCCACGATCAGCTTCGTCCCGGCGGCCACCACCACGGCCAGTGGCAGGACGGTCAGGAAGCTCATCGCCCGCCATCCTCCCGGCCCGGCCGCCCGTCACAGCGTCGAATCCGCGCGGATCACCCGCTTGGCCGCGTACGTCCGACGACCACCCGGCCGGCCAGCAGCGCACCGACCAGCGCCAGGCCGCCGGCCACCACAAGGGTCACCGTGTAGCTACCCGCACCCGGCGCGCTTCCGGCGGCCAGCACGGCACCGGTGAGCGCCAGCACGGTCGCCGCGAAAAGCGCGTCGCCCAGTTGCAGAGAGGAGCTGTTGCGGCCCTGCTCACCGCGAGCGGACAACTCAAGGGTGAGCACCGACAGCGACGGATAGAGCAGACCCATACCCACACCTGCCGCGGCCCAGCCCAGCACCAGCACTGCCACCGGCACATCAGGTTGGACAGCGACCGCCACCAGCGCGATGCCGACAGTGATGAAGGTCAGTCCCGCCCGGGGCAGGCTCGCCCGGGAGGCCGGCACCGGGACACGTCCCTGCACCCAGGAACCCACCGACCACGCCAACGCCCCCACGGTGAGGACCAGCCCGGCAGCCGTCGGCGAGAACCCGCGCTCCCGGGAGAGCAGCAGCGGGATGACCACCTCGGCGCCGACGAAGGCCGCCGACGCCAGGCCCCGCAGACCGATCACCGTGGGCAGCCCTCGGGCGGCCCGCAGGAACCCGGCCGGCAGCAGGCGGGGAGCGCAGACCAGCAGACCGGCCAGGGCGATGATGACGAGCACCACGGCGGCCGCGCCGCGCTGCTGTCCCCCGATGTGCAACAGCGCGGCGCTCACCCCCGCCCCGCACGCCCAGGCGATCCGGGCCACCGCCCCCGCCGGCACCCGGCTCGCGGCCGTGGCGCCGAACGACCGCAGGCCCGGGTGGATCAGCAACACCGCGGGAAGAGCCAGCGCCGGCACCGCCAGGAACACCCAGCGCCAGCCCAGGTGCTCGACGATCAGGCCGGCCAGCACCGGGCCGACAAGCGACGGCACGACCCACGCGGCGGCGAACGCCGCGAAGATCCGCCGATGCAGATCCTCCGGGTACGCCCGAGCGACGATCACGTACAGCGCCACCGAGAGCAGGCCCGAGCCGAAGCCCTGCACCACCCGGCCGACGACAAGGAAACCCATGAGCGGGGCCGTTCCGGCCACCACCAACCCGACGACGAACCAGCCGACGCCGTGCCACAGAGGTGCCCGGGGCCCTCGGGCATCGCACCAGATGCCGGACACCACCATGCCGATCACGCTGGCGGCGAACGCACCGCCGAACGCGATCCCGTACAGGGCGAGACCGTCAAGGCTGCGCGCCACAGTCGGCATCGCCGTACCGACAGCGAGCGCCTCGAACGCGATGAGCGAGATCAGCGCGACGCTGCCCACTGTCATGGCCCGCAGCCGCGGTGCCCACAACCCGGGCTCCGGCGAAACAGCTGTGGCGGTCACCGCCGAGCCGCCGTCGGAGCGTCGATCAGGCACGGGCGCGGGTTCGTTCTGCTCGGCATGGTCCAAGCCTGCGACCTCAACCCGAATTCAGGTCAACCGGGAGTGACCCGACTCTCGCCCGCCATCCACGGCGAGATTCCCCTCCTCGCGGGGCATAACGGATGCGACGTCGGGAAGCCAGCCCTTCCGGATCCGAGGCAGCGGGAGGGCACGATGGCCGACGGCAGAACCAGCAGCGGCAGGGAGCCGGGCGGGCACCACTGCAGCCGTACGCCTCGATGACGGCGGTGGGTCGCGCCGCCGGCCGTCTGCTGCCGTCCGTCAACGTGCCGCAACTGGTCGGCGCGGCTTCGCGCACCGTCGGTCCGACCGCGACCCGGCTGGCCCGGCTGACCGGCCTGACCCGCCGCAAGGTCCGCTCTCGGCCCGGCCGGCACCACATCGAGGTGCACGGCGTCTGCCAGCCCGGCGGCGACAAGCTGGCCCGGCAGGTGGAGAGTGCGTTGGAAAGGCTGCCCGGGGTCGTCTGGGCACGCGTGAACGCGCCCTCGGGTCGGGTGGTGGTCGCGGTGCAGGCACCGGAGCCGGACCTGGGCGACCTGATCACGACGATCGAGCGGACCGAGCGGACCTGCGATCACGACCCCGATCCGGACGTCCCACCGCCCCATCCGCCAGAGGAGGGGCCGCGTACGCCACGCACCCTCGGAGCGCTCGCCTCCGACGTGCTGGGCCTGACCATCTCAGCGGCGACCCGGATCCTGCCGCTCACACCAGTGCCCGGTGAGGTGGTCGGACTCATCGGCGCTGTCGACCTGCACCCGAAACTGCACGCGCTCGCCGACCGGGGACTCCGCTCGGACCCGCGCGCCGAACTGCTGTTTCCGCTCACCGAGGCAGTGGTGCAGGGCCTCACCGGAGGCTGGATCGGCATCGTCCTGGACGGCGCACAGCGGATCGTGCAATGGGGCGAAGCCCGGGCACAGCTACGCGCCTGGGAACAGGCCGAACCGCGGTTGACCGGCGCACCGGACCGGGCCAGCGCGCGGTGGCACCCCGACGAACGCCCCCGACCGAAGCCGGATGGTCCGATCGAGCGGTACGTCAACGGCATGCTGATCGCCGGCGCGGCGGGAGCGCTGGCGGCCGTACCGATAGTCGGGCACAAACGCGCCGGATCGGTGGGCCTCTCCGCGCTGCCCAAGGCCCCCGGCAGTGGCCGCGAGGGGTACGCCGCGCAGCTCGGCCGGATCCTGGCCCGCCGGGGCGTGATCGCCATGGACCGCAGCGTGCTGCGGGAGCTGGACCGCATCGACACGCTGGTGCTCGACGCCGCCGTACTCGGCTCCGACCGGGGGGTCCTCGCCGACCTGGCACCGCTGCCCGGAGCGGACGTCGACCAGGTGGCCGAGCGGGCGTTCGCGTTGTTCGACCCCAGCGCGCCGGGCGCGTCGCGGGAGGTCGACGGCTGGCGACTCGGCCCGCTGGAGCAGCTGCACGCCGAGGACCCAGGCGACACCGCCGACAGCGGCCGGTTGCGCTCGGCCGGCGGCCAGGTGCTCGGCCTCGCGCACGGTGACCGGCTGGCCGCGCTGCTGCGTGTCGAGCCGGAACCCGCACCGGGCGTCGACGGCCTGCCGACCGCCGCACGGCACGCCGGGCTGCGGCTGGTGGTCGCGGGAGCGGACGACGAACGGTACGGCTTCGCCGACGCCCTGCTGCCCGGCGGTGATCAGCTCGCCGAGTCGGTGCGGACACTGCAACGCGACGGCGCGGTGGTGATGCTGGTGTCCGGCAACCGGGCAGGGCTCGCCGCCGCCGACTGTGGCCTGGGTCTGAGCGGGCCGGACGACCTGCCACCGTGGGGCGCGCACCTGCTGGTCGGCACCGATCTGCGGGTGGTGGCCCTGCTCGTGGAAGCGGCCGGGGTGGCCCGCCGGATGGCCGGGCAGAACATCCGCCTGGCGATGGCCGGCACCGGTCTCGGCGCACTGGGCGCCTTCACCGCCCCACGGACCCAGCTCCCCCTACGCGCCCTGGCCTCAGTGAACGGCGCGGCGGCGCTCGCCTTCGCCCACGGCGTGTGGCGGGCCGGCCGCGTGCCGGACCAGACGGACACTCCGGCACCGGTGGCGACAGCCTGGCATCTGATGCCCGTCGACGCGGTCCTGGACCGGCTCCACACCGGCCCGGACGGTCTGAGCAGCGCGGAGGCGTCCCGCCGGCAGAGCAGACACGGTACGCACGACAACAACGCCCCGGCCGGCGGGCTGCTGCGCGCCTTCGTTGACGAACTGGCCAACCCGCTCACCCCGGTGCTCGCCGCCGGAGCGGTGCTGTCGGCCTCGTTCGGGTCGCTCGTCGACGCCGCCCTGGTGGGCGGCGTGGTGGGCGGCTCCGCGCTCGTCGGGGCGGTCCACGAACGCAACACCGAACGGTCACTTGCCGAACTGCTGTCCCGCTCGGCGGTGACCGCCCGGGTCCGCCGGGACGGCACCGAACGGGTGGTCGCCGCGGAGGACCTGGTGCCCGGGGACCTCATCGCCCTCGAATCCGGTGACTCGGTACCCGCCGACTGCCGGGTGCTCGAATCGGTGGGGTTGGAGGCCGACGAGTCGTCGCTGACCGGCGAATCGCTGCCGGTGGCCAAGACCGACCGACCGGTGGTCGCCACCGCCCTCGCCGACCGGCACTCGATGCTCTATGACGGCACCACTATCGCCGCCGGGCACGGCACCGCTGTGGTCGTGGCGACCGGCGCCGACACCGAGGCAGGGCGCAGCATGGCGCTCGCCCGGCAGGCACCTCCGACCAGTGGGGTGGAGGCTCGGCTCGGTTCACTGACCAAGGCCGCCATCCCGTTGGCAGCCGGTTCGGCGATCGCGGTCGCCGGCGCGGGACTGCTGCGGGGCGTACCCCTGCGGGAGACGGCGGCGACCGCCGCGAACCTGGCCGTCGCGTCGGTGCCGGAGGGGCTGCCGTTTCTGGTAAGCGCGGCGCAACTGGCCGCCGCCCGACGGCTGGCCGAGCACGGCGCCCTGGTCCGTAATCCGCGCACGATCGAGGCGCTGGGCCGGGTGGACGTGCTCTGCTTCGACAAGACCGGCACCCTCACCGAGGGCCGGTTGCTGCTCGCCGGGGTCGGCGACGGCGCCGGTGACCGGTACGCGTCGGTGGACCGGCTGGACGACCGGCTGCGGTTGACGCTGGCGACGGCGCTGCGGGCGACGCCCGCGGCGGCCGATCCGGAGGAGCTGGCGTTGCAGACCGACCGGGCGGTCCGGCGAGGTGCGACCACTGCCGAGGTGGTGGAGCAGATCGGCGCCCCCGGGTGGAGGGCTGCCGGCGGGCTGCCGTTCGAGCCGTCCCGCGGCTACCACGCGAGCGTCGGGGAGACCGACGGTCGCCTGTTGTTGAGCGTCAAGGGCGCACCGGAGACGGTGCTGCCGCGCTGCGCGACCCGCCGCGTCGACGGCCACCAGGAGCCGCTGGACGACGCCGGACGCGCCGAGCTGCACCGGATGCTTGCCGACCGTGCCGGCGCGGGACACCGGATCCTTGCCGTCGCTGAATGCACAGTGACCAGCCCGGACGTCACCGACGACCAGGTCCGGGAGTTGACCTTCGTCGGCTTCCTCGCCATGGCCGACGGTGTCCGGGAGAGCGCCGCGCCGGCCGTACGCCGGATCCGGCAGGCCGGCGTGCACACCATCATGATCACCGGGGACCACCCGGCCACCGCCGAGGCGATCGCCGCCACCATCAGCGAGCACGACGAGCAGCGGGTCGTCACTGCCGGCGAGCTGGACCAACTTGACGACGAGGCACTCGCCGAACGGCTCGCCCGCACGGACGTGGTGGCCCGCTGCACTCCGGCGCACAAGGTACGGATCATCCAGGCCCTGCAGAAGTGCGGGCGGACCGTGGCCATGACCGGCGACGGCGCCAACGACGCGCCAGCGATCCGGCTCGCCGACGTCGGTATCGCGCTAGGCCAGCGGGGCACCCCGGCCGCCCGAGCCGCCGCCGACCTCGTGGTCACCGACGATCGACTGGAGACCATCATCGCCACCCTGGTCGAGGGTCGGGCCATGTGGTCGTCGGTACGCCACGCGCTCAGCATCCTCGTCGGCGGCAACCTCGGAGAGATCGCGTTCAGCGTCCTGAGCGCCGCCGCTACCGGCCGATCCGCCCTCACCGGGCGACAGCTCCTACTGGTCAACCTCCTCACCGACCTGGCACCGGCGCTGGCCATCGCCGTCCGCCCACCTGCCGCGGGCAGCACCGACAGCCTGCTCCGGGAGGGACCGGACGCGTCGCTCGGAGTGACCCTCACCCGGGAGATCGGGCTGCGTGCGGCAGCCACCACACTGGGCGCGACCACCGGATGGACGCTCGCCCGGTACACCGGCCGCCGGCGGCGGGCCGGAACTGTCGCCCTCGTCTCCCTTGTCGGCACCCAACTCGGCCAGACCGTTCTCGCCGGAGGCACCAGCCCCATGGTGCTGGCGTCCACGGCGGCGTCACTGGGTGTGCTGGTAGTAGTGGTACAGACACCAGGGCTCAGCCAGTTCTTCGGCTGCACGCCGCTCGGGCCGGTCGGCTGGACCATCGGGGCCGGATCGGCGCTCGGCGCCACCTTCGCCAACGGCGCACTCACCAGGCTGGTGGAGCGCCTGCCGTCCACCGGCGACCGGCAACCACCGAGCGAAGGCTCGGAGGACTGATCGCCGTTGCGCCGCTTGGGCGCAACCGGCTGGGGTACCGCAGTCGGAGGAGGTGGACACAGTGGCCGAGCATCCACAGGTGACGTTCATCGGAACCGCGACGACACTGCTGCGGATCGGCGGGTTCACCCTGCTTACCGACCCGAACTTCCTGCACCGGGGCCAGCGCGCGTACCTCGGAAAGGGTCTGTGGTCGCGCCGACGCACGGACCCGGCGCTGCGGATCGCCCAGCTTCCCGCGCTGGACGCCGTGGTCCTGTCCCACCTGCACGGCGACCACTTCGACCGGGTCGCTCGCCGCGAACTGGACCGCCAGCTGCCCATCGTCACGACGCCCGCAGCGGAGCGCAAGCTACGCCGCTGGGGCTTCCGGGCCGCCGAGGGCCTGCCCACCTGGTCGTCCCGGGAACTGCACCGCGACGGTACGACAGTGCGGCTGACGTCCATGCCCGGCAAGCACGGCCCGGGTGCCCTGGACCTGCTGATGCCCGACGTGATGGGCACGATGATCGACGTGGAGCGGGCGGGGCGGCGCGAGTTCCGGCTCTACGTCACCGGGGACACGTTGAACCGGCCCCTGCTCACGACCATCCCCGAGCGCTACCCGGACATCGACGCGATGCTGATCCACCTCGGCGGCACGAAGGTCACCGGGATCCTGCTCACCATGGACGCCCAGCAGGGCGCCGACCTGGTGGAGCTGATCCGGCCGAAGCTGACAGTGCCGATCCACTACGACGACTATCCGGTGTTCCGTTCCCCGCTGTGGGACTTCGTGGACGAGGCCCGCCGTCGTGGCTGGGTCAAGCAGGTACGCACCATCGCGCAGGGCGAGACCGCCCCGCTCAACGCGTCCGCCTGACGGACGGCTCCTTTATCCCGCTGCCCGAAACGGATCGCGGGCCGGCGCCTGCTCCGCCCAGCAGAGGCCGCCGCGGAACTCCACACCGGGGATGCCGTCGACGAGACCGCTGATGTCCACGACATCAGCCAGGGAACTGGCAAGGTCGGCCCGCAACTCCTCGACGGCGGATTCGAGGTCGTCTTCCTCAGTGGACCAGTCGATGTCGGCGGCCCGAAGCTCTCGCACGGCGAGAGCGCTGACCGCCGCGGGATCGGTCACGATCACCTCCAGCCGGCAGTACACCTGCATCGTCACTGGTTTCTCTGTCATCCATTGATCATGCACTCCGGGCCCACCGAGACCGGAGACGGGCCGGCTCAGGCGAGAAACCAGCCAAACACCGGTGCGTCGTCGTAGGTGGATCGGGCATCCCACGCCTGCTCCCAGGTGTCGTCATCGGCCTGAGCCCCGAACTGGCTGGCCTCCGCACGCACCTGAGCTGCCTGCTCGGCGGTGCCCTGTCCTGCCATCTGCAGTCGCCCGTCAGGCTGCCTCAGCCATCGATCGGATTCTCGGCAACAGGAGACGGCGCGAGCGCTTGGCTGTGCTCGACACCGAGATCAACCAGGGAAAGTGCTTGTGGAGCCCAGGGGACTCGAACCCCTAACCCCTGCCTTGCAAAGGCAGTGCTCTGCCAGTTGAGCTAGGGCCCCGCGGGTGGCCGTGACAATCGCTCGTCGCGGCCGGATGTCAGCGCAGGTCAGGCGAGGTGGTCGCCTCGTGCCACAGCGCGCGCTCGTCGTTGGAGGCCTTGACCTTGTTGTAGACGACGGCGGCCACGCCGACGACGCCAGCCAGGATCAGCAGCTTCTTGAACATGGGGCGACCCCTTGCGCTCGACTACCGTCGGACGACATGCGGTGGGGCTAGCTGGAATCGAACCAGCGACCTCAGAGTTATCAGCTCTGCGCTCTAACCGACTGAGCTATAGCCCCGCGTTGCGACGAGCAAGATTAACCCATCCGCTCAGCTGGCCCCAAATCGGGGTCCAGCCCCGCGAGCCGGGCCATCGACACCTGGAAACCTACCCGAGTACGAGACGCCGGAGCGACCGCAATTTCGCAGCGCCCCGGCGTCCCGGTCACTCAGTCCCGCTCGGCGAGCGTCAGCTCGATGCCACCGACCAGGTCGGCGCAGACGTTGTAGACGAACGCTCCCAGCGTGGCCAGCGCGGTGAACAGCACCACGTTGACCAGGCCGATGAGCGCCGAGCTGAGGATCACGCCCTTGGCGTTGATCTGGAAGCCGCTGGTGCTCTGCCCACCGCCTGCGTTCACCAGGTCGCTGAGGCTGTCGTTGACGCTCTGGAACACGCCCATCGCGTCCAACGCCAGGTAGAGCACCGAGGTGGCGACCACCACCACGATGAAGAGCACCACCGAGACGGCGAACGCGAACTTCATCACCGACCAGGGGTCGATCCGCTTGAGGTTCAGCCGTGCCCGGCGCGGCCCGCGGGACGCCGCCGAGCTGACTGAGCTACGCGCGGCGCGTACCGCCTCACCGACGCGAGCGGCCCCGACGGCGGACGCGTTACCGATGCCCGGAGGCAGGCCGCCACCGCTCGCCGGGCGGCCACCAGCGGCGGTACGCCCCGGATCCGGCCGGGTCATCCCCGGGGTGATCCGGGGCTGGGTGCCGGTAGCGCCGGTCGAGGACGCCTGGCCGGGGCGGGTGCTGATCGGCTGAGTCGTCGTCGGGCGAGCCGAGTTCGCGGCAGACGCCGCCGGGGCTGAGCCGGCGGACGTCGGCGCCTCGGTGGTGGGTTTCTCCGCCTTGCTCTCGCCCGATCCACCGTCGTCGCCAGGCTGCTCCGGTGGCGGCGTCATACCGGGAGCCCTTGTGAATTTCGGGGCAGGCGCGTCGGCGGGAACCGTGGCCCGGCCCACGGCCGCGCGGCCGGTCGCTGGTGTGCCGCTCTTGGCGGCCTCCTCGTCGACCGGGTTGGCCGAGGTCCCCGTGTTCCCCGACTTCGCCTGTGTCTCCGTCATTCAACTAGTCCTGTTCGTCAGGCTCGTCGGCATTGCGAGCAATCGCCACGATAGTCACGCCGTCCGGGAGGTCCATCAGCTTGACCCCCATTGTGTTCCGGTCACGTGTACGGCGTACAGGCTTCACCGGAGTCCGGATGACACCACCGTTGCTGGTGATCGCGAACAGCTCGTCGTCCGGGTCGATCACCACCGCACCGACCAGACCACCGCGCCGTTCGGTGATCTTCGCAGTCAGCACGCCCTTACCTCCCCGGCCCTGCACCGGGTATTCCTCGATCGGGGTACGTTTCGCGTATCCCCCGTTAGTGGCCACCAGGACGTCCAAACCGTCCCGAACGACCTCCATGGCCAGCAGGACGTCGTCGTCCGTGAAGCGCATGCCGATCACGCCCGAGGTGGCCCGACCCATCGGCCGCAGCGCCTCGTCGGAGGCGTTGAACCGGATCGCCTGTGCCTTCTTGGAGACCAGCAGCAGGTCGTTCTCCGGTGCCACAAGCGCAGCACCGACCAGCTCGTCCTCATCGCGCAGGTTGATCGCGATGATTCCGCCGGAACGGTTGGAGTCGAACTCCTCGAGCCGCGTCTTCTTCACCAGGCCGTTCTTCGTGGCCAGTACCAGATAGGGGGCTACCTGGTAGTTCGGGATTTCGATGATCTGCGCGATCTGCTCGTCGGGTAGGAAGGCGAGCAGATTGGCCACGTGCTGGCCCTTGGCTACCCTACTGGCCTCCGGCAGCTCGTACGCCTTGGCCCGGTAGACGCGGCCCTTGTTGGTGAAGAACAAAATCCAGTCGTGGGTGGAGCATACGAAGAAGTGGCTGACAATGTCGTCCTGCCGCAGCGTGGCGCCGCTGACGCCCTTGCCGCCACGCCGCTGTGAGCGGTAGAGATCGACCTTGGTCCGCTTCGCGTACCCCGTTCGGGTGATCGTGACGACCACGTCCTCCCGGGCGATGAGGTCCTCCATCGAGACCTCGCCGTCGAACGGAATGATCTGCGTACGCCGGTCGTCGCCCCACTTCGCGACGATCTCGCCCAGCTCCTCGGAGACGATCCTGCGCTGCCGCTCCGGCTTCGCGAGAATGTCCTTCAGGTCGGCGATCTCGATCTCGAGCTTGGTGAGGTCGTCGACGATCCGCTGGCGCTCCAGGGCGGCCAGGCGGCGCAGCTGCATGTCCAGGATCGCGGTGGCCTGGATCTCGTCGATCTCCAGCAGCCGGATGAGGCCCTGCCGAGCGTCGTCGACGGTCGGCGAGCGCCGGATCAGGGCGATCACCTCGTCCAGCGCGTCGAGGGCCTTGGCCAGACCGCGCAGGATGTGCGCCCGCTCCTCGGCCTTGCGCAACCGGAACGCGGTCCGCCGGCGGATCACGTCGATCTGGTGCTGGACGTAGTAGCGGATGAACTGAGCAAGGTTGAGCGTGCGCGGCACCCCGTCGACCAGGGCCAGCATGTTGGCGCCGAACGTCTCCTGAAGCTGGGTGTGCTTGTAGAGGTTGTTCAGCACGACCTTGGCGACCGCGTCGCGCTTGAGCACGAGCACGATCCGCATACCGGTACGCCCGGAGGACTCGTCACGGATGTCGGCGATCCCGGCGAGCTTGCCCTCCTTGATCAGCTCGGCGATGCGCTCGGCCAGGTTGTCCGGGTTGACCTGGTAGGGCAGCTCGCTGACGACCAGACACGGCCGACCCCGCTTGTCCTCCTCGACCTCCACCACGGCGCGCATCCGGATCGAGCCACGACCCGTGCGGTAGGCGTCCTGGATGGCCGTCGTGCCGACGATCAGACCGTGGGTCGGGAAGTCCGGACCCTTGACGATGCCGAGCAGCGCCTCGAGGGTCGTCTCCTCGTCCTCTTCCGGGTTCTCCAGGCACCACTGCACCGCAGCGCCGATCTCCCGCAGATTGTGCGGCGGGATCTTGGTGGCCATGCCGACCGCGATGCCCTCGGAGCCGTTCACAAGCAGGTTGGGGATCCGCGACGGCAGGATCGTGGGCTCCTTGGCCCGGCCGTCGTAGTTGTCCTGCAGGTCGACGGTGTCCTCGTCGATGTCCCGCAGCATCTCCATGGCGAGGGGGTCGAGCTTGCACTCGGTGTAGCGCATCGCGGCGGCCGGATCGTTACCGGGCGAGCCGAAGTTGCCGTTGCCGTCGACAAGCGGGTAGCGCAGCGACCAGGGCTGCGCCATCCGGACCAGCGCGTCGTAGATGGCCGAGTCGCCGTGCGGGTGGAACTGGCCCATCACGTCGCCGACGACGCGGGAACACTTCACGTAGCCGCGGTCCGGACGGTAGCCGGAGTCGAACATCGCGTAGAGGATCTTGCGGTGGACCGGCTTGAGCCCGTCCCGGACGTCCGGCAGCGCACGCCCGACGATGACGCTCATCGCGTAGTCGAGGTAGGAGCGCTGCATCTCCACCTCGAGCCCGACCGGTTCGATCCGGTCGTGCGCGACCACCGCGGCGATGGCCTCGGCGGGGACCTCGGGCTCGTTCGGTGTGGACTCGGGAGAATCGGTCACTGTATACCCTTATCAGACTCAGAGTCGTTTTCGTGCTGTGGATAACCGCTGTGGATACCGGACAAGCTGTGGATAACTTTGTGGACCGGCGGATCGGTCGGAGACGCCCGGCCGATCCGCCGCAGTCCGTCAGATGTCCAGGAACCGCACGTCCTTGGCGTTGCGCTGGATGAACGACCGGCGGGCCTCGACGTCCTCACCCATCAGCACGCTGAACAACTCGTCGGCGGTCGCCGCGTCGTCGAGAGTGACCTGACGCAGGGTACGCGTCGCCGGGTTCATCGTGGTTTCCCACAGCTCGGGGTAGTTCATCTCGCCGAGGCCCTTGAAGCGCTGGATGTCGTCCGGCTTGGCGTTCGGCTTCTTCTGCTGGCGCAGCGCGATCAGCCCGTCCCGCTCGCGGTCGGAGTACGCGTACTGGGCGTCGTCGCCCTTCTTGTTCCACTTGATCTTGTAGAGCGGCGGGGCGGCCAGGTAGACGTGGCCCATCTCCACAAGCGGACGCATGAAGCGGAACAGCAGCGTGAGCAGCAGCGTCTGGATGTGCTGGCCGTCGACGTCGGCGTCGGCCATCAGCACCACCTTGTGGTACCGCAGCTTCTCCATGTCGAAGTCGTCGTGGATGCCGGTGCCCAGCGCGGTGATCAGCGCCTGGACCTCGTTGTTCTTCAGCACCCTGTCGATCCGGGCCTTCTCCACGTTGAGGATCTTGCCGCGGATCGGCAGGATCGCCTGGGTGCGCGGGTCGCGGCCCTGCTTGGCCGAGCCACCCGCCGAGTCGCCCTCGACGATGAACACCTCGGACTCGCGGGGGTCCGTGGACTGGCAGTCGGCGAGCTTGCCCGGCATCGAGCCGGACTCCAGCAGCGACTTGCGGCGGGCCAACTTGCGCGCCTGCTGCGCGGCGATCCGCGCGCGGGCCGCCTGGGAGGCCTTCGTGATGATCATCTTGGCCTCGGCCGGGTTGCGGTCGAACCAGTCGACCAGCCGGTCGTTGCAGACCCGCTGCACGAAGCTCTTCACTGGGGTGTTGCCCAGCTTGGTCTTGGTCTGACCCTCGAACTGCGGGTTGGCCAGCTTGACCGAGATGATCGCCGCGAGCCCCTCGCGGATGTCCTCGCCGGAGAGCTTCTCGTCGCCCTTGAGCAGCTTCTTGTCGGTGCCGTACCGGTTGACCACGCTGGTCAGCGCGGAGCGGAAGCCCTCCTCGTGGGTGCCGCCCTCGTGCGTGTTGATCGTGTTGGCGAAGGTGTAGACCGACTCGCCGTACGACTCGTTCCACTGCATGGCGATCTCGAGTGACATGCCCTCCTCTTCGGCCTCGAACTCGACCACGGTCTTGTGGATCGGGCTCTTCGAGGCGTTGAGGTGCCGGACGAAGTCGGCGATGCCACCCTCGTAGAAGAAGGTCACCTCGCGCTGCCGGCCGTCCTCCTCCTCGGCCACCCGCTCGTCGAGCAGGTGGATGCGCAGGGCCCGGTTGAGGAAGGCCATCTCCTGCAGGCGTCGGTAGATGGTCTGGAAGTCGAAGTCGACGGTCTCGAAGACGTCCGGGTCGGGCCAGAAGGAGACCGCCGAGCCGCTGCGGTCGGTGGTCTCGCCCTTCTCGAGCGGGCTGGGCTTGGAGTTCTGGTACTGCTGCCGCCACACGAAACCGGACTTGTGGATCTCCACAGCCATCCGGGTGGAGAGCGCGTTGACAACTGACACGCCGACGCCGTGCAGACCGCCGGAGACCGCGTACGCCTTGCCGTCGAACTTGCCGCCCG
Source organism: Micromonospora sp. DT41 (assembly GCF_049841715.1). Lineage (NCBI taxonomy): Bacteria > Bacillati > Actinomycetota > Actinomycetes > Micromonosporales > Micromonosporaceae > Micromonospora > Micromonospora sp. DT41. Next base: position 223,581 of record NZ_JBNCKU010000005.1, on the reverse strand, counting down.
CGTGCAGCACGGTCAGGGCGACCTCGACGCCGGGCTTCTTGAGCTTCGGGTGGAGGTCGACCGGGAAGCCACGGCCGTTGTCGGTGACGCGTACGCCGCCGTCGGCGAGCAGCACGACGTCGATGGTGTCGCAGTATCCGGCCAGCGCCTCGTCCACCGCGTTGTCGACGACCTCCCACACGAGGTGGTGCAGACCGCGCTCGCCGGTGGACCCGATGTACATACCGGGCCGCTTGCGAACGGCCTCCAGCCCTTCGAGAACGGTGATCGACTCTGCGCCGTACTCCTGCTTGTCCTGCGCTGCCACCCTCGGCCACTTTCTCGCGTCGTCCACGCCGGAAAGGGGCGCGTCGGGCGCGGGTTCGGCGGACAGGACGCGACGTCGGCGCGCGGACCGATGCCGGAGATTTCCGGACAGTGGGTCGAACGCACCGGTCGCCGCGGTTGCCCGCGGATCGCGATCGGCTCGACCCGACGTGGAGAATGATCCTGGGCCACCGGCCCCGTCCCGCACTCCGCACCGGGTCTTCGTCTCACTGTCAATCCTACTGTGCGCGGGGGACAGAACCGCCACTCGGCACCCTCAACAGGGCGGCTCAGATGTCCATAGCCGGCAGAACCCCGTTACCCACGACTCCCCCCACACGCCAGGCTCCGATCGCACGCGCCGCCGCCGGACGGGTTGACCCGCGGGCGGGCGGGTCGGGGGTCGCGGTCGGATCTCGGGTGTCGTAGGTTTGCGGCGCTCCGGAAGCGGCCTTGATCTTTACCGGCCGGAACCGGGACGATCGACCCGATCGTCCCGACACGTGCTCTTTAAGAGGTGACAGATGGGGCTGGACAACGTCGCGGTGCACTGGCCGCGGACCGGCCGCTTCTACGATCCGGTCGCGCCGGCCGAGTTCGTCGACTTCGGCGAGATCGTCGACGTACCCGGGATCTCGGCGCCGACGGCGGCCCTGGCGGAGCTGATCGCGAAGACCGGCACCATCCGCGCGACCGCGTACACCGAATTGGTGGATCTCCTGCTCGGCCTTGAGGGTGTGTTGTATGCCACAGACGCTGCGGCCGAGGACGAGGACCCGGTGATCGATCCGGACGGGTGTGCCTGGATCGCGGCCGGCATCGAACGGTTCGTGGCCGGCCATCGCGCCTACGGCGAGGCGGTCACCTTCGAGTCGGTGAGCACCGTGCTGCGTTCGCTGCTCGGTGACGGTCGCCTCGCCGAGCAGCAACTGCGGTGGCTGGAGAGCCGGCTGGACGCGATGCGCGACGAGAGTGGCGATCCGCCGCAGTGGAACTTCACCTGCCCCGAGTTGGGGGTGTTGGCGGCGTTCTACAGGCGCTGCGCCGATCGCGGCTTCGCCGTCTACGCCGACGCCTGACCGGGCGCCTCCGAGGGCTGCTCGCCGCCGGGCCGGTTGGCCGCGGTGATCACCTGGGTGAGCATCGCGTGCAGGTGCTGGAGGTCCGAAACCGGCAGCCCGAGCCGCCGCACGATCTCGGCGGGGATCAGCTCGGCCTGGCTGCGCAGGGCGGCACCGCTGGCCGTCAGGGTGATGGCGAGGCTGCGCTCGTCGGCGGTGTCGCGCTCACGGCGCAGGTAGCCGGTGGCTTCCAGCCTCTTCAGCAGGGGTGACAGGGTGCCCGGGTCGAGCTGCAACAGCCGGCTCAGGTCGCGGCCGGACAGCGGGGAGTGCTGCCAGAGCGCCAGCATGACCAGGTACTGCGGATGGGTCAGTCCCATCGGCTCCAGCAGCGGCCGGTAGACGGCCACCACGCTGCGCGCCGCCACCGACAGGGCGAAACAAACCTGCTGCTCCAGGGCCAGCGGGTCGACGTCCTCCGGCCGCTCGCTCATCGGTTGCCCTCCCCACGCATGGTCATTATCGTAGCGATCATTGGTGCACCAACCATTGGTAGCCCAATTGCCTGTCGGGCGCGGCGAGAGAAGGCGGCAGATGACTGAGAACGGTGCGGCCCCCAAGTCTCCGGGCGAGGGCGGCCGGTTCCTGCGCTGGACCTTCCGCAACCTCGCCGGCCCGGCCGACGGTGTGCAGGGCGCGGTCCAGGGCGGCTCGACCGAGGCCCGCGAAGCGTGGAAACGCGACCTGGCCGAGCGCAAGCGCTACACCCAGGAGCAGCGCGAACGGAAGCGGGCCGCCCGCGAGGCCGGCCGGAACCGGGGAGGGTCGGCTCAGCCGTAGGTGTCCCGTGGCCCCCGGCCGCGTACCCGCCGCGGGCCCTTCGACCAGGACGGCGCGGCCGGGCCGTGGATGTGCAGCTTGCGCACCACGTTGTGGCCCACCTCCTGGGCGATCTGCTTGAGCAGCGAGCCGGCCAGCAGGCGCAGCTGGGTCGCCCACGCTGTCGAGCGCGCCTCCACTGTCAGCTCGCCGTTCTCCAGCTTGACCGGCCGGCTGTGCTGGGCGACCTCCGCGCCGACCACCCGTTCCCACGCACCGAACACCGTGGCCTCGGCCGCCGGCTGCTGCCAGCCACGCGCCTTCACGAGCCGGTTCAGCACGGCGCTGAGCGGCTGCGGGTCACGCGGGTCGGGACCGGGACCGGAGTAGCCACGCAGCCGCCGCCCCGAGCCGCCAGCACCGTCGCCACCGCCGCCCGAGGGGGTACGTCGTGCGCGGGCCGCAGCCTGCCGCCGGGACAGCGCCGCGTCGAGGACCGCACGGGCCAGCTCCGGCCCGCTCGCGGCCTCCGCCTGGCCGCCGGCTCCGCCGTCCGCGGACACCCCCTGGGTACGCGGGTTCGTGGCGTCACCGGCGCGCCGGTCGGTCCGGCCCGTGTCGTCCCCGTTGGCGCGTGGCTCATTCGACACGGCGTACAGCCCCCTCGCCGACCTGGTAACGGGTGCCGCGCAGGGCGGCCGGTACGTCGTCGTCCACAGCACAGGTGACGAGCAGCTGACTCGCTCCGCCGACAAGCTCGGCCAGCCGCTCCCGGCGCCCGGTGTCCAACTCGGCGAAGACGTCATCGAGGATCAGCACCGGTTCGATGCCGTCGGCGCGCAGCAGATCGTAGCCGGCCAGCCGCAGCGCGAGGGCGAACGACCAGCACTCGCCGTGGCTGGCGTACCCCTTTGCGGGCAGCGGGCCGAGGGCGAGGGCCAACTCGTCGCGGTGCGGGCCGACGAGGGTCGTGCCCCGTTCGATCTCGGCGGACCGTGCGGCGGCCAGCGCTGTGGTCAGCGCCTCGGCCAACGCGGCCCGGTCCAGTGTCGGCTCGGTCAGCTCGATCGAGGGCCGGTAGGCGATGCTGGCCGCACCCCGGCCGGCGGCCACCGCGTCGTACGCCTTGGCGACGTGCGGGGTGAGTGCCGCGACCAGCTCCAGCCGGCCGGCGAGGAGTTCCGCGCCGTGCTGGGCCAGGTGGGTGTCCCAGACGGCGAGGGTGCCGAGGTCGCCGCCGCGGGACCCGCCGGTCTTGCGGGCCAGGTACGCGGTGCGCAGCAGGGCGTTGCGCTGCTTGACGACCCGCTCGTAGTCGGCACGTACGCCCGCGTAGCGGGGCTGCCTGGTGACCAGCAGGTCGTCCAGGTAGCGGCGACGCTCAGCCGGATCACCCCGGACCAGCTCCAGGTCCTCTGGGGCGAAGAGCACCAGACGCAGGGCGCCGAGCACGTCACGGGCACGTCGTGCCGGAGATCTGCCCAGCCGGGCACGGTTGGCCTTGCCGGGCACGATCTCCAGCTCGACCAGCAGTTCCCGCCCCTCGTGTGCGACAGCGCAGCGGATCACCGCCGAGGAGGCGCCCATCCGGACGAGCGGCGCGTCCGTGGCGACCCGGTGCGAGTCCAGGGTCGCCACGTAGCCGAGCGCCTCGACGAGGTTGGTCTTGCCGACGCCGTTGGCGCCGACCAGGACGTTCGCCCCCGGTTGGAGGTCGACGGCGACCCGCTCGTAAGAGCGGAAGTCGACAAGTTCCAGCCGCTGGACGTACACAGGGTGTGGATACCGCTCAGCGCTTGTGGACGGCGTGGCCGCCGAACTGCTGGCGCAGCGCGGAGACCGCCTTCATAGCCGGTGAGTCGTCCTGGCGGGACGAGAACCGGGCGAACAGGGAGGCGGTGATGACGTTCAGCGGCACGGCGAGGCGGACGGCCTCGTCGACAGTCCACCGGCCCTCGCCGGTGTCCTCGGTGTAGCCGCTCAGCTCGGCCAGCTCCGGGTCCTCGTCGAGGGCCCGGTCCAGCAGGTCGAGCAGCCAGGAGCGCACGACGGTGCCCTCCCGCCAGGACTTGATGACCCCCGGCACGTTGGTCACCAACTCGGAGGCGGCCATCAGCTCGTAGCCCTCGGCGTAGGCGTGCATGAGGCCGTACTCGATGCCGTTGTGCACCATCTTCGAGTAGTGCCCCGCGCCGACCGGGCCGGCGTGCACGAAGCCGAACTCACCCTCGGGCTTGAGCGCGTCGAAGATCGGCATGAGCCGGTCGACGTGCTCCTGGGAGCCGCCGACCATCAGGCCGTAGCCGTTCTGGCGGCCCCAGACGCCGCCGGAGACACCGACGTCGATGTAGCCGATGCCCTGCTCGTTGAGCCGCTCCGCACGCGGAGCGTCGTCGCTGAAGCGCGAGTTGCCGCCGTCGATGATGATGTCGCCCTCGCCGAGCACTGCGGCGAGCTCGTCGATGGTGGCGTCGGTGACGCCGGCGGGCACCATGACCCAGACAGCGCGCGGCGATTCGAGCTTCGCCGCCAGCTCGGCGAGGTCGGCGGCGTCGCTCAGCTGCGGGTTGTGGTCGAAGCCGACCACCTCGTGCCCAGCTGCCCGCAACCGCTCGCGCATGTTGCCGCCCATCCGGCCGAGTCCTACCAGGCCGAGCTGCATCTGTTCCTACCTCCGTGGATCTGGGTGTTGCTGGGCGCGATCAGCGGGACACGCGGATCGGCATGATGAGGTACCGGTACCCCGGAATGACCTCGCCATCCTCGCCAGCGGGCGAGATCACCGCGGGTTTGAAGGCGTCGACGAACGAGAGCATGGCGGTCTGGGAACCCAGGTTTGCCAGGCCGTCGATGAGGTACTGGGGGTTGAACCCGATGGTGAGTGCCTCACCGGTGAAGGTGGCCTCCATGGCCTCGCTGGCCCGGGCCTCCTCGGAGCCACCCGCCTCGACCACCAGACCGTCGGCGCTGAAGCTGAGCAGCACCGGGGTGGTGCGCTCGGCGACGAGCGCAACCCGCTTGACCACCTCGATGAGGGTGCTGACCGGCACCCGGGCCTCGGCGTTGTGGGTGGCGGGGAAGAGGGACCGCACCGGCGGGTAGTTGGCGCCGTCGAGCAGGCGGCTTGTGGTGCGTCGGGTGCCTCCGGCGAGACCGACCATGCCCTCGCCGGCTGCGCCCTGGGCGAGGGCGAGGGTGACCTCGCCACCGATCGGGCCGAGCGCCTTGGCGGTGTCGTTGAGGGTGCGGGCCGGCACCAGTGCGTTGATGCTGACGTCGGGGTCGTCGGGACGCCACTGGATCTCACGCAGCGCCAGCCGGTACCTGTCGGTGGCGAGCATGGAAAGGGTGCTGCCGGAGAGTTCGACGCGGACGCCGGTCATCATCGGCAGCGTCTCGTCACGGCCGGCGGCGACCGCCACCTGGGCGACGGCGGTGGCGAACGCGGCCGCGTCCACCGTCCCGGCGCTCTGCGGCATCTCGGGAAGCGCGGGGTAGTCCTCCACAGGCATGGTCGGCAGGGTGAACCGGGCGCTGCCGCAGACCAGCTCAAGGTGGGCACCGACCGCAGCGATGTCCACAGGCTTGGCCGGCAACGCCTTGGTGATCTCGGCGAGCAACCGGCCGGAGACCAGCGCGGCACCGTCGGCGTCACCCTGCACCTCGACGGTGACCTGGCTGGAGACCTCGTAGTCGAACCCGGAAACCCGCAGGTTGCCGTCGGTGACGCGCAGCATCACCCCGGCGAGCACCGGTACGGATGGCCGGTTGGGCAGGCTCTTCGCGGTCCACGCCACGGCCTCGGCGAGCGCGTCGCGCTCCACTCGGAACTTCATCAATGCCTCCGCGTCGACGTCAGCGACAACTCTCTCATGCCGACCGCTGCCTACCGTCCCGCCCGACCGTGCGGGTACCCATCGCACCTTAGGGCGCGGGGGCATCGGCTGTGCGCCCGACCCCATGGATCGTGTCGATGCTGACCGGCCTGTCCGGCAGCGTTCGGCCCGATCCACAGAAAGCCCAACGGTGATGATTGGTTTTTGTTCTCTTAGAAGAGATAACTCATCGTCTTCATCGCACCTGTGCAAACTGTGGAGAACTCAAGTTCGCGCAGCTCAGACCGGTTATCCACCGGTGATTTAGCTGTGGAGAACCCGGGGTACAACCGCCTGGTCTGTCCACAGCCCGGCGATGCCCACCGGTTGTCCACCGTTGTCCACCGGTTGTCCACCGGTAATCCACCGACTTTCTCCCCATGCCTGTGGACAGCCGGGAAGATCACCATTGTGGTTGTCCCCAGAACCTTCAACAGCCCGTACACAGGTCGACAGTCGCCGGTGGATAACCTCGTGGTTGTCCCCAGCCGTCCACAGCGTCGTACACAGGGTTTCTCCACAGCCTGTGGGTAACCGGCGGAGCGCGGACCGTAGTTATCCACCGACGGTGGATAACGAGCTGTGGACAACGAGTGAGCAACGAAGCGGACACGGCGTCGATCCTGTGGTCTGCACCATGTCGAGGGTCAACCCGAGCCCCCTCGCGGGAGACGAAAAGAGCGCGAGGCGGGCGCCGCGGAGACGGGCCGGTGCCCCGGTGGGGACGAAAAAGAACGCCCGACCGGATCTCCGGCCGGGCGTGTCCCGGGTACGCGTGCCGCCGTACCCCTCAGGTGTTCTGCTTGATCCGGTTGGTCAGCTCGGCGATCTGGTTGTAGAGCGAGCGGCGCTCGGCCATCTGCTGCCGGATCTTGCGGTCCGCGTGCATGACCGTGGTGTGGTCCCGACCGCCGAACGCCTGCCCGATCCGGGGCAACGACAACTCGGTCAGCTCCCGACACAGATACATGGCCACCTGGCGGGCGTTGACGAGCACCCGGGATCGGGACTGGCCGCGCAGGTCCTCCAGGCTCACCCCGAAGTAGTCGGCAGTGGAGACCATGATCTGGTCGGCCGTGATCTCCGGGCCGGCGCCGTCCGGGATGAAGTCCCGCAGGACCTCCTCGGCCAGCGACAGCTCGACCGTCGACCGGGTCAGGCTGGCGAACGCGGTCACCCGGATCAGCGCGCCCTCCAGCTCCCGGATCGAGTTCGACACCCGGGAGGCGATGAACTCCAGCACGTCCGGCGGGGCGTAGAGCCGCTCCTGCGCCGCCTTCTTCTGAAGGATCGCGATCCGCGTCTCCAGGTCCGGAGGCTGGATGTCGGCGAGCAGGCCCCACTCGAAGCGGGTCCGCAGCCGGTCCTCGAGCGTCGCCAGCTGCTTCGGCGACCGGTCGGACGTGATCACGATCTGCTTGTTGGCGTTGTGCAGGGTGTTGAAGGTGTGGAAGAACTCCTCCTGCGTACGCTCGCGGTTCTCCAGGAACTGGATGTCGTCGATCAGCAGGATGTCGACGTCGCGGTAGCGGCGCTGGAACGCACTCGTCTTGTCGTCCCGGAGCGAGTTGATGAAGTCGTTCGTGAACTCCTCGGTCGACACGTACCGCACCGACCGCGCGTTGCCGAGCGTCGTGGCGTAGTGGCCGATGGCGTGTAGCAGGTGGGTCTTGCCCAACCCGGAGCTGCCGTAGATGAAGAGCGGGTTGTACGCCTTCGCCGGCGACTCCGCCACCGCGACGCTCGCCGCGTGGGCGAAGCGATTCGACGAGCCGATGACGAACGTCTCGAACATGTACTTCGGGTTCAGCCGGTTGCCGCCGGTGTCGGTCCCGGGCAGTCGACGGTCGTCGCGGCCGCCGGTGCGGTGATCCACCCCGCCGCGGCCGGGCCCGCTGTCGGTTCCGCCGTCGCGGGGCAGCGGCCGGATCACGTGCTGGTCCCGGGGCGACCCGGCGTCCTCGCGGTAGCGGGGTTCGTAGGGCCGGGTGTCCGGGCCTGGCTGATCCGGCCGGGCGGGCTGGTCGTCGTAGCCGCGCCGGTCCGACCCCGCCCGGGGCGGAGACCGCAACGGCTCCACGAACGCGGCGCTGAACAGCGCCTCCTGCCCGTCCCTGCTGGCCGGGATAAGCCCGGACCGGTGGCCGTCGACAGCCGTCGCGGGCGGCGGACCGGCCGGTGCCGGCGGTACGGCGGGGTCGTGCCCCGGCTGATGCTGTTCGGGAATGGCGTCGGCCGAGGGCCGTCCGGAGTGCCCGTCGTCGAACGGACCGGGCAGCGGAATCTCGCCATCGGTCGAGCCCGGCTCGGGCGCGCTGCGGTAGACGGTGCCGGCCGGGCGTCCGGTGGCGTCCTCGGCCACCCGCACCGTCACCGCCACCTGGATGGGCCTGCCGAGCCGGCGGGTCAACGCCTCGGTGATCGCCGGGCGCAGCCGTGACTCGATCACGTCCCGGGTGAAGGCGTCCGGAACGGAGAGCAGCGCGGTGTCCTCGACGATCGCCCGTAGCCGGGTCAGCCGGAGGTATGCGCGCTGCTGGGCGGAGATGATCTCGTCGGCGAGCTCGTCGGTCGCCGCTAACCACACCGCGGCAAGGTCGGTCGTACCGGCCACCGTCGTGCCACCCCCTCGCCTCTGCTCCCGGCCGCCGCTGTCTGCCAGCCGGCCGTCCCGGGCCCGCCCCGTGCGCGGGTGGAACATCACCCACCCGGACGACTGACCAGTGGGTCGTCCACAGGTTATCCACAGCCTGTGTACCGACCGATTGTGGGCCGCCCGGCGGACGCGGGTGGGACCTGCCCCCTGCCTGGCCGGGCGCTGAAGCGGGTTCACCGTGCCGAACGATTCACCGGCGTGTCCGGTCTTGCCTGCGCGCGACGACCGGAGCTTCCGACGCTCACCGCAATCGGGCACGGTAACAGCGTTGTCCCTGCCCCATCAACCGGCGACGCGGCAGCGACCTTGTCGGCATCAGCGAAAACCGCCCCTTCGGTCCCGGGCGCGTCCTCGACGGCGCCGCTGGGGATGTTTGACGGTCATTGCACCCCTGCGTAGGCTGGAGCGGCTGCTCTCTCGTCCTCTGCTAGGGTGATGGGTGTTTGCTGCCCACGGTCGCATCCCCGCGTCGCCGAGGTCCCGTTCCGCAGGGCAGCACCGATCGGTGGTCACCGTCGAGGTGGCCTGGACCACCCCACGACCCCGGCGATTCCGTCGCGCGGGGCGCGTACGAAAACGGAGAGCCTGACGTGAGCAAGCGCACCTACCAGCCGAACAACCGCCGGCGCGCGAAGACCCACGGCTTCCGGCTGCGCATGCGCACCCGTGCCGGCCGTGCCATCCTGTCGAGCCGTCGCGCCAAGGGTCGCACCACCCTGTCGGCCTGAGCCGACCGGGCCGGTCCGGGGGACGTGGGCAGTCGTGCTGGCCGCTGCGCAGCGACTGCGGCGCAGCACTGACTTCGCCGCAGCGGTTCGCGGTGGCCGACGCGCCGGACGAGGTGCTGTCGTGGTCCACCTGACAGTGCCGGCAACCACCGACCCCACCACATCGACCTCGCCGAAGCCGGTGCGGGAAACCGGTGCGGAGCAACCCTCCGCGCCGGCCCGCGCCGGCTTCGTCGTGTCCAAGGCGGTGGGCAACGCTGTCGTCCGCAACAAGGTCCGGCGTCGACTGCGTGCGCTGGTCCGGGAACGACTGGCCGCCTTGCCCGCCGGCAGTACCCTGGTCGTCCGGGCGTTGCCCGCAGCAGCCGAGGCCTCATATCCCCGGCTCGCCGCCGACCTGGACGCCGCCGTCGCGGTTGCCCGGTCGCCCCGAGAGAGGCGGTCCCGTTGAGCAGCGACAAGACCGCCGCCGCGTCCCCGATGTCAACCGGTGCCAAGGTGCTGACAGCGCCTATCATCGCGTACCGTCGGTGGATAAGTCCGGCTCTGCCGGCCCGCTGCCGGTTCTACCCGTCGTGCAGTGCGTACGCCCAGGAGGCGGTGGCCACACACGGCGCGCTCCGGGGAGCCGCGCTGGCGGTCCGGCGGCTGTTGCGCTGCCACCCCTTCCACCCTGGTGGACATGACCCGGTGCCGGAGCCGGGCGGTCGCCGCCGTGTCGATGTGACTGGAGCACCGAATTGAGTCTCGACTGGATCTACTACGCGATTTCGTGGATCCTGCTGACCTGGCACTCGGCCTGGGACGCCGTCGGGGTGCCCGTCGGCGCGGTGATCGGCACCAACTTCGCCTGGATCCTGGCGATCGTCTTCCTGGTGGTCACCGTCCGGGTGATCCTGTTCCCGGTCTTCGTCAAGCAGATCAAGTCGCAGCGCGCGATGCAGGCTCTTCAGCCCAAGGTCAAGGAGCTGCAGGAGAAGCACAAGGGTGACCGGGAGACGCTCCAGAAAGAGATGATGGAGCTCTATCGGAAGGAAAAGGCCAACCCGCTGATGGGCTGCCTTCCGATGTTCCTCCAGATCCCCGTCTTCCTCGGGCTCTTCCACGTGCTGCGCCGTCTGGACCCGGCAAAGCAGAGCAAGGAGCTGTACGGCTGGACTGCCAGCCAGTTCGACAGCGCGTCGAACGCGAAGATCTTCACCGCACCGATCGCCGGCAAGTTCGGGTCCACCGCCGACGAGCTGGCCCGGCTCGGCGCCAACGGCACCACGGTCAAGGTCATCGCCGGTCTGCTGGTCCTGATCATGATCGCGACCACCTACCTGACCAGCCGTCAGATGATCCTCAAGACCGGCTGGGCCGAAGACCCGCAGCAGCGGATGATTCAGCGACTGATGCTCTACGGCATCCCGGCGTCGCTGCTGATCTCCGGCGCGATCTTCCCCATCGGTGTGATCATCTACTGGGTCACGAACAACCTCTTCACCCTCGGCCAGCAGCAGTGGGTGCTGCGCAAGTTCCCCCCGCCGGTGACCGCCAAGAAGACCACCGCTCCCGCCGCCGGCCGCAACCCGGTGCAGCCCACCAAGTCCGGTGGCCTGTTCGGCCGTGGCAAGTCGACCCCGCCCGCGCCGGTCAAGGCCGCCGCGCCCAAGGTGGCCGGTCCGAAGCCGGGCGCCAAGCCGGTCAACCCGAAGAAGAACCGCCCCGCCAAACGGCAGGGCTGACCCGTACGGGCCGTCGTCGGACCACCGGCGACGGCCCGATCCGCACCGTGCAGCCGCCGGATGGCCGGCGCCGGGCGGAACCGGCCGCGCACGACGCGGTCACGGGCGACACTGCCCGTACAGACGTGCCCGCGGGCACCGGCGACCTCCCGCCGGCCCCGGGAAACCAGCGGACCCGACGGTCCAGCCGAGCGAGTACGGAGATGAGACCGTGACCGAGACCAGCATCCCCCGCGTCGAGCAGCACCTGGACGAGGAGGACACCGCGCCTCTCGCAGCAGACGGGGACACCGAGGCCGACGAGTCGGAGGCGGACGACGACACCCCCACCGCGGGTGGCCGCGAGAAGAAGGCCGCGGGCGAAGGCGAACTGTTCCGGCAGAGCGAGATCGCGGCGGACTACGTCGAGGGACTGCTTGACATCCTCGACTACGACGGCGACATCGACGAACTGGTCGCCGGCGGCCGTCCGGTCGTCGAGGTGGTCGGTGCCCGACTGCAGAACCTGGTGGGTCAGCGCGGTGCCACCCTGGAGGCGCTTCAGGAGTTGACCCGGCTGGCCATTTTCCGGCAGACCGGGACCCCGAGCCGCCTGCTGCTCGACGTCGGCGGCTACCGGGCGACCCGACGTAAGGAACTCGCCGCCGTCGCCAAGAACGCGGTCGAGAAGGTCAAGGAGTACGGCGAGCCGGTCCGCCTGGAGGCGATGTCCGCCTTCGAGCGCAAGTGCGTCCACGACGTCGTCAACGCCATGTCCGGAGTGGCGAGCGAGTCCGAGGGCGTCGAGCCGAACCGCCGCATCGTCGTACGGCCGGTGGACTGACCGGGTGACCCACGACGACCCCGCGGCTGACGCCGTGACCGGCCCGGGCGGTACGCCGCCCGGGCCGTCCGCTGTCCGGCCCGACACCGATCCGAAGAGGTACGACGAAGACGGCGGCACCCCCGCACCGGACGCGCATGTCGACGGCCCGTCGCCTGCCGACGCCGCACTGCCGCCCGAGTTGGCTCCGGCCGCGCTCACCCTCTTCGGTGATCGGCTCGACCTGGCCGCCGCGTACGCCGAACTGCTGGTGACCGACGGCGTGGTCCGCGGTCTGATCGGCCCCCGGGAGGCGCCCCGGATCTGGGAGCGCCACCTGCTCAACTGCGCGGCGGTGGCGGAGTTGATCCCGGCCAACGCGACGGTGCTCGACGTCGGCTCCGGCGCCGGCCTGCCCGGGATGGTCCTGGCCATCGCACGCCCCGACCTGACCGTCACCCTGATCGAACCGCTCGCCCGGCGGACGTCGTTCCTGATCGAGGCCGTCGAACAACTCGGCCTGACCAGGTCGGTGCGGGTGTTCAGGGGCCGGGCCGACGAGGCCGCCAGCGGATCGGCCGATCGGTACCCGATAAGCGGAGACGTGGTGACCGCCCGTGCGGTCGCACCTCTGGACCGGTTGGCGACCTGGTGCCTTCCCCTGGCGGTACGCGGTGGACGGCTGCTCGCGCTCAAGGGATCGTCCGCCGCGGCGGAGGTGGAGGAGCACGCCGACGTCGTGACGCGGCTCGGTGGCGGCGAGGCGACAGTGCGCCTGTGCGGCGTCGAGGTGATCGACCCGCCGACCACCGTCGTCGAGATCGTCCGTGAACGCGTTGTCGGCGCACCCCGCCCGGCCGCCAGTAAGCGCGCCCGTGCCGGACGCGCACGCCGCCGCTGATCGTTGCGCCATCGGGCGTCCGGTCAGTGGGTTGCCTCGTTGTACCCGTACGGATGGAACGAGGGAATGAGAACCCGACGTGGACCGGCCGCGCCCGTCCGCCGTAGGCTGACCGCGCGTCGATAGTGTGGAGCGGCCGACGGACGTCGCGGACTCCGACCGCTCCCAAGGGGCCGTACGCCCCGGGGTGCGAGCGCGGGTGCGGGCCAAGTTGACCGAGGCGCGGACCGACCATCCGAAGCGGGCAGGGATGACAGGTGCATGACGACGGCAGGTACGACGATCCACGCGTGACCGGGTCAACCAGCGACCCTGTTTCACGTGAAACCGACTACCCGAGCTGGTCGCCCGGTGCGCCCGGGTCATCCGCTCCCGTGGAGGGCGGCGACCCGCCGGTATCGCGGGACGAGCCGGCGGGCCAGCCGGCCCCGGTCGAGCCTCCGACGGCTGGTCGTCGGACACCGGAAGGGCCGACCCGACCGGTGAACGCCCCCGAGGTGCGGCCGACGTCCGGACGGCGGAACACTGCTGCGGCGGTGCGCTTCGAGCCCGCGGTCCCGCATCAACCCACCGCTGCGGCACCTCGGGACGCCACTGTGGTCCCCGAGGTGCCGGCTGAGTCGCTGACTGCGGCCACGTCCGATCCCACGTACGTTTCACGTGAAACCCCGACGCGCGAAGAGGATGACCCACCCTTGGCTATGGAGGCGATGCGCGCCGTGCAGATCCTGAATCCCAGTGGCGAGGTGACAATGCCTCGGCCGGACCGGACCCGGGTCATGTGCGTCGCCAACCAGAAGGGCGGCGTGGGCAAGACCACGACCACTGTCAACCTGGCGGTGGCGCTCGCCCTGCACGGCAACCGGGTGCTCGTGGTCGATCTCGACCCGCAGGGCAACGCCTCTACCGGCCTCAACGTCCCGCACCACACCGGCGTCCCCGACGTCTACGACTGCCTCATCAACAGCGTGCCGCTGTCCGAGGTGGCGCAGGCGGTCGAGGGGATCCCGAACCTCTGGTGCGTACCGGCCACCATCGACCTCGCCGGTGCGGAGATCGAGCTGGTGTCGGTGGTGGCGCGGGAGTCGCGCCTCGACCGGGCCATTACCGCCTACCCCGGCCAGTTCGACTACGTCTTCATCGACTGCCCGCCATCGCTCGGGCTGCTCACTGTCAACGCCCTGGTCGCCGCGCAGGAGGTGCTGATCCCGATCCAGTGCGAGTACTACGCCCTGGAAGGGCTCAACCAGCTGATCAACAACATCAACCTGGTACGCCAACACCTCAACCCGAAGCTCGACGTCTCCACGATCCTGCTGACCATGTACGACCGGCGTACCCGGCTGGCGGACGCGGTGGAGCAGGATGTGCGCAACCACTTCGGCGACAAGGTTCTCCAGGCCGTCATTCCCCGCAACGTCCGGGTCTCCGAGGCGCCCAGCTACGGCCAGTCGGTGATGACCTACGATCCCGGTTCGCGGGGCGCGACGAGTTACTTCGAGGCAGCCCAGGAGATCGCCGAGCGGGGCGTCAAGGAGCCGGTGGGCCGGAATGCGTAGTGCGGACAAGTTGCTGGGAGGCTTGGCATGAAGAACCGTCCTCGGGGCGGTCTGGGACGGGGCCTGGGGGCGCTCATCCCGACCGGGCCGGTGCCAGGTGCCGCCGGCACCGTGACGGCCGAGCCGGAGAACGGGCATGTGGACGTCAACGTTGACGACGGCCCGGCGAACTCCGCCGTGCCGGTTGCGCCCGTCAGCGCGCCGCCCCACCAGCCGGAGCCCGCCCTCAGTCCGGTGCCGGGCGCCCGGTTCGCCGAGATCCCGGTCGACGCGATCCTGCCGAACCCGAAGCAGCCCCGCCAGGTCTTCGACGAGGAGGCGCTGGAGGAGCTGAAGACCTCGATCCAGGAGGTCGGTTTCCTCCAGCCCATCGTCGTCCGGCAGCTCGACGGCGAGAAGTACGAGCTTGTGATGGGCGAGCGGCGCTGGCGTGCCGCCCAGGCCGTCGGGCGGGACAACATCCCGGCGATCGTCCGGGACACCCGCGACGACGCCATGCTCCGCGACGCGCTGTTGGAGAACATCCACCGGGCCAACCTGAACCCGCTGGAAGAGGCCGCCGCCTACCAACAGTTGCTTGAGGAGTTCGGGGCCACCCACGAGGAGTTGGCTCGCCGGATCGGCCGCAGCCGTCCACAGATCTCCAACACCATCCGACTGCTGAACCTGCCGGCGCCGGTGCAGCGTCGGGTAGCGGCGGGCGTCCTCTCTGCCGGCCACGCCCGCGCACTCCTGAGCCTCGACGACCCGGAGGCACAGGAGCAGTTGGCACTGCGAATTGTGGCCGAAGGGCTGTCGGTGCGAGCCACCGAAGAGGTTGTCGCGCTGGCGCTGAACGACGGGCCCGCAAAGACCCAGGCAGCGAAGCGCCGAGCGAAGCCGCACGCACCTGCCCTGTCGGATCTGGCCGACCGGCTGTCGGACCGCTTCGACACCCGGGTAAAGGTCGACATAGGTCGGAGCAAGGGCAAGATCACGATCGAGTTCGCCACCGTGGACGACCTCGAACGGATCGTCGGGATCATCGGAGTGCAGCAGGAAGGCTCCGACGACTGATCGCCCTTCGCCTACGGCCGCGCTCCCTCGGGTAGCGCGGCCGTTCTGCGTCTGGCCCCGTTTCACGTGAAACAGACGAGCGGCCTCTCTGCGCGGACCTTGCCGGGCGCAGCGTCGCTCGACAGCTCGGCCCGTTCCGCGTCCCGCTTGCCGGCTGGTTGCGGCCTTGGCGGCCGTGCCGTCCTACACCTTGCGCACCGTCCCGACTCGACGCGCTGTCTTGTCTTGTCGTGTCGCGTAGCTCTGCCCGCGCCTCGCGCCTCGTGCCCGCGCCTCGTCGCGCCTCGTGCCTCGCGCCCGCGCCCCGTGCCCCGTGCCCCATGCCCGCGCCCGTGCCCCGCGGCCCCACCCCATGCCCCGTGCCCGCGCCCCGTGCCCGCGCCCCGTGCCCGCGCCCCGTGCCCGCGCCCCGTGCCCGCGCCCCGTGCCCGCGCCCGCGCTGCATCACTCCGGGGACGCCCACGCCGCCCTGCAACGGCCCCGGCCCTATGCCGCCTCGCAAGTCCCTAGCGTCCTGACCGCGACGACACTGCGGCACAACGGGGAGGTCCGCCGGGGTGAAGCTCAGGGCGGAGTTGACCTCTGCGGCTCTAAGGGCGCTCACGGACGACGTGCCGTACCCGGAGGCGCCTGGCGAGGCCGAGATGCCGGCAGCGGCCCGCTGAGAGGGCGCGCGAGGCATCCGGTTGCCGCCCCGGGAACTACTTGTGGGCCAGATGACTCCTTGGCGCGGCCGTTTCACGTGAAACGCCGCCACCTAGAGTCGGAGATCGACTCGGCTTCCTGGAAATTGGGGTGTCCCGCTGCCAGTGACACCCCGATTTCCAGGAACCCGTGTGGATCAAGCTGGCGCTCGACCATCCGCCCCACCGGGAGGCAGCTCGTGCCGCAGGGAGTCCGTCATCGAGGGCTTCTGCTCTGCGCCGACCGGCACCGGTCCGCGCAGAGCACGTAGCCAGAGGCTCACGTACCTGGACGAGGTCACCGTCGCCACAAAGAGCCACGGGTGTGCCGGCCCAGCCGGGTGGCGGGGCACATGGATTAGCGACAGGCCGACCTGTGGACGGCAACCCGTCGACCCGGCCGGCCTTGACGGCAGAGCTGAGCGCGACTCGGCACCCCTTCAGCGGCTTGGCGTGACCGCCATCCACGACTCCACAGAAACGTCATCTGCGCCGGCTCGCCACAGCCCGATCGCAACGACCGAGCGGCGGAAAAGTTATCCACACCCTTTGTCCACAGGCACCCCCCGTTTCACGTGAAACACCGCGTGGACGTGGGTGCTGGCCTGTGGATGACGGCCTGTGTTCGTCGTCTCGGCAGCCTGTGGATATCGCTTCGGAGGGGTGTCGGCGACGCATCCGCCGATCGACGCGAGGTACTGATCTGGAGGTTCCGGAACGATCAAACAGGTAGGGACATGGGTGCCAGACTCGGTTAGGGTCAGCGTCGTGCACGACACCCCTCCCTCAGTCCCGGACTTCACCCAGTGGCCTTCGTTTCCCTTCGAGGGTGACCTCCGTGTGAAGCAGCTCGACGACCCGGTCCCGGTCGAACCGCCACGCAAGGGCGAGGGCCTCCGGGAATGCACCGCCTGCAACGCTCCCGACGACGCGTACATCTGGGTGGGAGAGCGCTGGCGGGTACGCGCCATGGATCGCCCCACCGGTCTGCCCATGGTGCTCATCCTGGAATCGCGGACCCACCTCGATCTAGGTGATCTACCGAACCTGCTCGCCGCCGAACTCGGGGTGATGACAGTTCGCCTGGAACGCGCCATCCGGTCGCTGGACGGGGTGGCGCGGGTGCACGTCAACCGTTGGGGCGACGGCTCCGCTCACCTGCACATGTGGTTCCTGGCTCGCCCGTACGGTCGGCTGCAACTGCGGGGAACCTTCCTGTCGCTGTGGGATTCGATCCTGCCGCCGATCTCCGAAGATCAGTGGCGCGAAAACCTGGCGCTCGTCGCCGCCTGGCTCGCTGAGTTCGGCGGTCGGCCGCTGGCGGAGCCGCCACGCATCCAGTGGCAGGCGCCATCGAGTCTGCTTGCCCAGTCCGAAGCTGCGCACGCCGCTGCGGCCCAAGAGGAGGCCGTCTCGGTGATCGAGGCGGCAGAGGAGATCCCCGAGCCGGCAGTCGAGGACAGCTCGAACGCCGACCTTACCGACGGCGATGGGGAGGACGGGGCGCCCTCCGTCACCGCTCCGGCCGCGATCGACATCGAGCCGCCACCCGCGTCCACTGTCACCGCCGACCACTCGGCCGGCGAGCAAGTAACCGGCCCAGCCGAGCGAGCAGCCGGTCCAGCCGTGCACGCACTCCGCCCAACCGAGCAAGTAACCGGCCCAGCAGGCGAACAGGACGCCGAGCAGAACGCCGGGCAGGACGCCGAGTCAGCACCCGGTCCCGGCCCGGGAGCCACGCCCGCGACTACTTGAGCCCCACCCGCGACCGCACGAACCACGCCGCGACCACTTGAACCACGCCCGCGACCGCGCCAGACGCCGCCGCCCCGACAACGACACCTCACTTGACGTACGACCCGCCCGCTGATCATCGACCTGTCAGGCGGGCGTCGGCACCACACCCGTACACCCTCACGGGCAGCTCGGCAGCTCGGCAGCTCGGCAGTTCGTCGTTCGCGATACCCGCATCGGTCCGGGTGGCCGGGTACGTAGCCGCGCTACTTGGCGGCCATCGCCCTCGCCAAGCTCACCGCTGCTCACCCTGGACCGGGTCCGCCACGTGCCGTGTCGCGGGTCAGGTCGCGCGCTGGGCAGCGGTGCGGGTCACCATCGAGCCGAGGAGTCGACCGAAGTCCAGACCGGCGGCCTGGACGGCGAGCGGCAGCAGTGACGTCTCCGTCATGCCGGGCGAGACGTTGACCTCCAGCACGTGTGGCTGGCCGGCGGCGTCCACGATCACGTCGACCCGGGACAGGTCCCGTAGGCCGAGCGCGGTGTGCGCGGCGAGGGCCACGTCGGCCACCGCGGCGGCCACCTCCGGCTCCAGGCGGGCCGGGGCGTGCCAGGTGGTCCGTCCGGCGGTGTAACGGGCGGCGTAGTCGTAGACACCGTTACGCGGCACGATCTCGACCGGCGGCAGCGCCTGCGGCCCGTCACCCAGATCGACAACGGAAACCGCCACGTCCTTGCCGGCCACGTACCGTTCGACGAGCGCCGTCGAGTGGTACGCGAAGCAACCGACCATCGCGGCCGGGAGTGACGCGGCGTCCCGGACCACGGCGGCGCCCAGACCCGACCCGCCCTGCGCCGGCTTGACCATCAGAGGCAGGCCCAACCGGTCGACGATGCGGTCCAGGACGGCGACCGCGCCCAACTCGGAGAAGCGGTCGTGCGGCAGTGCCACCCAGTCGGGGGTGGGGATGCCGGCTTCGCGGAGCACCGTCTTGGCGGAGGGCTTGTCCCAGGCGAGTCGGGAGGCGCGGGCGTCGCAGCCGACGTACGGGATGCCGCACAGGTCGAGCACTCCCCGCAGGGAGCCGTCTTCGCCGCTCGCCCCGTGCAGGGCGATCACGACGGCGTCCGGTGGGTCGGCGGCGAGGGCGGGCAGGAGCGCCACGTCGGCGTCCCGCAGCTCGGCCTCGACCCCGACGGCACGCAGGGCGTCGATCACCCGGCGGCCGGAGCGCAGTGAAACGTCACGTTCGTAGGAGAGGCCCCCGGCGAGTACGAGCACCCGCAGGTCGGCCGCGACAGCGGAGTTGGTCACGGCGAGGCGCTCGACAGCGGTCGTACCCATTGCGGCATCATGCCAAGTCGGGCCCCGGCACGTCGGAGCCGGGCCGGCCACGACGGCCCGCAGTGCCGCTTACTGCGCCGAAGACGCGTCGCGTCGCGATCTCCTGCTCCATGACGCCGGCGAGGCGGCGGACGCCCTCACGGATGCGCTCCGGCGGCGGGAAGCTGAAGTTGAGCCGCATGGCGTCGGTGCCCGTGCCGTCGGCGTAGAAGCCGGTGCCGGGCACGTAGGCGACCCGCGCGGCGATCGCGCGCGGCATCATGGCCTTCGAGTCGAGCCCGTCGGGCAGGCTGGTCCAGACGAAGAGGCCGCCGGCCGGCGTCGTCCAGCTCGTGCCCTCGGGCATCAGGTCGGCAAGCGCGTCGAGCAGGGCGTCCCGGCGCTCGCGGTAGACCTCGCGGTAGACCTTCAGCTGCTCCCGCCACGGCATCGTGCTCAGGTAGGTGGCGACGGCGGCCTGGGCGTAGCCGCTGGGACAGAGGATCTGCGCCTCGCTGGCGATGACCAGCTTGTCGCGGACCGCGTGCGGGGCCAGGATCCAGCCGACCCGCAGCCCTGGGGCGAAGGTCTTGGAGAACGTACTGAGGTAGAAGACACCGTCGCGGCGGCGGGCCCGCAGGGGCGCGGGCGCCTCACCTTCGAAACCCAGTTGGCCGTACGGGTCGTCCTCGATGACGAGCAGGCCGGCCCGTTCGCAGATGTCGAGGACGCGTTCCCGGCGCTCCTCGCTGAGCGTCACGCCTGTCGGGTTCTGGTAGGTGGGGATGGTGTAGAGGAACTTCACCCGCCGGCCGGCGCGGGCCAGGTCGGCGATGGCTGTCTCCAGGGCCTCGGGGATCAGCCCGTCGGCGTCCATCGGCACGTGCGCCACCTGCGCCTGCGCGGCCTGGAAGACCCCGAGCGCGCCCACGTACGTGGGGCCTTCGGCGAGCACCACGTCACCGGGGTCGAGGAAGAGCCGGGCCACCAGGTCGAGAGCCTGCTGCCCGCCAACGGTGACCACCACGTCCTCGGGTGAGGCGCCACACGCGGCGTCGATCCCGGAGAGGGACATCACCTCGCAGATCCGCTCGCGCAGCTCGAGGGTGCCCTGGCCGATGCCGTACTGGAGGGTGGTCACGCCGTGCTCGGAGCCGAGCCGGCCCAGCATCTCGCCCACGGCGTCGAGGGGCAGCGCGGCGATGTAGGGAGCGCCACCGGCGAGTGAGACGACCTCCGGCCGGCTGGCCACTGCGAAGAGTGCTCGGATCTCCGAGGCGGTCATGCCGCGTACACGCCGGGCGTACCGGTCGGTGTAGTCGTCGAGCGTCGTGCCGGTCATGACCTCACCTCGATCGCTGCTCGGGTGGCTCCCGCCCCGGGTACCCCGCCCACTCGTGACCATGGGGGCTGGAGGCACCGATTGTCGATCGTAGCCCGCCTGGGCCCGCATGTCGGCCTGCAGTGACGGACCGACCACATCCCGGACGCCCGCTGCCGTCCCCCGGGGCGGTGGGTATCTGCGCGTCCCCTCCCGTACGGTCGATCAGCGGCGTACGATCGCTCGTCGGGGGCAGGAAGGCGGCGCTGTCGTTCCGTGCCGGTCTCACCACCGAGCCTATTGTGGGGATGCGCCATATGTCGCGACGTCTGGTCAGCCTGACCCTCGACACGCTTGAAGATCTTCCTCGTCCCTGCCGGCAGTGCGTCTACTGGGAGCTGGATCCGGTCTCCGCCGACCGGGCCTGCGCCGCCGGTGACCCCGGCTTGGAGAAGGAGGCGTGGGTCTCCCAGACGCTGCTTGAGTGGGGTTCCTGCGGCAAGCTCGCGTACGTCGACGGCATGCCTGCGGGTTTCGTGATGTACGCGCCGCCCGCCTACGTACCCCGCTCGATGGCCTTCCCGACCTCTCCGGTCTCGGCCGACGCGGCGCTTCTGATGACCGCCAACGTGGTCGCCTCGTTCTCCGGCGGCGGGTTGGGCCGGATGCTCGTGCAGGGTGTCGCACGGGATCTGACCAAGCGGGGGATCAAGGCGATCGAGGCGTTCGGCGATGCCAAGTTCGGTGACGCGGACGACCCGGCCGGCGGTTGCGTGGCGCCGGCCGATTTCTTCCTGTCGGTCGGCTTCAAGACCGTACGTCCGCATCCCCGCTTCCCCCGCCTGCGGCTTGAGCTGCGTACCGCGCTGAGCTGGAAGTCCGACGTCGAGTACGCGCTGGAGAAGCTCCTCGGCTCGATGAGCCCGGAAACCCTGCTGCGTCCGGTTCGACCGGCACCGGCCACCCGCTCCACCGCCGGCAACTGAGGGGTCAGTCGACGACGGTGCCGGCGGTGACCACCGCCCGCAGTTCGCTGACGTCGATCGAGCCGGTCGGCACGTCCCGTTCGATCGGGAAGTACATGCGCTGCACCGCGGCCACGATCGCCTCTACCACCCGGTCCCGGAAACGGGGGTCGACGAGCCGGGCGCGGTCCGTCGGCGAGGTGAGGTAGCCGACCTCCACCCGTACCGCAGGCATTCGCGTGAGCCGCAGCAGGTCCCACGTCTTGGCGTGGGTGCGGCAGTCCCGCAGCCCCGTCCGGGCGACGATCTCCCGCTGCACCAGCCCGGCCAGCCGCTCGCCGGTCGACGAGGTGACCCCGTTGTCGGTGCCGTAGTGGTAGGTCGCCACTCCTTCCGCCTCCGGGTTGGCGTGCCCGTCCAGGTGCAGCGACACGAACACGTCGGCGCCGAGCGAGTTGGCGAGCATCGCCCGCTCGGTGTCCGGCAGGCACTTGTCAGGCGCGGGACCTCGGGTGAGCTGCACCCGTACACCGGATGCGGCTAACCGTCCCTCCAGCCGACTCGCCAGGTCGTGGACCAGATCCGCCTCCGTCCAGCGCAGCGGGCCGTCCGGCACCACCATGCCCGGGTCGGTGCCGCCGTGCCCGGGGTCGATGACCACCGTCTTGCCGACGAGCGCCGGCCCGGACTGGCGGATCGCGTCGGACTCGCGGAGCCACTGCGGGCGCCCGCCGACGACCTTGCGGCCGATCCGGCGCAGGGCGTTCATCGTGTGCGGGCCGCAGGAGCCGTCGGGGGTGAGCCCGACCTCCCGCTGGAACTGCGCCACGGCGCGGGAGGTCCGGATGCCGTAGATGGCGTCGGCGCGGCCGACGTCGTACCCCATCTCCAGCAGCCGTTCCTGGAGCGAGCGGACGTCCTCGCCGGTGAGCGGGTCGGGCACCGCGTGGTAGAGGGTGCGGGCGCCGAGCCGCCACCGTGCGGCTTCGAGGGCACCCCAGGTCTCCGTGCCGACCCGGCCGTCGACGCTGAGCCCACGGGACTGCTGGAATGCCCGCACCGCGCGCTCGGCGTCGAGGTCGAACTCGTCGGTCTGCGGACCGGCGGCGAGCAGGTCGAGACCATGCAGGATGGTACGGATCTCCGTGACCGCTGGTCCCCGGTCACCGGGTCGGATCGGACGCACGCTCGACCCCCTCTGCAGGAAGCTGGCTGGCCGGGCGGCCCAGGCTTGAGGTTATGCGTTCCGGGGCGGCAAGGTGGCTCGGGCCGGAAAAACGCGGGCCGCGAAGACAGCGAACCCCGCACCCAACGATCGGGTACGGGGTTCGGTGGCTTTTCTACTGGTCAGAGGGCCGATTCGATGAGCCGAACCAGCTCGCCCTTCGGCTTGGCGCCAGCGATCGACTGCACGGGCTGGCCGTTCTTGAAGACGGTGAGCGTCGGCACGGACATGACCCGGTAGGCGCGTGCCGTCTCCGGGTTCTCGTCGATGTTGAGCTTGACGATGCTGACCCGGTCGCCCATCTCGCCGGCGATCTCCTCGAGCAGCGGCGACACCTTGCGGCACGGACCGCACCACTCGGCCCAGAAGTCCACCAGAACCGGCTTGTCTGCCTGCAACACGTCAGCGACGAAGCTCTTGTCGGTGACCGCCTTGGTATTTCCCACTATGCCCTCCTCCGGGATGTGTTTCCTGTTTCAGCTGAGCGTCGCGATGAACCGCTCGGCGTCGAGCGCGGCGGCACAGCCGGTGCCGGCCGCGGTGATCGCCTGACGGTAGGTGTGGTCGACCAGGTCGCCTGCGGCGAAGACGCCGGGCACGCTCGTCCGGGTGCTTGGCGCCTGGACCTTCACGTACCCCTCGTCGTCCATCTCGACCTGGCCCCGGAAGAGTTCACTGCGGGGGTCGTGACCGATGGCCACGAAGACGCCGGTGACGTCCAGCACCTTGGTCTCGCCGGTGTGCACGTTGCGGACCCGTACGCCGGTGACCTTGCCGTCGGCGCCCAGGATCTCCTCGACGGTGCTGTTCCACTCGACCTTGATCTTCTCGTTGCCCAGCGCCCGGTCCGCCATGATCTTGCTGGCCCGGAACGAGTCGCGCCGGTGGATGATCGTGACCGAGTCGGCGAAGCGCGTGAGGAAGCTGGCCTCCTCCATCGCCGAGTCACCACCGCCGACGACAACGATGTGCTGGTTGCGGAAGAAGAACCCGTCGCAGGTGGCACACGAGGAGACGCCGTGGCCGAGGTATTCCTGTTCGCCCGGCACGCCCAGCGGACGCCAGGCCGAACCGGTGGAGAGGATCACCGCGCGGGCCCGGTAGGCGGTTTCGCCTACCCAGACGGTGCTCACGGCGCCAGCGCCGGCATCGCCGGTGTCCGCCAGCTCGACGCGGGTCACGTCGTCGGTGAGGAACTCGGCACCGAAGCGCTCGGCCTGCTTACGCATGTTGTCCATCAGCTCGGGGCCGAGGATGCCGTCGGCGAACCCGGGGAAGTTCTCCACCTCGGTGGTGGTCATCAGCGCGCCGCCGGACTGCACGCCCTCGATGATCAGCGGCTTCAGGTTGGCGCGGGCCGCGTAGACCGCCGCCGTGTAGCCGGCCGGGCCGGAGCCGATGATGATCAGGTTGCGGACCTCGTCCACTGCCGTCTCCCGAGTTGTGTGTATTCGGCGTCGGCGCGCGCACCGATGCTGATCCAAGTGCCGACGGGTGGCGCGTGCCGGCAACTGACTTCCAGAACGTCATCGTACGAAGTGGGGATTCCCGAGCCGGGCATCCGGTGGGTCAGGTCACGTGGACGGTTATCGCACCGATGACCGCGGATTCACCCTACCCGCGCTGAATACCTGCCGTCCGAGCCGGACCCGGGGACGCCGCACTCCGGGCCGCTCACCCAGGCCCAGCGGGCACCGGCAGCGTCGGTGAACCGGATGACCAGCGCCTGCTCGCCCTGGAACTTGGCGTAGTCGAGCACCTCGACCACCAGCGGAGCCGACCCGTGTTCGGCCGCCACGTCCGCCAGGCAGGCCGTGAGCGCGGCCTGGTCGGTGAGCCGGGCCAGCTGGTCCGTGCCGTCCGGAGCGGGCCGGCGCCCTTCCTCGGCGTCCACACCTGGCTGCGCGCCGGGCCCTCCGGTGGGCTCCTTGAACGGACGGGCGGTCACGGCGCTGCCCGTGGACTGTCCGAGGGTCTGCGGGGTGTAGTCGGTGCCGCTGCGCAGCGGCGGCCCGGTGGTGCGCGCCGCCCCGGCCCCCGCCGCGGCTTCGGGCGCGCTGGCAGGGCGGTCCATGGCGCTGGTGTCGGCGGTGTCGCCGCCGTTCCCCGACAGCTGGGTGAGACCCAGTCCGACCGCGACGACGGCGACCGCCGCGACGGCCACCGGAGCGGCACCTCGGACCCACCGCCGCTGTCGACGCTGTCGACGCCCCGGCCCGGTGGGAGTGCTCCGCCCCGGCTCGGCCGGCGCGGAGCCGGCGGGCCGGCGACCGCCCTGCGCCGGCAGAAGCACCGGCGTCGCGGAGCCGGCAGCGGGCTCCGGCGTGCTTGTGGGGTGCTCGATCTCGTCCGGCAGGGGACCTGCCGCCGCCAGCGCCGCGGTGAGTCGATCGGCGACGGCTGGCGGCATCTCCGGGGCTGGCTCGGCCCACCGGGCCAGGTCCGCGTGGACCTGCGTGATCGCGGGCGCCAGCAGCGCGTACGCCTGTGCCCAGGCCGGGTCCGCGGCCACCAGTCGGGCGACCTCCGCCTCCTGCGGAGTGCCGTCCAACGCCCCGCCGAGGTAGTCGGCGAGCAGGTCGTTGTCGACCTCCCTGAACCCCTCGGTCGTCACGAATCCTCCTGGTTGGCGTCCCGCCGGTACCGGCCCGACCCCGATCCGACGCCCTCGGACGGGCGTGGGTTCCCCGCCGTGACGCCCGGCACGTCCGTGTTCGGGTCTGCCGAAGTCCGAGGCACCGTCGACGCGGCCGGTCGGAGATGCCCGAGCAGCACCGCCAGGCGCGCCCGACCGCGAGCGCACCGGCTCTTCACAGTCCCCTCGGCGACACCGAGGATGCGGGCGACCTCCGCCACGGGGTAGCCCTGCACGTCGACGAGCACCAGCGCGGCGCGCTGCTCGACGGGCAGCGCGGCGAGCGCCTCGCGGACGACCAGCGCGGTGTCGTGATCGTGTGCCGGTGCGGCCGGCTCGACGCCGCCGGTGCCCGACCCGTCCACGGACCTGATGCCGTCGGGCAGTGGCACTGTGGGGTGCGCCTGTCGGCGTCGGATCCGGTCCAGGCACGCGTTCACGACGATCCGGTGCAGCCAGGTCGTGACGGCGGAGTCGCCACGGAAACGCGCGGCGGCACGGTGGGCCGACAGCAGGGCGTCCTGAAGAGCGTCGGCGGCCTCCTCGCGGTCGCCGATCGTCCGCAGAGCCACCGCCCAGAGACGGTCGCGGTGCCTGTGGAACAGTTCGGCGAAGGCGTCCCGGTCGCCTGCGACATGGGCGCGCAGCAGCTCAAGGTCCGTCGCCGCGTCGCGCCCGTCCATCACCACCGCCGGCGGAGACGGTACCGGGCTCGTGCTGCCCGGCTCACGAACCCTGGACCGTAATCTCCTGCACCCCGAGTCGGAAACCGTCCTCATCGCCGCTGGGCGGCAACTCGGTGAACCAGAGCAGCAGGTAGCGGTACTTTTCGTCGGCGTTGAAGCCGTTGAACGTCATCGTGGTGCCGTCGTGTTCCTTCAACACACCGATCTCGGTCTTGTAGTTCGCCACCATCTGCTTGTCACCGTTGGAGCTGGAGGGGTAGCCGGCGGTGCCGGCGAGCAGTTGGGCGGTGGCGCCTCGACCGGAGAGCACGGCCTGCACCGACTTCACAGTGTGCGGCGAGCCCAGGTCCAGCCAGACACCCATGCCGGACTTCAGGTTGCCGTACGTGGCGTTCGGGTAGCGGTCGGTCTCCCAACCCTTGTCGTTGTCGCCGTCGATGATCTTGTCAGCGCCGCCGAGCTCGTCCCGCTTGGTGCTGTCCGGGTCGACGATCCGGATGCCCTGTACGGCGAGGTTGCGTACGGTGGCGGCGGCCGGGGTGGCGTCACCTGCCGGCGCGCTCGCGGAGGGCGTGGCACCGGCGGTGTTCTGCGGATCCTCGTCCTTGTCGCCGAGCGCGCTGATGCCGATGAGCAGACCCACAAGGGCGACCGCCAGCAGGCCGGCGATGCCGATGGCCACCTTGCGACCACCCGCAGCGGCCAGCGGGGACGGCTCTTCCCCGGTGTCGGCGGCGAACCGCAACGGCCCGCTGGTGTCGAGGTAGTGCTCGTCCTCGGCAGGTACGTCCAGTCGGGCCAACTCGGCGGCGAGCACATCGGACGAGGGCGGGGCGATCTCGGCGTCGAGAAGATCCATCGTCAGGTCGTCCAGGTAGGCGGGCACTCCGGCCCGGACCTGGCGGGGGGCCGCGATTGTGCCGGCGGCGTCCCGGACGGCGTCGGAGATGGCGGCACGGCCATGGCCTGCTGTCGCGCCGCGCAGCGGTGCCTCGGCGTGCGGCCAGTGACCGGTCAGGGCGAAGTAGAGGACGCCGCCGACCGCCCGGATGTCGCTCTCCTGGCTGTCGTCGCCGTCGGTGCGCGCGTCGGCAAGGACCACGCGACCCTCGTCGCTGATCATGACGGTGCCGGGGTGCACGTTTCCGTGCACCATCCCGGTGGCGTGCACGGCGGCGAGCGCGCTGGCGACGGCGTTGCCGATGGCTGTGGCGCGGGCCGGGTCCAGAGGGCCCTCGGCCGCGAGGTCACGCAGCGACTGCCCGTCGACCCACTCCCGGACCACGTACGCCCGGTCGGCCTCGTCGATGGCGTCGTACACGCCGACAAGGTTGGGGTGGATGACCCGGCTGGCCGCGACGGCGGCCTGGAGCATTTCGGTGGCGGAGTCGCCACCCGGGTAGCGGAGCACCACCGCGACGGGGCGGCGCAGGATGACGTCGACCCCGCGCCAGACCAGCCGACCCGCGCTGTCGTTGTTGATGTGCTCGACGAGTTCGTACCGCTCGGCGAGGATCTCACCGGCCGTGGGAGCACCGAAGGTCATTACCGGCGGAGCGCTCTCGTCCGCCTCCTGACCTTCGCCGACCTGGGTCACCCGTCCTCCCTCGGTGATCGTGTCGATCGATGGACCCGCACTGCTGGGCATGTGGCTTCCCGCTCTGCCGTCGAAGGAACCGGCCGACCGGTGTCGACGCCCAGCGTCGGCGCCGCCGCACCCGTCGAGAGCGACCTTACCCGGGTTGCCCGTCTCTCCGACATGTCATCTTCCCGCCGTACCCAGCGGGGTGCCGGGAGTCGGAGAAGTAGTCCGGTTACGACCGTTGTCAGCCACGTTGCTGGCACATGTACTAACCAATCTACGGCTTCACCGCAAGTGATCGACGGTGGGGCCAGGCCCGGTCGGCGCGTCCCGCAGGGGGTCGGGTTCCCCCCGATCGGGCGACCACGCTCATCCGTACGGTTGGTTATCCACAGGACTATCTGGTTGCTGGCCGGCGAATCGCGGAGTTATCCACAGGTGCATCCCCAGGCTGGTGATCCGCAGTCACGGTCGGTATGTCACCAACTTGTTGTGATCGTCGGCTGACCTTCAGCGACCGAGGCGGCGGCGGACCATGCCGACCACCTCGGTGATCTCCCCGATCCGCAGCACCATCGCCAACCCGAGGTACGTCCCGCCGATCACCGCGCCGCCGACAACGAGCTGGACGATCGCCTCCAGGCGGGTCGGCGTGTCATCACCGGGCAGCAGCTTGACCACCAGCAGGCCGACAAGTGCCGAACCGAGTGCCGCCGCCGCGACCCGGCCGCCGGTCCGCATGATCTCGCCGAGACCGATCCGACCGACGCGCGGCCGGAGCAGCCACGCCGAGCCGATCGCGGCAGCCAGATACGAGATCGCGTTACCGATCATCATTCCGGCCCCGGCGAAGCTCGCCGAGAAGGCCACGAAGAGCACGATCTGCACCCCGATCCGGAGCGCCACGATCGGAATGTTGATCAGAGCCGGGGTCCGGGTGTCGGGCAGCGCGTAGAACGCGAAGGTGAAGAGCTGGCTCACAGCGAACGGAACCAGCGCCAGCGCCGCGGCGAGCAGCACGATCGAGGTGGCGGTGGCGTTGTCCTCGTTGAACGCGCCGAACCGGAACAGCGTGAACGCGATAGGCGTGGCCAGGACGGCGTAGCAGACCGCGATCGGGGCCAGCACAGCGGTGACAGTGCGGGTGCCCCGGGAGAGGTCGGCCGCGAGATCGGCGTACCGGCCGTCGGCGGCCGCCGCGCTCATCCGGGGCATCAGCGCGGTGATGATCGAGACGGCGATGATGCCGTGTGCCGTCATCAGCAGGAGGAAGACGTTGTTGTAGATCAGCGGGCCGGCGGCGTTCTCCTTGCCGGCCCGGTTCAGCAGGTTGAACAGCACGATCAGGCCGATCTGGCTCACCGCGACGTAGCAGATCATCCACGCGCCGAGCCGGCCCAACTCGCGCAGCCCGAGCGCACGGAAGTCGAAGCGCAGCTTCCAGCGGAAGCCGACCTTGCGCAGCGCCGGCAGCAGACCCGCCGCCTGGATGGCGACGCCGAGCAGGGTGCCACCACCGATCAGCAGCACCCGGCCGGTGGTCATGTCCCCCGGCTGGACGATCTCCGCACCGAACACGGCGATGTAGAGGCCTGCGGTGCCGATCACCACCAGGTTGTTGAGGATCGGCGCCCACATCGGGGCGGCGAAGTGCCCCCGGGTGTTGAGCACCGCGCTGATCAACGCGCTCAGCCCCGAGAAGAAGATCATCGGCAGCATGAGGCGGGCCAGCGCCGTGACCAGCTGCGAATAGTCGCCCGTCGACTCGCCGCTGCCGTAGAGCCAGGTCAGCGGCGAGGCCAACGCGACAGCGAGCACGGCGGCCACGCCGAGGGCGAGCACCGCGAGGGTCAACAGCCTCTGCGCGTACGCCTGGCCGCCGTCGGCGTCGGACTTGCGGCGGCGTACCAGCACCGGAATCAGCACGCTCGTGAGAACGCCGCCGAGCAGGAACTCGTAGACCATCCCGGGCAGGATCTGCGCGGTCGTGTACGCGTCGCCGACCAGCGCGCCACCGAGCGCCGCCGCGATGACGAGGTTGCGCAGGAAGCCCGTACCCCGACTCACCAGGCTGCCGATTGCCATCACCGCGCTGTTTGTCGCGGCGCTCGCCTCGGCCACCTGCTCCTGCGGCGGGGCTGTCGATTCCATGGCCGGCTGGTTCAGCGGCTCGGCGGAGATGAAGGTGGCGCCGTCGTGCGGGCGCCCACCGGCTCCGGGCCCGCCGTCGCGCGCGGCGTTCGCGCTGCGGTAGAGCCCGCCGCTCATCTCCAGCCTCCCAGGGGTACGTCGAGCCGGGCACCGACCCGCACGCCACAGACCTTAGTCAACCCCCGCCCATTACCCGCGCCCGGCGGATCGGATCGCACGTCGGCCCGATAGTCTGGCGATCCCATGTCCGAAGCCTCCGCTCCCCACACCGCTGACCGCCGCGAACTCACCGCCGCGCAGCGCAACGCCGTCGCCGAACTGCTGCGGGTCTCCCCGGTCGCCGACGAGTTGGGCCGCCGGTTCGTCCGCGCCGGTCACGAGCTGCACCTGGTGGGCGGTTCGGTGCGGGACGCCCTGCTCGGGCGGCTCGGCGACGACCTGGACTTCTGCACCGACGCGCACCCCGACGAGACGCTGCGGATCATCAAGGGCTGGGCCGAGTCGATCTGGGAGACCGGCCGGGAGTTCGGCACCATCGGCGCCCAGCGCGGCGGCCTCCGGCTGGAGATCACCACCTTCCGCGCCGAGTCGTACGACCAGGTCAGCCGCAACCCGGTGGTGGTCTACGGCACGAGCCTCGACGAGGATCTGCGGCGGCGTGACTTCACGATCAACGCGATGGCTGTCAGCCTGCCGGAGCACCGGTTCACCGACCCGCACGGTGGGCTTGGCGATCTCGCGGCCAAGGTGATCCGTACTCCCAGCACCCCGCGCGAGTCGTTCGGCGACGATCCGCTGCGGATGCTGCGGGCCGCCCGGTTCGCCGCCCAGCTGGGCTTCGCCGTACATCCGGACGCGTACGTGGCGATGACCGAGATGGCCGCCGACCTGGACCGGATCACCGCCGAGCGGATCCGTGACGAGTTCACAAAGCTGCTCTGCGGCGTCGACCCGATCGCTGGGCTGCGGCTGCTTGTCGACACCGGGCTTGCCGAGCGGTTCCTGCCGGAGCTGACCGGTCTGAAGCTGGAGATCGACGAGCACGCCCAGCACAAGGACGTCTACGAGCACACGCTGACTGTCGTCGAGAACGCGGTCTCGTTCGAGGAGGAGGGCTGCGACTTCATCCTGCGGATGGCCGCCCTCATGCACGACGTGGGCAAGCCGGCGACCAAGGCGGTCGGGTCCGACGGCCGGGTCAGCTTCCACCATCACGAGGTGGTCGGCGCCCGGCTGACAAAGGCCCGGATGAAGGCGATGCGCTACCCCAAGGAGATCACCGCGAAGGTGACCGCGCTTGTCGCGCTGCACCTGCGCTTCTACGGGTACGGGCGCGGCGAGTGGACCGACTCGGCGGTGCGCCGCTACGTGGCGGACGCCGGTGACCTGCTGCCTCGGCTGCACAAGCTGACCCGCTCGGACTGCACCACCCGCAACCGCCGCAAGGCTGCCCAGCTCGCCGCCGACTACGACGCGCTGGAGGACCGGATCGGCCGGATCGCCGCCGAGGAGGACCTGGCCCGGGTCCGCCCCGACCTGGACGGCAACGCGATCATGGAGTTGCTCGGCGTACCGCCGGGGCCTGTGGTCGGTAGGGCCTGGAAGCACCTCAAGGAACAGCGCCTGGAGCACGGCCCGCTGGACCGCGACGCCGCCGAGGCGGAGTTGCTGCGTTGGGCCCGCGCCGAAGGCCTGATCAACTAGCCGGCTCTCGCCGCCCTACCGCGCAGGAAGACCTTGGAGGGAAAGCGCCCCTCCGGGGGCAGTTTCCTTCCAAGATCTCTCAGGTACGCAGGAGGGCGCCGCCCCCGAACCAGGAGCGGCGCCCGTCGGCGTACGTCGTCAGCGGGTCTCGACGGCCGACCCGTCCACCGCTGCGGAGCCCTTGCCGGCTGCGGTGCCGTTGGCGACAGCGCTGGACGCCGAGCCGAGCCGCGCCAGCAGGCCAGGCAGGTCGATGCCGGTCAGGTCGCTGCCGAGCTGAAGACCCTGCGCCACGTTTCCGGCCACCGACTTCGTCAGCGACGACGCGCCGTCGGTGGAGATGACTGTCATCTTGTCGATCGCACCGATCGGGGCGCTGGCCGCCTCGACCACCTGCGGAAGCACCTTGACCAGCAGGTCCAGCACCGCCGCCTCGCCGTACGCCGCGAACGCCTCGGCCTTGCGCGCCATCGCGTCCGCCTCGGCCTGCCCACGGGCCAGGATGGCCGCGGCCTCGGCCGTACCCTCCCGCTCGACCGCCTCGGCGATCGCGGTACGTCGCCGCTGCTCTGCCTCACCTTCCTTGGCGCCCTCGATCGCGTTGGCCTCGGCCAGCGCGGCCCGGCGGGCCCGCTCACCTTCACCGGTGAGCCGGGCCTGCTCGGCGGATGCCTGCGCGGCGGCGATTACCGCCTGCCGCTGCGCGTCCGCATTGAACACCGCCGCGTTGCGGGCCGCCTCGGCCTCCTGCTCCACCTTGTACCGGGCGGCGTCGGCCGGCTTGCGCACCTCGGTGTCCAGTTGACGCTGCTTGAGTTCGGCGTTGCGCTCGGCCACCTTCTGCTGCTCGGTGAGGATCGCCTGGTCCCGTTCCGCCTGGGCGAGCGGCCCGGACGCCGCCGACTTCGCCTTCGCCGCGTCGATCTCCGCCTGGATGCCAGCCTGCTTCAGCGCCAGGTTCCGGTTCGCCTCGGCGATGGCCTCCTCGGCGAGCAGCCGCTCCTGCTCGGCCTGCTGCCGCGCCCGCGCCTCGGCGATCGCCGCGTCCTTGAGCACCCGGGCCGCCTCCGGCCGACCCAGGTCCTGCAGGTACGAGCCCTCGGCCAGGATGTCCTGAAGCTGGAAGGTGTCCAGCACCAGCCCCTGGTTGGTCATCGAGTGTTCGGCCTCCTCGGCCACCGCGTTGGCGAACGCCGCCCGGTCCCGGATGACCTCCTCGACGGTGAGCCGGCCGACGATCGACCGCAGCGCGCCGGCCAGCACCTCCCGGGTGAAGTTGTCGATCTCGTCCTGCTGGTGCAGGAACCGCTGTGCCGCCGCCCGGATCGCGTCCTCGGTCCCGCCTACCTTGACGATCGCCACGCCGTTCAGGTCGGCGCGGATGCCCTGCTTGCTCACCGCGCCCCGGATGCCGACGTCGATCCGCCGGCTGGACAGGTCGAGCGACTGGAGCTTCTGCACCACCGGCAGCACGAACACCGAGGCACCCAGCACGACCTTCTGCCCGGAGTTGTCGGTGGACCGGCCACCGTCGGCGGTCTGGGTGGTGCGGCCCTTACGGCCGGTGACGATGAACGCTTCGTTCGGCCCAGCCACCTTGATCCGGGAGAGGACGAAGAACACCAGGACGAGCACGAGAAGAACTGCGCCGGCGACGGCGATCAGCAAGGGCATGAAGAAGTCCTGTCTTCGAGGGGGAGTCAGTAGGTCTCGACGTGCACGCTGGTCTCGCTGAGCGCCTGCACCACGAAGACCTGGGCGCCGACCGGGATCGGCTGGTCGGCGCGGGCGTTGAGTTTGACCGGCTGGCCGGCGACGCGTACGCGGACCTCGCCGTACCCGTCGACCGGCACCGGAGTCACCACCAGGCCGAGCGCGCCGACCATGTCGTTGCGGGTGGGAGTGGGGTCGGTGCGCATGTTGCGCGCCGCTCGACTCAGCCGGGACGCCAGCCACGCGGTGGGCACTGCAGCGACCAGGCCTGCGGCCGCCGCGCCAGCGATCATGCCCGGTGTACGTGCACCGAGCAGTTCGTTGGCGATGGCCCCGCCGAACCCGAACGCGCCGGCGAAGCCCGCCACCGCCTCGGTCGAGGCCGGCCCATCCACGTCAGCGTGCCCGAAATGCAACAGTTCGGTGCCGAGCAGGGCGAGCACCAGCACCCCGACACCTGCCGCGCCGATGAGGAGAAAGATGAGCGTCCCGGTGGCCACGACCTGCACAGTATCGATGGTGTGCAAGGTCGACTCTGGTCCGGGACGAGGTCAGCCGGAGACGGGGGGACAATGGGCGGATGCGCTGGACCGTGCTCGACTCTCCGATCGGCGAGTTCTCCGTGGCCACCGACGGCACGAGCGTGTGCGGCACGCACTTCGGCCGGGTCGACGCTGCGGCCGACGAGCCCGCCGACGCGGTGTCCCGGCAGGCTGTCGCCGAGTTGCGGGCGTACTTCGCCGGTGAGCTGACCGCCTTCACCGTCCCGGTGACGGTTCCGCGTGGCTCGGAGTTCGAGCGGGCGGTGTGGCGGGAGATGACAGACATTCCGTACGGCGAGACGGCGACGTACGGCGACGTGGCGCGTCTGGTCGGCGATCCCGGGGCGGCACGGGCGGTCGGGGTCGCCTGCAACCGCAACCCGGTCCCGGTGATCGTGCCGTGTCACCGGATCGTCGGCGCCGGCGGCAAGCTTGTCGGTTTCGGTGGTGGCCTGCCCCGCAAGGTCAAGCTGCTGGAGTTGGAGGCCGGCGTCGCGCTGCGACACACCTGGGCCATTGGCTGACGCTCACCGAACAAGGGCTATACAACTTCGGTATGGCCTTCACGCTGACCCTCAAGCCCGAAGTCGAACGGCGCCTCAAGGAGCTTGCCGAGGCCGAGCAGCGTTCGATGCACAAGACTGTGGAAGTGGCGATCCAGGCATACCTGGACCGTCACGATCGCGACGACTGGACCCGCCAGGCGGCTCGGAAGGTGTTCGCTGAGGACGCCACGTTCTTCGAAATGCTTGGCGATCGGTGACCCAGGCTTGGCCGGACGCGGAAGATCTACGGACCCTTCTCGCGGAGTGGACCGGGCCGGAGAGCCGAGTACGTGACGCGGGGATCCTCGTCGCGGCGGCGCGCTGGTCAGTGGCGAGGTCGATTCCGTCGACGAGTTGGCGCTGAGGCTTTCGCCGTACCTGGAGATGTCGAGCTGAACGCGTCGAGGGCCGGGTCCGTGCGGACCCGGCCCTCGACGGTGCTGTGTGTCAGCGGGTCAGCGCTCGACCTCGCCGGCGATGAACTCCTCGACGGCCTGGTGGGCGTCGTGGTCGGCGTACTGCACCGGCGGGGACTTCATGAAGTACGACGAGGCCGACAGGATCGGGCCGGCGAGCTTCCGGTCCAGCGCGATCTTCGCGGCACGGACGGCGTCGATGATGACACCGGCCGAGTTCGGGGAGTCCCACACCTCGAGCTTGAGCTCGGCGTTCAGCGGGGTGTCACCGAAGGAACGACCCTCCAGGCGGATGTACGCCCACTTGCGGTCGTCCAGCCACGGCACGTGGTCCGACGGGCCGATGTGCACGTCGCTCTTGCTCATCTCGTGCGGGATCTGCGAGGTGACCGACTGGGTCTTCGAGATCTTCTTCGAGACCAGCCGCTTGCGCTCCAGCATGTTCATGAAGTCCATGTTGCCGCCGAAGTTGAGCTGGTACGTGCGCAGCAGCTCGACGCCGCGGTCCTCGAAGAGCTTCGCGAGCGCGCGGTGCACGATGGTGGCGCCGACCTGGCTCTTGATGTCGTCACCGACGATCGGCAGGCCGGCGTCGGTGAACTTCTGCGCCCACTCCGGGTCCGAGGCGATGAAGACGGGCAGGGCGTTGACGAACGCGCAACCGGCGTCGATCGCCGCCTGGGCGTAGAACTTGGCAGCCTGCTCGGAGCCGACGGGCAGGTAGCAGACGACGACGTCGACCTGCGCGTCACGCAGCGCCTGCGTCACGTCGACGGCGGTGGCGTCGGACTCCTCGACGATCTCGCGGTAGTACTGGCCCAGACCGTCGAAGGTCGGACCGCGCTGCACGGACACGCCGGTGGGCGGCACGTCGCAGAGCTTGATGGTGTTGTTCTCGCTGGCGACGATCGCCTCCGCGAGGTCCATGCCCACCTTCTTGGCGTCGACGTCGAACGCCGCGACAAACTCAACGTCAGAGACGTGGTAGTCGCCGAAGGTGACGTGCATGAGACCCGGGACGCGGTCGTTCGGGTCGGCGTTGCGGTAGTACTCGACGCCCTGAACCAGGGACGAGGCGCAGTTACCCACACCGACGATGGCGACGCGGACGGAGCCCATAGCGTCTGCCTCCTTCTTCTCTGTCACGGCCGCTCTTTCCTGGTATCTCCAGGTGGAGGCGGGCTGTTGTCTTCTCGTCGGCCACCGGCCGTCCCCGTTTGCGGGACCGTCGGGGCTCGGCCGGAGCGCTCGTTGGCGATGAGCTCCTCCAGCCAGCGGACCTCACGCTCACAGGCGTCAAGGCCGTGGCGCTGCAGTTCCAAGGTGTAAGCGTCGAGGCGCTCGGCCGCCCGGCCCAGCACGTCGCGAAGCCCTTCGCGACGTTCCTCGATCTTGCGGCGGCGACCCTCCAGAATGCGCAGTCGGGTCGCCTGGTCGGTGCGGGCGAAGAACGCAAAGTGCACCCCGAAGCCCGTGTCGTCGTACGTCTCGGGCCCCGCCTGTGCGATCAGCTGGGCGAAGCGTTCCTTGCCCTCCGCGGTGATTTTGTAGACCACCCGACCTCGTCGGCTGGTCAGCGCGGGAACCTCCTCGGCGGTGACGGGTGTCTCAGCGGCTTCGGTGATCCACCCCGCCGCCTGGAGCCTGCGTAGCGTGGGATAGAGCGAGCCGTAGCTGATCGCCGCGCGGATCGCCCCGAGCTTGGCGGTCAACTCCTTGCGCAGCTCATAGCCGTGCATCGGAGATTCCTGAAGCAGGCCGAGGATGGCGAGGTCGAGCATGGGCCACCCTCTCTTACCTCTGGCGCCGAGCGGTAACCGCCGCGATGTATCGGACCGATACATCGCACGTTAGCGGGTCATCGAAGCCAGGGCAAACCCTCGTTCCGGGATCCTGCCGTCACGGATCGTGACGATGGTCGCCTGGTCCGGCCGGACCGCGTACCCTTCTCCGCATGCGTACGCAGCGCCAGGTCGTCGACTACTCGCTTCAGAAGCGAGCAGTGCTGCGTGAGCTTCTGGCCGGCCGGGTCGGCACGTACGACGTGTGCGACGCGTCGCCGTACCTGAAGAACGCTGCACGGTTCCACGGCGAGCCCACCGACCTGCGCTGCCCGATCTGTCGCAGCGAGAATCTGACCCTGGTCCACTACATTTACGGTGACGAACTCAAGCAGTCCGCCGGCCAGGCCCGGACGCTCACCGAGCTGCCCGTGTTGGCGATGACACTGCGTGAGTTCCAGGTCTTCGTGGTGGAGGTGTGCCTCGGCTGTGACTGGAACCACCTCGTCGAGCAGTACCTGCTCGGCCGGGACGGTCTCAGCGGCGACGGCGCTGACGAGCAGGACGTGGCCAGCGCCGAGGGCGCAGGTCGACGGAGGCGAGAGGCGCAACGGTGATCTCAGGTGGTTGGACCGGCCCCGGGGCCGTGGACGTGACCCGGGACGGCCAACCGCTCGTTGGTCCGATTGGCCCTATTGATACAGCAATGGACCCAGTGAACCGGCACCCCCGTGCCGGCGTCCCGGGTGAAGCAACTCACGGCAACCCGGTGGCGGCGCAGCAGCGCCCCACCGCGACCGGCAGGGTGTGAGGAATGAACTCGTACGGCGATCCCAGTTCTGCGCGCGGGCGGGCCGAGTACCCCGGCCCGGACGGTGACCCCGGACCGGGCGCGGACGACTCGTACCGTCGACCCGGCGGTGACTCCCGCGCGGGCGGCTGGTCCGCTCCCGAGCCAGCGGCACCTCCTGGCAGGGCCACCGTGACACCGCGGGCCGCCGGTGGTCGTGCCTCGGTGGGCGGCTCGGCCTCGGTGCCGCCACGCGGCGTCGCCGCCGGATCCGCCTCGGTGGGTTCGGCCACGCCGGGCCGCAGCGGCCGGGCCTCCGTGCCGGTTTCGCCGGCCCCTGGTGCGGCCGCCGGCCGTGCCGGTGCCGGCCGGGCCTCGGTGCCGGTCTCCCCGGGCGCACCTTTGGGCCGTGCCGTCGTCGGCGCCGCCTCCGTCGGTGCGGCTTCGGCAGGCCGGGCCAGGGTCGGTACGGCGTCGGTAGGTGGCCGTGCCGCTGTCGCCCGGGCGAGTGTCTCCCCGGTCTCCGGTGGCCCGGGTGGGCCAGGTGGCCCGGGCGG
The DNA here is from genome assembly GCF_049841715.1 of Micromonospora sp. DT41. Taxonomy (NCBI): domain Bacteria; kingdom Bacillati; phylum Actinomycetota; class Actinomycetes; order Micromonosporales; family Micromonosporaceae; genus Micromonospora; species Micromonospora sp. DT41. The sequence continues at coordinate 185,737 of NZ_JBNCKU010000005.1, read as the reverse complement.
GCCGAACGGTCCAGGTCGCGGTGGTCGGGGCGGTCGCGGTTCGGGCGACCCGAGCGGGGCGGCCCGCGCCAAGAAGCGCAAGCGGATGAACCTGCTGATCGCCGGGTTCGCCGTCTTCATCATGCTCGCGGGCGTCGGCGTGGTCGGCTTCACCTACTACTCGACAAACGTGGTCATGCCCAACGAGATGCCGTTGCCGCTGTCCACGACCGTCTACGCCAAGGATGGCAAGACCCAGCTGGCCAAGCTGGGCAGCGAGAACCGCACCTTCGTCACCATCAACCAGATCCCGGAGCACGTGCAGCACGCGGTCGCCGCAGCCGAGGACCGGAACTTCTACCGGCACTCCGGCGTCGACTACAAGGGCATCGTCCGGGCTGCGTGGAACAACGTCTCCAACGGTGACAAGCAGGGTGCCTCGACGATCACCCAGCAGTACGCCCGCAACGCGTTCGAGAACCTCAAGGACGACACGTACGGCCGGAAGGTGAAGGAGGCAATCCTCGCCTCCAAGCTCAACGACACGTACAGCAAGCCCGAGATCATGCAGCACTACCTGAACGTGATCTATTTCGGGCGGGGTGCGTACGGCATCGAGGCTGCGGCGCAGACCTACTTCGGCAAGTCGGCGCTCAAGCTCACCCCGGCCGAGGGCGCGGTCCTGGCCGCACTCATCAAGCAGCCGCAGGCGACCGAGACCCATCGGGGGTACGACCCGGCGGTCAACCCGACGGACGCCAAGACCCGGTGGGACTACGTGATCGACGGGATGAAGAAGGAGGGCTGGCTGGACCCCGCCACCCAGCTCGAATACCCGAAGGCGCTGCCGCTGAAGAAGGACGGCGTCGGCTTCGGCGTCAAGAGCCCTCGGGGCAACGTCATCAACTACGTCCGCCAGGAGATGGACCAGATGGGTCTCTGCTCCGACAGCGGCGCGGAGGGCAAGGTCAGCTGCGTCGACGCCCTACGGGACGGCGGCTACCGGATCACCACCACCATCGACCCGAAGTTGCAGGCGGCCGCCGAGAACGTCGCGATGCAGTCGAAGAAGGGCTCCGAGCTCAACGACCAGCCCAAGAACCTGATGGCGGCGGTCGTCTCGATCGACCCGAAGAAGGGCCGCGTGCTCGCCTACTACGGTGGCGACAGCGGCGCGGACTTCGACTACGCCGGCAAGAACACCGACAAGAACGGTGACCTGACCGGCGGTCACCAGCCGGGTTCTTCGATGAAGGTCTACACACTGGCTGCCGCCATCGAGGCCGGCATCTCGGTCAAGTCGCACTGGGACCCCACGCCGTACAAGCCTGAGGGCTCCGCGGTCGCGATCGGTAACGCCGGCCGTACCAACCTCAAGTGCGGCAAGTGGTGCACCCTCGAAGAGTCGACGGTCCAGTCGTACAACGTGCCCTTCTACTGGGTCACCGACAAGATCGGTGCCGGGAAGGTCGTCGACATGGCCCGGAAGGCAGGCGTGACCACCATGTGGGGCGTCGACCCGCCGCAGGCCTTCGACCTGTCGAAGAAGGGACCGAACCCGTTCGACAACTACACGGGTTTCGGCAAGTACCCGATCACGGTGTTCGACCACGCCAACGCAATGGCCACGTTCGCCAACGACGGCAAGTACATCAAGGCGCACTTCATCATCAAGGTGGAGCAGCAGGACAAGGACACCGGCAAGTGGAAGGTGGTCGGCAGCGAGCGCATCAAGCCGGAGCAGCGGATCGACAAGAAGATCACCGATGAGGTCACCGGTGTCCTGAAGCAGATCCCCGGCCCGAACGGGCTCTCGCTCGATGGCGGCCGCGCCGCCGCCGCCAAGACCGGCACCTGGGAGTACGACCGTAAGGACAACGCCCACGCGTGGACTGTCGGTTACACCCCGCAGATCGCCACAGCGGTCTGGGTTGGCAGCCGTGATCCGAGGAAGCCCCAGATCCGCCTCGCCGGCGGTAAGCCCATCGGCGGTTCGACACTGCCTGGTCCGATCTGGGAGAAGTACATGAACACCGCTCTCAAGGGGCAGGACGAGGTCTCCCTGCCCAGCGTCACAGGCGAGGGCGACGTTGACGCAGGCAACGGCAAGGAGCCGGTGGCTCCTCCGCCGACCCCCGGCCTGCCCGGCGGACCGGGTGGACCCGGCGGGCCTGGCGGCGGGCAGCCCTGTGACCCGTTGACCAACCCGTTCTGCCCGCGTACCGACGGCAACGCCGGCGGCGACACACCGGGGAGACCCGGGAACGGCGGAGGCGGCGGAAACGGTGGCGGGCTGTTACCCGGCCTGCCACCAACCCGGGACTGACCCCAACCAGTACACGACGCCGCCGCCGGCCGGACGACCTGTCCGACCGGCGGCGGCGTTTGGCGTACCCGGACATCTCCCGCGTTGGGGCGGGACGCGCACCCCCGTCGTACGGCAGGATGCCTTTCCATGAGCACCCAGTCGACGCCCGGCATCGACGACGCCGGAACCACCGACCACCCGTCCCGGTCCGATGGGTTCGTCCGCGGCCTCTCCGGCGCCATCGGCGGGCCGCTCGGCGACCACGCGACGGCACTGGACCAGCCGGCCGGCTCCGAGCGTCGGTTCTGGACCGCCGCCCGGATCGTCCTGGCACTGGTCTGCCTCACGCTCGCGCTGCACTGGGTGCAGAAGTCGCCCTGTCAGGACGGCGCTTGGCAGAACAACGTCCAGTACAACCGGTTCTGCTACACCGATGTGCTCGCCCTCTACTACGCCGAAGGGCTCAACGAGGGCAAGGTGCCCTACCGCGACCACCCCGTCGAGTACCCGGTGCTGACCGGCTACTTCATGGGTGCCCTTGGCCTGCCGGTGCACGCGATCGGCGACGGCGACCCGACAATCAACCAGGCCCAGTGGTTCTACAACCTCAACGCCCTCGTGCTTGGCGCGCTCGCGGTCGCCACCGTGGCGGTGATCCTCGCGTTGCGCCGCAGACGACCGTGGGACGCGGCGCTGTTCGCGATCGCCCCGGCGTTGCTGCTCACCGCCACCGTCAACTGGGATCTGCTCGCCATCGGGCTGGCCGCGTTCGGGCTGCTGGCCTGGGCACGGCGGCAACCGGCGGTGACCGGCGTGCTGCTCGGCCTCGCTGGCGCGGCCAAACTCTGGCCGCTGTTCCTGCTGGGGCCGATCCTCATCCTGGCGCTGCGGGCCAATCGTCTCCGCGCCGCGCTCACCGCCATCGGCACGGCGGCCGTCGCCGTGGTGCTTGTGAACCTGCAACCCGCGCGGGCGTACCCGGAGAACTGGGGCCGCTTCTTCGAACTGAACACCACCCGGCCGATCGACTGGGGCACGCTCTGGTACATCGGGCGCTACCTCGACGGCAAGATCGGCAACGATCCCGGCCGGCTCGGCCCGTTCGAGTGGCTGAACGCCAACATCCCAACCCTCAACATCGTTTCGTACGCCCTGTTCGGGCTTGCCTGCCTCGGCGTGGCGGTGCTGGCGCTACGGGCACCACGCCGGCCCCGGCTCGCCCAGCTCGCCTTCCTTGTGGTCGCCGCGTTCCTCATCTTCAGCAAGGTCTGGTCCCAGCAGTTCGTGCTCTGGATGCTGCCGCTGATCGTGCTGGCCCGGCCGAAGTGGGGCGCCTTCCTGGCCTGGCAGCTCGCCGAGGTCTGCTACTTCGTCGCCTTCTACGGTGAGCTGCTCGGCGCGGCGACCAGCCGCCCGGTCTTCCCCGAAGGGGTGTTCGTGCTTGCCGCGTCGCTGCGGCTGGGCACCGTGGTGGTGCTCTGCGTGCTGGTCATCCGGGAGATCCTGCACCCCGAGCAGGACGCGGTACGGGCCACCTATGACGACGACCCGGACGGCGGCGTGCTCGACGGCGCGCCGGACGCGCCCTGGCTGGACCGCTGGCGCCGCCGGGAGGGCAATCCCGTGCCGGAACCCGAGCCCGCAGTCACCACCTGAGCCGGGCCCCGGCCGTCGAGAGAGGGTTCAGAGCCGGTACACCACAGCGTCACCGACCTCCTGCCGACTGATGTCGAGCGACTCGACAGGTGCGTCGATGGTGATCTCCCATGGCGTGCCGACGACCTGACCGCGTAGCAGCACCACGGTGCGCACGCCCAACGTCCGCAGGTAGTCGACGCTGGTCTGGTCCGGGAACGACTGGCTCACCCGGCGGACGTCGTCGAGCTGGCGCGGGGTGAAGCCACTGCCGCCGTTGACCACATCGGGGAAACCCCTCGTCGACCAGAGCATCACGTGCTGGTCCTGGTTCTGGCTGCTGGGCAGCACCAGCACCGGGCCCTCGGCTGTGCGCATCGCCGCCGGTTGGGTCGGCACCACCTGGTGCGGCGTGGCGTTCAGGCCCTCGGCGATGACAAGCAGCAGCGGCAGCAGGGTGGCCAGCCGCAGCCACGGGCCGGGCCAGGACGGGATCCGCTGCGCGGCCAGCTCACGGACACGATCGGTGAGGGCGGTGACCGCGCCCGCCGCGAGCAGCGCGAGCAGCAACGTCGTCCAGAGCATCAACCGCCCCGGGGTACGCAGGGCGTTCCAGCCCGGCGCGTGCTCGAACAGCAGCCCGTAGGTGAAACTGCCGCCGAAGAAGCGGGTGCCCATCGCGAAGGCCATCGTCACCAGCACCCCGGCGAGCAGCAGCAACCGGTGCCGCAGCCGCCACACCGAGAAGAGCAGCCCGCCGGCGGCCAGCGCGTACAGCACGAACCCCGGCAGCAGCGTCATCTCCGGGTGCCACGGCAGAGCCCCACGGGCACCCTCGTGCAAGCCACCCCAGATCCGCGATTCGGCAGGCGCCGTCACGAACCCGGACACCGGCGGCGAGTACATGCGGATGTCGTCGATCGACCGTTCGGCGTACGGGTGCAGCTCGGTGACCTTGAAGTACGGGTACGCCATCAGCAGACCCACACCGGCGAAGAACGCGCCGCCGACCAGGTCCGCGACGAACAACCGGCGACCGAACGGCAGCGCCCGACCCGTCCGGAGCCGCCGTACGACGAACAGGACCGCGGTGACCACGACCCCGCCGGCCAGGATGTACGCGAACGGCAGGCCGATACCGAAGCCGAGGCTGATCTGCCAGGCCGCCACCAGCCAACCGGCGTAGACCCAGCCGTCATGCCGCCGCTCGGGGCGGTAGCCGTACCGCAACGACCAGCCGTGCCCGCGCGCCAGCATGGCAAGGGCCAGTGGGATGCCGCCATTGGACAGCACGTGCAGGTGCCCGGCCTGGGCCAGCAGCCACGGCGCGTACGTGTAGGCGACCCCGGCCACAGCCGAGCCGATGCGACCCGCGCCCAACTGCCGGGCCAGCGCGTACGCCCCGAGCGTGGCGAGCGCGTGTGCCAGCACGAACATGATGTTGTAGCGCAGCACCGCGTCCTCGGGACCGCTGCCGAGCATCCCCGCCGGGGCGTAACCGAGCAGCGTGTCGGAGAACGCGAAGCTCCACAGCTCGGGGAAGAAGGTGTTGGACTGCCAGAGGCGCGCCGGTTCGGTCAGCAGGATGTGCCCGGACCAGGCCATCTGCCAGGCCTGAAGGCTCGGGTCCCAGTAGTCCTGCGGAAGCGTGTAGCGCGGGTAGCGCAGCGTCGGCCAGGTCATCAGCATGGCCAGCGCCGCGGCGGCCAGGCTCGCCAGTGTCCACTCGTGGACCAGGAACCGGCCGACCGCGCGGCCGACCGCCCGGCTGGCCCGGGTCAACCGGCTGGGCGTCGGCTCCGGCGCGGAGGCGAACGCGTCCCACCGCTCGGCCTCCACGGGCTTCGCCGTGGCGTCGGCCGAGTCCTTCTCGGCGACATCGGCGACCTTTTCGCCCGCAGCCTTCTCGTCTTCGCCCCCAGCCTTCTCGTCTTCGCCCGCAGCCTTCTCGTCGGCGCTTTTCTCGTCGGCATCGGTATTGGTCCGGGTCGCGGCGCTGTCGCCCGCGTCCGCTCCACCGTCGGTCTTGGTCGTGTCGGTCTTGGCCTCAGCCTCGGCCTTGTTCGCGTCCGTCACGCTCTCGGCGACGGCTGCGGTCTTGCCTGCGTCCGTTTCGCTTGTGGCCTCGGCTGTGCCGCCACCGGCCGTGCCTGCGGCATCGGTGGTCCCAGCTTTCCGCCTCCATGCCTTCCACCACCCGGGCTTACGGCTCCCGGTCGAGGTGGCGTTCTCGGCGTCGTCCTTACCCGAGCTTCCTCCGGCCGCGTCGTTCGTGGCGGTGCCGTCGTTCGTGGCGTCGTTCGCCGCGTTGGCGTTCGCGGTGCCGTCCGTGCTGGCGTCTTTCGCCGAGCCGCCTGTGCCGGTGGTTTCGGTTGCGGTGCCGTCCGTCGCGGTCGCGCTGCTCACCTCGGCGGCGCTGGCCTTGGCTCTGCCACCGCTGGCCTTGGCGGTGCTGGCACTCGTTTCGGCGGTGCCGGACTGGGCGTTGGCCTTGGCGGTGCCGGGCGGACTGGTTGGTCGGATAGGGGCGTCCCCGCCTGCGGCGGGCCGGACGTTCCCGGTCCCCTGCTGTCCGGTCGTCATGCTGCCGGGCGCTCCGTCCCGAGCTGCTGGCGGAGGAACTCGATATCAGCTGCCTGGCCGGTCACGCCGCCAGGCGTTTCGACGACAACCGGCGCCCCGGCGGCTCGGATCACCGCCACCACCAACTCCGGGTCGATGGTCCCGCCGCCCAGGTTGTCGTGCCTGTCCTGGCCGGAGTTGAACCCGCCCTTGGAGTTGTTGGCGTGCACCAGATCGATCCGCCCGGTGATCGCTTTGACCCGGTCGACCAGCCCGAGTAGTTCCTCACCGCCGGCGTACGCGTGGCAGGTGTCCAGGCAGAAGCCGACCTCGTGGTCGCCGATGGCGTCCCAGAGCCGGGCCAGCGCGTCCAGCCGGCGCGCGCACGCGTTGTCGCCGCCTGCGGTGTTCTCGATCAGAACCGGCACGCCGAATCCGCCGGAGTCGGCCGCGTACGCGAAGGTCTTGCGCCAGTTGTCGAAGCCGACCGCCAGGTCGTCCCCGGCGTTGACGTGCCCACCGTGGACGATCAGGCCCTTGGCGCCGATCGCGGCGGCGGCGGTCGCGTGCCCGAGCAGCAGCTTGCGACTGGGGATGCGGATGCGGTTGTTGAGGGTCGCCACGTTTATGACGTACGGCGCGTGCACGTAGAGGTCGACCTCGGCGGCGCGCAGCTGCTCGGCGTCCTCCCGAGGCTTGGGAGCCTTCCACCCCTGCGGGTCGGCGAGGAAGAACTGCACGGTGTCGGCGGATCGGGCAGATGCCTCCGCCAGCGGGTCGGTCGGGTCGACGTGGGCTCCGATTCGCATGGGAGCGAGCCTACGTCGCGCCTCCGACGGGTGCGGTAACGACCGGTGCGGTGTCGTCACCGGCCGGACCGACGATCGTTAATGAATTGAGCCGGCGACAAGCGTCCGACACCGCTGGTGGCGTGAGCGCCCCGGCCGGCAACCGGGGCCGGCGGCTCGACAGCGAGGGCACCCCGTCTCGCGGCCCGGCGGGACGGGGGCGACCCCTCCGACGCACGAGACGTCCACCGATGAAGATTCTCGGAAAATTGTGCCTTTTCCCCCAACAAGGGACGAGGGTCGTTGTATCGTCAGGTAACAACACGATAAAGCTCCGCGGGGCGTCTTCGATCCAACCTCATCGGTGTGGTCGTTCCTCCCCAGGTCCCACCCAAGGAATGCGGACGGGACGCCCCGCGGCCTCGTTGACGGGGGCTCGCCACCGACCAGTGCTGGTTGGGTGGTGGCCCCCGTCAACGCGTGCCGGCCGCTGCCCCGCCCGCCCCGGGCATGATCGTCCGGACCGGCTATCCTTGTCAGGTTGTCCGCGTCCGGCCGGGACCCCCCGGCGCGTGCGGCAACGACGCACGACCTCCTGCCACGGAAGGACCGTGGCCGCTTAGCCCACAGGAGGTGAGCACGTCTTGCGTCATTACGAGATCATGGTGATCCTCGACCCCAGCCTCGAGGAACGCACCGTCGCCCCGTCGCTCGACACGTACCTGAACGTGATCCGCACCGCGGGTGGCTCGGTTGAGAAGACGGACGTGTGGGGCCGTAGGCGCCTCGCGTACGAGATCAACAAAAAGGCCGAGGGCATCTACGCCGTCGTCGACCTGCAGGCTACGCCTGCTGCCGTGGCCGAGTTGGACCGTCAGCTCCGCCTCAACGAGTCCGTGCTGCGCACCAAGGTCATCCGGCCGGAGATGCGCTAACCATTCAACCCGGTTCGCCCGGATCAGCCTCCGCGACTCTGTCGTACGGCTCTGAGAGCCTGTACGACGAGACGCTGAGTGCGCGAGGAGATGGTCATGGCAGGAGACACCACCATCACGGTCATCGGCAACCTGACCGATGACCCCGAGTTGCGATTCACCCCCTCCGGGGCTGCGGTCGCCAAGTTCCGAGTCGCCTCGACGCCCCGATTCATGGACAAGGCGTCGGGCGAGTGGAAGGACGGCGAGCCGCTGTTCCTCGCTTGCACCGTCTGGCGGCAGGCCGCCGAGCACGTCGCCGAGTCGCTGCAGCGTGGCGCTCGGGTGATCGTGTCGGGTCGGCTGCGTCAGCGGTCCTACGAGACCCGCGAGGGCGAGAAGCGCACTGTCATCGAGCTTGAGGTCGACGAGATCGGCCCGTCGCTGCGCTACGCCACGGCAAAGGTGCAGAAGATGTCCCGCTCCGGTGGCGGTGGCGGCGGCTTCGGTGGCGGCGGTGGTGGTGGTGGCAACCAGGGTGGCGGCGGAGGCAACTTCGACGACCCCTGGGCTTCGGCCGCACCCTCTCCCGCGCGTGCCGGTTCGGGCGGCAACTTCGACGAGGAGCCTCCGTTCTAATGGCGCCGAGCGCCCGCGATCGCAAACCAGGAGCACGTGCAATGGCCAAGGCTGCGGCACTTCGCAAGCCGAAGAAGAAGGTGAACCCGCTCGACAAGGACGGGATCACCTATATCGATTACAAGGACACCGCGCTGCTGCGCAAGTTCATCTCCGACCGCGGCAAGATCCGCGCTCGTCGGGTGACCGGCGTGACCTCGCAGCAGCAGCGGCAGATCGCCCGTGCGGTCAAGAACGCCCGTGAGATGGCGCTCCTGCCGTACACGGCCACCACCCGCTGAGAGGAGGCACCGATATGAAGATCATCCTGACTCAGGAAGTGTCCGGCCTCGGTGCCCCGGGCGACATCGTCGAGGTCAAGGACGGCTTCGGCCGTAACTACCTGCTGCCGCAGGGCTTCGCGATCGCCTGGACCAAGGGCGCGGAAAAGCAGGTCACGGTCATCAAGCGGGCCCGTTCGGCCCGTGAGATCCGCGACCTCGACCACGCGAACGAGGTCAAGGGTCAGCTCGAGGGTCTCAAGGTCAACCTGAAGGCCCGCGCCGGCGACGGCGGGCGGCTCTTCGGCTCGGTCACCTCGGCCGAGATCGTCGACGCCGTCAAGGGCGCCGGCGGTCCGGTCCTCGACCGGCGCCGGCTGGAGGTTCCCGGTCACATCAAGTCGACCGGCACCTACCCGGTGAAGATCAAGCTGCACCCCGACGTGACCGCGTCGTTCAACCTGAACGTCGTTCAGGGCTGACGACCAGCCACACCACCACGAGGGCCCGCACCGAGCGATCGGTGCGGGCCCTCGTGCGTTCGACCACCACACAAACGCCCACGCGATGCGGCGGTGCCGTCAGCCGATCGGCTGACCGGTCACCGCACTGATCATCACGGTGGAGAGGCCACCGCCGACAACAGCGGCGGCGAGCGCGATGGTGGCCGAGCGCCACGTCGTGCCGACCCGGCGCAGCAGCGCCGCCACCACCAGACTGCTCAACAATGCCAACCCGAAGCGCGGCGAGCCGGCGAGCAACGACTCCAACGCCCGCGACCGCGCCGAGTCACACCCGCCCCCGCTGATGTCCGTGACACAGCCCGCCGGCGCCTGGGCGTCCAACGTCAACAACCACACGAAGATCAATACCGCAGGCACCAGGTAGCAGGCCGCGGTGTAGAGCAGCGGTCGGAAGGACCCACCGGGATCCGGGTCGAGCAGGTCGTCCTCCAGGCGCCGTGCCCAGCCGCCCGTCGCCACCGACTCGACCCGTCGACGCACCGACGCCGTGCCTACCGGCGACTGGCTCGCCCGGCGTCGCGGCACACCCTGAGGGGGTACGGGCACGCTGCGCGGTCGCGGAGCGGTGTAACCCACGACCGGTGACCTGGGCGCCGAGGTCGACGTGTCCATCCAGCGCGGGTCGTCCCCGGACAACCGTGTACCGGACCAGAACCCGTTGTCACGACTCGGCCATCCCTCCGCCGAGGAGCGGTCGGAGCGAGGTGGCAGCGTGCGGTCCCACTGGTCGTCCTCGACCGCCGACCGCTCCCACTGGCCGGTCTGGTCCGACCGCTCCCAGCCACCGATGCTCTCCGCCTGCGACCACTGCTCGCTCAGGTCGGTGCCATCAGCGCCGGCAGGCGGCCACGCGTGCACACCTGAGGCGTCCCACGGATCCACGGCGGGGGCGTACGACGGGTCGGGCTCTGCCGCCCGCTCCGAGCCGCGTTCCCACGGATCGACCGCCGGACGCGTCCACGACTCCTCAGCTGCCCGTCGGCTCCGCCGGGTGGGCCGGCTCACCTCCGGGCGGGTCGTCGGCTCCGGCGGGGCGTCATCCAGGTCGCCACCGGACCAGACCACCTGGGGGCGGCCGGCGGGCGCACGCCGGGGGCGACGGTCCGGAACCGCGCCGGAGACCGGCTCTTCCTCCGCCGAGTCGGCGCGCCGACGGCCCGCGTACCCCTGTTCCTGTGGACGGTCGAGCGTCCACTCCCGGGTGTGGTCCGAGTCGGGAGCCGCACCGATCGCGGGCTGCTCCCGCCAGGTGGTTTCGCCGGCCCACCGCCGGGCGACGGTCGGCTCGGGGCTTCGCCAGCCGGCACCGGAACCCGGCTGCTCGGGCCGTTGCCAGCCTGCCCCCGAGCCCGGCCGCTCAACCTCGGCGTCGTCGTCGGGGGCGGCATGCCGGCCACCGCCGTCGGCGTGTCGAACACCCGATTCCAGCGCCCACCGAGGCAGGTACGCGTCGACCGGCTCGTCCTGCCCTCGCTCCAAAGCGCGACGCCGACTGGAGGTGCGGTAGCGCGCATCCTCGTCGTACGGGTCGACCGGGGAAGGGGGCATGGGATCACCCCACGAGGCGGTCGGCTGGCGCTCGCGCGGGCTGCCCTCCCCGCGCTCCCAGTCCCGGTAACTCACGGCCGGAGTGTGACCCTTCTGAACCGAAAGCGTAATCCGCTGTCCAGGTGTAGCCGTTCGCTGGAGATAGTACGGGACGATCGTGGCACATACCCGACCGAAATATTCCCCTCCACAGGCTGGGGACTACGTATACGCAGGTCAGAGGCTTACGGCCCGGAATTCCCCAATGGTTATCCACAGCCTGTGCACACGCTGCGCACATGCTCGTCCACCGGCGTCCACAGGTTGTCCCGAGGCTTGTCCACCGGCCTTGTTGAGTCGCTGACCTCGGGGTCCGTATGGTTGGCCCTCGACCGCCGGCGCGATGGCCCCCGATCGACCGGCCCGGTCGGAGGAGAAGTGTCGTACCCCGGCGGTAGAGCTGGGGCCGGATCCGACGCAGTGGAGGGGGGACCCGTGTCGGTCACCGACGACATGCGGGCGGAGTCGCGCTCCGGCGGCGGCCAGCCGCCCGCGCAGCGGGACGGCCAGTTCGACAAGACCCCACCCCAGGATGTCGCCGCCGAGCAGTGCGTCCTCGGCGGCATGCTGCTGTCCAAGGACGCGATCGCCGACGTCGTCGAGATCCTCAAGACCAACGACTTCTACCGGCCGGTCCACGCCACGATCTTCGACACCATCCTGGACATCTACGGTCGGGGCGAGCCGGCCGACCCGATCACCGTGGCCGCCGCCCTTACCGACTCGGGCGACCTTGCCCGCATCGGCGGGGCCCCCTACCTGCACACCCTGATCGCCAGCGTGCCCACCGCCGCGAACGCCTCCTACTACGCGCGGATCGTCAGCGAGCGGGCGGTGCTGCGCCGGCTGGTCGAGGCCGGCACCAAGATCGTGCAGCTCGGGTACGGGACGGCCAGCGGCGGCAGCCGGGACGTCGACGACGTGGTGGACCTCGCCCAGCAGGCCGTCTACGACGTCACCGAACGTCGGGTCAGCGAGGATTTCGCGATCCTGGCCGACATGTTGCAGCCGACGCTGGACGAGATCGAGGCGGTGGGCGCGCAGGGCGGGATGATGACCGGCGTGCCGACCGGCTTCACCGACCTGGATCGGCTGCTCAACGGCCTCCACGCAGGGCAGCTGATCATCGTTGCGGGCCGGCCCGGTTTGGGTAAGGCGCTCGCGCTCGACACCCCACTGCCGACCCCGGACGGCTGGATCACGATGGGTGAGGTCCAGACGGGCGATCAGCTACTGGCGGCGGACGGCTCTCCGACCACTGTCACGCACGCCTTCGACGTGATGCACGACCGTCCCTGCTATGAGGTGGAGTTCTCCGACGGCACCGTCATCGTGGCGGACGCGGAGCACCTGTGGAAGACGACCAACCGAGCGAGCCGGCGGCAGGGCCCGGCACTGCGGAAGCGACACTGGCCGGAATCATCGCTGGCCAACCTACGTGCGGTCCGCAAGCCGCTCGGCGCCGTGGGCAATCAGCCGATCACTCGCTTCGACACGATCGAGCGGGTCGGGCCGGAGTTCCGGCATGTCCTGCACACGGTCGCGCGTGAGGTCGGGTCGACCGGCCGGATCAGCCGCCCCATCGTCCGCAACGGCAAGACGAAGAACTGGACGGCGCCCGGCTACCCGGCCGGTCCGCTGGTGACAGCGCTTCTTGAACGAGCTGAGCGGGAGGTCAACGCAGGCAGCCGGGCCGACCATGATGGCGTCGTCACCACTGCTGAGATCGCGGCCACCCTGCGTACCGACACCGCCGACCGACGGCTCAACCATGCGGTACGGAATTGCGCTCCCATCCAACTCCCGGACCGTGAGCTGCTGGTTCCGCCCTACACCCTGGGAGCGTGGCTCGGTGACGGGCACACCGGTGCCAGCCGCTTCACCACCGCAGATCCGGAGATGCTCACGCACGTCGAGGCGGACGGCTTCGTCGTGCGGCCCAGCGGCCCGATGGTCTACACAATTCTGCTGGAGCCCTCGTCGGCTGCCCAGGCGAACGGTGTCTGCGTGGACTGTGGCGTTTCCACCAGGGCGTTGCGTGAGAATCCAGCGACCAGGAAGTGTGCAGGCTGCCGTCACCAGAACGGTTCCTTCGTCGGGTTGTTGCGTCAGGTCGGGGTAGCGGCGGACAAGCACATCCCGGGCAGCTACCTGCGCGCCTCCGAGGCGCAGCGCCGGGCGCTGCTGGCTGGACTGATGGACACCGACGGCACCGTCGCCCCCACCGGTAACCTGCAGTACACGTCGACGTCGAAGCGGCTGGCAGAGGATGTACGCGAACTCATTGTCAGCCTCGGCTACCGCTGCACAGTGAACGTCAAGCCGGTACACGGCCGCACACGCGAGTCGTCGATCGCGTACACGTTGAACTTCTCCACCCCGGATGTCATCTTCCGGCTCAAGCGCAAACAGGATGCGCACGCCCAACGCCGTCGAACCACCTCCGACGTGCGGACGACCTCGCGGTACATCGTTGACGTTCGTCCGGTCCCGAGCGTGCCGGTCCGGTGCGTCACTGTCGACAACCCGGAGCATCTCTACCTGGCCAGCCGGGCGATGATTCCCACCCACAACAGCACGGCCAGCATGGACTTTGCCCGAAATGCTGCGATTCGTGCCAACCAGGCGGCCGCCATCTTCTCGCTCGAAATGAGCAAGGTCGAGATCGTCATGCGGCTGCTCTCCGCCGAGGCCCGGGTGCCGTTGCACGTACTGCGCAGCGGGCAGCTCTCCGACGACGACTGGACCAAGCTGGCCCGGTGCATGGGCGAGATCAGCGAAGCTCCGCTCTTCGTCGACGACACCCCGAGCATGAACCTCATGGAGATCCGGGCCAAGGCCCGCCGGCTCAAGCAGCGACACGACCTGAAGATGATCGTCGTCGACTACCTCCAGCTGATGACCTCACCGAAGCGCACCGAGAGCCGCCAACAGGAGGTCGCCGACCTCTCCCGTGGCCTCAAGCTCCTGGCCAAGGAGGTCGAGTGCCCGGTGATCGCTGTCAGTCAGCTCAACCGTGGCCCGGAGCAGCGCACCGACAAGCGGCCCCAATTGTCTGATTTGCGTGAATCTGGCTCAATTGAGCAGGATGCCGACGTTGTCATCCTTCTGCACCGCGACGACTACTACGACAAGGAGTCACCGCGGGCGGGCGAGGCGGATTTCATTGTTGCCAAGCATCGGAATGGGCCAACTGACACCGTGACCGTGGCGGCGCAGTTGCACCTGTCCCGGTTCGTGGACATGGCGATCGGATGACAGGTCCGACTGTCAACTGAGCAACGGAAACCAGCCCGCCGACTCGCCCAGCTCCAGCCGGTCCCGGTCGGTGAGCGGAAGCCGCCCGGTCGCCTTCAGCAGGAAATCGTGATCGTCCCAGGCGGTCGGGCGTACCGTGTCGTCGCTGAGAAGGCCGTCCATGGTGGCCACTGCGGCGCGTACGGCCAGTGGACCGGGCGGCGGGGCGCCGGGCAGGTCGGGTGTCAGGTCGAGGTGGTGGACGACTGCCTCGGTGGTGAGGGTGGCGAGGAAATCCGGCACGCGCAGCACGTGGCCCTGGGTGCTCACGTACCCCTCGGGGTCGGCTGACGCGGCGGCGCGGACGGCTGCGGGGGCGGTCTCGGTCCAGAGCCTGACGATTCCGGTCGGACGGTCGAACGCGGCAGCCGATCGTCGGACCCACCAGGCGTGCCGGGCGGCGTCAGCACCGTCGGCGGGAAAGTCACGCCAGTAGCTCACGTCGTCGCTGTCGGCGGGACCGGCGGCGGGGCTGGCCAGGGCGACCAGGGCGCGCTGTGCGTCACCGAGGACGTACAGCAGCAGATCCGCGACGAGCCAACCCCGGCAGCGGGTGGGTCGTTGCAGGTCCGCGTCGTCCAGGCCGTCGACCACGGCGGTGATGCCGTCGTACGCCTGAGCCAGCGCCTCGGCCTGCGGGATCGCGGTCATGCGATGCAGCCTCGCACGTGCCGCACCACCCGCCAACCATCGACGGGGTCAGTGCCCGGGCCGACGCGTGGACCGGCCCGGGCAGGAGGTGTCGGTCGGGCTCAGCCGAACATCTCGTCGAGGAAGCCCTTGCGCTTCTTGCGCTTGTAGTGCCCGTGGTAGCCGTGGTGCTGCTGACCGTAGACCGGCGCCTGCGGGTAGCCGGGCGGGGGCGGGGGCGGCGGCACGGAGCCGTACCCGGGCTGGTGCTGCGCTGGGGCGTGCGGCGGCGGGTAGCCGCCGGGCTGCTGGGCGGGAGGCGGCGGCGGGCCACCGGCCTGCTGGCGGCTCCAGTTGGCCTCCGCCTCGAACAGCTTCTCCAACTCGCCGCGGTCGAGGAAGATGCCCCGGCACTCCCCGCACTGGTCGATGACGACGCCGCTGCGCTCGTACTGACGCATTTCTCCGTGACACTTGGGACAGGTCAGGCTCATCACCAGACGGTACCCGCTTTAGCTATGCGGTTGCTGTGAGCGCCTCGGTGACCTCGTCGTCGGAGACCTCGTGGAAGTCGTCGTAGTAGACGCTCACCGCTCCGAACTCCGGCGGGCGTTGGGCGCAGACGACCTGATCGGCCTCGGCTGCCAGCAGCTCGTACGCCTCCTGCGCGCCGACTGGAACGGCGACCACCACCCGGCGGGCGCCGAGCCGGCGGACGACCTCGACGGCGGCCCGCGCGGTCGCGCCGGTGGCCAGCCCGTCGTCGACGATCACGGCGGTCCGGTCGGTGAGGTCCAACGGTGGGCGGTTGCCCCGGTAGAGCCGTTCCCGACGTTCCAACTCGGCCAGTTCGCGGTGGTTGACCTCGGCTATGTCGTCGCTGCTGAGCCGGCTCGCCACCACGTCGTTGAGCACCTGCACGCCACCCGGGCCGACCGCGCCGAAGGCGACCTCCCGTGCCCAGGGCATGCCGAGCTTGCGGACGACGAGTACGTCCAGGGGCGCGCCGAGGCGTTCGGCGACGACCCGGGCCACCGGCACGCCGCCCCGGACCAGGCCGAGGACGACGACGTCCGGGTCGCCGACGAGTGCGGTGAGTCGGTCGGCGAGCACCCGGCCCGCGTCGTCGCGGTCGCGGTACGTGGTCATGCCTTCAGGTCTACGCCCTGCGGCGTCGTTCTGCCCGCCAGTTACACCGATGTGGCCCGACCGGACAGGTGCCCGGGTGCCGGTGCGGTCGGTTCGGTGATTGCCGGGCGGTGCAGTGCGGGTGCCCAGGCGAGCAGTGCCAGCGGGTACAGCAGGTAGCCGAACCGGGTGGACGGCATCAGGACGATCGCGGCGAGCAGCCCGTACCCGCAGATCAGCGCGGCGGAGACGGCAGTGCGGGGCGGGCGGCGGGCGAGCCGGACGGCGATTGCCAGGCCGGCCGCGACGAGCAGCGCGGCGGCGACCAACCGGCCGGCGGGCAGCGCGGAGGCGATCAGGTAGCCGGGGAACGGGGACTGGGCAGGGCTGGTGACCAGGCCGTGGCCGAGGGGGAAGCGCAGCACGTTCTCGATGAGCGCGTCGCGGTCGACCAGCAGGGCCGGGAGCAGGGCTGCGACGGGCAGTCCGACAGCGCCTGCGGCGACCCGGCCGCCGGCACGCCGGGTCAGGCCCCAGATGATCAGGACGAGGGCGATCGGCCAGGCGAACAGCTTCAGCGCGCCGGCAAGGCCGACAGCGATTCCGGCCCGGCCGGGCCGGTCGGCGGCGGCGAACGCGAGGGCAAGGAGGCAGAGGGCGAGTACGGGGAGGTCGTCGCCGCCGGTGGCGAGGGTGAGTGCGCAGACCGGCAGGACGGTGGCGGCCTGTACGCCCCGCAGCAGCGCGGCGCCTCGCGGGTGATCTCCGGCGGTGGGTGTCGAGGTGCGCAGGGCGTTCACGGCCAGGGCGAGTGCCAGCGCGGTGGCGACCGCGAACCACATCCGGGAGTCGGTCCAGGGGCTGTCCAGCAGCGCCCGGGGCAGGCCGAAGATCGCCATTCCCGGCTGGTAGGGGGTGTAGCCGAGGAGTTGCTCGCCCAGCGGCAGGGCGGCGATCGCGTCGCGCCCCAGGTACGGGGTGCCGTGGTCGAGCAGGCGGGTGCCTGCCTGTTCCACGACCAGCACCTCCTCCTGCGCCCGGTCGGTGCGGCCGGTGGCCCGCTCGAAGCTCTGCCAGATGACGGGCAGCAGAGCGGTGCTGGCCCAGGTGAGCCCGGTGACCGCCCAGCGGGCCGGCAGGCCGACCAGCCGGGATGTCGGGATGCGTCGACGCAGGAGAAGTTGGGCGACCACCGCAAGGGCCGCGACCAGGTATCCCACGGCGGCGACCGCACCCCAGGCCCGATGCGGCAGCAGGGTCGAGGTGACTGCTGTGATCGCTGCGAAGAGGGCCGAAGCGGTGTAGAGGCCGAGGTCGAGGGCGAGCCCGCCGGCGGCGTTGTCGAGCGTGCGCCAGCGACGTTGGCGGGCGGTCGGGGCTTCGGCGATCACGGGCGTCAGTCTGGCAGACCTCGCTGCTCACCCGGTTGTCCGCGTCGCCGCGGGACCTTCCGGGGGGTTCTGCGCGACCGTCAGGCCGGCAGGTGGGGAAGCTGGTCAGGGCGGGATCGGCCGCCCGGACGGCGGGACTGCGTCAGCCGGATCACCGCGCCGGTGTCGTGCAGCGGCGGCGCCAGAGCCCCGGGCCGGCCACCCGAACCCCGCTGCAAGGTGGCGAGCAGCGTGCCGGCGGGCATCGGCCGGGCGAACAGATGGCCCTGGCCGGCGACGCAACCGAGCTCCCAGAGGGCGCGTCGCTGCGGCTCGCTCTCGACGCCCTCGGCGACCACGTCCAGGTTGAGGCTCCGGCCCAGGTCGAGGGTGGAGCGGATAACGGCAGCGGCCTCCGCCGAACTCTCCATCGTCGTCACGAAACTGCGGTCGATCTTCAACTCGTGGACCGGGATGCGGGAGAGCAGGGAGAGCGAGGAGTAACCGGTGCCGAAGTCGTCAAGCGCCAGCCGGACGCCCTCGTCGCGTAGCCGGCTCAACACCCGGTCCACCACGTCGAGCTGACTGAGCGTCAACGTCTCGGTCAACTCCAGCACCAGCCGGTCCGGTGGCAGGTCGTGGGTGCGCAGGCGGGCCAGCACCGAGCCCGGGAACCGCGCGTCCAGCAGGCTGCGCGGAGACACGTTCACCGCGACCGGTATGTCGAAGCCGGCGTCCCGCCAGTTGGTCGCGGCGATCAGCGCCTGATCGAGGATCGCCTCGGCGAACGCCGGCAGCAGGCCGGAGCGCTCCACCGCCTCCAGGAAACGCAGCGGATCGATCAGGCCGTGCGTGGGGTGGTGCCAGCGGGCCAACGCCTCCGCGCTCGTCACCTCGCCGGTGCCCAGATCGACGATGGGTTGGAAGTTGACGATGAACTCGTGGTCGGCGACGGCCCGTGGCAATTCGCCGCCGAGGGTGAGACGGCCCAGGTCGGCGGTGTCCCGGGTCGGGGCGTACGTGGAGATGCGCTGCCCGGCCCGCTTGGCCTGGTACATCGCGACGTCGGCGCGGCGCAGCAACTCGGCCATGCCGCCGCTGGCCGGGGCGACGGAGATCCCACCGCTGGCCTCGACGCTGATCCGCATGCCGTCCAGATCGAACGGCTCGTGCAACGCCGCGAGCAGCGTCTCCGCCCGGTGCGCGGCGATCGCGGGGGCCGGCAGCCCGCGCAGGAGTACGGCGAACTCGTCGCCGCCGAGACGCGCCACCAGGTCACTGCCCTGGGCGGCGTTGCGCAGCCGATCGGCGACCTGCACCAGCACCTGGTCCCCGGCGGCGTGCCCGAGCGTGTCGTTGACCTCCTTGAAGTGGTTGAGGTCGATCAACACCAGCGCGGTCACCCCGTCGGCGTGCCGGGTGGTCAACTGTTCGGTGCCCTGATCGAGCAGGTGCCGACGGTTGGCCAGGCCGGTAAGCGCGTCGTGCGAGGCCGCGTACGCGTGTTCGTCGGCCACCCGGGCCAGTTCGGCGTACGCCTGGGCATTCCGGACGGCGGTGCAGAGGGCGGAAGCGAAGGTACGCAGCGTGTACTGCTCCCGCTCGGAGAGCTGCACCGGGCCCCGGAAACGCAGCCGCAGCATGCCGACGTCGACGGAACGGTCATGACCTTCCAGCGGCGCGGGGACGACGGTGCCGTCCACTTCGGTGGGCGTACCGGTCGCGGCGTCGAAGGTGATGCCGCCGGTGCCGCCCCGGACGGTACGACCGCCGTCGCGCAGCTCGATCTCGACCTCGTCGGCGGAGAACAACTCGGCCGCCTGGGTGACGGCGGTGGTGAGGACCTTGTCGAGGTCGACGACGTTGAGGGCGTCGGTGGTGCGGGCGAGGCGCTGCCACGCCTGCTGCTCGGTGCGGCCCCGGATGCGCGCGGAGTAGGCCAGGTGCAAGCTCAGGACCAGAGGTGGGACGGCAAGCAGAAGGCGAGGGTCTATCCGAAGGACGAGCAGCGTGCAGGCCGCGACAACGAAACGCACGGCGAAGCCGCCGAGCCGGAGGTCGAGATTGCTCCGAAACTGCTTCGCGATCTTGGTCCCGGACGCCAGCGCGATGACCGGGATGGCGAGCAGATCGTCCAGTAGGGCGGCGACCATGTAGGCGAGGGCCAACGGCACGATGAGGGACGCGGTGCCCGCCGGGGGCCAGGTCCACGTCGTCATCGCCAGTGCCGTGCCGGCACCCCAGGCCACGATCACGTTCTTTCCGATGCCGAATGCCAGCTTCATCGGCGAGAGGCGAATTGAAGCGAGAGCAATCCCGACCGCAGTGCAGAGCACCACGACCGAGGTCGGAGCAATGGCTACGCCGACGATGATCGCCGTATCGTTCCAACTGATCGACTGGGTCGTCGACCGGATCCGCACCCGGGCCTTGACCAGGGTCCCCAGCGCGATCACGAGGGTGATCATGACGAGCTTCGCCGCGTCGTTCACCGTCGCAGGCTTTGCTGAACTCAGCGCGGCTGAAAGCGATGTGACGACGATGGTTCCGGCCACAACGACGATGAGACCGACGAGCAGCAACAGCCGCCGATCGGTCTCGATCTCTCGTCGCTGAGGAAGGGTCACGCCCGCTCCCGAAGGACTGCTTCCACCGTGTTCGCAGCCTACCCCTCGGGCCTCAGAAGTTCCCGGGCCGAGTTTTCAGTTCCAGTCGGTGCCACGCATCGGGATGCCCCTCTCTTCAGCCGTGCCGTTGGATGACCTACCCCATGGGGTCTTCCTACGAAAGGCAGCTTAAGAGGAGTAAGGGCAGCATAGAAGTAATAAATGTCGGTATGCGCAACATTAGTCAAGCTGAGGCTTATTTATCACGTTCTGTCCATCGCCGCTAAACGGAGTGCGGTCGGTCTGCGGGTGCTGGATCCGGGGTCAGGCGACAACTGCGGACGCTATCCGTTCAAGTTATGGACGTGCTATTCCCCCTGAGTCTGGGTGAGTTACGGCAGATCCCTCATCCGAAGTTTGGCTGGGCGTAAGGGCGGGTTGGGCAAAGTTGGCACAGTCGGGGCGTCCGGCTGGGGACGAGCGGTGCAACTTGCTGCTGGCATGCTGCCGTAGTGGGTAGGCAATCGGCGTCTCCTAGGTAGATCCTGAGGTCGACGACCCGTGTGGCTTCATGCGCGAGCGGCGAGGCGTCCAAGGCCCAAGTCGTCAACTTCGTTGCGTGATTGACTGAATACCGGCGATGGCTGGAGCGGGGACGGGGTGGAGATTCAGGTTCTGGGTGGCCTTTCGGTGCAAGTCCCTGCCCGCACGTTGCGCCTAGGTACGCCGAAACAGCAAGCCATCTTCGCAATGCTCGCAGTTCAGCCGGGCCAACTGGTGACAGCGTCCGAGCTTGTCGATGAGTTATGGAACGATTGCCCACCGCGATCAGCGGTCGCGAATGTTCTCAGCTATGCCGCGAATCTGCGCCGGGCTTTCGAGGCTTGCCCGTCGGGCCGAGGGATCATCGTGCGGCAGCGGAACGGCTATCGGCTCGACGTACCGCCGGAGCTGATAGACATCTTTTGCTTCGAGGCGGAGCGGAGCGCTGGTCGGGAAGCCCTGACCGCCGGCCACCTGGACGAGGCTCGGGTGCTGCTCGGTCGCGCGGTGACGAGGTGGCAGGGCCCGATGCTGGCAGGCATCCCGCTCGGGCCAGTCCTGACCGCCCGAACCGTGGCTGCCGAAGACGAGCGCCTGTTGGCCACGGAACTCCTGGCCGATGTCCAGCTCCGCGCCGGCCGGGATGACCTGGCGATTCCGCTGTTGCGGGAGGTGGTGGCCCGCCATCCGCTCCGCGAACCGGCCTACGCCCTCCTGATGCGGGCGTTGTATGAGCGTGGCGATCATGCTGGGGCGCTCGTCGCGTACGACGAGATCCGGGCACGGCTGAGCGCGGACCTGGGGGTGGCCCCAGGGGGCGACATCGAGGAACTGCACCGCAGGATCGCCATCCCAGTCCCGACGCCGGTCGCGGTCGCCCAACCAGGACGCCCCGCATGGGCCATGCGCGACGCGGCGGGTGCAGCGGCAACTGAACAGACGCGCCAGCTCAAGCCGGTGGATCATCTGCCCCGGGCGGTCGCCGACTTCGTCGGGCGGGAAGACGTGCTGGCGCGGTTGCTGGCGGAGACGCGGCGCGTCGAGGAACGAGTGCCCGCCGTGCACATCATCGACGGGATGGCTGGTAGCGGGAAGACGACCCTCGCCGTCCACTTGGCCCGTCGGTTGTCCGCCCGGTATCCGGATGCCGTGCTGTTCATCGACCTGTGCGGGCATGGCGAGAAGAATCGGGTGGAGCCAGCGACCGCCCTGGTCACCCTGCTTCGTCAACTTGAGGTGCCGGTCGAGCAGGTTCCGGTCGAGTTCGAGGCCAAGGTGGAGTTGTGGCGACGGGAACTCGCTCGCCGGAGGTCTGTGATCGTCCTCGACAACGCCGCGAGCAGCGAGCAGATTCTGCCACTCCTGCCGACCGAGCCGACCGCCGTTGTGCTTGTGACTTCGCGGCGGCGACTTGCCCACCCGGACGTCGCCCCTTCGCAGACGCTGCCGGTCATGAACCCCGAAGAGAGCGTCGACCTCCTCGCGCTCACTGTTGGTCGGGCTCGGGTCGACGCCGAGCCGGAGGCGGCCGCCGAGGTGGTCCGGCAATGCGGCCACCTTCCCCTGGCGATCCGACTCGCCGGCGCGAGGCTGGCCCACCGACGCAACTGGCGGTTGGCGGATCTCGCCGAGCAGATGACCGCTGGCGCGCCTGCGCTGCACTCGTCTACCTGGCGCAGGAGGAGAGCACTGTCGCCAAAGCCTTCGCCGCCTCGTACGAACCTTTGCCGGAGCCGACCAGGCGAGTCTTCCGGTTCCTCGGTCTGTACCCCGGTAAGCGGCTCAGCCCGTCGGCCGTCGCCGCCCTGACCGGCCTGACGGTGACGGAGGCTCATGCGGCGCTCGATGGCCTTGTCGATCGGAACCTGGTGGAGGACCTGGACTCCACGCGGTACGGGCTGCACGACCTCATGCGCCAGTACTCCGTCGAGCTGTGCGTTCGCACCGACTCCCCGAGCGACCGGAGGCTTGGGCTGGGCCGGCTGTTCGACTTCGTGCTGGAGGCGGCCCTCAGGGTCGCCGACCTGCTGGAGCCCGGTGTCGTCAGAGCCCAGGTCACCCACGTCTGGTCCGGACATCCCGAACTGGCCGAGGCCCTCGGAGAGTCGACCGCTGAATGGTTGGAGACTGAGCGGACGGAACTGGTGACGATGGTGCGGTCAGCACACGAGGCGGGCTTCTATCGGCACACGTGGCAACTTGCGCGGAGCCTTTGGAGATTCTGCTACATCCGCGGTTACTACGAGGACATCATCCTGACCCACACTGCTGCGCTGGCGGCAGTAGAGGCAGCGGGTGATGTCGATGCGATGGCGATGGTGAACAACTACCTGGCTTCCGCCTACGTGCGAACCGGCGACAACCGCAAGGCGCTCGATCATCTGACCCGCTCGGTTGCTCTCTCCCGCGACTCCCGGGACGTGTTGAGCGCGGCGCGCTACCGCGCCAACCTCGCCGCGATTTACTGGTGGAGCGGTCAACTCACCGAGTCTGTGGAGCTTGGCTTTGAGTGCCTGCGTGACTACAAGGTGTACGGCAATCTCGGGGTCCCGATCCTGTTGCCGAACCTCGGCTTGGCACTCATGGCGCTGGGGCGCCATAAGGAAGCGTTGCAGCTTCATCGTCGCCACCTGGCCTGGGCGCGGACGAACTCCGACGAATTCCATCTGCTGAACGCGCTCAGCCACATCGGCACCGTACGAATCCGTATGGGCGACTTTCGTCAGGCGGCCCGGATCCTCGTGGCCTCCCTGGCCCTGCGCGACCGCACCGGCCACCGGTATGCCGAGGCGGAGGTGCACAACGACCTCGGCATTGCCTACCGCGGTCTTGGTCGACTGGTCGACGCCCAGCATGAACACGAGGTCGCCCGAAGGCTGTCGATCGCCTCAGGGGAACGGCACGTCGAGGCGGCGGCGTTGAACGACCTCGGGCGCACCCTGCGGGCGCAGGGGCGGGACGGAGAGGCGGCCGGGATGCACGAGGCGGCACTGCGGTTGGCGACCCGGATCGCGCACCCGTACGAGCAGGGACGGGCTCTGGCCGGGTTGGCCGAGCACTTCGCCGGCATCGATTCGGCCGAGGCCCGGCGACACTGGGAGCGGGCGCTGGCGATCTTCCGGCGGATGGGTGTGCCGGAGCGCCTCGAAGCCGAGCGCCGCCTTGCCGAGACGTAGACCACCAAAGCAGGGCGCTGAGCTGCGCAGACAGCGCTTATCGATTTCTTATCGCCAGCCTCGGTAGCTTCTGCCGCGTATCGGCGGACGGGGGAGGTTCTGCCCCTGGGGCAGAACCGGGTCGTCGACACGACGCCTGCTGCCAGGTTTCCCCAGTGGCCTCGGCGGCGGGTCGGTGAGGAAGGGGCGGCGATCCCGCGAGCGCGCTGACGCACCCGGCGACGTGAACGGGCCGCCGCTCCTTCCGAGCACCTTCACGTCGTACCGCACCGATAGGCTCACGCCGTGACCGAACCCGCGCAGCTCAGCCACGTCGATCGCGCCGGCGCGGCCCGCATGGTCGACGTCTCCGCCAAGCCGGTGACCGGCCGGTTGGCCGTGGCGGCGGGCCGCCTGCGGACGACGCCCGAGGTTGTCGACCTGTTGCACCGTGACGGGTTGCCCAAGGGCGACGCGCTGGCGGTCGGGCGGTTGGCCGGGATCATGGGCGCCAAGCGCACTCCGGAGCTGATCCCGCTCTGCCATCCGATCGCCCTGCACGGTGTCACAGTCGACCTGCGGCTGACCGCCGACACGGTGGAGATCACCGCCACCGCCCGCACGGCGGACCGGACCGGCGTCGAGATGGAGGCGCTCACCGCGGTGGCTGTCGCTGGTCTCGCCCTTGTCGACATGGTCAAGGCTGTCGATCCGGCGGCCTCGGTGGAGGCGGTCCGGGTGCTGCGCAAAGAGGGCGGCAAGACCGGCGAGTGGGTCCGGCCGGAGGACCGGCCGTGATCCGGGCGCGGGTGATCGTCGCGTCCAACCGGGCTGCTGCCGGCGTCTACGCCGACACCAGTGGGCCGCTGCTCGTCGCCGGCCTGCGTGAGCTGGGCTGTCAGGTCGACGACCCGGTGGTGGTGCCTGACGGTGAGCCGGTCGGCAGGGCTCTGGAAAATGCTCTCGACGACGGCGTCGACGTGGTCTTGACCAGCGGTGGCACCGGCGTCACCCCGTCGGATCGCACGCCGGACGTGACCCGCGGCCTGCTGGATTACGAGATCCCCGGCATCGCCGAGGCCATCCGCGCGCACAGCCGCGACCGGGTGCCGACCGCGGTGCTGTCCCGCGGGCTGGCGGGGGTGGCGGGCCGGATGCTGGTGGTCAACCTGCCGGGCTCGACCGGTGGCGCTCGCGACGGGCTGGCCGTGCTCGGGCCGATCCTCGGGCACACAGTCGATCAACTTCGCGGGGGCGACCATTGACCGGGCACCGGGGGTGCAGGCACCGGAGGTGTGGTGCCGTCCGCCCCGATAGGCTCGACCGGTGAGTACGGAAACCGCACCAACCGCGGACCGGATCGTCGCGCCCCCGCCGGCCGGGTGGGAGGAGGCGCGGGCCCGGGTGTACGCGGTCGGCCTGTCCGCCGCGCTCCCCGCCGTCGCCCGGCCACTTGTCGACACCGACGGTCTGACTCTGGCCGAGCCGTTGACCACCCGCACCGACCTGCCCGCCTTTCCCACCTCCAGCGTGGACGGCTGGGCTGTGCGGGGCGACGGGCCGTGGCGCGTCGTCGGCCGGGTGCTGGCCGGCAACACTCCCGCCCCGCTCGGGGACGACGGCACGACAGTCGAGATCGCGACCGGGGCCATGGTGCCCGAGGGCGCCACGGCCGTGCTGCGCGTCGAGGAGTCCACGGTCACGAATGGCCTGGTCAGCGGCACTCCCCGGCAGACGCCGGAGTGGCGGCAGCCGGGCGAGGAGGCGTACGCCGATGAGGAGCTTCTGCCGGTCGGCACGCCTGTCGACCCGGCGGTGATCGGCCTGGCCGCCTCCTGCGGGCACGACACGCTGCGCGTCCGGCGGGCGCCGCGGGCCGCGCTGCTTGTCTTCGGCGACGAATTGCTCACCACGGGCCCGCCCTCGGCGGGTCGGGTACGCGACGCGCTGGGACCGGCGGTCCCGTCGTGGCTGCGGCGGTACGGCTGCCAGGTCCGCCCGTCCGACGTGGTGGGTCCGGTGGCCGACACGTTGCCCGCGCACGTGGCGGCGCTGCGCTCGGCGCTTGCAAACGCCGACCTGGTCTGCACGACCGGCGGCACGATGCACGGCCCGGTCGACCACCTGCACCCGGCCCTGGAGGCGCTGGGCGCCGACTACGTGGTCAACACCGTGGCGGTCCGGCCGGGCTTCCCGATGCTGCTGGCACGGCTGGCCGGCCACGACGGTCGGGTCCGGTTCGTCGCCGGTCTGCCCGGCAACCCCCAGTCGGCGATCGTCGCGTTGGTGTCGCTCGTCGCCCCGCTGCTCGCCGGGCTCCAGGGCCGCTCGATGCCGGTGTTGCCGCAGGCCACGTTGGCTGAGGCGGTGCCCGGCCGGGGCAATCACACACACCTTGCGCTGGCCCGGTTGGACCGTGCTGCCGGCACCGCCCATCCGGTGCGGCACGTCGGTTCGGCGATGCTGCGAGGGCTCGCCGGTGCCGACGGTTTCGCCGTCATCCGGCCCGACACCAGCGGCGAGCCGGGTGACAGGGTGCCGATCGTGCCGCTGCCGCTGCTGCCTGGGGAGTGGGCGTCGTGACCGCACCGGTGATCACGTTCGGTGAGGTCACCGACCAGCCGCTCGACCTCGCCGCGCACGAGGCGGCGGTCGCCGACCGGCGGGCCGGGGCGGTCGTCTCCTTTCAGGGTGTGGTCCGCGACCACGACCACGGGCGCCCGGTGGTGGGCCTCGAATACGAAGGGCACCCGAGCGCCGCCCAGGTGTTGCGTGACGTTGCCGCCGAGATCGCCGCCGATCCCGACGTCTACGCGGTGGCGGTCTCGCACCGGGTCGGCCCGCTGGCGATCGGTGACGTGGCGTTGGTCGCCGCGGTGAGCACCGCGCACCGCGCGGCCGCCTTCGCGGCCTGCGCACGGCTCGTCGACGAGGCCAAGGCCCGGTTGCCGATCTGGAAGCGTCAGGTCTTCGCCGACGGCACCGAGGAATGGGTCAACTGCCCCTGACGGATCAGCGGCGACCGTTGACGAGCGCGGCGCGGTTGAGGCGTTCCCCGTAGAACGCCGGCTCGGCGCCGGGCCGCCACGGCAGCGCGGCGACGAGCACGATCAGCGCGAGAGCCAGCGAGTTCTCCATGAGCGCGCCGAACAGGCCGTCCTGGTAGTGCGACTCCTCCGGCAGTTGGTGCTCGTACGGCCAGATCGGGGAGACCAGGAAGAGCAGGTAGAGCCCGACCGCCGCGACGCCGTGCCGCAGCCCGGTCAGGGTGGGGTACCAGATCGGTGGGCGGAGGCTGTTGAGCCCGGTCAGTCCGCCGAAAGCCTGACCCTGGCTGCTGCGCTGCGCCACGCTCCGACTCGCCTCCCGGCGGCGGACCGCCGCGTCGGCCAGCACGATGATCGCCGGGATCACCCAGACCAGGTGGTGCGTCCAGGAGATCGGGCTGATCACATTTGCGGTGAGGCCGACCAGAGTGAACGCCGTCAACTCGTCACCGTCGGCGCGGGAACTGGCCGCCCGTGACAGACCGAGCGCCAGGATCAGCACCGAGAAGGCGAACCAGAGCAGCCCCGGAGTCTCGATCGAGTCGTACAACCGGGCCAGCAGGCCGGCGAGCGACTGATTGGGCGTCATGTCGGCCGCGCCGACCCGTTCGGTCTGCCACAACACGCTGCCGAAGTACGCCCGTGACTCGTCGCCGACGATGCCGAAGCTCGCCACTGTGACGCCGATTGTGGTGCCGATCGCGGTGGCCGCCACCCGCCACTGACGGGTGATCAGCAGGTAGGCGATGAACAGCGCCGGAGTGAGCTTGACGGCGGTGGCCAGGCCGATGCCGGCACCGGCCCACGCGCCGCTGTAGACGAAGCGCAGCAGGGGGCCGTCGGTCGCGGCGTAGTGGGTGCCCCGGCGTGAGCGCCACCGAAGCCCGATGAGGTCGGCCATGATCAGGGCGAACAGCAGGATGTTCACCTGGCCGTAGCCGAGGGTCTCCCGGCCCGGCTCGATGGCGACGGCGAGTGGCACCGCCACCGCCACTGTGAACCAGAGGGGCCAGCCCAGCCGGTCCACGATGGGTCGGAGCAGCCCGGCCAGGATCAGCGCCAACGCGGCGATGCTGGCGAGCGCGTTGACCATGCCGGCGCCGGCGATCGGAAGCTGCGCCATCGGCAGCATGACGAGCCCGGCGAACGGTGGGTAGGTGAAGCCGAGCGTGGTGCCGGGCGCGATGAACTCGTAGAGCTCGTGACCGCTCGCCCACCACACCACCGCGCCGTGGTAGATCTTCATGTCGAAGAAGTTGTACGGCCGCCCGAACTCGCCGATGGCAAGCCATGCGGCATAGGCGACGGCGGCCACGATGGCACCCCGTACGACGTTCCTGCGATCGATCCCACGCATCACGCGTTGAACTGGGGCGAGGCGGTCCGCCCGTCTACCGACAATCGTCGGCATGGCGTGGCCACCCCCGTACCAAGGTCGTCCTACCCGTCCAGGTCCTGCACGGAGCCTAGAACGGCGCCTCACGTCAGTGCCTCCCGCGTTATGCGACCGTGTCCGATCCCACACATGTTTTTGACATTTCCACCGCGTTAACGCCTAGCGGGTGGTTCAGGTAATTCGCGGCCTTAGCGGGGGTGGGAGGCAGCGGAGAGGTAGATCGACGCAGGTCAGCCGGGTAGGCGTCGGGCGGTCGCGGCGGACCGGACGGCGATCCGGGCCTCCCGCTTGGCCGTACGGACGGCTCGCTCCACGGAACGTCGAGAGTGACCGATGCGGTGGCCGGTGCGCCACCGCAGACCCGGCTTGCCCTCGGTGTCGGCTGCGGCGAGCAGTAGACCGCCGAGGAGACCGATGTTCTTCAGAAAGTGAACCTTGTTCGTGTCACGCAGGGATTGTTCGTCATCCTGGTTCCAGAAAGGATGCCCGGCGAGGGTCGTCGGCACGAGCGTGCCGGCGAGGACCAGCGCGGCGGGCCGCGTCAGCCGTCCGGTGGCGAGCATCAGCCCGGCGCCGAGCTGCACCGCCGCGTTCATGCGGATCAGCTGCTCGGTCTCGGTCGGGAAGTTGGGGTGCACCTTCTTCAGCAGCGGCGTCGCCCGCTCGGTCACCGGCGCGGCCTTCTGGGCGAGCCGCTCCGGAGCACGGAGGTTGCGGTATCCGCTGACGACGAAGATGCCGCTCAACATTGCACGGGCGAGGGAGCGTACGGGCGTCATGGATCAGTCATACCCCGTCGCGGCGTTCGCTACCCTGCCAACCGCCGGATCCGGATCGGTGGACGTGGACGCCGCGCGCCACGCCGATTTGAGCGACAGTCGCTGATGGACCGGCCACGACGGGTAACGTCGCGCGGGTGACGACGCTGCGCCTCCGACCCGAGGGTCCGGCCGACGCCGGGTCGGTGCGTCGGGTGCTGGCAGGCGCGTTCGCCAGACCGGACGTGTCGACACCGCCGGAGGTCGCCCTGGTCGACGAGCTGCGGGGCACCGAGGCGTGGCTGCCGGAGCTCGCCATGGTCGCGGAGCACGGCGGTGAGGTCGTCGGGTACGCGCTGCTCACCCGCGTACGGGTGCGCCCGGACCGGGGCGGCGACGCCCTCGCCCTGGCGCTGGGGCCGGTGGGCGTCGCACCCCACCGCCAGCGGGTGGGGCATGGCACGGCGGTGGTGCAGGCCGCGCTGGACGCGGCCACCGAGTTGGGTGAGCGGACGGTGGTGGTGCTCGGCGCCCCGGCCTTCTACCGGCGGTTCGGCTTCGGGCCGGCCGTCGATCTGGGCCTGACAAGCCCGTGGTCCGGGCTCGGCGAGCCGTGGCAGGCGCTTGTCCTGCCGCCGTCGACGAGCGGCGAGGCACCACCACCGCGAGGTGAGGTGCTCTTCCCGGCGCCCTGGTCCAAGGTCTGACGTCGGATGCGCCCCGGTGCTGTCAGGCCGGCTGGGTACGCAGGTACCGGCCGAAGTGCGGGACGGTGAAGGCCACGGTGCCGCGCTCACCGGAGTAGATGAGCCCCTTCTTGATCAGCGCGTCCCGGGCCGGTGAGAGGCTGGCTGGCTTGCGGCTGAGCGCGCGGGCGATCTCCGCGGTGGGCACCGCGGCGTCCATGTCGTCGCGCGTGACACCGCTGGACTCCCCGTCCACCAGGGACAGCGTGGCCATCGCCCGCATGTACTCGCGTTCGGCCGGGGTGGCCCGCTCGAACCGGGAGCCGAAGAAGCCGACTGCAAGTTCGGCCTCCGCTTCCGGGGCGGCGACCCGGACGTCGGCGGCGGTGATCGGGGAGCGCGGCGCGTGATCCCAGGTCGCCTTCCCGTACGCCTGCACGAAGTAGGGGTATCCGCCGGACTTCTCGTAGAGCAGATCGAGCGCTTTCTGCTCGTACTCCACTTCTTCGCGCTCGGCCGGCGCGCAGAGCGCCTGGTCGGCGGCGATCCGGTCGAGGCGGTCGATGCGTTGGTAGCGGAAGAGCCGCTCGGAGTACGACTTCGCGGCGCTGAGCACGGCCGGCAGGTGCGGAAGCCCGGCGCCGACGACGATCAGTGGCGCACCGATCTGGGACAGCTCGTGGCAGGCGGCGCAGAGCGCCGACACGTCCTCCGGACCGAGGTCCTGCATTTCGTCGATGAAGATGGCGATGCCGGTGCCCACGTCGCTGGCCACTGCGGCGGCGTCGCTGAGCAGCTCGACGAGGTCGATTTCGATGTCGCCGGAGTCGGCCCGACCGCTTGCGGCGGGAACGTCGATGCCGGGTTGCCACCTGTCGCGCAGCTTCGGGGACGCCCCGGCGCGCCCGACCGGTGCGGACCGCTGGGCGAACGCCTTGAGGACGCCGAGGAAGGCATCGATCCGGTCGGGCGCGCGGTGCCGGGGCGCGAGTTCGCGGACCGCCATGTGCAGCGCGGCGGCGACGGGGCGGCGCAGTGACTGGTCCGGACGTGCCTCGATCTTGCCGCTGCCCCAGAGGTGGTTGATCGCCTGCGACCGCAGAGTGTTGAGCAGGACGGTCTTGCCGACGCCGCGAAGCCCGGTGAGCATCAGGCTGCGTTCAGGGCGGCCCCTGGCGATGCGTTCCAGCACGATGTCGAAGACGTCGAGCTCCCGCCCCCGCCCGGCGAGTTCGGGCGGGCGCTGGCCTGCGCCCGGGGCGTAGGGGTTGCGGACCGGATCCACGCATCGCAGAGTATCGGCCCGTCTAGCTGCCAGGCTAGACATGGATAGACGGAGCTACCGGCGTGTCGGGGCCGCCGACAGGAGTCAGGGCCGTCGACAAAAAACTAGGGCTGTCTAGCGTCCACGCTAGACAGCCCTAGTTTTGTCAATCGCCTAGCGCTTCTTCAGGCAGAGCACGTAGTCGAACAGGTCGACAGTGTTGTCGTGCACGTAGTTGGCGGTGGCCTGCGGCGCAAGCGTCTTGCACCGGTCCCCGTCGGTAGTCGCAGGAATCCGCAGCAGCACCTGGTAGGTGTCCGGCCCACACGGCACCTTGCGCAGATCCGCATCGGCCTCGGTGCCGTCGTTGACCACGCAGTCGCCCCTGGCGAACTCCTCCCTGTCCGGCGACGGCTCGGCCGGGCTCGGCGCGTCGCTGGGCAGCGCAGGCGGAACGACGGAAACGCTCGCCGACGGCGCTGGCGCTGCCTCGTTACCGCCGTCGGTGGCATTCCAGACCGCCCAGCCGGCCAGACCCAGACAGGGGCAGAGCACGAGCAGCACCACGAGCGCCACGATCAGCGCGACCTTCCGGCCGGTCCGGTTCGCTGGCGGGGCCGGCGGCACCCCGTACCCACCGGGCGCCGGCGGCCCCCACGGGCCCGGAGTCGGGCCTGAGGGCGGGAACGGACCCGCCTGGCCCGGAGGAGCGACGGCCGGCGGGAACTGGCCCGGAGGCGGGAACTGGCCCGGAGGCGGGCCGGCGGGCGGGAACGGGCCGGGCGGCGGCTGGCCAGCGCCGGAACTCGGGGTCGGAGGACCCGCGTCCGAGGTCGGCGCAGGGCCCCAGGCGGCCGGTGGCGGCTCCGCGCCGGGCGAGGGCTCCCACCGGGGTACGGTCGGTGGCTCGCCGCCGGACGGCGGGCCCCACTGCTGTCGGGTCGGGTCCTCGTCGGGCGGCGGGCCGTAGGTCGTCATGTCATCCCCCGGAATCTGTGGGTTCAGCGCTGCTTGAGGCAGAGGACGAAGTCGAGGGTGTCCAACTCGCTGTCGAAGAAGTACCAGTTGGTGTAGCCCTCGACCTTGGCGCACTTGGCCTCGGCGTCGCGCTCACCGCTTGTCGCGCCATCGATGCGGCGCAGCACCTCGTACGACTTCGGCGCGCAGTCGCTGATCAGCAGCTTCGGTTTGCCGCCCGCAGGCCCCTCGTTGCGTACGCACTGGCCGACCTTGGCGAACCGCGGGTCGGCAGACGACTCGGGTGCCGCGGCGCTCGGCGGCGGATCGGTCGGGGCGGGCACGTCCGCGTCGGGCTCCCCGGCGGCAGCCGAAGCAGTCGGGGTGGCAACAGTGGCCGGGTCGTCCGAACCGCGCAGGAACCAGTACGCGCCACCGCCGGCCACGAGCAGCAGCACGACGCCCAGAACCGCGATCAGCGGCCCCCGGCCACGCCTACCCGGTGCGGGCGAGGGATCGCCGCCGTACGGGCCACCGGCGGGCAGGTACGGCTCCCCGCCGTACGCCGGGCTCGCCTCGGCAGGCCGGTACGCGCCACCGTAGGGCGCGCCCGACTCGTAGGGCGCCGGGTTGCCGCCTCCGTACGCCGTCCCGCCGCTCTCGCCGCCGTAGGGCGTTCCGGGACCGCCGCCATAGGGCGCCCCGCGTTCGGCGCCGTAGGGCACCCCTGGGCCGCTGCCGTACGAACCGTCGCCGTAGGACCTCGGCGGTCCCTGCGGCACCGGTGGGTAGGACTCCGCCGCAGGTGGGTAGGGCTGGCGAGCCCGCTGTTCGGGTGTGTCGTCGGGTCGCTGCCCACGCCACGGGCCCCCGACGCCGCCACCCGGTGGTCCGTAGTTCGTCATGCCGCCCTCCAGGCTGGTGAGAGGCCGGCCACCAATGGACGACGCCGACTTCGAAGTCACCGTAGCGTGGTCCACCGATGACCTCATCCCCACCGAGTGCCGCACCAGGCCGCCGCGCCGATGCCGCACCGGCCCTGATCTGGACCGCGTTGATCGTGGTCTACCTGTTGTGGGGCTCCACCTACCTGGCCATCCGGGTCACAGTGGAGACGCTTCCCCCGCTGCTCTCGGCCGCCGGGCGTTTCGCCGCCGCCGCCCTGGTGCTGGCGGTGGTGCTGCGACTGCGCCGAGGGCCCGGTGCCCTCCGGGTGGACCGGCGGCAACTCGGCTCCGCCGCGCTTATCGGAGTCCTCCTGCTCACCGGCGGCAACGGCCTGGTGGTGCTCGCCGAATCCGGGCCGCCCGGGGTGGCGGTGCCCTCGGGGATCGCCGCGCTGCTTGTGGCGACAGTGCCGCTGCTCGTCGTGCTGCTGCGCTCCGCGACCGGGGACCGGCCACCGCTCTGGACGTTCGCCGGGGTCACGCTGGGCTTCGCCGGTCTGGTCCTGCTGGTGCTGCCCAGCGGCGGCACGGACGCGGTGCCGCTGGTCGGGGCGCTGACAGTGGTGGCAGCGGCCACCGCCTGGTCGATCGGGTCGTTCCTGTCGGGACGGATCCGGATGCCCACCGACCCGTTCGTGGCCACCGTGTACGAGATGGTCGCAGGCGCTGTGGCGCTGGCCGTCGTCGCCGCCCTCCGGGGCGAGCTGCGCGACTTCCATCCGGCGTCGGTAAGCACCCGATCCTGGCTGGCACTCGTCTACCTCATGGTGGCCGGCTCGCTTGTGGCCTTCACTGCGTACGTGTGGCTGCTGCACAACGCACCCATCTCGCTCGTCTCGACGTACGCCTATGTGAACCCGGCGGTCGCGGTGGCGCTGGGTGCGCTGCTGGTGGCCGAGCCGATCACCGGGCAGGTGCTGCTCGGTGGTGCCGTCCTCGTCGCCGGGGTGGCTCTGGTGGTGAGCACCGAACGGCCTCGACGCAAGAGCGCGGCTACACGATCGGGGGCCACGCCAGCGGGCGACCGGCGGTAGCCTCCGGTCCATGTCGGCCGCCGCGCTGGTGCCTGTCGCGTCGCTGGGTGCGGTTGTCGGTGGCGTCGTACCCCTGGTTGCGTGGCGCTTCACGACCGTGCCGCCCTCTCGGCGTGTCTGGGCCTGGCTCAGTCCGCCGCTCGCGGCGGCCGTGTTCGTCGGGCTTGCCGCCGCGCTCGGTGACGACCCGGCGCTGCCGGTCTTCCTCGCGGTGGCGGCGGTGGGGCTGGTGCTGGCCCTTGTCGACCTGGCCTGCCTGCGGCTGCCCGACCCGCTGGTTCTCGCCGCCGGTGCGGTGGCCCTCGGTGGCCTGACCAGCGCTGCGTTGCTGACCGGCACCCCCGGGCGGCTGATCGGTGCGTTGGTCGGCGCGGCGGTCGCCGGCGCGGCGCACGTGCTGCTGGCCGTGCTGCCCGGCTCCCGGCTGGGCTTCGGGGACGTGAAGCTCGCTGGCGTACTCGGCCTGCCGCTCGGCTGGCTCGGCCGGGATGCTCTGCTGGCCGGGCTGTTCCTGCCGCACCTGCTGCACGGTGCCGTGGTGCTCGGCCTGCTCGCCGCGCGGCGGGTCCGCCGGGGCACGCTGCTGCCGCTCGGCCCGGCACTGCTCGCGGGCGCCTGGCTCGCCACGATGATGCATTGACGCCGCCGCACCGGTCGAGCCCTGCCGCGCAGCCGGCACGCCAGGCGTCAGATCAGGCGGAGCTGGCGGTCCTTCGGGCGGCGCGGCTCGGTCTCGCCGAACCGTTCGAACAGGCCCGGGTCGATGGACCCGAGGAACGGTGACGGTACGCAGTCGCGCTCCACACCGTGCCGGGTGCGGCGGGCGGCGTGGCTGACGTACAGGCGGTCCTGGGCGCGGGTAAGGCCGACGAAGAAGAGCCGGCGTTCCTCGGCGACCGCGTCCTCGTCGGGTGTCGAGCCGGGCCAGCGCAGCGGCAGCAGCCCGTCTTCGGCACCGACCAGGAACACCACAGGGAACTCCAGGCCCTTCGCGGCGTGCAGGGTCAGCAGCGTGACCGCCTCGGCGCGCGGGTCGAGGGCATCCACCTCGGCGCCCGTGGCCAACTGCGACAGGAACATCTCCAGGTCGTCGCCGCAGCGGCGAGCCAGTGGGGTCAGCAGGTCCACGGCCGCGCGGACGTCCTCGGGGCGTACCGTGCTGGCGGCGCCGTCGAGGGTGGGCACCGCGAACCGTTCAGCGACGACCTGGCCGGCCAAGCGCACCCGGGCGGCGAGCGAACCGGCCAACCCGTCGGCGTGCCGCAACTCGCGGGCGATGGCTGCCACCCCGGGTCGGTCCCGCAGCCTGTCGTGCGAGCGCTTCTGCACCGGGATGTTGGCCCGGGCCAGGGCGTCCACGATCGGGGCGGCCTGCGCGTCGGTGCGGTACAGCACGGCGATGTCGGAGAACGACAGGGTGGTGGACCGGCCGTCGATCCGGCCCGAGTCCAGCGAGCGGTGGGACAGCCCGCCGACCAGTTCGTCGACGGTACGGACCACGAAGTCGGCTTCCTCGGCGACCGACGCCGCCGGGTAGCGGCCGACGAGCGGCGCCTCCGGGTCGAGTCGGGCCGGGTCCAGTCGCCGGCCACGCACCAGCGAGGACGGCGCGATGGCCTGCACGGCGGCGGCAAGGATGGGCGCCGAAGAGCGGTAGTTGCGGTTGAGCCGGACCAGCCGGGCGTCGGTGAAGTCCTCCGAGAAGCGCAGGAAGTAGCCGACGTCGGCGCCCCGGAACGAGTAGATCGCCTGGTCCGGGTCGCCGATCGCGCACAGGTTGCCGTCGGCGGGGCTGAGCAGCCGCAGCAGCTCGTACTGCACCGCGTCGACGTCCTGGTACTCGTCGACGAAGATCCACCGCCAGCGGTCCCGGTACCGCTCGACAAGCTTCCGGTCGGCCCGCAGCAGCTCCACCGGCAGGCTCACCAGCTCGTCCAGGTCGACCAGGTCCTGCTTACGCAGCAGCGCGACGTAGCCGGCCAGGTCGTCACCGGCCTCCGACCGGGCCGCCGCGCGCTCGCCGTCGTCGGCGATCCGGAAGCCGGCCGGCAGGCCCGCAGCCTCGGCGTTCTCCCGCAGGATGGTCAGCCCCAGCGCGTGGAACGTACCCACTGTGACGTCCTCGGCGACCGGGCCGAGCAGGCTGTCGAGGCGGTGCCGCAGCTCCTCGGCCGCCCGCCGGGTGAAGGTGATGGCCAGGCAGTGCTCGGGAAAGACGTTCAGCTCCGCGCAGAGGTACGCGATCCGGTGGGTGAGCGTACGGGTCTTTCCGGTGCCCGGTCCGGCCACGATGAGCAGCGGACCGCCGGGCGCGGACGCGGCAACCCGCTGCATCGCGTCCAGCCGGTCCAGCAGACCGGTGCCTACCTCCTCCATCCCCGCGAGCATCGGTTCGAACGGCTCGTGCGGCGAGGGCGGCGACGCGATCGGCGGAGCAGGAGGCGGTGCCGGAGCCTTCCGTTTCGGCTCCGCCTTCGCCGCCGCCGGGCGCTTGGCCGCCGAGCGGGCTGCCGGCTCCGTGGGCCGCCGCTGAGCCGGCACGGGTACGTCGAACAGCGTCTCCTGTGCCGCGCCGGCACCCGTTCCCAGCTCCGCCGGATCGAAGAGGGTGATGACGCCGTACTCGCCGTCGTAACCGGGCACCCGGCGTACGTCGCCGCGCCGCAGTCGACCGATGCCCTCCGCGAGCAACTCGCCACCGGCCTGGGCGATGTCCGGCAACGGAGTGGTGGTGAGGATCTCCAGTTCGGGGCCGAGCGCTGCGAGCAACTCGTTGAGCCGCCCCTCCACCTTCTTCGAACGCGCGCCCACCTTGTTGATCTCACCGAGGATCTCGGCGAGCGGCACCAGGTGGGTAACGTCGCGGGCGTGTGCCGGTCGGTGCCCGTCCGGGCGGTCGGCCAACTCCTCGATGCGGCTGAGGACGCCCACTGTGAGCGGCTTGCCGCACTCGGGGCAGCGCCCGTCGGCCGCCCGGGTGCGCTCCGGGGACCAGTTGACCCCACACAGCCGGTGCCCGTCCGCGTGGTACTTGCCCTCCTCGGGGAAGAACTCGATGGTGCCGGCGAGACCGTCGCCGGTCCGCAGCGCC
Source organism: Micromonospora sp. DT41 (assembly GCF_049841715.1). NCBI lineage: Bacteria > Bacillati > Actinomycetota > Actinomycetes > Micromonosporales > Micromonosporaceae > Micromonospora > Micromonospora sp. DT41. Next base: position 148,632 of record NZ_JBNCKU010000005.1, on the reverse strand, counting down.
TCCCGGATGGCGAAGTAGTCCCGTTCGGCCGCCAGCACCGTCGCCTCGCGGCCCAGCGCCGGTGGGGAGTGCGCATCGGAGTTGGAGACCAGTTGGTAGCCGTCCAGGCTGCCGACCCGCCAGTTCATCGCCGGGTCGGAGGAGAGCCCGGTCTCCACAGCGAAGATGTGCTCGGCCAGGTCGGCGTAGCAGTCGGCGATCGCGTCGAAGCCGGACTTCGAGCCCAGCGCCGAGAACCACGGCGTCCAGATGTGCGCCGGGACCAGGTAGCCGTCCGGGCTCGCCTCCAGGGTGATCTCCAGCAGGTCCCGGGAGTCCAGACCGAGGATCGGCCGGCCGTCCGAGCCGAGGTTGCCGATCCGCCCCAGCGCGGTGTTGAACCGGGCCACCGCCTCCAGGTCCGGCAGGTAGATCAGGTGGTGGACCTTGCGGGTGCGGTCGTCCCGCTTGTAGATGGTGGAGATCTCCACGCTCAGCATGAACCGGACCGCGTCCGCGTCGGTGGTGCCGGCGAGGCGCGGCGGCAGCCGGCGGGCGATGTCGCGTTCCGCCTCCGGGTCGAGGCGGTAGAGACCCGGCTCGGCCGGGCGCAGCGTCTCCCGCAGGTGGTCGTACCAGGCGGGATGGGTGAAGTCGCCGGTGCCGAGCAGGGCGATGCCCTTGCGGCGGGCCCACCACGCGAGGTTCGGCAGCGTGAGATCGCGGCTGCACGCGCGCGAATATTTCGAGTGGATGTGCAGGTCCGCGACGAAAGGCGGGAAGCCACCGGGGGGTACGGCGCTGAACGGGGGCACGCCGCATCCTGTCACGTGCGCCATGCCGACCGCCTACCGCCACGCGCGGACGTGACGTCCGCTATGACGAGCGCAACTCCACAAGGGTGATCTGCGGTTCGGCGCCGACCCGCACCGGCGGACCCCAGAAACCGGCGCCGTTTGTCACATAGACCTTGGTGCCGTCGACCTCACCGAGGCCACTGACCACCGGCTGTTCCAGACGGACGGCGAGGTTGAACGGCACCATCTGCCCACCGTGGGTGTGCCCGGAGAGTTGCAGGTCGACGCCGTAGCGGGCCGCTTCCTTCGCTGCCACCGGCTGGTGCGCGAGCAGCACCACCGGGCGGCTCGGATCGCGATCACCGAGGGCGGCGGCGAAGTCCGGGCCAGCAGCGAGGCCGGTGCCCGTGCCGGACAGGTCGTTCACACCGGCCAGGTCGAGCACGCCGCCCCGGGCCTGGATCTCCTGCCGCTTGTTCTGCATGACCCGCAGGCCGAGCCGGTCCACCTCCTGGACCCACTCCTCCACCCCCGAGTAGTACTCGTGGTTGCCGGTGACGAAGAAGCTGCCGTACCTCGAACGCAGGTCACGCAGTGGCGCGGCGGCCGAGCCCAACTCGGCGACCGAGCCGTCGACCAGGTCACCGACGACAGCCACCAGGTCGGCGTCGAGTCGGTTGATCGCGGCGACGATCCGCTCGGTGTGCGCACGGCCACGCAGCGGGCCGATGTGGATGTCGGAGACGGTGGCGATGCGCAGGCCGTCCATGCTGCGCGGGAGCTTGGCGAGCGGGATCTGCACCCGGTCGAGTTGTGGCGGGCCGAGGGCCGTGCGGATGCCGTACCCGGTGATGCCGGTGGCGGTGAGGCCGGCGAAGATGGCCGCCCCGCGGGCCAGCAGCAGCCGGCGGGCCGGGTCGTGATCCGGTGCCCGCATGGCGGCGGCTGCCGGCGGCTCGGTGGGCCCGGCGGCGCCGACGAGCACCGGCTCGGGCGCCGCGGTGGTCGGCTCGGCGGCGGTCACGCGGCGGCGGAGCGCCAGCCGGGCCACAAGCATCGGCACTTCCAGCACGACGAGGACGACAAGCAGGTAGAACATCAGCGCGAGCCAGAGGTAGCCCGGCCAGGCGAGCCAGTAGAGACCGGCCTGCGTGCCGGCCATGGTGGCCGGCACGAGCAGCGCCAGCACAAGGGCGGCGATCCCGCCGACCCGTCGCCAGCGGCCCGGCGCGGTGGTGTCGCGGATCAGCCGCTTCCACAGGTAGAGGTGGATGAGGCCGGTGACCACAGCCAGCACGGTCACGAACCCGAGTACCGCCAACATCCGTGCGCCTCCCTCAGCCGCCCGCGAACGGGGGCAGGACATCGATCGTGGCCCCGCCGGGCAGGGGTGCCTGCCGATCATGACAGGTGACGCCGTCCACGAGGAAACTGGCGACCCGCAGGACGGCGGCGAGCCGATCACCGTGCCGCTGGACCAGGTCAGCGGTGAGGTCGTCGAGCGACCGGCCCGCGGGCGTCGTCTCCTCGGAGCGCCCGGCGGCGGCACGCGCGCCGGCGAAGTAGCGGACGGTCAGCTGGTCCTGGGTCACAGCTCAGCCCCCGATCGCTGACATCGGCCGGGTCGGCTGGAGGAACGTCGGGTCGTCGATGCCGTGGCCGGCACGCTTGCCCCACATCGCGGTGCGCCACCGCTGGGCCAACTCGTCGTCGGTCGCGCCGCCGCGCAGGGCCGCCCGCAGGTCGGATTCCTCGGTGGCGAACAGACAGGCGCGGACCTGGCCGTCGGCGGTCAGCCGGGTGCGGTCGCAGTCTCCGCAGAAGGGGCGGGTGACGCTGGCGATCACGCCGACCCGGGCCGGGCCGCCGTCGACCAACCAGGTCTCCGCCGGGGCAGCGCCGCGCTCGGCCGGGTCGGGGCTGAGATCGAACCTGGTACGCAGGGAGGCCAGGATCTCCTCGGCGGTAACCATCGTGGTGCGGTCCCAGCCGTGCTGCGCGTCAAGCGGCATCTGCTCGATGATCCGCAGCTGGTAGCCGTGGTCGACGGCGAAGCGGAGCAGCGCCGGTGCCTCGTCCTCGTTGACGCCGCGCATCAACACAGAGTTGATCTTCACCGGGTTGAGCCCGGCGGCGGCCGCTCCGGCGAGGCCGACGAGCACCGCGTCCAGGCGGGGGCGGCGGGTCAGCTGCGTGAACCGGGCCGCGTCCAAGGTGTCCAGCGAGACGTTCACCCGATCCAGGCCGGCAGTGGCCAGCGCGGGGGCCAGCCGGTCCAGGCCGATGCCGTTCGTGGTGAGCGAGATGCGCGGGCGGGGCGTGAGTGCGGCGACCGCTGCCACGATGCCGACCAGCCCGGGTCGGATCAGTGGCTCACCGCCGGTGAACCGCACCTCGGTCACGCCGAGCCTCTCGGCGGCCACCCGGACCAGCCGGACGATCTCGTCGTCGGTCAGCAACTGCGGACCCGCGAGCCAGGGCAGCCCTTCGGCCGGCATGCAGTAGGTGCACCGAAGGTTGCACTTGTCCGTGAGGGACACGCGAAGGTCCCGCGCGACGCGGCCGTACCGGTCGACGAGGACGCCGTCGGTCGGCGGGGCGACGCTCACCTGTCGACCGTAGCGCGCTCGAACCCGCCCAGAGCGGCACCGGCGGCCTGGACGACCGCATCCCGGTAGCTGGCACCGAAGAGCGCCGTGTGCACGAGCAGCAGATGCAGCTGATGCAGGGGCACCCGGGCGCGCCAGCCGTCCGGCAGCGGCCAGGTCTCCCGGTAGGCCGCCAGGACCCGGTCCAGGTGGGGGATGCCGCCGAAGAGCGCCAACTGGGCGAGATCTGTTTCCCGGTGCCCGCCGTGCGCCGCCGGGTCGACAAGCCAGACCCGCCCGTCGGCACCCCACAGCACATTGCCCGGCCACAGGTCACCGTGGATGCGTGCGGGCGGTTCGTCCCCGCCGAACTCGCCGATCCGGCCGATGACCTGCTCGACCAACGCCGCGTCGGCACCCTCCAACGCGCCACCGTCGACCGATCGACGCAGGTAGGGGACGAGTCGACGCTCGGCGAACCACGTCGACCACTGCCGGTCGTCGACGGTGTTGTCCTGCGGGAGCGCCCCGACGAAGCCGGGCCAGGTCGCACCGAAGGCCGGCGGACCGGCCCGGTGCAGGCCGGCCAGTTCCCTACCGAACCGCTCGGCCGCCGTGGGCGTCGGCTCGCCGGGCTCCAGCCAGTCGAGCGCCAACAGGTCGGGCAGCGCCACGATCACCTCGGGTACGCCCACAGCGCCGGCCTCCCGCAGCCAGCGCAGCCCGGCGGCCTCGCTGGCGAAGAAGCCCTCCGGCGACGGCTGGTCGGCCCGCTCCGGCCAGGACTTGGTGAAGATCGAGTGGCCGTCGTCAAGGGTGAGCCGAGCGGCGGCGCAGATGTGCCCACCGGCGACAGGCGTCTCCCGGATCCGCTGATGGGTCAGGAACGTCGGCAGGTGTGCCGGGTGCGCGCGCAGGTACGCCAGGTCCATCAGCGCACGGTAGCCGCTGCCCATGACGCCCGGGTGCACGCGACCACATCGAGGCATACGTGACCGACGATTACCAGGCCAAATACGCTGCGTAGCTGTGGATAAGCCGCGTGTCATCCACAGGGGCGGCGCAGCCGGGTGGCCGCCCCGCAGGCTGCCGACATGACCTCGACCGAACGCCCGCAGCTCGCCGTCCGCTCACCCGCCGACCTGCTCGCCGCCGTGCCGTACCTGCTCGGCTTCCATCCCGCCGACAGTGTGGTCGCTGTGGCGCTGCTCGGCCGGCAGATCATCTTCGCCGCTCGCGCCGACCTGCCCGACCCGTCCACCGATCCGGTCGACCAGGCTCGGCACCTCGCCGGAGTGATCCACCGCCAGGGCGCGGAGGCCGCCACAGTCGTGGGTTACGGGCCGCCCGACCGGGTGACCCCGAGCGTGGACGCCGTCCGCGCCGCCCTGACGAATGCCGGCCTGGACGTCCTCGACGCGCTGCGGGTGACCGACGGTCGATGGTGGTCCTACCTCTGCACGGAGGCCGACTGCTGCCCACCCGAGGGTCGGCGCTACGACCCGGTGGCAAGCCCTGTCACCGCGTCGGCCGTCTTCGCCGGCCAGGTGGCGCTGCCTGACCGGGCCGCCCTCGTGGCGCAGGTCGCTCCGGTTCAGGGCCCCGCCCGGGACGCGCTACGCGCCGCCACGGTCAGGGCCGACCGGCGACTGGCCGACCTGATCGAGCGTGCTCCCGCCAGTGATCTGCTCGGCGGTCGGGCGGTGCGCTCCGCCGGTGCGACGGCGGTCCGGGAGGCACAGCGCCGCCAGCGTCGCGACGAGCTGCTCGACGACGACGAGGTGGCCTGGCTGTGTCTGCTGCTTACTCACCTGCCGGTCCGCGACCACGCCTGGGAACGCACCGACGGCCGTGACCGGGACATCGCTCTCTGGACCGACGTGCTGCGCCGGGCCGAGCCGGAGTTCACCGCCGCGCCTGGTGCGTTGCTGGCGTTCGCCGCGTGGCGAGCCGGGCAGGGGGCGCTGGCGGCCGTCGCGCTGGAGCGGACGCTCGGCCTGCACCCGGACTACTCGCTCGCCCTGCTCCTGGACGACCTGCTGCGGCGCGGCGTGCCCCCGTCCGAGCTGGACGGCTGGCCCTCGGTCGGGATGCCGGGGGTGATCCGCCCCCGCAGGAGGCGTCGGCGTGGCCGTAGCTGACCGACCCTTGACCCGAAGCGTGACCACCACCTCGGCCCGCGCGCCGAGCATCGCCACCAGCAGCGCGGTGTCTGCTGCGTCACTTCGGCCGGCCAGCCTACCTACCGATAGGTAGGTTGGATTCCATGACCGCCACCTCAACGATCTCCGTCAGCGACCTGACGAAGTCCTACGGCACCCGGAACGCACTGGATCGGCTCTCGCTGACGGTCGAACGTGGCAGTCGTACCGTGGTCCTCGGTCACAACGGGGCGGGGAAATCCACCCTCCTGGAGATCATCGCCACGCTGCGCACCCCGACGTCCGGCACAGTCACCGTCGAAGGCCACGACACTGTCACGCACACCCGCGAAGCCCGCCGACTCATCGGGCTGACGCCGCAGGCCAACGCACTGGACCCACTCGCCACCCCGACCGAGGTTCTCACCTTCCAAGGTGTCGCCCTCGGGCTCGACCGCACTGTCGCCGCACGCCGTACCCGGGATCTTCTCGAACTCTTCGGCCTGGAGGACCAGCACAGGACACAGATCTCGAAGCTGTCCGGTGGAACGCGCCGTAAGGTCGACATTGCCGTGGCCCTGGTCTCCGAACCCCCGATCGTGATCCTCGACGAGCCGACCACCGGCCTCGATCCCCTCAGCCGCCTCGAGTTCTGGAACGAGCTGAGGCGACTCAACCGGAACGACCGGACCCTCCTGATCTCCACCCAGGATCTCCACGAGGCCGATGTCCTCGCCACCGACGTAGTGGTCCTCCGCGACGGCGCCGTCACCGCGCAGGGCTCCCCGGAGTCCTTGAAACGGTGGGTCGGGGAACGCACCCTGACCCTCGGGCTGACTGACGAACCCACCACGCGGACGTTCCTGACCTCCTCGCGGGCGCCGTTCCGCGCTGAGACCGACGAACCCCGAACGGTGCGGCTCGCGCTCTCCGGCGACCCGGAGGCGCTGAAGACAGCACTTGACGACATCGGCCGGTTCGCCGGCGGAATCGAGGAGTTCCGCCTGACCGAACCCTCGCTCGACGACGTCTTCGTCGCCCTCGCCGCCCGCGGACGCGGGCCCGACCACCTCCGGTAAGGACGCCACACGTGAGTCTTCTCGACATCTCTCTCGTTCCCGCGCGCAGGACCGCGCTTCCGGTCGCCGTCGCCGCGACCAGGCGCTGCACCCGCGTCGTCCTGCGTTCTCCGGCCCTCCTGGTGGCCCCTGTCGCACAGTCGCTGTTCTTCCTGCTCATCTACTCCGGGCAGCTCAGCACCGTGGGCAGCGGCTATCTCGCGGGGGGCAGCTTCATCTCGTTCCTGCTGCCACTGATCCTGCTCACCGGAGTGGCAACCGCCGCCGGTACCGCAGGGACTCTCGTTCTACGCGATGTCACAAGTGGTTACCTCGATCGACTTCGGTTGGCGCACGGCACCGCCACGCCGTTCCTCCTGGGTGCCGTCATCGCTGCGCTCGTCGCCGTCATCATCGGAATGCTCACCACGATCGTCGGGGCGGTGCTCATCGGCTACCGGCCCGGGAGCTGGGCGGGGGTGACAGCCATGATCGTCCTGATGCTCGTGCTCGGCCTGGGCATCGCCCTGCTCAGCATCGCCGTCGCGATCCGGTCGGGCTCGGCGACGAGCACCAACCTTGTCACTCTCGCGGTGTTCGGGCTGTCGTTCTTCACAGGGGTGTTCGCTCCGCTGGACGAGCTCGCCGGTTGGATGCGCGTGATCGCGACCGTCAACCCGCTCACCTACGTCGTGGACACCGCCCGCCAGCTCGAGAGCGCTGCCGCGCTCTCGGCCGCGCCAATTGCTCTCACCGCACTCAGCGCGCTTGTCGTCGCTGGAGTCGCCGCCTGCGTCCTGGCCGTCAACCACGCTCGGAGGAACCGATGACCGCCACAGCAGACACCCGGTCGCAGATCCTGGACGCCTTCAGCCAGCAGTTGGCCGCCGTGGGTTATCAGGGCGTGTCCCTGGTCGCAGTAGCGCGGACGGTGGGCATCCAGAAGCCGTCCATCTACCACCACTTTCCCGGTGGCAAGGAGGACCTCTACGCGGCAGTCGCGCTGAGGTTCGTCGAAGACCTCCGTGCCCGCCTCGCGGCGGCGCTGACGACCGAAGGGACGCTTGAGGAGAAGCTGCGGACGCTCGCAGTCGTGTCGGCGGAGCACTCCCCCCGGGCCATCTCCTTCGAGCAGCGTGTCTACGACGCGCTCGACCTCGTCTCCGAGGAGACACGGACCGACGTGTCGCAGCGGTACGTCAGCGGCGTCCTCAACCCGGTCGCCGAGCTTTTTCGCGCAGCGGTCGAGGCCGGAGACGTCACGGGTGATCCCTGGTTCCTCATGAACGCGTTCCTCCACCTCGTACGCGCGACCGACCTCGCTCAGGAACCTGACGGCAGCGCCCAGCTCGTCGCGCTCTTCCTCGACGGCGCTCGGGCGCCCGGGGCTGTCCGTCGAAGGATGTAGCTGACGTTCGTTCCACGGGTCGAGTTGTCCGACGTGGCGTCGCAGCAGACTGATCAGGTGCCTCTCCGAAGCGAATGCCCCACGTGAGCGTCGCGCTGCTCCTGACGCTCGCCGGCCTGGCCCTGGTCGACAGCACCAGCATCGGCACCCTCTTCATCCCCGTCTGGTTACTGCTCGCGCCCGGGACGGTGAACGCCCGGCGGATCCTCGTCTACCTGGGCACGATCACCCTGTTCTACTTCGCGGTCGGGCTGTTGCTCGCCGTGGGCGGCAGTCGACTGGCCGACGTCCTCGGCGGAGCGCTCGACAACAGGCCGGTGCTGTGGGCTCAGCTCGTGCTCGGTGTGGGGCTGTTCGCGCTCAGCTTCCGCTACGACGGCAAGCGACGCCCGCGCGGTGGTGGGGTGCTGCGGTGGCGGGATCGGGTGACCGCCGGTGACTCCTCGGCGCGCTGGCTGGTGGGGTTGGCGCTGCTCGCCGCGCTCGCGGAGGTGGCGACGATGCTGCCGTACCTCGGCGCGGTCGGCCTGCTGACCACCTCCGGGCTCGGCGCGGCGCAGATCGTCGGGCTGCTCGCAGGCTACTGCCTTGTCATGGTGGTGCCGGCGGTGCTGCTGCTGGGGGCGCGGACAGCGTGGCCGAAGCTGGTCGAGCCGGTGTTGGTACGGCTCAACGCCTGGATCGTGCGGCACTCCGGCGGCATGCTCGGTTGGATCCTCGGCATCGCCGGTTTCCTGCTGGCCCGCGACGCCGTGCTCCGGCTGGGGCTGCTCGACGAGCTGGTGATCAGACTGTGACCCGCTCGGGACGGGCGTAGACGTTCATCGTGTTTCCGCGCAGGAAACCGACAAGCGTCATCCCCGCCTCCTCGGCCAGTTCGGCGGCGAGGGTGCTCGGGGCGGACACCGCGGCGAGCAGCGGCAGCCCCGCCATCCACGCCTTCTGGGTCAGCTCGAAGCTGGCCCGGCCGGAGACGAGCAGCAGGTGCCCGGCCAGCGGCAGCAGACGTTCCCGCACCGCCCAGCCGATCACCTTGTCCACAGCGTTGTGCCTGCCCACGTCCTCCCGGAGCACCACCAGGTCGCCGGCCGGGGTGAACAGCCCGGCCGCGTGCAGCCCGCCGGTCCGGTCGAAGCCCCGCTGGGCAGCGCGCAGACGGTCGGGCAACTCGGCCAGGACGGCTGCCGCAACGGTGAGCGGGTCCGCCTCGACCGGGAACGCCGACCGGGTGCGGACTGCGTCGATGCTGGCCTTGCCGCAGACCCCGCAGGAACTGGTCGTGTAGAAGTTCCGGGACGGGTCGGTGGTCGGTTCCGGCACGCCGGGGGCGAGCACCACGTCCACCACGTTGTACGTGTTCGGTGTCTCCGCGCCTGCGCAGAGCTGGGCGGTCAGCACGTCGTCGGTCGACCGGATCAGCCCTTCGGTCAACAGGAATCCGATGGCCAGGTCCAGGTCGTCGCCGGGGGTGCGCATCGTGACGGCGAGGGGTTTGCGCCGTCCGGGCCCGGCAGCGCCCACCCGGATCTCCAGCGGCTCCTCCACCGCCAGGTTGTCCGGCCGGCGGACGGAACGGCGGCCGTCGGCTGCCGCGCCCAGGTCGATCCGGAGTACGCCGCGTCGGTCAGTCGCCCGTCCCATCCCGCAATCCTGCACCCCGCGCCGGTACGCCCGCACGCGTGCCGGGCATCGGGCACCCGCAGTGACCGCCGACAGGGCTCCGACACGACCGCTCAGGGATCGGGCTACCGGCAGGCACCGCCGGTCGGCGGCGATCCGGCTACCGTGACCGGGTGGGGACGTACGCCGCCGTGGTGCTCGCCGGTGGGGCTGCCCGCCGGATGGGCGGGGTGGACAAGACCGCGCTCCCGGTCGGTGGCCGGTCGATGCGCGACCGGGTGCTGGCGGCTGTCGCCGATGCCGCGCCGCTGGTGCTCGTCGGTCCGGCCGACGTGGTCCCGCCCGGTGTGCGGGTCACCAGGGAGGATCCGCCCGGCGGGGGGCCGGTCGCCGCGACGGCGGCGGGGCTTGCGTTGCTCGATCCCGACACGGCAGTGGTCGCGCTGCTCGCCGCCGACCTGCCGTTGCTCACGAGGGCTGCGCTCGGCGCGTTGCTGAACCACCTCGACGGCAACGGAACCGCTCCGCCTGGTGACGGCGCTGCGCCGGATCGCACAGGCGCAGCCGGTGGCGAGCAACGGCCGGACGGGGTGTGCTTCGTCGACGAGTCCGGCCGGCGGCAGTCGCTGTGCGGGGTGTGGCGGGTGGCCGCACTGCGGGCCGCGCTGGCGCGGTTGACTGTCGAGCGGGACGGGGACCTGGCCGGTGCGTCGGTCCGGGCTCTGCTGGCCGGCCTTGTCGTGCGGGAGGTGCCCTGGTCCGTCGACGGCCCGCCGCCCTGGTTCGACTGCGACACTGACGAGGACGTCCGCCGGGCGAAGGAGTGGGTGCGATGACGGTGCTCGACGACTGGGTAACGGCGGCGTGCGCAGAGGTGAATCTGGACCCCGCCCAGGTGCCGGTTCCGGCGGTGCTGGATCTTGCCCGCGACGTCGCTCACCAGGTGTTGCGGCCGGGCGCGCCAGTCACCGCGTACGTGTTGGGGTTGGCGGTTGGCCGGGGCGCCGACCCGGCGGACGCCGCGGCCCGGCTCAGTGCGCTCGCGGCCAACTGGCCGGTCGCGCTGGGCGGCGACCCGGCCGACCCCATCGCGCCCACCGCCCCGGTCGATCCCACAGTCTCCTGACCGCCGTTGTCCGATGCCGGTCCGGATGGATTCGGCCTCCGGAGGGCGTGGGTAGGGTGTTCGGAACGGACGGAGGCGATCATGACGGCTGACCACCCCTCGGCGCCGGACGGTGAGCTGCCCAGCGGTACGACCGAGCACGGGGAGTCGATTCTGCTCGACGAACCCAGCACCACCGACCTGCGGGCCAAGGTGACCGAGGCGTGGCAGGAGTTCGCCCGGATGCTCGCCCTGCGGCTGCGGGAACTCCCCGTCGGCGCGCACCTGGAGTTGACCCTGGACCCCACGGCCTCCGGCACTGGTGACGCCGTCTACTCGATAAGCGTCGATGTGGCCGGCGACGGCGGGCTATCGGCTCGGGCGGTCGGCAACGCGGCACTGCCGCAGGGCTACCGGTTGGACCGCGCCGCCGTGGCCGACATGGTGGCGCTTGGCTGGTCGCCGCCCGGGGTGGTGCCCGGGTCCGGCGGCTCGTTCGGGCTGGACGGCACGACGGCGGAGGCGGCCCGGATCGCCCCGTTGCTGTCCCGGACGCTGCGCGACGTCTACGGCGCCCCGCACCCGGCCTTCCTCGTCTACCTGGTGCACGACGCCGAGGGCGAGCCGTTGACAGTGGGGCCGCTGGGCACCGCGCGCAGCGAGTTCGGCCCGGACGCGGACGTCGAGGGCGACCTGGAAGAGGCGTTGGCCGAGGCGGCCGCCGCGCAGGTGGAGCGGGACGACGTGCTCGACCTGGCCGAACGCGTACGCACAGTGGTGTCCACGATGCTGAAGTCCGAGCCCGACCGGTTGCAGATCGACTCGGACGGCGACATCAACATCCGTGCCGGTTCGGCGATGGTCTTCGTGCGGGTGCGCGACAACCCGCCGCTGGTGGACGTCTTCTCCCCGGTGCTCACCGAGGTCGAACCCACCGAGCGGCTCTACGTGAAGCTGTCCGAGCTGACCAACCGGATGCCGATCGGTCGTCTCTACTGCGCCGACGACACGGTCTGGGCGTCCATCCCGGTGTTCGGCCGCAGCTTCCAGGCCACCCACCTGATGCTGGCGGTACAGGTGATGACAGGTCTCGCGGACGAGTTGGACGACCGGTTGCACGGCGAGTTCGGCGGCAAGCGGTTCTTCAGCGAGGGCGACAAACCGGTGCGACGCGAGGACTCCGAGCACCGCACCGGCATGTACCTCTGAGCGGTTCAGGCCACGTCCAGCAGGGTCTTGCCGACTGTCGCGCGCGCCTCGATGGCGGCGTGCGCGTCAGCGGCGCGTTCCAGGGGAAAACGCTGACCGATGAGCGGCCGTAGCTGGCCGGTCGCCGCGCCCGCCAGCGCCTGATCGGTGTACGCCCGCATCCGTGCGGGCGGCGCGTCGGATCGGACCAGCGTGATCTGCCAGGCTGCGGCGTCCTCCGCCGACACCGGCGACCACTCACCGCTTGCCAACCCGAAGCTGACCATCCGGCCACCCGGGTCCAGCAGCTCGAACGCCGTCCGGGCGGTCGGCCCGCCGACGCCGTCGAACACCACGTCGACTCCACCCATCGTGTGCCGGACCTGGTCGGCCCAGCCCGGCAGGCGGTAATCGACCGCCAGGTCGGCACCGAGGCCGGGCAGCAGGTCGACCTTGCGTGCGCCACCGGCAGCACCGACCACCTGTGCGCCGGCGCTCGTCGCGAGCTGCACGAGCAGGCTGCCCACGCCGCCCGCCGCCGCCTCCACGAGCACCCGGTCGCCGGGGCGGACGCCGGCCGCCTCGACCAGCAGGGTGGCGGTCCGTCCGTCGGCCAGCAGGGCAACCGCGTCGTCCAGCGCCAGCCCGGCCGGTACCTCGAAGGGCGCGGACGCGTCCACCACCGCACGTTGCGCGTACCCGCCGGAGCCGCCGGTGGCGCTCACGACCCGGCGCTCGGTCAGCGCCGGATCGACGTCCGGCCCAACGGCGGCGATCACCCCGCCGACGCCGTTGCCGGGGATCAGCGGCGGGGTGACCTGGAACGGTCCGGACCGGCCGGCGCGTAGCTGCGTCTCGATGAATGTGATGTTCGCGTGCGCGACGTCGATCAGCACCTGACCGGGGCCGGGCGTCCGGTCGGGTGCCGGGCCGGGCACCAGCACCTCGGGGCCGCCGAACTCACGTAACCAGATTGCCCGCATGAGATCCCCTCGATCGTTGCGGGCGTCGCCGCCCGCTCGAAGGGCAGTCCAGCACCTCAACGAGGGTTGAGGTCAATGTCAGCGGGTGGACGGGCCGACGCCGGGGGACTCAGCGAGTCGGGACAGCACGATGGTGCTGCGGGTGGACGTCACGAACGACTCGGCGCGAAGCCGTTCCAGCGCCGCCTCCAGGTGGGCGATGTCGGCGGCGCGCAGGTGCACGAGAGCGTCCGCCTCGCCGGAGACGGTGTAGGCGCCGACCACCTCGGGGTGCCGGCGTGCGGCCACGCCGATCTGCGCGGGGGTGGTCCGGCCGGCGCAGAACAGCTCGACGAACGCCTCGGTGGTCCAGCCGACGGCAGCGGGGTCCACGACGGCGGTGAACCCTCTGATCACGCCTGTCGCGCGTAGCCGGTCCACCCGACGCTTGACCGCTGGGGCGGAGAGTGACACCCGGGTGCCGATGTCGGCGTACGACGCACGGGCGTCGGCGACGAGCAACGCAATGATCCGCTGGTCTACGGCGTCTATCTGCAACGTTCCGCCTCTGGGAAGCAATGGTTGTGGCTGTTACCAAAGTTCTACGGTACCTACTCTTGGTGACCGTGAACCAGCAGCGACTGCCGCGAAAGCGGACATATCTCATGTGCTCGCCGGAGCATTTCGCGGTCGAGTACGCGATCAATCCGTGGATGGACGTGACCACCCCGGTGGACAGCGAGTTGGCCGTCAAGCAGTGGGACCGGCTGCGCGAAACGCTCGTCGGCCTCGGCCACGAGGTGCACGTGCTGACGGCCGAGCCGGGCCTGCCCGACATGGTCTATGCCGCCAACGGCGCCTTCATGGTGGACGGCAGCGTCTACGGCGCGCGGTTCAAGCACGAGCAGCGTGCCGCCGAGGCCGCCGCCCACCACGCCTTCTACGAGACGCAGGGCTGCCGGTTCATCGCGCCGAGCGAGACCAACGAGGGCGAGGGTGACTTCGCGTACGTGCCAGAGGCGCATGGCGGGCTCATCCTTGCCGGGCACGGCTTCCGGACCGAGATCGCGGCGCACGCCGAGGCGCAGGAGGCGCTGGGCCGCCCGGTGGTGTCGCTGCGGTTGATCGACCCTCGCTTCTACCACCTGGACGTGGCGCTCGCCGCTATCGACGACTCGAACGTCGTGTACTTCCCCGGCGCGTTCTCCGCGGCCAGCCAGCGGGTCCTCACCCAGCTCTTCCCGGACGCGGTGATCGCCGATGACTCCGACGCGTTGGCCTTCGGGCTGAACCTGGTGAGCGACGGCGCGAACGTCGTCCTCAACAGCGAAGCCACCCGGCTGGCGGGCAAGCTCAAGGCCGGCGGCTACACACCGGTTCCGGTCGAGTTGGCCGAGCTGAAGAAGGGCGGCGGCAGCGTGAAGTGCTGCATCGCCGAACTGCGGCACTGACCCGTTCGCCACCGCGTACGTCAGGGGCCGGCCTCCCGCGCGGGAGGCCGGCCCCTGATCGTGCTCCGAGGGGCGTTCAGCCCAGGGTGGCCAGCTCGTTGATCAGCACGTTCGAGGTGGCCTGACCGTCGCGCTGCACCTCCCGCAGGTACCACTTCTGCTGGGGGGTGCGTGGCTGGTTGAACTGCCAGATCCCGCGCGGGCTGTCGATCTGACCGATGCGACCCAGCGCCAGGTTGACCTGCTGGGGCGACGGCGACCCGCCGGTCAGCTGGATGGCCTGGTCGAGCACCTGCGCCGCGTCGTACGACGCCATGGCGTAGGTGGTGGGCGTGAGCTGGTGCTTCTTCCGGTATGCCGAGGCGAAGACCCGGTTCGACGTGTTGTTCAGGTCGGCCGAGTAGTTCAGGGCGGTCTGGATGCCCAGGGCGTCCTGGCCCAGGCTCTCCAGTACGTTGCCCTCGGTGAGGAAGCCTGGCGCGTAGACGGGCCCGGAGAACTGGTCGCGAAGTTGCTTGATGAACTCCACGGCGGCCGCGCCCGCGAAGAAGCAGAAGACCGCGGTTGGCTTCTTGGCCAGCGCCTTCTCGATGTCCGCCACATAGGTGGTCTTGTTGGGGCTGGTGGTGGGGTTGGTGTTTGTCACCGGGTCGGCGATGCGCCTGTCGGTGGCGCCGAACTCCTGCCGGAAGCCGCGCACCACGTCGGGGCTGCCCACGTTCTCCGGGACGATGATCGCCACCCGGCCGTTCGCCGGTAGCTGGTCGCGCAGGTAGCGGCCCAGGGCCCGGCCGGCCTCGTCAAGCACGTACGACGTGCGCCAGATGTAGACGACGCTCTGGAGGCTGCTCGGCGAGGCGTTCGAGCCGATGAGCGGGACGCGGGCCTCCTCCACCGTGTCGCGGATGCCGACCATCACCGACGAGTTGACCACCCCGGTGAGCGCCAGCACGTTCTGCTTGAGGAGTTGGTCGACGGCGGCCTTGCCGCTCTTGGCGGTCTCACCTTCGTCGGCGATCAGCAACTCCACCGGGTGCCCGCCCAGGCGTTGGTCGTGCAGGTCGAGGAAGAGTTGGAAGCCGTTGGCGATGTCGTCGCCGATGGACTTGACGCCGCCGGACTTGGGTACGATCAGACCGATTTTGATCGGGCTTCGGTTGGTGGTCGGCTGGCTGTCGGTGTCGGAGCCGCACCCGGCGGCGAATCCGGTGGTACCGAGCGCGGCCAACAGTTGGAGCGCCCGCCTGCGATTCATCTGCGACACCGAGTTCCTTCCAAGGAGCGTTTCAGGGCAGAACACGCCCCTCCGGCGTTCTACCTGCTCAACGACGCTGCGTCAATGGTTAATGATCATGGTGCAGTGAGCGCAAGGCATCGAGAACCCGGGGCCAGGCTGCGGACTCCGGGTCGATCAGCCCGAAATGCTCGGATCCGGGCAGCTCAATAAGGGAAATATCGGACCCTGCGGTATCTGCCGCTGTGACAAAGTCCCGGCTCATCGCCACCGGAACCTGAAGGTCTACAGACCCGTGTATCACTACTGTGCGTGTTTGCGTGGGCACCAACAATCGCGGGTCGGCCGCCGCGTACCGCTCTGGAACCTCCGCCGGACCGCCGCCCAGCAGCGCGGTCACCGCACCCGCGTCCAGATCCCACCGGTACGCCTCGACCAGGTCCGCCACGGGGGCCAGCGCGAGCACCGCGCGTACCGTCGACGGCGCTGTCGCCGCCACGTACAGCGCCAAGTGACCACCGGCGGAGTGACCGACCACGATCGGGGCGCCAGCACTGACCCGGCCGGGCAACGCCTCGGCGGCCAACTCCGGCAGCGCCGCGATCCCGGTCAGCGCGTCGGACAGCGTCCCCGGCCAGCCGCCGCCCGGCTGACCGGTACGCCGGTACTCCAGTTGGGCGACCGGATATCCGTCGGCGGCGAGCGCGGCAGCGAGTGGACCGGTGTGCCCCCTGTCGTACTCGGCCCGCCAGAAGCCGCCGTGCACCACGACGACCAGCGGCCGGGCCGGGCCATCCCCAGCCGGAAAGCGCAGGTCGGCCACCTGGTCCGGGTGATCGCCGTAGGCCACCGTCCGGTCCGGTGCGGGCGCGGGCCTGGTCAGCACGTCGCGTGGGTCGGCAGGCATGGCGCGACGGTAGCGCGTCCCGCCCGGGTGGCGTGGCCCCGGGAGTTGGTCCCGGGCGGCATGGCTCGCGTGCACTGGGTAAAGATGGACCCATGACCGAAGCGCACTCCGCTGGACAGAACGATGAGCCCGGCTCCGACGACTCCGGCCACTCCGGCACCGTGGTGGTGGTCGGCGCGGACGGGCGGCCGATCGGCACGGTGCAGACCGAGGAGGGGCAGGGCGAAGACCCGACCCGCCTGGTCGAACAGCCGGCCAAGGTGATGCGGATCGGCAGCATGATCAAGCAACTGCTGGAGGAGGTCAAGGCGGCTCCCCTTGACGACGCCAGCCGGCACCGCATGCGGGAGATCCACGAGCGCTCCATCGTCGAGCTCAAGGAGGGCCTCGCCCCCGAGCTGCGCGACGAGCTGGAGCGGATCTCGCTGCCCTTCACGGAGGACAAGGCGCCGAGCGAGGGTGAGCTGCGGATCGCGCACGCCCAGCTCGTCGGCTGGCTGGAGGGCCTCTTCCACGGCATCCAGGCGGCCCTGGTCGCCCAGCAGATGGCCGCCCGGGTGCAGCTGGAGCAGATGCGCGGCGGCCGGCAGGCACTGCCCAGTGGCCCTGGCGGTCCCGGCGGGATGGTGCCCGGGATGCCGGGCATCGGCCAGCCGGCCGGCGGCGAGGGGCACAGCACCGGCCAGTACCTGTAATCGGCGCTCAGCCCACCTCGAAGATCTTCTCCAGGTACGCCGCCACGCCGTCCTCCGAGTTCGCCGACGTCACCTCGTCGGCGACCGCCAGGACGGCGTGGTGCGCGTTCGCCACCGCCACGCCGCGCCCGGCCCAGGTCAACATGGGTACGTCGTTGGGCATGTCACCGAAGGCCACGACGTCCGCCGCGGCCACGCCGAGCCGGTCGCAGTACCAGTCGAGCCCTGCCGCCTTTGTCACCCCGGCAGCGGAGATCTCCACCAGCCCGGACGACGACGAGTGCGTCGCCTCGGCGAGCCCCGCCACCGCCGAGGCGATCAGCGCGGCGAACGCGTCCGGGTCCTGCTCGCCGGCCCGTGCAAGCAGCTTCACCGCAGGCAGGGACAGCAGCTCTTCCGGCGTCTCGATCGGCCGGATGCCCTCGGGGTCGACGTCCCAGCGCAGCGGGTAGTGCGTCTCGTGACGCATCTCCCGGCTGTCCAGGATCTCCACGGCGAAGCTGATGCCTGGCACCTCGGCACGTAGCCGTTCGGCCACCTCGGCGAGGTGCTGCGGAGCGAGCGGATCGGCCCGCAGCACCTCGTCGCGCACCGGGTCGTAGACCACGGCGCCGTTGGCGCACACCGCCGGCAGCGGCTGGGCCAGCTGTTCGTACACCATTTTGAGCCAGCGGACCGGACGGCCGGTGACAAGCACCACCGGCGTGCCCTCCGCTACGAGCCGGGCGAGCACGCCGGCGGTGCGGGCGCTTACCGTGTGGTCGTCGCGGATCAGCGTGCCGTCAATGTCGGTGGCGACGAGTCGAGGGGTCTCTCCCATCACCGGGACAGTAGTCGGTCCAGGTAGACGGCCACCCCGTCGTCGTCGTTGCGCAGGGTCACCTCGTCGGCGATGGCGCGCACCATCGGGTGCGCGTTGGCAACCGCCACCCGGGACCAGCCGGCCCACTCGAACATCGGCAGGTCGTTGGGCATGTCACCGAAGACCAGCACGTCACCCGGGTCGACACCGAGGGTCTGTGCGACAGCCGTCAGCCCGGACGCCTTGTCCACGCCGGGCGGGCAGATCTCGATGAAGCCGAGCCCGGCCTGGGTGAGTGTCGCGATGTGCGGCGGGATGACCTGCCGGGCCACCGCCAGCAACTCGTCCACGTGGTGGTCGGCGGTCCGCGCGAACGCCTTGATCACGTCACCGGAGAGGCACTCCGCGCGGCTGCGTGCCTCGAACCGGTCCTGGTAGGGCCAGCTCGCGTGGTAGTCACCCCACAGCGGGGCGTCGTGCTCGTCGGACGCCTCGACCATGACAGTCAGCGGGCCGGCCGCCGCCTCCAGGTCGGCGAGCAACTGGGCGACCACCTCGCCGGCCAGCCGCTCGTCGCGGAGCACCACCGGGCCGGTCGGGTCGCTCTGGTCGACGACCCGACCGCCACCGGCCATCACCAGGAAGTCGGCGGCCCGGATGTCGTTGCGGGTCAGCTCGGTCAACCGGGGGCCGCGTCCGGTCGCGGCGACGACCGGAATTCCGGCGGCCCGCACCCGGTCCAGCACCCCATGGGTGTACGCGGAGACGGTCTCGTCGCTGCGAACCAGCGTTCCGTCGAGGTCGGTTGCGATCAGCTTGGGCAGCCCCGGGCGGGTCATCGTTCCTCCTTCGCCCGCCGCCGTCGCAGCCTGCCGTACGGTCCTGGATCGAGACCCGGCGTGACGGCGGGCAGCAACCGTACCTCGCGTGAGCGGTCGCAACCACGGCTTCCAGGCGAATCGGGAACCAACGGGCGCCCTACCGTCGGTGTCGCCGAAACGGCAGGTCAGGCGGGTGCACCCGGACCCGTCGGGGTCAGGGCGCGCAGCTCAGGCCGGAGGTTGGGGGTGCGTGAACGGTGCCGCCGACGTGACGGTCAGGTCGGCCGGCGCGGGCAGGCCGTCCTCCGGGGTCGAGGCCCGGTCCCGGCGGCGGCGCCAACCGCGCTCCGGTGGCCCGTCGTCGGGGTGGTCGTCGGCAGTCGGCCCTGCCTGCACCTGCTCGGGAGCGCTCGGGGCCAGCCGCAGGGCCGCCCCGAGCAGCACGCAGGCGACGAACGCCATCACCAGACCGCGGCCGTACTCGACGCGGAAACCGTCCTGCGGTGCGTAGAAGTAGGTCCGCTGACCGCTGTCGTTAAGCGTCGCCGTCGCGGCGATCAGCAGCGCCAGCAGGGCTCCGGTTAGGGCGAGCCCCATCAGCCGGGCGTTCTGCCGGACCGACGCCGTGCCCCGCAGCGCCAACGCGACGGTGCAGACCAGGCCGAGAAGACCCACCAGGTAGCCGACCCCGAAACCGCCGATGTCGGACACGCCGGCCGGAACGTCGATGGTGCTGGTCCCGACCGGCCCGCTGTTGGGCAGGGTCATCACCAGCCACTCGCCGATCAGCGAGGCGACCCCGGCGACCGCGCCGAGCCCGGCGAGCAGCAGGGGCAGCCGGGGGTCGCGGGTGAAGCCGGTGAGCGACAAGCCGAAGCGTCGACGCTCGGTGGGCTCGTCGTCGCCACCCCACTCGATCACGCTCGGCCCGTCGGACGGGTCGCCCTGGCGGGGGATCGGCAGCTCATCGGACATCGGCCATCCTTCCGCCGGTCACGGGCCTGCGTCGAATCATGGCACAGAGCGAGTGGCTGGTCGCGTTGGCGAAGTCGCCCACGCCGAACCGCGATCAGGTGACAGGGATCGCAGGGCGGGCGTCGGTGCCGGTCGGTCGCTCGGCGGTCACCTTTCCGCTAGCGTTCTCCTCATGCCAATCCGTACCGCTTCCGCACAATGGCAGGGCAATCTCACCGAGGGTTCCGGCACGGTCCGCACCGGTAAGGGCGGCCTGTCCGGCAACTACTCCTTCAAGTCACGCTTCGAGGAGGGCGAGGGCACCAACCCCGAGGAGCTGATCGCCGCGGCACACGCTGGCTGCTTCTCGATGGCGTTCTCGAAGGGCCTCGCCGACTCCGGCTCGACGCCCACCTCCGTCGAGACCACCGCCAAGGTCCACCTGGACAAGACCGACGCCGGGATGACCGTGACCCGGATCGACCTGGAGACCGTCGGCCAGGTGCCTGGGATCGACGAGGCCGAGTTCCAGAAGCTCGCCGAGGCCGCCAAGGCGAACTGCCCGATCTCCCGCCTGCTCTCGCCGGGTGCCGAGATCACCCTCACCGCTCGCCTGGCCTCCTGAGGCGACGGACCTCTACCCGTACGTTCACGGAGGGAGCCTCCGCCCGACCGGGTGGCCGCTCCCTCCGCGAGCGCGCGGGCATCGCGCCTTCTCCGCCGGCCCACGATCAGGTCCCGCGGCGTGACCGGGCCGGTCGGCCGGACGTCGGGCACAATGGTGGAGTGCCGGTGGAGATGACCCGCGAGCGTTTCGAAGAGTTGGTCGGTGACGCCCTCGACGAGGTTCCCGGCGAGCTGCTCGGCCTCATGAACAACGTCGTGATCCTGGTCGAGGACGACCCGCCGCCCACCGAGCCCGACCTGCTCGGCCTCTACGAGGGGCACGCGCTCACCGACCGGGGCTGGGACTACGCCGGCGTGCTGCCGGACCGGATCTTCATCTACCGCCGCCCGATCCTGCGGATCTGCGACAGCGACGAGGACGTCGTCGACGAGGTGGCCGTCACGGTGGTCCACGAGATCGCCCACCACTTCGGCATCGACGACGCACGGCTGCACGCGCTGGGCTGGGGCTGACCCCGCGCTACGGCCCGCCAGCGGTACGCCGCTCGGCTGATGGTCCGTGCTTGCTGGAGTCGCCTACCGTCGGTGCAGCAACCGCGACCTTTCAGGAGGCACCCTCATGCGCAGCGAGCTGTTCTCCGCCGAGAACCTCGAGAAGGAGTCCGCGCAGCCCGGCATGCGGCTGCAGAACTCCAAGATGTTGAAGATCGAGCTCAACGGTGAGGCGATGGCCCGGGTCGGGTCCATGGTCGCCTACCAGGGAAACGTGCAGTTCCAGGCGTTGGGCTCGGGCGGGCTCGGCAAGTTCCTCAAGCAGAAGCTCACCGGCGAGGGCGTCCCGCTGATGAAGGTCACCGGCCAGGGTGACGTCTTCCTCGCCGAGTTGGCAAAGGACGTTCACATCATCGACCTGGAGCCGGGCGACGCGCTCTCCATAAACGGCTCCAGCGTGCTCGCCTTCGACTCGACCCTCCAGTACGACATCAGGATGGTCGGCGGCGCCGGCATGACCTCCTCGTCGGGCCTGTTCAACTGCGTCTTCAGTGGGTACGGCCGGATCGCCATCACCACCAAGGGCACCCCGGTCGTGCTCAACGTGGACGCCCCGACCTATGTCGACCCGCAGGCAGCGGTCTGCTGGTCGGCAAACCTCCAGACCGGCTACCACCGCGCCGAGCAGCTCGGTCTCGGCACGCTGCTGGGCCGGCGCACCGGTGAGGCGTACACGATGAGCTTCGCCGGTCACGGCTTCGTGGTGGTGCAGCCGTCCGAGGAACCGCCGGTCAGGGGCAGCGGCGAGCAGCAGCAGGAGGGCGGCCTGCTCGGCGGCCTGCTGAGCTGACCCGATCGGTTGGCTGGGCGGGCGCTTCAGTCGTGCGGGGTCGCCAGCCCAGCCCAGCTCGTCAGCCCAGCCGGGTCAGGTCAGCTCGCCGGTGCGCAGTCGGGCCAGCCAGGCAGCCGCATCGGCGTAGTCGACGTCGGAGAGACCGGCCGGTGCCGGTACGGGTCGTTCTCCGGCTGTCTCGGCCCAGCGGTGCCGGGGATAGGAGCCCAGGAAGCGGACGTCGGCGCAGACCCGGTGCAGCCCCTGCAACGCCTCGCCCAGCCGCACGTCGGCCACGTGCCCCGTGCAGTCCAGGAAGAAGACGTACCGACCCAGGGCCTCGCCGGTCGGCCGGGACTCGATGCGGGTCATGTTGACCCCACGGACGGCCAACTCCATGAGCACCGTCAGCAGCGCACCGACCCGGTCGTGGGCGATGTAGACGGCAAGCGAGGTGAGGTCGTCACCGGTCGGCGGCGGGGGCGGGCCGGGGCGGGAGGCCAGCACGAACCGGGTCACCGCGTCGGGGTGGTCGGCGATCTTGTCGGCGAGCAGCGCGAGCCGGTGCCGGGTCGCCCCGATCGGCGCGCAGATCGCCGCGTCGAACTCACCTGAGCCGGCGCCTGCGGCGGCTGCGCCGTTGGAGAGCACGTCGAACACCACCGCGTCGGGCAGGTGGTCGCGCAGCCAGCCCCGGCACTGGGTGGACGCCTGCGGGTGCGCCGCGATCGTGCGGATCGACGGCAGCGACGTCCCCGTCCGTGCGGCGAGCACGAAATCCACAGGCAGGATCACCTCGCGTGTGATCACCAGCGGGTCGCCCTCGATCATCTCGTCGAAGGTGATGCCGACCGCCCCGCCGATCGAATTCTCCAGCGGCACCAGCGCGGCATCGGCGTCTCCCGCCCGGACGCTGTCCAGCGCCTCCCCGACACTGCGGGCGGGCGTACGGCTGCCGTGTTCGGCGGCGGGGATCGTGCGCAGGGCCTGTTCGGCGAAGGTGCCCTCCGGGCCGAGATAGACGAAGCGCGTGGGCGGTGTTCCGGGCATGTCGACCAGCCTACGCACCCGATCCGGGCGGTGTGCCGGCGTCACAGGCGAGGGTGCGGATCCCGACCGGCCCGGTGGCCCGGACCTCGATGGTGCACACGTCGGTGCCGGCGGTGACCAGCTCGGGGGCGCTGGGTCGCCCCCGGGTGACGACCTGGAGTTCCTCGTGCCCGGTCACCGTGACCACGGTGTACTGCCAGTCGGCGGCGCAGAGCGGCCCGCTGCGGACCTTCACCTGCACGTTGCTCGGGAGGACTCCGGTCCGGCCGCGTAGCAGCCGGAGGACCTGCTGACCGGTCGGCCCGCTCCGGCAGGCGGTGGCGACCAGGCCGGCATCGGGCGTGGCCGACGGGGTGCCGACCGGAGGGGCGGTGGGCACGGCGGTGGGCGATGCCGTCGGAGTGCCTGTCGGCCCGGGTGCAGTGGGCGTGCCGGTGACCGTTGGCACGCCGGATGGCTGCCGCAGCTCGGGTGGGGCCCCGCAGCCGGTCAGTGCCAAGATCGTCAAGAGCGCCGCCAGGATCCGGGTCGCGGGCAGCGTTCGGACCGTCGCCTGCGGTGGGGGAGACGGGCGGCGGAACGGGGTGAACGGCACGGGCCGATCCTCGGGGGCATCGGGGAAGGTCGCGGCCGGGGGGTGGCCGAGCCCATCGTAGGGCGAGCGGCCGGCCGGGTGAAGCTCAGCCGAGGACGCGGTGCCCGGCGCGCTCCAGGGCGGCAGTGCCTTCGGCCAGGCGGACGATCGGCACCAGCAGGTAGTCGGTGTCAAAGGTCGAGAAGGTGACCACGTTGACCCGGGCTTCGGTGAGCGGCGCGACGAGGGCCGCAAGCGTTCCCGTGGCGGCCACGCCGTCCGGGCCGGCGACCTTGAGGCAGCGCCAGGAGGTTTCCACGACCGCCTGTGCCGGGGCTCGGGTGGTCGGGCAGATCACCGATATCCCGTCGGCGGTCCAGCTCACAGTTACCACCTCGGCGCGGTCCAGTTCGCTCGACAGCGCATACGGCAGGGCGGCGCCGGGGGCCAACCGGCACACGGCGTACTCCCCTGGCAGCAGAGCGATATCGAGCATGAGGGCACCTTACGGTGTCGGTGTGGGCCGACGCCGACATCGCCGCGTGCGGTGAACGCCACACTCCGCCGCAGGTCAGACCTCGGAGAAGAAGGTGAGGGAGCCTGCCACGGCGCCGTGGGCGTGCACCGGGGTGGAAATCGCGTCGACAGTTGCGTCGGAGCTGCCCGCCGCGGCGCCCTGCACCCGCAGCAGCCCTCTGGCGAGACGGCCGGAGGAGAGCGCCAGCAGGGGCGGGATCTTGTCGATCTCGGCCTCGGTCAGCTCGCCCCGGTTGGCGGTGAAGTCCAGCAGGCGCAGCCCGCCGTCGAGCAGCGGCCGCCCGATCAGGCCGGCCGGCTCGCCCAGGCAGAGCAGCTCGCAGCCGGCCGTGGAGATGGCGACCACCCGGGTGTCGGCGTCGATAAGCAGGCACGGCTCGTCGGCCCGGCAGACCGTCGAGGACCACTGGCCGAAGTTGTCGAACTCCGGCTCTGTGGAGGCTCGCGCCGCCGGCACGAACACTTCCGAGAGCGAAAGTTCGACGTGGGCCACCGAGCCTCCTATGTACACCGACGGACTGTCCACGCTAGCCGGTCTCCGACGGGACCACCGAGCGCACCTTGTCACCGGGCCGCACGGTCGAAACCGGGGCGGTCGGTGACGGCGCGGGAACCGGTGGGGGGTGGGAACCGGGGCCGCGTGGCGTCGTCGGTGACGTTACCGGTGGTGGGCCGGCTTGTCAGCGGCCGTTCGGCCCTCGTCGTACCACCGGTAGTCGGCCGTTGGACGGTACGTGCCCTTCAGCCAGGTGCTGGGATGCTGCGCCACCCGGGACAGCTTCTCGGCAGTGGCGGGGCTGATCCGGCTGCCACCGGCCACGAGGAGCCGGTCGAGCTCCCGGTGGGTCGCCATCAGACAGTCCTTCGGCAGGCCGTAGACGCTGATCACGCCGGAGCCCACGAAGGTCAGCACCGGCGACACCGGAATCGTCAGCCCCACCGCGTCGCTGAGGGCCTTGCTGGCCCGCTTGGCGTCCCGACGGGCCTCGGCCACGTACGGCGGCCGCTTGCCGTTGATCTGCACCACGTCACCGGCGACGAGGACCCGGGCGCGACCGTGGTCGGCGATGGTCACCGCGAACAGGCCGCTCGGCCCGATGGCGAGGAACCCGGCGCGGTCGTCCTGAGCGCGGTCGAGCAGGGCGTCCGCCACATCAGTGCGGGGCCATTCGATGACGTGCCAGGCTGGCCCGAGGTGGTCGAGCTGACCGAGTGCCCGTGCTCCGGCCGCCTCCAGCCGACGTGCGCCCCGCTCGGCACGGCGGCGGCGCGCCCATTCGAGCGGTGTCGGACGGATCGGTTCGAGAACCCCCGGCGACTCGACGCGGGGGTGGGGCACGGCGGCGGGCGGCAGTGCCCGACCGGTCGGTACGGCTCGTCGTGCGGGAAAGACAGTCATCGCGACCTCCGGCAAAAGGTCCCTCGAAGTTATGTCCTCACTACCCTACGTTGCCAGTCCCGGTGTTCGGCAAGCCGGAGCGCCGGAGTGACTGTGGATGAATGCCATATTCATCCACAGTTCTTTTGTCGGATGCCGCTAAACCCTGCCCTACGCTGCGGGGGTGACCCACTACGTCGACAGCGAAGTCGGCCGGCTCGGCACCGTGCTCCTGCACCGGCCCGGCCCGGAACTGGCCCGGCTCACCCCCCGCAACAACGACTCCCTCCTGTTCGACGCGATCCCCTGGGTGGGCCGTGCCCAGGAGGAGCACGACGCGTTCGCCGCCGCGCTGCGCGATCGCGGTGTCGAGGTGCTCTACCTGGCAACCCTGCTGGCCGAGACACTCGCCGTCGCCGACGCCCGGGCCGAACTCACCGAGCATGTGCTGCGCTCCCCCCGGCTCGGCGACACCCTGCGCGCCCGGGTCGCCGACCACCTCGCCTACCTGGATCCGGTCGCGTTGGCCGACGTGCTCACCGCGGGGCTCGCCCACGAGGAGCTGCGGATCAGCCCGGAGCGGCCGGGCGGGTTGGTCTACACCCTGATGGACCGTCACGATTTTGTGATCGATCCGCTGCCGAATCTGCTGTTCACCCGGGACTCGTCGTTGTGGATCGGCGACCGGGTCGGCGTCACAAGCCTGGCCATGCCGGCCCGCCGCCGGGAAACCACACTCACCGACGCCATCTACCGCCACCATCCACGCTTCGCCGGCACCGAGTTCGTCTACCGCCCCCACCTGGAGCACCTGGAGGGCGGGGACGTGCTGCTGCTCGCTCCCGGCGTGCTGGCGGTCGGGGTGGGCGAGCGCACCACACCGGCAGGCGCGGAACGTCTGGGCCGGCAGGTCTTCGCCGCCGGGCTGGCCCACACCATCCTCGTGGTGCCGATCGCCCAGGAACGCGCCACCATGCACCTGGACACCGTCTGCACGATGGTCGACGCCGACGCCGTGCTGATGTATCCCAACATCGCCAGCACCCTCTCGGCGTACACGGTGATCGCCGGCGCCGACGGCGAGGACCCGCGGGTCGACGGCCCTGCGCCCTTCCTGCGGGCCGCCGCCGACGCGATGGACCTCGACCAGCTCCGGGTCATCGACACCGGGCTGGACCCGGTCACCGCGGAACGCGAGCAGTGGGACGACGGCAACAACACCCTCGCCCTGGCGCCCCGGCTCTGCGTCGGCTACGAACGCAACACCGCGACAAACGCGCAGTTGGAGCGGGCCGGCATCGAGGTGATCCCGATCGCCGGCTCCGAGCTCGGCTCCGGCCGGGGCGGCCCCCGCTGCATGTCCTGCCCAATAGTCCGCGAGTCGCTGAAGGAAGGGCCCCCTATTAACGCCTGATGCATAACAAGGGGCCCCTCCTAACGTCAGCGCAGGGTGAGCTGGCGACCGAGCAGACCCTGACGGGCACGGCGGCCGGCGGCGTCCAGCGGATCGGTGGCGGCGAGCGCCTCCGCGTACCGCTTGCTGAACTGCGCCACCGGGTCCTCCCAGTCGGTCGCCGGCGCCTGCTCCGGCAGGTCCCAGACCGGCACCAGCCGGCCGTGCGCGCGGAACATGCCAGCGAACTTGGTCTGCTCGCCGAGCGTCAGCGTGCCGGCCGCGCCGAGGCGGGCCAACGCGTCCAGGGCGGCGTCCTCGTCGTCGGGCAGCACCCAGCGCACATGTGCCTTCTCCGGGACCTGGCACCAGTAAGCGGCCTTCGCCGCGGCCATCCGCACAGTCGGGTAGATGGCGGCGTTGGCCCGCTCCAGCGACGCCTGGACGGTCGGGTCGTCCGCCGCGCCGGGATCGAGCCAGAACTCGAACCCGTCGTGCATGGTGATCTCCAGCGGGCCGTCCACCAGGATGTCCTGAAGTCGAGGGCCCGGGCCGGGCAGCGGCGGCACGGCCACCTGGCCGCCCGGCTCGGTCCGCAACGCGCAGAGCAGCGCCTCGGCCAGGTCGCGGGAGACGTCGCCGGACTGCTGGTGCCGTTGCAGACCGATGAGCACCTGGCCGTCCGGCTTGGTCACCGCCGGTGCGGCCATCGGCAGCACCGTGGCCAGCGTGACAGGCCGGTCGCCGAACTCCTCGACGACGGCGGGCGCCAGCCGTAGCGGCGCGGACGCGGCGGGCACCAACTCGCGCAGCGCGATCCATTCAGGCTCGTCGGCCAGCCCTTCGAACGGTCGCGGCACGAAAACGTCCCGCACCTTGTCCTTCCGGGGGGCGGTGTCGACGGCGGCGCGCTGGCTCTTTCGACGCTTGCTCACGGCGTCACAGCCTAGAGGGCCCGCCTGCCCGTCGTGGGCCGGACCCGCCTCGGACCGTCGTTCAGCCCGCCGCCACCAGGTCCGAGCGGCTCGTCGCCGCCGGCTCGAACTCCGCCCACACGCGCTGACCCATGCCGTCGCGCTCGACACCCCAACGCGTGGCCAGACCGGCCACGATGTGCAGACCTCGCCCGTCGGCGGCGTCCGGGTTTGCCGTCCGGATCCGTGGCCTGGTGCTCGCGCCGCCGTCGGTCACAGCCAACTGGACGCGCGGACCCTCGGCCGAGGGCCGCAAACGCCAGGCCACCCGGACCACGCCGCCGGGCAGCGGCCGGGCATGCCGCACCGAATTGCCCACCAGTTCGGCGAGGACCGCGATCAGGTCCGCGAGAAGCACCGGGGGTACGACGTCAGCCAGATCGTCGGCCAGCCGGTGCCGGGCCAGCCGTGCTCCAGCGGGATGGTGGGGAACCACCACGCACCACGCCCGATCCCTCACTGCCGCTGCCACCGTCGCCTCCACGTCGCGCCGCCGCCGGTCAACCGCGCGGCAGTCGCACCTCTGCGACCGTACCGCCGTCGGTCCTTGGACGTAGGGATACCCATCCATTCTGCTGTTCAACGATCCGGCGGACGAGATAGAGGCCGAGCCCTGCCCCCGGGTAGCCGCGCCGGTCGCCGGACTCGCCCTGCCAGAACCTGTCGAACGCCCGCTCCACGTGCTCGGGACGGATGCCGATCCCTCGGTCGCTGACCCGGAACCCGACGAGCTGACCGTCGACCCCGGCCGTGATCTCGATGGGGGAGCCCGGCGGCGAGTACTTCCCGGCGTTCGTCGCCAGCTCGGTCAGCACAGTGGTCAGGCTGGGCCGGTGGCCGAGCGCCTTGGGCAGGTCGGCGGGAAGGCGCAGCACCAACCGCCGACGCAGCTCGACAGGCAGGTCGACGACTGCGGCGCGCAGCGCCTCACCGAGGTCGAACGGGCTGGGCGGGTCGTCGCCGGGGCCGGTCTCCGCGGCCGAGGAGAGCAGCCGGTCGACAAGCCGGGCCAGCTCGTTGGCGCGCTGCCCGATCACGCGGGCGGCCTGCCGACGATCGGCGTCGTTGAGCGAGTCCCAGTGGTCGGTGAGGGTGTCCGCGTACCCCTTGATCACGGTGACCGGGGTACGCAGCTCGTGGCTCGTCACAGCGACGAACAGCTCCCGGTCGTGGTCGCGGCGCTGCTGGTCGGTGATGTCGCGGAAGGTGACCACCCGCAGCGCACCCGGGCCGGGCAGCTCGCCGGAGGTGATCCGCAGCCAGCGCCCGTCCGGGAGCCGGTGGTCGCGGACCTGGCCGGAAGGCGGCAGCGGCAGCGGCAGCGGGCGGCTCAACGCCTGTTCGGCGGTCTGACCGGTGACCTGGGCGGCGGCCGGGTTCCAGAGTCGGACGGTCCCCTCCCGGTCGACAACTGCCAGTCCGTCGGCGAGCGCCGCCACCACCGGCCCGTCACCGTGCACCGGCAGCCCGCTCGCGTCGCCGTACATGTGCGCGATGCACGAGGCGAGGTAGGCGACCACCGCCTGTTCGTCGCCCGGCTCGTCGTCGCCCGGGTAGAGGGCGTGCAGGCTGCCGACGGTGTGCCCGCCGATCTCGGCCCGGGACACCACCATCCGGCGTAGCCCGCTGCCGGCCAGCTCGCCGGAGAGCTTGCCGTTGAGGTCCGCCACGCGGACCTGGCGCGCCCGTGGCCCGGAGAGCAGGCAGACGGTGTCCGGGTCGTCGGCAGCCAGTGGACGGCCCAACGCCCAGTTCGCAGCGCCGGTCGCCGCGATCACCCGGCCGCCGGTCGGGCCGAACTCGACGAACGCCATACCTTTCGCCCCGAGCGCCGGCTGGGCAGCCTGGAGCAGCTGGGTGAGGACCGGCAACCCCGCGTCCCCAGAATTGATCATCTCGATCACGACAGCGTGGCCGGCGATGAGAGCGGGAAAGTCGATACGCTCCGGCATGTGCCGAGTCTGCCCCGGAGATTCGGCTTTCGGCACCCCCGGTCGACGTCGATCAGCGATCCCGTCGGGCGAGGGCGTGCGCCGGCCGGTCGGTGATGATCCCGTCCACTTCGGCAGCCAGCATCAACTCCAGATCGGCCGGCTCGTTGACCGTCCAGACGTACACCTGGTTGCCTGCGGCTCGCAGCGCGGGCAGCAACTGCGGCCGGGCCCGGACCAGGCTGATGCCCGGCCCGGCGATGCGGGCGCCGAACGGCAGCCGACCCGCCGGCCACCAGCGTGGCAGCACCTCGAGCAGCAGCACCGTGGGCAGCGTCGGAGCCAACTCCCGGACCCGCCGGACCGCAAGCGGGGAGAACGACATCACGGTGACCTGGACCGGGTCGTCGGGTGCCGGGTCGGCCAGCCCGTAGCGCCGCAGCAGGGCGACCAGCCGCCGTTCGACGTTCGAGCCGTAGCGGGACGGGTGCTTGGTCTCCACAAGCAGCCGGACGGGCCGCCCGGCGGCCAGTACGGCGTCGAGCAGTCGCGCCAGGGTCAACAGCCGGGTGTGCGACTCGTCCGGCGGCAGGTCACCGCTCGGGGCGCTGCCCGGATGCCAGGAACCGAAGTCGAGCGCCTCCAACTCGGCGAGCGTACGTGCGCTGACCAGACCGCGGCCGTTGCTTGTGCGGTCCAGACGTCGATCGTGCACGCAGACCAGGTGCCCGTCGCGGGTCAACCGGACGTCGCACTCCAGCCCGTCGGCGCCCTCGTCGAGGGCACGCAGGTAGGCGGCGAGAGTGTGCTCCGGAAGGTCGTACGAGGCGCCGCGGTGCGCGAAGACCAGAGGCCCGCCCATGCCGACCGCCTCAGATGACCTGGCCGGGCTGTCCGTTTCCGTCGACCACCGGCCGGCCGACGGCTGCCCACTGGCGCATCCCGCCGTCGGCGTTACGCACCCGGTCCCAGCCGTTGTTCACCAGGTAGGCGACGACCTGGGCGGAGCGCCCGCCGGAGCGGCAGACGACCGCCACATCCTGGTCGGTGGGCACCTCGGCCAACCGGGCCGGCAGTTCCATCATCGGCAGGTGATGGGCGTTGGGGGCGTGGCCTGCCGCCCATTCGTCGTCCTCCCGCACGTCGAGCAGGTAGGTGTCGTCGGCGATCTCGGTCACGGGCACGGTGGGAACCTGGGGTCCGAACACAGGGACCAACATTAGATCCTCGTCGGCCGGTTCGGTGCCGACCCCGCCGTCGACACCATCACAACCGGGTCACCCAGCGCGGGTTGGCCTGCGCCCAGGCCGGCAGTCGGGTGCTCCGGACGGCTTCGAACAGCCCGTTGCCCCCGTTGTCGAGCACCACGTACGAGACCTCGTCGATGGTCTGCGGCGACGAGGGCACCTGGACGCCGCGCATCCCGTCGGGCGGCAGCGCACGCAGTGCGAGGAGCAGATCCTCCAGGGGTACGCCGTTGGTGTCGACAGTCAGCGAGCCGCCGACGGCCCGGAGTACCTGATCCAGTTTCATCGGATCCGTACGCAGGTCCGCCTGGCCGGCGCTGTCCAGCATCGCCCGGAGCAACTGCTGCTGGTGGCGCTGCCGGTCGTAGTCACCACCCGGCAGGTCGTAGCGCTGCCGCACGTAGTCCAGCGCCTGTGCCCCGTCCATCCGCTGGCAGCCGGTGGGGAAGACCCGGTTGGTGTGGATCGAGCGGACCTCGGTGTCCACGCACATCCGTACGCCGCCGAGCAGGTCGATGACCTTCCGGAAGCCGGAGAAGTCGACGAGCGCCGCACCGTCGAACCGGAGGCCGGTGAGCCGGCTCAGGGTGGCCGAGAGCAGTTGGGCGCCGGCCTGCCCACCGCCGCCACGCTCGTACGCCGCATTGATCTTGTCTTGGCCGCCGCCGAATCCGTTTGTGGGTGGGATGGCGACAAGCAGGTCACGCGGGATGGAGACCAGGTACGCCTCGCGCCTGCCGGCGGGCACGTGCACGATGAGGATGGTGTCCGACCGCTGGTCGGGTTCGCTGCTGCCGGCACGCCTGTCGGTGCCGATGAGCAGGTAGTTGAGCGGCCCGTCCAGGTCGGTGCGTCCGCTGCGGGCGTCGTCGTCGAGCAGTTGCTCCCTGGTCACCGAGCTGTCGTACCGGTGCGAGAGTGTCTTGAGACCGACAACTGTGAGCCCGGCCAGCAGGACGAGGGCCAGCCCGACGCCGAGCATGATCCGTGAGCCACGGGCACGACGTGACCGGGCGGTGCCGACCTGGCCCACCACGTTGCGTCCGGACCTGGACGTGTCCGCCTCCCCGCAGCCGTTACGTGAAACGTGCTCACGTCAGGCTACGGTCGGTGATGGAACCGTCGCGGGCTTTCCCCCACATCGGCCCGCTCACTTGCGGGTGGAGATCACCTGGGGGTTGGCGAAGACGAACTCGGCAAGCTTGTCCTGCTTGATCGCACGGAACATGGCCATCGTCTCTTCGCTGAGCGCCTCGGCGCCGGTGCCGGTGCTGTGGAAGGTGCCGTTGTTGGTCTTGAGCATGGTCAGCTCGTTCGCGGTCACCCCGCGCATGGTGTAGATGAAGCTCTCGATCGACGTGCCGCCGGTGTCCAGCACGAACGCCTTGCCGGCGGCTTTGATCAGCTGCTGGAGCTTCGCCGGCTTGGTCAGCATTTCGCCGTCGCTTGCCTTCTTGGCCATCGCCTTGATCAGTTGCTGCTGGTTCTGCTGACGGTCGTAGTCGCCGTTGCGGAGGGTCTTGCGCTGCCGGGAGTAGTCGAGCGCCGCCCAGCCCTCCATCTCCTGGCAACCCTTCTTGTGCACCACCGGGGTCCTCGGCTTGCCGGTCTTCTTGGCGTCCGCGTTCCACATCGGCTTGCCGTCGACGTACGACATGTGCAGCGACTCGACCTCCTGGGTGACGCAGATCCGCACCGTGCCGAGCGCGTCGATGACGTTCTTGAAGCCGCCGAAGTTGATGATCGCCGCACCGTCGAAGCTGACCCCGGTGAGCCGTTTGATCGTCTGCGCCATCAGTTGGGCGCCGCCCTCCCAGCCACCGCCGTTGGCGGCGCCGGCCTGGAACGCGCCATTGATCTTGCCGGTGCCGCCGCCGTAGCCGCTCTTCGAGAAGGCGGGAATCTGCGCCTGGGTGTCCCGGGGGATGGAGATCAGGTACGCCTGGTCGTGCGAGGCCGGGATGTGCAGGATGATGATGCTGTCCGAGCGGACGTCGTCGGCTGCCCAACGCTCCCGCGCGTCCACGCCGAGCAGCAGCATGTCGATCGGGCCGTCCAGGCTGGCCCCGCCCTCGGCGTCGGACTTGCTGGCGTCACCGAGCAGGTTGCGTTGCGCGATGTCCCCGGTGGCCTGGCCGATCAGCACCTTGCCGCCGACGATGCCCACCCCGCTGCTGAGCATCAGCACCGCACCGAAGATCACAGTCAGGCGCGCCCAGAGCGGATCCTTGCGCCGGGGCCGCTTCTTCGACGGCCCCTTTCCACCCGACCGGCCGTCGCCACCACCCGGCGGGCGATCGCCTGGCCCACCACCTGACCGGCCCGGCTGCACTGGTATGGATGCGGCAATTCGACCGCTCGGCGCGGCTGAGGTAGGGCGTCGGCTGGCCTGAACCGGCATTCGTGCTCCAGTTCGTGATCAAGATGGGGCGGCGACCACTGTACGTGCATCAAATCGACTTGGCGAGTTCATCCGGATTCAATTCGGACGTCAGGTGCAGCCTACCGGCGATCGGCCTATCTCGATGACCCGTCGGGGCAGTTGCGGTATGACGCACGCCTCATTCGAAGAAAATGACCCTCGGTGATCGAGTTGTTCGCCGAAGGTGAGCGCCGGTCGGAGTAGTGGCCGTCAGGCCGGGGGTCGGGGGCCCGGCGTGCACCGGACCCCCGAATGGGTCAGGTGCTCGGCCCCGGGATGGTCGGGTACGCGCAGGTGGACGCCGAGTCGATGCGGATTCCATTGGTGATTCCGAAGTAACCGACGTCGTAGATCTTGTTGGGCTTGCCGGAGGGCATGCACCTGATGAGCCCATTGGTGTAGCGGACGTATACAACGTCATCATTGCGGCTGTTGACGCCGTAGACGACGGCTGCCCCGTTGGAAACCGACTGGAAGCCGGAGGTCACGACCTGGTACCTGTGATCGAGGTTCTTTTCGAAGTCGTAGAGGCACGTGTACGGGTACGGACAGCCGAGCGCGGCCGCCTGGGCGGGTGCGGGGGTGACTGCCAAGGCTGTCGCCGACATGAGTGCAGCGGTAGCCGACGCCTGGAGTGCCCGTCGCAGTTTGCCTGCCATCGATTCTCCTCTCGGTTACATCGATCGTGGTGCCAGGCAAACGTAGAACGCGGTGAATTTGCCGGTCAAGGCAAATACGGTGCCGCTCAGCCGCCGTCGTTGCTCTTCGGCGGATTGGCTTTGACCCAGTCCGCCATGGTGTCCGCCGACATGGCCCGATACATCGCCAGCGCCTTCTCCCGGTCGGAGACCACCACCGACTCACCGTTAATCGTCTCGCTGCCCGAGTTGGGGCTGGTCAGAAATGTGAGGTTCTGTCCACGCAGGTTACGGAACTGCACTGCCATGTCTGTCAACGAGAAGTCCTGGTCGACCGTGACGGCAGCGGTCACCGACTTGAGGAAGTCGTTGAGCTTCTTCGGGTTCGCAAGCGTGCCGGTGCTCGCCGCCTTGTCCATCAATGCCCGAAGGAATTCCTGCTGGTGCCGCATCCGGGCGAAGTCGCCGTCCGGGAACTGTTTGCGCTGCCGGATCCAGTCCAGCGCCTCGGTGCCGTCCATGTGGTTGGTGCCCTTGGTGAACGTCCGGTACGGCTTGTGGATCGAGGTGATCGTCCGCTCCACCTTGAGGTCGACGCCACCGAGGGCGTCAGTGACCTCCTTGAAGCCGCCGAAGTCGATGGCCATCACGTGGTCGATCCGGACGTCGGTGAAGCACTCCACGGTGCGGACCGCCAGGGGCAGACCGCCGAACGCGAACGCTGCGTTGATCTTTCCGCGTTGGCCGGAGCCGCAGTCCGCGCCGGCGCTTTCCGGGATCGGCACGTAGAGGTCACGCGGAACGGAGACCAGGTAGGCCTCCTGGTGGTCGGCCGGAATGTGCATCACGATGATCGTGTCGGCCCGCCACTGGCTCTTGGTGTCGACCGGCGCGTCCGGGTCTCGGGAGTCGCTGCCGACCAGCAGGATGTTCAGCGCGCCGTCCACGGCCTTCGCCGGTCGGCCGCCGGTGATCTCCGCGAACGGGTCGGTGCGGGCCAGGTCGTTGTTGAGGTTGCGCGCGTACATCCAGGCGCCGAGGCCGCCGAGCAGCGCCAGCACCAGCACCGCGACCCCGGCTACCAGGCCGATGCGCCCCCAGCGTGGCCGTGGGCCACGTCGCCCCGAGCCGCCGACACCCCCCGGGCCTCCCGGACCTCTCGGCCCGGCCGGGCCGCCCGGCTGGCGCTGTTCATCGTCGTGCGACGGGTACCAGCGGGCCTCCGTCCGGCGGGCGCGTCCGGAGGCGCCCCGGTCGGAGCCGGGCACCGAGGCGCGGCCGGCGCTGCGGTTCAGGTACGGCTGGGGAACGCCGGCAGAGGTCGCTGACATGTAATTCAGGGTACGTAGCGGGAGCCACTCCCGCCCCCAGGCGACACTCAACGATCGGCGGTCAGCGGCGCGCCGGTTACCCTAGCCGCGCCCGGAAATACTCGATCGTGCGTCGTAGGCCGTCTTCGGGCGCGACGGTCGGCTCGTATCCGAGCAGTTCCCGGGCGAGGCCAAGATCGGGGCGCCGCATCTCCGGGTCGTCGGCGCTGCGCGTGACGTACGTCACCTCCGATGTGCTGCCGGAGAGTGACACGATCAACTCGGCGAGTTGCCGCATCGTGAGCTCGTGTTCGGTGCCGCAGTTGACAGGGCCGGTCTCCGTCGAGTCGAGCAGCAGCAGGATGCCCCGCACCAGGTCCTCGACGAAGCAGATCGAGCGGGTCTGGTTGCCGGTGCCGTGCACGGTGATCGGCTCGCCGCGCAGCGCCTGCGAGATGAAGGTGGGGATGGCCCGCCCGTCGTCCGGGCGCATCCGCGGGCCGTACGTGTTGAAGATCCGGACGATCGCAGCGTCGAGCCCCCGGTAGCGGTGGTACGCCATGGTGGCCGCCTCGGAGAAGCGCTTCGCCTCGTCGTAGACGCTGCGTACGCCGATGGGGTTGACGTTGCCCCAGTAGGTCTCGCGCTGCGGGTGCTCCTTCGGGTCCCCGTACGCCTCGGAGGTGGAGGCCATCAGGAACCGGGCGCCGTCGGCGACCGCGCGGTCAAGCAGGTGCAGGGTGCCCACCGAGCCGACCCGGAGGATCTCCACAGGCAGTTGGGCGAAGTCGGTGGGGCTGGCCGGCGAGGCCATGTGCAGGATCGCGTCGAAGCGCTCGGCCAGGGCCGGGTGATGGGCCGGCAGGCCCTCGGAGATGTCCGCCTCGACCAATGTGAAGGTCGGCCGGTCCAGCAGGTGGGCGACGTTCTCCTTCGAGCCGGTGACGAAGTTGTCGAGCGCCACCACCGTGCAGCCCCGGGCGATCAGCGAGTCGACCAGGTGTGAGGGGACGAAACCGGCGCCGCCGGTGACGAGAACGCGGTGACCGGAACCGAAGCGCTCAGCAACCTTCATGCCGGTCAGCCTACCGATCCCCGTATGTAAGGAAGGGACCCCTGTTAACGCCAGGCGTTAACAGGGGTCCCTTCCTTACAAGATGGGCGACGGTCAGTGGGCGCCTGCGCCGGTGAGGGCGCGGACCTCCAGCTCTGCGTACTTGTCCTCGTCGTGCTCCTTGGAGATGACGGTGCCGATCCACCCGCACAGGAAACCGAACGGGATCGAGAGGATGCCCGGGTTGGACAACGGGAACCACTGCCAGTCGTGGTCCGGGAACATCGAGGTCGCAGCCCCGGAGACCACCGGTGAGAAGAACACAAGCAGTACGGCCGACAGCAGACCGCCGTAGATCGCCCACACCGCGCCGGAGGTGTTGAACCGCCGCCAGAACAGGCTGTAGAGAATCGCCGGCAGGTTGCCCGACGCGGCGACCGCGAAGGCCAGCGCCACAAGGAACGCCACGTTGAGGTTCTGCGCGTAGATCGACAACAGGATCGACACCGCGCCGATCACCAGGGCGGAGATCCGGGCGACCCGCACCTCCTGCCGCTCCGACGCTTCGCCCTTCTTCATGACGTTCGCGTAGAAGTCGTGCGCCAGGCTGGAGGAGGAGGCCAGTGTCAACCCGGCGACCACCGCCAGGATGGTGGCGAAGGCGACCGCTGCGATGATCGCCAGCAGGGCCGCCCCTCCCAGGTCGCCGCCGAAGAAGTCGATACCGAGTGCCTCGGCCAACTGTGGCGCGGCGGTGTTGCCAGCCTTGTCCTGCGCGGTGATCGCCTCGCTGCCCACCAGCGCCGCCGCACCGAAGCCGAGGGCCAGGGTGAGCAGGTAGAAGGTGCCGATGATGCCGATCGCCCAGAGCACGCTCTTACGGGCCGCCTTCGCGGTCGGCACGGTGTAGAAGCGGATCAGGATGTGCGGCAGACCGGCGGTGCCGAGCACCAGGGCGATGCCGAGGGACAGCAGGTCGACCTTGTTGTAGAAGGTCTGTGTCGCGTTGCCGGCCACCTCGACGCCGTAGCGCAGCCCGGGTTCGAGGAACGCGCTGCCCTTGCCGGACGAGGCGGCGGCGTCACCGAGCAGCGACGACAGGTTGAACTTGTACTTCGCCAGCACCAGCAGGGTCATCAGCAGCGCGCCGCCCATCAGCAGGAACGCCTTGACGATCTGCACGTAGGTGGTGCCCTTCATGCCGCCCACGGTGACGTAGATGATCATCAGGGCGCCGACCATGATGATGGTGGCTACCTTGGCGGTGGCGGCGTCCATGCCGAGGAACGTCGTGCCCGGCCGGATGCCCAGCAGCAGCGCGACGAGCGCACCCGCGCCCACCATCTGCGCCAGCAGATAGAAGATCGACACCGTGATCGTGGAGACCGCCGCCGCCGTACGCACCGGACGCTGACGCATCCGGAAGGCGAGCACGTCCGCCATCGTGTACCGGCCGGAGTTGCGCAGCAGCTCGGCGACGAGCAGCAGGGCCACCAGCCAGGCGACCAGGAAGCCGATCGAGTAGAGGAAGCCGTCGTAGCCGTACAGCGCGATGATGCCGGCGATGCCGAGGAACGAGGCGGCCGACATGTAGTCGCCACCGATCGCCATGCCGTTCTGGAAGCCGGAGAACGACCGGCCACCCGCGTAGAAGTCGGTAGCCGTCTTGGTCTGCCGGCTGGCCCAGATCGTGATGGCCAGGGTGACCGCCACGAAGACCAGGAAGAGCGTGATTGTCAGGTTGCGGGCGGTGTGGTTTGTGGCCTCAGCCGCCAGGAACGTCTCAACCGCGTGGACCGTCTTCACGGGTCACCTCCCCGATCTCGGCGCGGATGCGGTCGGCGATGGGGTCGATCTTCCGGTCGGCGTACCGGGAGTACAGCCAGGCGATCAGGAACGTGGAGACGAACTGGAGCAGGCCGAAGACCAGTGCGACGTTGATATTGCTGCCGAACAGCTTCGTGCCCATGAAGTCCCGGGCGTACGCGGACAGGATGACGTAGAGCGCGTACCACAGGAAGAACGCGACGGTCATCGGGAAGACGAAGCCGCGCAGCGCGCGCCGCAGCCCGGCGAACTCGTCCGACCGTTGTACGGCCAGATACTTGTCCGGCTGGGAAGCGGTCGGCGCGGGTGTGTCCGTGGACATCTGTGGATCACCACCTTCACAGGCGTCGGAGGAGTTTCGCGCACGGTAAAGAGCGCGCTCCCGGACGGGGAAGGGTGAGATCGACACCGGTCGTCGAGTGCGCCGAGCGGTTGCCTGGCTGCGCCGAGTGACTCAGGTCACTCCGGTGACCGGTCGCCGGGAAGCCTGATCAGCCCGGCAGCTCGTGGTAGCGCCCTCGGTAGTGCAGCAGGGGCGTTGCCTCCCCGGTCAGGTCGACCGCCTCGATGGTCGCCTCCACCAACAGGCCCCAGCCGTACTCCCGGGCGGCGTCCAACCGGCATCCCGCCCAACCACCCGCGTCCGCCGGCACCGGCCCGTACGGCGTGTCGATCCACTCGCCGGTCGCGAAGAGGCCGCCCGGGGCGGGAAAGAGGCCGGCGAACCGGTCGGCGAGTTGCCGGTGCGGTGGGCCGAGTGGCGCGACCGCGAACCGCCCCGCCTCTTCGACCGCCGCCCACAGGTCGGACTCCGGGTCGATCAGCCCCAACAGCCGGTCCGGTTCTCCCTCGGCGACCAGTGTGGACGCGACGGTCAGCCCGGCCGGGCCGGGTGCCGTCCAGAGGGTCACCGGCGCGGCGAGCCGACCACGCAGCCGGCGAACCGGCGACCGCTGCCCGCTCGGCACGGCGAACGGGTCGGTGTGATGGATCTCGGCACCCGGCTCATGATTCACGTGAAACATTGTGCCGCCCCGCCCTCGCGCCCAACCCAGGAAGCGCTCGTGCAGGTCACTGGGTCGTCCGTTGAGCTGGGCGAGTTGACTGCCCGCCTCCGCCATCGCGGTGCCCAGGTAGACCAGCAGCGCCAGGCGGTCGTGCCGGTATTCGGCGAGCAGCGCCAGCCGCGCCGGTTGGCAGGGCCAGGGCGCGCCGCAGCCGCGACACCGCCAGAGCGGCCGCATCGGCAGGTGCGGGCGACTCACCACCGCCGTCCGGTCGGCAGCGTCGGCGGGGCCGGTCGGCCGCCGTTCGCCCGCCAGGTCTGCGCCGGGGTCAGCCAACCGGCACGACCCGGTCGCGGCAGGGCCGCCGTCGGCCCCGTCGCCCACGCGGGTCGTTGATCCGGCGGGCCGGCCGGCCGCTCCGGCCCGGTCGCGCCCGGCACCGCCGCCGGTGCCGCCATCTTCCTTCTCCGGTACGACCACCGCGCCCCGTTCCTGCCGCCTATGAACCCGAACACGGCTGATCTCCCTCCGGTTGACGGGGGCCGCCCCGATCGGGGGATGACCGGGACGGCCCGAACGCAGGACCGGACGCCGGGACGTCGCCTCCACCGACCGGGCCGCGTGCAATCCACCCTGGACCGAGAGGCGCGGACAGGGGAGGATGCCAGGGCTTACTACGCAGCGGGGTCACGTACTTACCGGAGAGGTAAGGATGAACGTCGAGATGTGGGTACGGGCGTTGAAGGCCGCCCGAGCGGGTGCCGACATGTCCCAGGAGGCATTGGCGACCGTCACCAGATGGAGTCCGTCCACGGTGGCGGCCATCGAGACCGGCCGGCGTCGGCCGACAATGGAGTTCGCGGTCGCCGCGGACGAGGCCCTAGCCACCGGCGGCCTCCTCGCCGAACTCCTCAAGGCTGCGGACCAGGATCGCGGTCCATCCTGGTTCGTCCCGTGGCGGGGATATGAGCAGCAGGCGACCCGCCTACGAGCCTTCGAGGCATGCCTCGTGCCTGGCCTCCTTCAGACCGAGGAGTACGCCCGCGCCGTTATCTCGGCCGGTGGACTGCACCCGCCGGCTCTGGTCGACGAACTTGTTGCGGTTCGTTTGGAACGTCAGCTGCTGCTGTCCCGTGATGTGCCGCCGTATTGCGTCTTCCTCGTGGACGAGATGGGTCTTCACCGCCCGGTGGGCGGCCCTGACGTGTTCAATGCCCAGTTGGGCCGACTACTCGAGGCAGCAGATCTGCCGTTCGTTCGGCTGCACGTCATCCCCCTGAGTGTCGGTGAGCACGTCGGCTTTGGCGGTGGGTTCGTGTTCGCCGAACTGCCCGACGGAGACAGGGTGCTCTACCTGGAGAATGCCGCCCGTGGACACGTCATGGATGACCCCGAAACCATCCGCTTGATTGATCGCAAATGGGATAGTCTGCTCGGCGAATCGCTCTCCACGAGCGCCTCTGTGGATCTGATCCGGAAGCTGAAGGTGACGCCATGACGATGAACGAGCCGCGTTGGCGCACGTCCACCCGGTCGACCGACTCCGGCGGCAACTGCGTCGAGGTGGCAGACAATCTGCCCGGCGTCGTCCTGGTCCGGGACAGCAAGGACCGCTCGGGCCCGACCCTCACCTTCGCCCCGGCCGCGTGGCGTGGCTTCATCGCCGACGCCGCTCAGGTTCCCACTCGACGCGACGCTTAGCGGCGGGGCCTACCTCGCCGGCGGTATCGGCGGTTCCTCACGCTGGGACGCCGGGGTTGGTGCGGGCGTCGGAGAGGTCGCGGGCCTCGTGGCCCGCGGTCGACAGCAGGCGCAGCCCTCGCCCGAGCACCTTCTCGTGGGGCAGAGGGCCGAGGTGCGCGAGTCGTAGCCGACGCTGTCGCCGATGACGACGATCGTCCCGGGCGGAACTGTCGCCCCGGCACCGACGACACCTTCAGGCAGCGGGTCACCGGGAATTGCTGCCACCCGTTTGACCAGCCACCGTGCCAGCATGTCGGACCGCTGCTCGGGCATCGCGGACCACTGATGGTCGTAGCCGGGTGCCTCGAACACCACGATGTCCCCGACGGTGACCTGGTTGCCGGCACATCTGCGGACCAGCAGCAGGTCGCCATGTCGCAGGCTCGGTTCCATGCTCTGCCCTGACACGCGTACCGCCACCTGCCGGCGACGAAGGCCGCGCAGTGCCAGTGCGCCGCCGGCTGAGACGACAACCGCGGCCAGTACGCCGATCCACAAAGCGGGCATGGCTCCTCCTGTGCTCATCCGGCATGCGTCTCGGTGTGCTGGTAGCCCTCGGCCTGCATCCGGAACAGCTCGGCATAGCAGCCGTCGGCGTCGATAAGTGCCGAGTGGGTGCCGCGCTCGACGACCTGGCCCGCATCGAGCACCACGATCTCGTCGGCGTCGCGCACAGTGTTGAGGCGGTGGGAGATCAGGATGCTCGTACGACCATGGCGGTGCTCGGCCAGTTGACGGTGGATGCGCTGCTCAGCCATCGCGTCGAGCCCGGAACTCGGCTCGTCAAGGATGAGCAGGTCGCGCTGCCCGCGCAGCAGCGCCCGGGCGAGCGCCAGCCGCTGCCACTGGCCGCCGGACAACAGAACACCCTGTTCCTGGGCGGTGTCGTAGTCCACGAAGGTCCGGGACAGCAGTGTGTCCGCCCCTCGGGGAGCGCCTTCAGCACGTCCAGGATCTCCGCCTGCCCGGCTGCGGCGTTAAGCCGCTCCTCGCTGAGGTCGACCTCGTCGCGTCCGTCGACGTCCCCGAGCGCGATGTTCTCGCGTGCGGTCAGCTCGTAGCACATGAAGTCCTGGAAGACCGCTCCGATGCGCTGGCGTAGTTCGTCGATCGGGATGTCGCGCAGGTCGATGCCGTCCCAGTAGATGGCACCCCGCGTGGGGTCGTAGAACCGGCAGAGCAGTTTGATCAGCGTGCTCTTCCCCGACCCGTTCTGCCCGACCAGGGCGAGGGAGCGACCGGTCGGGATGGTGAGCGTGACTCCGCGCAGCGCCCAGGGGTGCTCGTCGTCGTAGCGGAACCACACGTCGTCGAGTTCGATGCCGCTCCTGGTGCCGGGGAGGGCTCGCCCGAGCACCCGGGGTTCGGTGGCCGGCGATTCGGCGATCAGGTCGCGGTAGTGGGTCGTCAACAGATTGGCGTGGTGCCCGGACGCGATATATCCGACGAGCGCCGCCAGTGAGGACTGCGTACCCCCGGCGACTATGACCAAGGCGCCGATGTCACCCGGACTGAGTCGACCGGCAGCCGCCGCCAGCAGTGCCCAGCAGAGCGTGCCTCCCAGGAGCCCTGCGGAGAGCATCGCCAGCGCTGACTGCACCATCAGCTCCCGGCGGTCGGTGCGCCGTCGGGCACGATTGCTGCTTGTGAGTTCGGCGAGCATGCGATGCCGAAAGAGCCGGTGGGCGCCGAACAACCGGCTCTCCTTGGCGGCGCTGAGACTCGTCATCAGGTCGGTGAAGAACGCCTCACGCCGCTCCGCCGGGCTGATCTGCCACATCATGTCCATCCGGCGCCCACTGAGCTTCAGTTCCGCGATGAGCGCCGGCACCGCGGCGGCGACCAGAACGCCGGCAAGCCACGGTTGGATCGCGATGACGGTGGCGAGCATCCCGCCCAGGGTGACGACAGTCCGTCCCCCGGCGATGAGGCTTTCGACCACTTGCGCCGGGCCGCTCTGGCTGGCCTGTTCGGCCAGACGAAGACGGTCCCGAAAGCTGGGCTTCTCCAGGGTGGAGAGCATCTGGAGTCGGGCCAGGGCGGCGTAGAGATTCGCCTTGGCCAGAACAGCGACGGCCCGCCGGAGTTCCGCCTGGAGGAACCGGTGCAGGGGCGCGGCGGAGGCGGCGACGAACGTGATCACCGCGAACGCGACAGCCAGTGCCTCCAGTCCGCCCCGCCCCGGTTCGGAGAGCCGGTCCAACGCCAGTTTCACCAGCCACGCGGAGCCCACCGGCAGGAGTCCGGTGACGAGTTCGAGGACCGCGAGGCCGGCCAGTGGGCCACGGGCAGCGGTCCAGGTGAGGCGCAGGGCGGTGATGGAGCCCCCGCGTTTCGGACGAGTTGGCATGGACTCTCCAGTAGAGAGAGCAGGGCCCGGCGGCCGGAAGGCCGCCGAGCCCTGACCCGGGGTCAGCAGGTGCCGGCGGGACCACACGGGTTGCAGACCCAGTAGTAGCCCCCGGCTCCGTCCGGGCACTTCTGGCAGACCCGCTTGTAGGCGATGCCGCCGCTGCAGTAGCAGTACAGGGTGTCTCGGACGCAGGCTGCCTCTGCGGTGACGCCCGGAACGAACCAGGCCAGCATGCGGTCAGCGGCTCTGTTGATCAGTTTCATTCGCCCTCCAATGGGTGGTGGATGCCGGCGTCTGTGGTGCTACCGGTGGCCGACCCGCGCGGCTGCAGCCGACACCGGAGCGATGCCCGACTACGTCCGGGTGAGGGTGGGTGCGATGAACTGTTGAATGTCCTGCACGTTCGCGGACACCACTCCGTCGCGGACGGAGACCATTGTCGGCAGGCGGTCCACACCCATGGCGGAGCTCACCGGACCCATCGGGGACTCGACCACGACCCGCCCGGCGCGCTCCGCGAGCTCGATGAACCGGGCCCGTTCGGCGAGGTCGCGCCCGTCGTCGTCGATGACGACCAGGACCCGGTCCGGACCGGCCGCCGCGACCAGGTCGACGAACCGGGGCAGGTGCTCGACGCAGGGTGCGCAGCCGGTGGAGAAGAAACCGAGATAGGTCTCTCCGCTCGCCGCGAAGTCCTCTGTGATCGGCTCGCCGGTCAACGTACGTGCCGTGAAGGACGGCAGGCGTTCCCCGACGGACGGACGAGCCGGTCCGAGGGAGTCCGCTGGCGTGCTCACCGCTAGTTGCTCGGTCAGTGCGCGGAGTCGACGGATGACGCCGAAGAGCAAGAGCAGATTGAGGCAGCCGAGGGCTCCGACCACCACGACCGCGGTAAACAGGACGTCGTTCACGTTCGTTTCCTCCGTTGGGGAACGGCCCTGCCGGGCATCGGATCGGCGAAGACTGCGACGAAGTCGACGAAGAACACGACAAGGAGCGCGCCGGCCACGGCGGCGATGACGCTGGTCGCGACCTCGGCGGACGACGAGGCACCGAACGGCGGAGCGGCGAGACCGGTCACGGCGACGGCCAGCAGCAGCGCGTCCCGGCCCAGATGGACCGGACTGAGCAGGCGGCGGGAGGCGCCGAAACAGTGGCAGGCGACCGGTATCCCTCGACGCACTGTCAGCCCCGTGACGACGAGGAATCCCGTGATCAGCACGGCGGCGAGAGCGAAGCCGGCGGTCGAGGTGCCGGGAAAGAGGAGCAGGAGTACCACGAGGACCTCGCTGG
Organism: Micromonospora sp. DT41; assembly: GCF_049841715.1. Classification (NCBI taxonomy): domain Bacteria; kingdom Bacillati; phylum Actinomycetota; class Actinomycetes; order Micromonosporales; family Micromonosporaceae; genus Micromonospora; species Micromonospora sp. DT41. The sequence goes on along the minus strand of NZ_JBNCKU010000005.1, from coordinate 104,240 downwards.
CGGCCACGACGACAGCCAGTGGCCCGACCAGGCCGGCCGGCAGCAGCCGCATGGCCGCCAGCATCGAACGGAAGCCGGCCCGCTCCGGCGCGCTGCGCAGCTTCACGGCGGCGGCGGCGAAGACGAGCCCGAGCAGGATCCGGGCGGTCAGTTCCGCATACCGCACGAGCAACTCCTCCCCCTGAACCGACGGGTGCGACACGGAGTCTGGAGGAGCCCTGTTGGTTAATTGTTGTCGATGTGTTGTCGTCGCGGGCAGGAAAATGTCGCCTGCCGTAGCTGCTTGCGATCAGTGGCGCCGACATTCATGATCGTCAAGTGCGTCGAATCATCTGGGCCCAGTTGCGACGCCGGGCCGGCCGGACTCTGGCCATGTTCTTCGCGATCGTCACGGCGACGATCGGATTCGTCGTACTCACGGGCAACACCCGGACGTCTCAACTGACCGTCGCCGGTGAGGTGAATGCTCACTTCCGCGGCTCGTACGACATCCTGGTCCGTCCCACGGGGAGCAGATCGGCCCTCGAATCGGATCGAGGGCTGTTACGGCCCAACTTCCTGTCGAGCCGGTACGGCGGCATCACCCTCGATCAGTGGCGCGGGATCACCAAGGTCCGAGATGTCGAGGTCGCGGCGCCGATCGGCAATCTCGGGTATTCCCCGTTCTTCGCCGGGCGCCGTTTCGACCTCACCGCACTTGTCGACCGCAGCGCCACCCGGCAACTGATCCGGCAGCGCCGGGTGTGGAGCGCCGACCGCGGCCTCACCGTCGCGGAGGAGTCACCGGAACTCGTCTACGTCACTAAACGGCCGGTCATCCGGCCGGTGGACGAGGACCCGGTGAACGGCACACAGAAATACGCCGACGGCCGGACCCGGCGCAACCCGTGCCCGGACGGCATCCCTCCGCCCGTGCTGGAGGTGCGGGAGGACGGCGACGAGGTGCCCCTGTGTCTGGCCAGCGGGGAGGGGACGCGACGGCGGCCGGCACTGGTCGTCGAGCTCGACGCGGATGGTCTCTTCCACTACCCCTCCTCCACGCCGGGTCAGCCGTCCCCTCGTCTCGACCCCCTGGCCCTGGTGATGATGTCCTACTCGGTGGCGGCGATCGACCCGGATTCCGAGGCGAAGCTCGTGGGGCTCGACTCGGCCATGACGTTCGGCCGGTACCTGGAACCGGACCGGTCCGGTGGCGAACGACGCCGGTTCGACGGCCCGGTCAACCTGGTGCCCGCCATCGGCACCGCAGCACCGCAGATCGACGAAAAGGTGTTCGTCCGCGCGGAGCGGGTGACCGCCGACCCCAGCGCCGGGGACCTCGGCCGGTTGGCGGAGCTGGCGGATGCCGCCCCCGCGGAGGCCCGGCTGGACACCCCGCCGGTGGATTCGGTGGACGCCCAGCAGTCCGCCCGAACCGACGGCACACTCTATTTCGCGGGTGGGTTGTTGAGCCGGATCGGTCGGTCGGGTGCCGTGGAATACCAGGTGGACCCGGATGGCACTCTTCGACCCGAGCCGCGACGGCCCGCCGGTGCGGCCTGGACCGAACCTGTGGGTGCCCCACCCCAGTTGTGGAACGACACGGCGCTACGCGAGACCACAATGATCCGTTCTGGTGACCGGGCGGGCGCCAATCAGATGGGCGTCGGGCTCGACCCGATCGGCTTCTTCGACCCGACCCGGCTCACCCAGCGGGACCCGCTCGCGGAGACACCGATGGAGACGTACGACGCGAACGTGCTCAGGGGCGCCCGGACGGTGGACCGGGAGTTGCTGGGTGACCAGCCGCTGTCGCCAAACAGCAACCCCGGCGGGTACCACAGCCCGCCGCCGGCGTTCCTCGTCTCGCTCAACTCGCTGGCCGCGTTGACCGGGGAAACCGCGCCGATCAGCGCTGTGCGGGTCCGGGTCGCCGGCATCGACGGGTTCAACTCGGTCAGCCGGGAACGTGTCCGTCGGGTGGCCGACGACATCAGCCGGGCGACCGGGCTGGACGTGGAGGTGACGCTTGGTGCGTCGCCGTCCGCGCAGACAGTCGTCCTGCCGGCTGGCCGGTACGGTCGGCCCGAGCTGCGCCTGAGCGAGGGTTGGACCCGCAAGGGCGTGTCGGCAACGATCGCTGAGGCGGTGGACCGCAAGAGTCTGGTGCTGTTCGGGCTCATCCTGGTCGTTTGCGTCCTCTTCCTGGTCAACGCGGTGAGCGCCGCAGTGCGCGAGCGGCATCGGGAGCTTGCGCTCCTTTCCTGTCTGGGCTGGAGCCGGGCGCGGCTGGTCGCGTTACTGACCGGCGAGACGATGCTTCTCGGTGTGCTGGCCGGCGCGGTGAGCAGCGTGCTGGCGGTGCCGCTCGGGCTTCGCATCGGCACCGACGTCGGCTGGGACAGAGCGCTCTGGGCCATTCCGGTGGCGGGCGCGGTGGCACTTGTCGCAGGGCTCGTTCCCGCTTGGCGGGCATCCGCGGCGGCACCGTTTAACGTCGTCCGCCGCAGCGGTCGCAAGGTGACAGTCAAACTCGGCCACGGCCGCGCGGGCGTGCTCCGGCTGGCGATCGCGAACCTGCTCCGGGTGCCGGGCCGCACGGCGTTGGGCTGCGTTGCGCTAGCTGCCGGCGTTGCCGGTCTGACGCTGCTCATGGCGATCGTGTGGACGTTCCAGGGGGCGGTCTCGGGCTCGATCCTCGGAGAGGCGGTATCGCTGCGCGTGCGCGGCGCCGACGTGCTCGCGGTGGTGCTCACCGTACTGCTGGGGTTGATGTCGGTTGTGGATGTCCTCTACCTCAACATCCGCGAGCGTGCGGGTGAGCTGGCGATCCTGCGGGCGTCGGGGTGGTCGCGCTCGTCGGTGCGCCGACTCGTCGGTTACGAGGGCGTCGGCATCGGTGTGCTGGGCGCTCTTGCGGGTGCCGCGACCGGATGTGTCGCCGCGGCGTGGTTCGCCGGCGTGCTCGACGTCCGGCTCCTGTGGACCACGGCGGCGGTCGCGCTGGCGGGCGTGGTGCTCGCCGGTCTGGCGGCCCTGGTGCCGGTGATGTTGCTGGACAGACTGCCGCTCGCTGGGCAACTGTCGGCGGATTGAGCACGCCCCCGGTCAGGGCCGTAGCTCAGGCGCCCGCGCCAGCGTCGACTCCGTGTCTGCGCCTGCGTCTGCGGGTCGCGGCACCTCCAGATCGTCGATCACCCGGCCGTCGCGGAGTCGTAGCAGCCGATCACAGCGGGCGGCGACGTGTTGCTCGTGGGTCGCGATGAGCACTGTCATCCCCCTGCCCGACTGCAGCCGCACCAGCAGATCGAGCACGTCGGTGCCGGCTGAAGAGTCGAGGTTGCCGGTGGGCTCGTCGGCGAGCAGCAGTGCCGGCTCGTTGATCAGTGCACGTGCGATGGCGACCCGTTGTTGCTGCCCGCCGGACAGTTGGCTGGGCAGGGAGCGTTCCCGGTCGGCCAGCCCGACCGCGTCGAGCAGTTCGCGCGCGCGTGCCACCTTGTTGAATGTGGTGCGGTACGGCATGACGGGCGCGAGTACGTTGTCCAGTGCGGTGAGGACGGGCAGCAAATGATACTGCTGAAAGACGAATCCGACCGTCCGCCGGTAACGAACCAACTCTTTCTGGCGTAACGCCGTAATATCCTGACCGCCCACCAGAACAGCGCCGGAGTCGGGCACGTCAACGCCGCCAATGAGATGCAGGAGTGTCGACTTGCCGGATCCTGACGCCCCGACCACCGCTGTCATTGTGCCCGCCGTGAACCGGGCACTGACATCATCTACGGCAGCAATCGTCGAGCCACCTGACCGGTAGCGACGACAAACCCGGTCCAGTTCGATCTCGACGCCTGCCACGCTGTGCCCCCATTCGTGCCTGCCCACGGATAGCCCGTGCGAGATGCGTAACCGTCGAGCGGAATCCACGCGACAAACTGTCGACAGCTATCACGATATTCACCTATGCGTCGATATTAGGATTAATAGAGTGCCGTTACAAGATGATCCGGGCGAATATCTAATTCGTTGTTCATCGATCCACGGGGGATGCGGATGGAGCTACGACTGCTGGGTCCTGTCGAGTTGGCGGTGGGGCACCAGGTCTTCGACGTCGGCCCGCCGCAGCGGCGCATCGTGCTCGCCGCGCTCGGCATGACCCCCGCCGCCAGGGTCTCCACCGACCAACTAGTGGATCGGGTGTGGGGCGATCAGCCCCCGGCGCAGGCGCGTCGGGCTCTGCACGCCCATCTGAGCAGGATCCGGCGCATGATGGCCGGCCTCTGCCACCCGACGCAGGAGGACGCCCCTCGTCTGATCCGCCGGGCGGACGGTTACCTGCTGCACCTGGACGCGGACCGGGTCGACGTGCATCGCCTCCGACGGTTGGCGTCGACGGCTCGGAGCCTCTCCGACCGGGATCCGGCGAAGCTCTCCGCGCTACGGTCCCTGGTCGCTATCAGTGACGAGGGTCTGCTCGTCGGCCTCTCCAGCGATTGGGCGAGCCAGGTCCGGGAGAACTGGCGACTTGAACGCCTGCGCCTGCTTGAGATGTGGGCGCGGGCCGAGATGGCGCACGGCAACCTTTCCGGCGTCATCACCCGCATGAGCGCGCTTTCACCCGATCACCTCGTTGCGGAACCACTCGCGGCGATCCTGATGCGTGCTCTCGGCCTTGCTGGACAACGGGTCGAAGCGCTGCGGGTCTTCGACTCCGTGCGTCGCCGCCTGGCCGACGAGTTCGGCGTGGAACCCGGCCCGCAGCTCTGGTGTCTGCATTCCGAGTTGGTGCGCAACGACCCGGGTTGCCTCGCAACCTCCTGAGGTCGAGTGGCTGCCCGGCGGGTCAGCGGCGTGGGGTGACCGTTCCGAGTAGCTCGGGCTGACGCCGGTCCAACACGTCGCCGGCCAGGTACGCGCCCAGCAGCGCCCCGCCCAACCCGTACGCGGCGCCGAGCGGGAGGGCCAGCCACAGCCAGGCGTCACCGAGCAGCGCGGCGGCGACCACCATCGGCACAGCCGCGACCGCCGTAACGATCATGGCGACGAAGGTGAGCAGCCCCTTCGTCAGGCCCGCGCCGCTGTTCATCGCGAACGGGTTGCTCGTCTCCGGCAGCGAGTACGCCGCCAGCACCGAGACGAAACTGTTCACCGCCAGCCCGACGCCGTAGGTGGCGGCCAGGCTGCCGGCGGTCAACCCGATCCAGCCCGGTCGACCCAGCACCACCGCCAGCACCACGCCGACGAACGCCAGCAGTGGCAGGACGTACAGCGAGAAGGCCGTCATCCGGGCGCGCAACTCGACCCGGCCGGGCACACCGGCCACCACGTTCGCGGCGTACGCGCTGCCGTCGAAGCCGAACTGGTTTGCCAGCGTGACCGAGGCCAGCACCCCCACGAAGATCATGGAGACGGTGACAAGCACCGGCGAACTGTCGCCGGCACCCATCGTGAAGCCCTCTCCTCCCTCGACCGCGAAGCTCGCGCCACCGAGGTTGATCATCACGGGGACGAAGAGGCCGACCACGGCGATCGTGATCAGGTTGGCGCGACGGCGGGCATCCCGCCACCAGTAACGGGCCTCACGGGCGACCAGGGCACCGAACCGGTTCCGACGGAACGAGCCGGCGACCCGGGGAAACAGTTGCGCGACGGCACCGCCGGTGACAGTGCGCTGAGCGGGGGCCTTACCGGAACTCGCGGCGCCCACCATCGCCGACTCCAACGACCGCGACCACCAGACCAGCAGGGCGCCGATGGCCGCCGCCGTGATCAGCAACTTGACCGGGGCCGCCCACACCCGGCCCTGCGCCACATCGATGCCGGCGGTCCAGGGTGCGCCGAGCGGCGTCCAGCCGAGCACAGTCGCCGCGCCGGTCAGCCGGGTCCAGTCCGCCTCCCGCAACGCGGCGAGGCCGAAGATCTGCAACGGGCCGAGCAGCGCCGCCGTCACCGCCAGGAGCACTGCCGCGAGGTCCCGCACCCGGCGGGACCGCAGCATTGTCGCGAAAGCGCTGGTGACCGCCCGGCTGGCGGCCACACAGAGCAACAGCCCACCGAGTACGCCGAACACGGCCACCAGACCGGCGGACCATCCCCCCAGTGCCCACGAGGTCAGCACCAGCCCCGACGACGCGATCAACACCGCCAGCACCGGAACGCTCACCAGCGCGGCGGCCAGGAGACCGGCGACCAGCGTGCGACGGGGCAGCGGCAACAACGCGAACCGGGCCGGGTCGAGCGTTTCGTCGACCCCGAAGAAGACCAGCGGCAGCAGCAGCCAACCCAGCACCAGCAGTCCACCGCCGGCCGCCGCGACCAGCACCGCGTACCTGCCGTTGTCCGTCATGCCCGGCGCGGCGAACAGGAAGAAACCGCTTGCGGCGAACCAGAGCCCGAACAGCGCGCCACCGATGAACAGGGCCACCCGCCAGCCCTGGCCCCGGAAGTTGTTGCCCATCACCCGCAGCTTGAGCCGCACGAAGTGCCGTGCGGATACCGCCCGCACCGGACCCGCGGTTGCGGCGTCGACGCTCACCGGGACAGCCACGACAACTCGTCACCGGTAGCGGTGCGCCCGCCGACCACCTCGACGAATACCTGCTCCAACGAGCGGTCGCCGCGTACGTCCGCGAGCGTTCCGACCCGCTTGATGACGCCCTGGGCGAGGATCGCCACGTGCGAGCACAGCCGCTCGACGACCTCCATCACGTGACTGGAGAAGACGACGGTGCCGCCGCCGGCCGCGTACCGGGTGAGGATGTCCCGGATCAGCGCGGCCGAGACCGGGTCGACGGCCTCGAACGGCTCGTCAAGCACCAGCAGCCGGGGGCCGTGCAGCAGCGCGCAGGCCAGGCCGATCTTCTTCTTCATGCCGGCCGAGTAGTCGACCACGAGCGTCCGGCCGGCGTCGCCGAGCGCCAGCACGTCCAGCAACTCCGCCGCACGCTTGTCGACCACCGCCGGGTCCATCCCCCGCAACAGCCCGTTGTACGCCAGCAGCTCCGCACCGGTCAGCCGGTCGAACAGTCGCACCCCGTCGGGCATGACGCCGAGCAGCCGCTTGGCGGTGACCGGATCGCGCCACACGTCGTGACCGAGCACCCACGCCGAGCCCGCGTCCGGTCGCAGCAGGCCGACCGCCATCGACAGGGTGGTGGTCTTGCCGGCGCCGTTCGGGCCCAGCAGGCCATAGAAGGAGCCGGCGGGGACGTCCAGGTCGACGCCGGCCACCGCGACCGTGCCGTCGAACCGCTTGGCGAGGCCACGCAGCGCGAGGGCGGGGTGCTCAACAGTCATGGGCCGACGTTATCGGGCGACCACCACTTCTGCCGTCCGGCGGCAGGCGGACGCGAGGTCATCCCCGTGGCGGACCAGGATGGCCCGCGTCACAGCCGGAGGGCTTCGGGGGTGTGCAGGCGGAGCATCGTGGCCGCGACGTCGACAGGTGCACGTCGTCGGGTCGCCATCGACACCGCGATCATCACGGTGAAGGCCAACGGCACCGTCCAGGCGGCCGGCTGTGCGATCAGCACGGCGGGCCAACCGGACAGCGGTGGGCCGAGCACTGTGACCAGCACCGCGCTGATCGCCGCGCCCCCGCCGACCAGGACCCCGGCGGCGGCACCCAGATCGGTGAGCCCTCGCCACCAGATGCCCAGCACCAGCAGCGGGCAGAAGCTCGATGCCGCGACCGCGAAGGCCAACCCGACCACCTGGGACACGTCCAGCCCGGAGAGGCGCAGTGCCAGCACCGCAGGCACTGCGCCGGCGATCACGGTGGCCAGCCGGAAGCCCCGTACCGAGCCCTGACCGAGCACGTCCGTCGAGATCACCCCGGCGACGCTTGTCAGCAGCCCGGACGAGGTGGAGAGGAACGCTGCGAACGCGCCCGCCGCGACAAGTGCGGCGAGCAGCCGCCCGGTCAGCCCGTCGCCGAGGGCGGCGCCGGGTAGCAGCACCACGACAGCGTCGGTCTGCCCACTGACGAGCAGTTGCGGGGTGTAGATCCGGCCCAGCACCCCGTACAGGGTGGGCAGCAGGTAGAAGACGCCGACAAGTGCCAGCACCACGAGCGTCGTCCGGCGGGCCGCCGCACCGTCGGGGTTCGTGTAGAAGCGCACCAGGACGTGCGGCAGACCCATGGTGCCCAGGAACGTGGCAAGGATCAGCGAGTACGTGGCGAACAGGCCCCGGTCGTCGTCACCGGCAGCGCTGGGCAGCAGCCAGTCCGCTGCGCCGGTAGCCACCCCGGACACCTGCGGCACCGGGTCACCTGCGGCGAAGGTCAGCTCGTCGCCGGGGCGTACCTCGCGGATGTCGCCACCTGGCATGGTGAGGGTCGCGCGGTGCTCGACCACGACGGTGGTCGCGGTCCGGAACGTCGGCCCGTCGGGCGGCGTCACCGCCGGGCGGCCGTCGGCCTGCCACTGCAACGCCAGGAAGATCACCGGTACGGCCAGAGCTGTCAGCTTGAGCCAGTACTGGAACGCCTGCACGAAGGTGATGGCCCGCATCCCGCCGAGCGCCACGTTGGCGGTGACCACTGCGGCCACCAGCAGGGCACCGACCGGGTACGGGGAGCCGGCGAGCGTGGCAAGCGTGAGGCCCGCCCCCTGAAGCTGCGGCACCAGGTAGAGCCACCCGATGAAGATCACGAAAGCGGTGGCCAGGATGCGCAGCCGCCGTGACCCGAGCCGCAGCTCGCAGAAGTCCGGCAGCGTGAACGCGCCGGAGCGGCGCAGCGGCGCGGCCACGAAGAGCAGCAGGGCCAGGTAGCCGGCGGCGAAACCGACCGGGTACCAGAGGACGTCCACGCCGTACTTGAGGACCAGGCCGGCGACGCCGAGGAAGCTCGCCGCCGACAGGTACTCCCCGCCGATCGCCGCGGCGTTCCAGGTCGGGCTGACCACCCGGGAGGCGACCAGGAAGTCGGAGGTGGTCCGGCCCAGCCGCAGCCCGTAGAAACCGATCCCTAGCGTGACCAGGGTGACCGCGACGATGGCCGGGACCACGTAGTCGTTGCCCACTCAGCGCTCCGGCCGCTGCACCAGGTCGGTGAACTCCTGCTCGTTGCGCTCGGCCAGCCGTACGTACGCCCAGCCCACCGCGATCAGGAACGGGAACGAGGCCACGCCGAGCAGCAGCCAGGGCAGGTTGACGCCTCCCACCGTGGTCCGGCCGAGCGACGGCGCGATGGCGAACAGCCACGGCAGCCCGCCCAGCCCGATGACGACCACAAGCGACAGCCGCAGCGCCAGCGCGAGTTGCGCCCGGACCAGGCCACGGACCAGCGCCTCACCGACCTGGGTCTGCTGGGCCAACTCGGCGCGGGTGTGCTCGGCGCGGCTGTCCCGCCGGGTGATCTCGGCAAGCACGATCCGGGCGCGCTGGGGCGGCGGTGTCGCACCGCCCGACCCCACCTCGGGGAGTTGCTTGGCCACCCCGGCAGTCTTGCCCGCCCGGCGCGAATGTCAAGCGTCACCAGCGCCGCAGACCGGGACAGTCCACCAGGCTGCCGGTGACCGGCATCGGGCCGAGTACCCGCCGGGCCTCCTCCCGGCCGAGGTTCGTCGCCCAGAAGCCGTCCTGGGGCAGTTCGGCGGCGATCTGCCCCAGCGCGCACGTCCGCATCGGCTCGGGCAGCCGGTCCAGAGCCGGTACGGCGTCGGCGGAGAGCCCGGACAGGTAGCTGACGTCCAGGCGGCCGGTCTCCAGATAACGGTCGACGTTCCGGTCGGCGATCAGCCGATCCGGGTTGACCAGAGCCAGCCCGAGCAGCGCCAGCACCGCCGTGCCGATCACCAGTCGGGGCAGCCAGTCCGCCCGCAGTCGGGCCACTGCCACCGCCACCAGGACGAAGAGCAGCCCGAGCCACAGCTCGACGGTCGCCACGAACAACCTCAGCCGGGTGGCGCCGTACGCGTCGGCGTAGACCTGCATCCGATAGAGCGCCGAGGCGACGACGACCAGGCTGAGCACTGTGAGCGCGCCGAGGAGCACGCGGACCAGAATCCGGTCGGCGCGGGTCGCCTTCGGTGCCCGGCGGGCCGCGACCGCGATCACCAGCAGGGTGAGGGCGGTGACGGCGAGCAGTTGCCAGAAACCGCCGCGGGCGTACTCGGCGTAGGTGAGCCCTGCCGTGCGCAGCACGTGCCCCGCGCCGCCGAAGAACACAGTCAACTGCACAAGGACGAACACCGTGAACAGGGCGTCGAGCAGCACCAGCGGCAGGATCCACTCCAGCCGGTGCGCCGGCCGACCCGGCGTCGCGCGCAGGCTGGCCAGGTCGGGCGGGCGGTTGACCAGGTACGCGCCGGCCAGCAGGCCCATGCCGACAATCCCCAGCCGCATCAGCCAATTGAACAGACCGGCAAACGAGATGTCCGGCAGGAGGCCGCTCACCAGGTCGGCGAAGACCGCGTCCGCGGATGCGAAGAGCAGGCCGAACAGCGTCAGGAGACCGGCCGAGACCGCGAGGCTCGTGATGATCCGGCCGATCCCGGGCCCGACCGGGCCGGTGCGGTGCAATCCGCGTACCGCCCAGGGCATCGCCCGTACCGCGGCGGCGGGCGGCAGCGTCGCGGCCACAAGCATCCCGAGAGGGGTCCGTCCGCCGGTGACCGCGAGCGTCGCGGTCACCGCGGCGGCGAGCAGGCAGAGCACGAACAGCCAGCCGGCGGCCCGGACCGTGCCCACGGCGACAAGCGCGACCGTCGCGGCGGCCCAGGCGGCCTGCGCCGCCCGCCCCGGTGCCCCCGTGGCATCGGGACGGGCGGTCGCTACCGCCGGAGCGGCTGCCGCTGCCGTGGACGGACTCGGCGTGGTCGCTGCGGGCCGTGCGGTGGTCGGGGCCGCCGGCGGCGTGGCCGCCGCTGGCGTCGGCGTGACTGCCGGCGGTGGCGCGGTGGTCGGTGCGGCCGTCTCGGTGGGCTCCGGTTCGGACCGTGCGGCGGTCGACGCTTCCGGTGACGTCGCGGCGGTCGCAGCCGGCTTCGAGTCGGCCGGCGGTGCGACCGGCGTGGCGGTGGAGGCGGCGGCGGGCGACGGCGTCCCCGGCGGGAGACCGGAGGCAGATGGGGCGGCGGGCGGCGCCGTGGCCGGCGTGGGACCGGAGGTAGACGTGGCGGCGGGCGACGGCGTCACCGGCGTGGGACCGGCGGCGGTGGGGGCGGACGCAGCAGCGGGCGGCGGCGCTTGCCGGGCGGCGGGTGCGTCGCCGGGCGAGGTCTGTCCGGTGCTTCCCGCTGGCGACGACGTGCCCGGCCGGACGGCGCCCGCGACGGCGAGCGCGGCCGTGGCCGCCAGCGCGGCCACCAGCCAGCCGAGGCCGGGACGGACCACCGTCAGCGTCGAGGCACCGAGTGCTGCCGCCACCGCCAGCACGGTCAGGAGCAGCGGGTGCGGGGCGCGGGACGGACCCGGCCAGTGCTTGTCGACGAACGACGGCTGCCGTGGTGGGAGGGGCGGGGCGGGCCAGGGCCGGGACTGGCCAGCTGTCGGCGGGCTCGCCGGGCCGGGACCGAACCAGGGCTGGCCCGGGGCGGGCGGCCGTCCGACCGGTCCGGTCGCCGGAGCGGACGTACTGCCGGGGCTGGTCATGCGGCCTCTTCTCGAAGTGATCCGTTGCTCGGGATGGTGACCTGGATGTGGCAGCCGGGTGCGGTGCCCCTGGGTGTTCCGGCGGGGTCGAGAACGCGGATCTGGCCGCCGTGGAGTTCCACGACCCACCGGGCGATGGCAAGGCCCAGCCCGGTCCCACCGCCGGCCGCCCGGTCGCCGCGGGTGAACCGCTCGAACACCCGGGACCGTTCGGCCGACGGGATGCCCTGCCCCTCGTCACTCACCTCGAAGTGGAGTTGGCCGGCGTGCTCGTCGGCGCTCACCCGTACGGTGCCGCCGGGCGGGCTGTGCCGCGCCGCGTTGTCCAGCAGGTTCGCGAACACCTGGTGCAGCCGCCACGGGTCCGCGTGCACGGTCAGCGGCGCCGCCAGCTCGCCGAGCCGGAAGTGCACGTCCAGCCCTGCGCCGGCCGCGCTGGCGGTGGCGTGCTCCACCGCCTCGTCGAGGAAGTCCCCCACGTCGATGCGGACCCGGCGCAACGGCACCACCCCGGCGTCGAGGCGGGACAGGTCGAGCAGGTCGGCCACGAGGTGGCCCAGACGCTGGGTCTGCGACAGCGCCGCGCGCAGCGCCGCCGGTTCGGGCTCGGCCACCCCGTCCACCATGTTCTCCAGAACGCCCTGCAACGCGGTGATCGGCGTACGCAGCTCGTGGGAGACGTTCGCGATCAGCTCGCGTCTGCGCTGGTCCGCGGCGTGCAGGTCCTCGGCCATCTTGTTGAACGCCTGGGCCAGCTCACCGACCTCGTCGCGGGACGTGGCGCGTACCCGTCGGGTGTAGTCGCCCCGGGCCATCGCCCCGGCGGCGGCTGTCATCTCGCGCAGCGGCGAGGTCATCCCGTGGGCGAGCACCTGGGAGGTGACAAGCGCGATGCAGATGACAGTGATCGACGTGCCCGGTGGGAGCCAGCCGATGCCGTACCAGAAGTAGCCGATGGCCACGGCCCAGGAGGCGACAAGCAGGACGCCGAGCTTCATCTTGATCGAGCGGACCGGATCCAGCGGGCGGGGGAGCACCCGATCCAGCCAGTCATGCACCCGATCCAGCCGGCTGATCACGCGGGCACCTCCAGGGCGTACCCGACGCCGTGGACGGTTCGGATCAGGTCGGCGCCGAGCTTGCGGCGCAACGCCTTGACGTGGCTGTCAACGGTGCGGGTGCCGCTGCCGTCGGCCCATCCCCAGACCTCGGCGAGCAGTCGTTCCCGGGGAAGGACCGTGCGCGGTCGTCCCGCGAGATGCACAAGGAGGTCGAACTCGGTGGGCGTCAGGTGGACGTCCGCGCCGGACCGGCGTACCCGCCGCTCGGCTTCGTTGATCTCGATGTCGCCGAGGCGGATGGCCGGTGGGGCGGGGGCGGCGGCCCGTTCCACACGGCGCAGCAGCACGTGCACCCGGGCGGCCAACTCGCGCATCGAGAACGGCTTGGTGAGGTAGTCGTCAGCGCCGACCGCGAGCCCGACCAACAGGTCGGTCTCGTCGTCGCGGGCGGTGAGCATCAGCACCGGCACCGGCCGGACGGCCTGGATCCGCCTGCACACCTCCAGGCCGTCGAAGCCGGGCAGCATCACGTCGAGTACGACGAGGTCGGGCTGTCCGGCCCGGAACCGCTCGACAGCGCTGGGGCCGTCCCCGGCGATCTCCACCAGGAAACCTTCGGCGCGGAGTCGGGCGGCGACCGACTCGGCGATGGTGCGTTCGTCCTCGACCACCAGGACGCGGCGTTCCTTCATGGGCTCTGACTGTAGGGAGCCGCCGTGGAGATCAGTGGGTCGCGTTGTGAATAACCTGTGGAGAACGGCTCACCCCTGTGGATAACTCCAGGGGTGAGCCGATCGGCCGGCCCAACCGCAGGTCAGTCCAGGCCGACGCGCTCCGGACGAGCCGAGGCGGAGCCGAGCCAGGTGTGCGGGTTGCCGTACCAGCACCAGCCCAACTTCGGCGCGCCCTGACTGATCCACAGCGCAGGCACCCGCTTGTCGCCGCAGCGGGAGCCGACAAGCGAGAAGCACTTGTTGCTTGCCAGCGCCGCCGGGTGCAGCGTGATGAAGGCGAGCCCCTCATCGATCGTGAGCGGCAGCCGGCCCTGTGCGGTCATCCCGTCCAGCGCCGCGGCCGGCGCGAGGTTGCGGAACTCCTCGCCCCGGTCGACGTCGAAGAGCAGGTACGCCGGCCCGGCCGGCACCTCCAGTTCCTTGATCGGGTTGAAGCGCGGCAGGTCGTCCTCCGCGTAGTTGTGGTCGACGAAGCCGGGCTTGCGCTTGCCGACAACCGTGGTGAGTTCGAGGCGGGCCTCCACAGCGATCAGGTCCCTGGTGATGACAAGCAGGAACGGCACCCGGGCGTCGGTGGGCGCCGGCAGGCCCTGGGCGCCCTTGACGGCCTGGGCCCGCAGCGGGGCGACCAGGTCGCGGAAGGCGCTCTCCGGCAGCCCGGCCAGGGCCGGGTAGCCCAGCTCCACGAGCCGGTCGAGTTGGCGGTCGAATTCGGTTTCGACGTCGAACAGAGTCTCGGTCACGGCAGCCTCCCGGAAGTCGTACGACCTAGCGTACAACGTACGGGATGGGTTCTGTCATTCCCGAATCAGCGACTCCAGTCCTGCTTGGCCGCCCTGACCAGCTTGTCCTTCAGCTCCCGGGTGTGCCGCCGGCTCACCGGCAGCTCGGTGGAGTCGACAACCACCACGTAACCGGAGTTGACAAGGCGCAGCTCGGCGATCAACTTCAACTGCACGAGGTACGACCGGTGGACGCGTACGAAGCCCGCATCGGCCCACCGCTCCGCGAGCGTGGCAAGCGACACCCGCACCAGGTGTGACCCCTCCGCTGTGTGCAGCCGGGCGTAGTCCCCCTGCGCCTCCACCCAGCGCACCGCCGACCGGGGCAGCATGCGGGTGGTGCCGGCCAGCTCGATGGGGATCGTCGGATCCTCCTCGGCGCGGGCAAGCGCCGCCGGATGCGACGGCACCACCCGTGAGCCGATCACCCGGCGCAGGGACTCGGCCAGCCGCTCGGCGCGTACCGGCTTGCGGACGTAGTCGGTGGCACCCAGGTCGAACGCGTCCACAGCGCCGTCGTCGTACGCGGTGACGAACACGATCGCCGGTGGCCGGGCGAACCGACGCAGCACCCGTGCCAGCTCCATGCCGTCCAGACCGGGCATCCGGATGTCCAGGAAGACCACGTCGACGTCACCGTCGCGGAGCAACCGCAGCGCCTCGGTGGCGTCCCCGGCGGTGTGCAGCCGGGCCACCCGAGGGTCGGCCCGCAGGTGGTACGCCAACTCGTCGAGCGCAGGCGGCTCGTCGTCCACCGCCAGGACCCGCAGGAACCCAGAGGTCACGAGCCGGCCCGTACACCTGGATGGAACTTCGGCACCCGCATGCTCACCTTCGTGCCCGACCCCAGTCCCGTCTCGACGACCAGGCCGAAGCGGTCCCCGAAGACCGACCGCAGCCGCTCGTCGACGTTGGAGAGGCCGACGTGCTGGCCCGTGTCGTCGCCCGGGTCGGCGGTGGCGCGGGCCAGCTCGGCGATGCCGGCGGTCAGCGCGGTCGGATCCATTCCCACCCCGTCGTCCTCCACGGTTATGTGGCACTCGGCGCCCGCGTCCCGGGCCTCGATGCTCACCATGCCCGTGCCCGGCTTACGGGACAACCCGTGGCGAACCGCGTTCTCCACCAACGGCTGGAGGCAGAGGAACGGCAGCGTCACCGGCAGCACCTCCGGGGCGATCTGCAACCGCACCTGCAACCGGTCGCCGAAGCGCGCCCGCTCGATCGTCAGATACCTGTCGATCGACCGCAACTCCTCGGCGAGGGTGGTGAACTCCCCGTGCGCCCGGAACGAGTACCTGGTGAACTCCGCGAACTCAAGGATCAGCTCCCGCGCTCGCTCGGGGTCGGTACGGACGAACGAGCCGATAGCCGTAAGCGCGTTGTAGATGAAGTGCGGGCTGATCTGCGCCCGCAGGGCACGGATCTCGGCCCGCGCCAGCCGCTCCCGCGAGGAGTCCAGCTCGGCAAGCGCGAGCTGGTTACCAGCCCAGTGGGCGGTCTCCAGGGTGGCCTGCACCAACCCGGGCGCCGGTGGGCTGTCGGAGATCGCCAGCAGCGCACCGACCACCCGGCCGTCCGGCCCGTGCAGCGGCGCCACCACCGCCCCCCGGATCGGGCAGTCGACCCGGTCGCACCGCAGGTCGGCCTCCCCGAGCACCGTCGAACGCCCCGTGGCCACCGACCGCTGGGCCGCCGCGAGCAGTTGCTCGCCGTGGTGCGTGCCACGCCCGTCGAGGGCGAGCACCTGCTCGGCGTCGGTGAGAGCCAGCCCGGCCGCCCCCACCAGGGCCCGCAGATGGCGTACGGCCTTCGCCGCGCCGGCCGCGCTCAGCCCCGCCCGCAGCGGCTCGGCGGCCAACCCGGCGGTGTGCAGCACCTCGTAGGTCGCCCGCTGGGTGGCTGTGGCGATGCCGCGTCGGGCGCGCAGCCGCAACACCGCCAGCAGGGCAGCGGTGAGCGCGGTGACCAGTGAGACGACGCCGACGACGGCGGAGAGGTTGCCACCCACGCAGCGATCCTGGCCCCTCCGGCCCGACAGGCCAAGCCCTAGTACGCGCCCTTGCGGGCGAGCACCACCCCGACGGTGCGCCAGAGGATGCTCAGGTCGTACGCCAGCGACCAGTTGTCGACGTAGTAGAGGTCGAGCCGGACAGCCTCGTCCCAGGACAGGTCGGAGCGACCGGAGACCTGCCACAGGCCGGTCATGCCGGGACGGACCAGCAACCGGCGCCGTACGTCGCCGAGGAAGTCGCCGTCGTCGGCTGGCAGCGGACGGGGCCCGACAAGCGACATCTCGCCCCAGAGCACGTTGATCAACTGCGGCAGTTCGTCGAGCGAGGACGCCCGCAGGAAGCGACCCACCGGGAAGACCCGGGGATCCTCCTTCATCTTGAACAGCATGCCGTCGGTCTCGTTCTGGTCGGTCAGGCTGGCCAGGCGGTCCTCGGCGTCGACGTACATGGTCCGGAACTTCCACACCCGGAACGTGCGCCCCTCGTGCCCCACCCGGGGCTGGCGGAAGAAGACCGGCCCGGGGTCGGAGATCCGGATCGCCACGGCGATGGCGACGAAGAGCGGGACCAGCAGTAGCAGGCCGAGGCCGGCGGCAACCCGGTCCATGAGGTTCTTGGCCAGCAGCGCCGGCCCGGACAGGGTCGGCTCCTCGACGTGCAGCAGCGGCAGGCCCTCGATGGGCCTGATGTGCACGCGGGGGCCGGCGATGTCGGTCAACTGCGGGGCGACCACCAGGTCGACGCCGGAGCCCTCCAACTGCCAGGCCAGCCGGCGCAACTCGCCCGGCTCGGCACTTGCCGACCCGCAGACCGCGATGGTGTCCCCGCCGACCTCCCGGACCAGGGCCAGGACGTCGCGCCCGGCGTGCACAGGCACCGGCGTGGGCATCCCGCGCGCCGCCGCGTACCCGTCGGTGATGTGGATTGCGACCGGCACCAGCCCGGCGGCCGGGCTGCGGGTGACAGCCGCGTACACCTCCAGGCACTCCGGCAGGGTGCCGACCAGCACCATCCGGTGGGCGGCCTGACCGGCCCGCCGACGGATGTTGTGCAGCGCCCAGCGGGCCACGAAACGGCCCCACAGGATCAGCAGGAGCGCCCCGAGCAGCGCCGTGCCGACCGTCCACCGCGACAGCGCGGTCTTGGTGGCGAAGGCCAGGAAGGAGACGCTGGCCGCGACGGTGACGGCGGCTCGGATGACCCGTTTGAACTCGTCCGGCCCGAGCCCCAGATAGCGCCGGTCATAGGCCCGGTTGCTCCAGAGGATGACCACCCAGCCCAGCGGCAGCAGCAGGTAGGAGACGGTGTGGAACCAGGTCGGATCCTGGTGGGTGCCGGAAAAACCGGAGGCGGCCTGGTCGAACAGTTGGATCGCGATCCAACTGGCGAACGCCGCCGAGCCGAAGTCCAGCAGCAGCAGGATCGCGATGTAGGGGCGGTGCCAACGAGAGACACGACGGCGCGCCCTGGTCCACGCCGACCGAGGGACGCCGTTGTGTGACGGCGGCGTCGGCGGCTGGATCTCGAAGCTGTCGACGTGCCGCACGAGTCTGCTCCGGCCTTCGTTGGTTACCGGGCGCTGGAGGCTTGTCGTCACCTCACCCATGTCCTCCCGCATGACACGTGCCGCTCACTCGCCGTGAGGGCCCGGGTCGCCCACCGTCCCAGTCTCCCACGCGGACTCCGACCGGTCGCCGCCCCGAAAGAGATTGGCGACCGATGGTGACGGTGGGATCTGGCCGGCTCCGCACCATTTCAGAAGCCGGGGACCGGGCCACTATACCGATGGATACGCGTGTGGCGAGAACGGTGGACCGGAGCTTTCAGCCCAGTCGGGTCGATTCCGCTCTGTAGTCGCCGAGTTGAGCTACTCACCGTACTAGTCGGGACAACCGTCGGTCAGCGAGCGGTTTCCCGCCGGTCTGGCAGGTCGGGCAGTACTGAAGGCTGGAATCGGCGAACGACACCTCCCGCACCGTGTCCCCGCACACCGGGCAGGGCAGCCCGTTGCGGGCGTGCACCTTCAGGCCGGCGCGTTTCTCACCCTTCAGCTCCGCCGCGCGCTGACCGACGGAACGCTCGACAGCGTCGCCGAGCACCTGCCGCGTCGCCGTGTGCAGGGCGGCGAGCTGGGCGTCGGTGAGCCGATCGGTGATCGCGAACGGGGACAGCTTCGCGGCGTGCAGGATCTCATCGGAGTACGCGTTGCCCACCCCGGCGAGGACCGACTGGTCGGTCAGCACCCCCTTGATCTGCCCACGCCGGCTGCGCAGCCGCTCGGTGAAGGTGGGCAGGTCGGCGGCGAGCGCGTCCGGGCCGAGCTTTGCCACGCCGGGCACCGCCGAAGGCTCATTGACCAGGTACGCGGCAAGCTTCTTCTGGGTGCCGGCCTCCGTCAGGTCGAAGCCGGAGCCGTCGTCGAGACGTACCCGTACCGCGATCGGACCCTTGCCGGGGCGCAGCGGCGTCGTGGACGGGAACGCCTCCCGGTAGTGCAGCCATCCGGCCCGTGCCAGGTGGACAACGAGATGCAGATCACCCTCGATGAGTACGTCGAGGAACTTGCCGTGCCGGCGGGCGTCGACGACAGCCCGGCCGGCGACCGCGGACGGTGCCGGGTCGTACGTCTTCAGGGCGCTTATCGCGGCGATCTCCAGCCGGTCGACACGCCGCCCCACCGCGCGCTGTCGCAGGTATCCCGCGAGCGCCTCAACCTCCGGTAGTTCGGGCACGACCCAACGGTAGCCTTCTTTCCCGTGAGAATCGTGGTGGCACACAACCGGTACCGGGAAGCTCAGCCCTCCGGCGAGAACACGATCGTCGACGCGGAGATCGCCCAGCTCAGCGCCGCCGGCGTCGAGGTGCTGCCGTTCATCCGCAGCTCCGACGAGATCCCGTCGATGTCGAAGGCGGCCAAGGCGCTGCTGCCGATCTCGCCGATCTGGGCGCCGCGTGCCCAGCAGGACCTGAGCCGGCTGCTCACCGCGCATCGGCCGGACGTGCTGCACCTGCACAACCCGTACCCTCTGATCTCGCCCTGGGTGGTGCGGACCGCCCACCGGCACGGTGTGCCTGTGGTGCAGACGGTGCACAACTACCGGCAGGTCTGCTCCTCGGGGATCTACTTCCGCGACGGTGTGATCTGCCAGGACTGCAAGGGACGGGCGCTGGGCCTACCGGCGATCAAGCACCGCTGCTACCGCGACTCGGCTGCCCAGTCCGCCCTGATGGCGACGACCCTGGCCGTGCACCGGGGCACCTGGCGGTCGGTGGACCGGTACATCGCGCTCACCACGGCGATCGCCGACCACCTGCGCGAGTACGGCATTCCGGACGATCGCATCGTGGTGAAGCCGAATGCCGTGCCAGACCCGGGCCGACCGGCGCCGCTGGGTGACGGGTTCCTCTACATGGCCCGGCTCTCGCCCGAGAAGGGTGTGGACCTGCTGCTGGACGCCTGGCGCCGGCACCCCGTGGGCACGCTCGGCACGCTGCGCGTGGCGGGTGACGGCGAGTTGCGCCCGCTCGTGGAGGCGGCAGCCGCGGAGCGACAGGACGTGGTCTACCTGGGCCAGCTCGACCGGGCCGGGGTGCAGGCAGCTGTCGAGGCGAGCGCTGTGGTGATCGCCGCCTCCATGTGGCACGACGTGCTACCGACCGTGATCATCGAGGCGCTGGCCAGTGGCCGGCCGGTGCTCGGCACCGCGCTGGGCGGCATCCCGTACCTGGTCGGCGCGGACGCCCCGCACGAGCCCGCCGGCACCGGCCCGGCGGCTGTCGCCTCGGCCGTCGCCGGCCATTCCCCGCCGCCGGCCGGTCCGTCTGCGATGCCGGCCGGCCTGGTCACCGGCACCGCCGGCTGGGTGGTCCCGCCGGACCCGGCCGCGTTGGCCGCCGCGCTCCCGGTCGCTCGGGCTGGCGCCGCCGCGCTCGCCGCACCGGCCCGGCTGCGGTACGAGCAGACTTTCCACCCCGACGTCGTCATCAAGCGGCACCTAGACGTCTACGCCGGCGTGGCCCGCCCTCGTTGATCCCGGCCTGCCGGCTCCCGCTGCTGTCCCGCCTGGCGGGAGTGCGGAGATCTTGGCAGGAAAACGCCCTTATAGGGGCGGCTTCTTGCCAAGATCTCCGCAACGTGGTGTAGCCCTCGATCGCTGCGTGCCGGGGCAGCGGCGCCGACCACGAAGGCGCCGCCCAGCGTGGTTAGTAAGGGGCCCTTCCTATGCAAAAGGCGATAGTAAGGGGCCCTTCCTTACAGGGAGGCTCGGGCGGAGAAGGCGATGCTCGCCAGCAGGAAGCCGCCGTTGACGATGGTGAACGCCACCATCACCCAGAGGACCAGCGCGGGGGCGACGGCCAGCACCACGGCGGCCACGAAGATCACCGCGCCGTAGTCGCGTACCAGCTTCACCAGGCGGACCGGCAGCGAGGTCGAGGTGACCATGCTTGCCGCGTTGGGGCCGGACTGCATCACCGACGTGACCAGGTTGACCATCCAGGTGCCCGCGAAGGTCGCCACGAGCCAGGTCGGCGTGCCCGGCTCCTGCGCCACCGCCACTGCGGCGAGCGCGGCCACCAGGGCGATCTGCGCGGCCACGTCACAGAGAATGTCGATCCGCGCGCCGGCCGCGCTGCCCTGACCGGTCACCCGGGCGAGCTGCCCGTCGGCGCAGTCCAGGGAGTACGCCACCTGCCAGCCGATCAGGGCGAGCAGACCGACCACCCAGGCCGGTACGTCACCGGCGGCGACCGGCCCGGCGAGCGCCACAACTGTGATCGAGGTGGCCAGCCCGAGCACCAGGTTGGTGAGGGTGAGCGCGGTGGGGCGCAGCCCGAGGCGCTGGGCGACGAGCGCGAAGACGGCGCCCAGCCACTGGCTGATCGACTCGCTGAACAGGCCGCCGCCCCGGTTCACCCGGTGGAAGTCGGCGACGGTGGGACGGGGGTCAGCCAAGCTGGTCGCGGATTGCACCGGCGTAGTCTGCCAGCCGCTCCCGCGTCTCGGTAGGCGACAGTGCCAGGTGTTCGAGGATGGTGTACCGGTCGGGTCGGGTACGCGGCGCGAACTGCACGGCCTCCACGAACTGGTCGTCGGTGAGCGCCACCTCGGCGGGGAGACGCGGCAGACCGTGCCGGGCCAGGCAGGCCGACATCTCCCCGAAGCGGCGTAGATCCCCGCGCAGCCAGGTGCAGAACAACGCTCCCAGCCCGGCGAGTTCACCGTGCGAGGCGGTGCCGGGAAAGAGCGAGTCGACGGCGTGCATGATCTCGTGGCAGCCGCCGCTGCACGGGCGACTGGTGCCGTCGACAGCCATCGCCAGGCCACTGGAGATCAGTGCCTCGGCCAGCACTGTGACGAACGCGTCGTCGGTCATGTCGCCGGGGTGGTTGAGCACCGCCTCGGCGCCCGCCCGGGCCAGCGACGCGGCCAATCCGTCGACGGGTTCACCGCGGACCCGGCGGGACAGCTCCCAGTCGGCCAGGGCGCTGATGTTGCTTATGACGTCGCCGATGCCGGCGCGGTTGTGCCGCTCCGGGCCGCTCTCCACGAAGTCGAGGTCGACGATCACCGCGATGGGGATGTGCACCCCGTAGGAGCCCTTGATCCCGTCGGTGATGAGGCTGGCCACCGGGGAGGCGATCCCGTCGTTGGCGAGGCTCGTCGCCACCGACACCATCGGCAGCCCTCGGCGGGTCGCCGCGTACTTGGCCACGTCTATCGTCTTGCCGCCGCCGATGCCGACCACCGCGTCGTACGACCGGGCGCGGAGCTTGCCGCCAAGGTCGTCGGCGGCGTCCAGCGTCGCCCCGGCGACGGTGAACACGTCGGCCGTCCGCAGCGACGGTCGGATCAGCTCCGCGATCTGGGCACCCTGACCCGGGCCGACCACCACCGCGACGTCACCGCCTGCCGAGATCCGCCCGTCGGCCAGGATCGCGCCCAGGTCGGCGACCGCACCTCGGCGTACGTCGATGTGCAGCGGGGTGAGGATACTCCGGGCTAGTAGAGGCACGCGATCTCCCGCGCGCGGGCCAGGTCGGCGTGGTTGTCGACCTCGACCCAGGGGACGTCGCCGATGGGAGCCGCCCGCACCTCGCCGCCCCGGTCGGCGAACTCCTGGTAGCCGTCCTCGTAGTAGAGGTTCGGATCACGCCGCCAGGTCGCCTTTAGGGCGTCGGCGAGCGCGTCGGCGACCTGCGGCTCGATCAGCGTCGCGCCGATGTACTCCCCGTACGCCTCGCCCGGGTCCATGATCTTGGTGATGCGGGTGAGCTGGCCGGCGGCGTCGAAGGTGGTCTTCATCTCCTCCTCGGCCAGCGGCTTGAGGGTGTCAACGGCGAGCAGGATCCCCGGGCCGCGCTCGGCCAGCAGCGTCTTCTCCACGCTCACCGGGTGCACGGTGTCCCCGTTGACAAGCAGCACTCCACGCGCGAAGTGCTCCCGGGCCAGCCAGAGGGAGTAGGCGTTGTTCCACTCCTCGGCCTTGTCGTTGTGCACAAGGGTGAGGGTGACGCCGTACTTCTTCTCCAGGTCCGCCTGACGGGAGACGACAGCGTCCGCCGCGTAGCCGACCACGATCACGATGTCGGTGAGCCCGACCTCGGCGAGGTTGCCCAGCGCGATGTCCAGGATCGTGATCTCGCCGTCCACCGGCACCAACGCCTTCGGCAGGGTGTCGGTGTACGGGCGCAGCCGGCGTCCTGCTCCGGCCGCGAGCACCATTCCGATCATCGCGACATCCTCCCTCGTCCTGCTCCCGTCACCGGTGGAGGATAGCCCCGGGCGGCCCGGTGACTCCGGTCAACCGGTCAGCCGGGCAGCGCGGCCAGGTCGGCGAGCATCGTCAGTCGCTCGTCCGCGGTGAGGACGGCGTACGGGCCGGCCGCCCGTCGGTCGGTCTCCAACTCGATGGCGAGCCGTTCCGGGCCGGGCGGCAGGGCGGCGACGCTCGACGCGGTGTGCCCGGCGGCCGTCCAGGCGGCGGCGTGCGCGTCGGCCCGGTGGTACCGCAGCGCGCCGAGCCGGTTGAGCAGGAGCACGCCCGCCGGGGCGCCGTACGGCTCGTGCGGCGGCGCCATCGCGGTGAATGCCGAGTTGCCCCGGTCGCCTTCCTCGTCGGCAAGCACCAGGGCGTACGCCAGCACCCGGCCGAGTGACGCCACCAGCCGCGCCACCCGCTCGTCCTGCCCGGCCCACAGTTCGTCGGTGACCTCCGCGTGCACCTGGTACAGCTCGGTGAGGAAGGCAAGCCCGCGTTCGGTGGCGCAGAGCCCGCCGTCCGGGCGGCGGTGGATCATTCCGTAGGCGACCTGCTTGTCGACAGTCCGGCGGCTGACCACCGGATCGAGATACCTGGTGACCGCCGCGAACCCGGCCTCGTCGACGATGCCGCCGGGTGCGGCCAGCCGGGTCCGTAGCTCGACCAGGAGGCCGGTGGCGGCCGGCCCGCCGTACCGTTGGCTCAGCTCCGCTCCGCCCCAGTCGTGACCGGCGAGCATTCCGGCGCGGTACGCGCGGTCGACGGCCGGGGCGACCAGACCGGCGGCCCGGTGGGGCGCCAACTCGATGGTGTTCACAGACCGATCGACCGCAGGACGGCGAAGCCCTCCTCCGCGATCCGCCTGATCAGGCCGTCGTTGACGTCGCGGTTCTCATCCAGCACCGTCACCTCGTGCTCGGCCAGCCAGCGGTACTCGGTGTGCTTGCCTGCCTCAAGTTTCGGGTGGGCGAGGTCGCCGTCGACCCGTACCAGGAAGTCGTGCTCGATCCGGGCCAGGCCGTCGTCACCGACGTAGTGGTATTCGCCCACCGGGCCGAGGACGTGCGACAGGAGCCAGCCGGTCTCCTCGGTGATCTCCCGGCGGAGTGCCTCGTCGACGTCCTCGCCGGGCTCCAGATGCCCACCGACGATGTCCCAACAATTGGGAAAAAGCCGTCGGTGCGGCGACCGGCGCTGGAAGAAGATGCGGCCGTCGTGGTCGACGATCAGCGCGCCGGCGCAGCGCAGGGGGTCGGTGGGCACCGTTTGACAGTAGCGAGCGGTCCGGCGATTCGGCGACGCCGTGGTCTTGTCCAGGAAACATCCACAGACCACCATGTCCCTACCGGATGCCAACGTCGGCAGGGGTGATGCGTGATGCAGGTACGGGAAGCGATGTCCAGCCAGGTTCTCGTCGTCGGTCCGGAGCACACGCTCCGCCAGGCGGCCCAGATGATGTCGGCCCGCGGTGTCGGGTCGGCCGTCGTGATCGACCCGGAGTCCGAAGGGGTCGGGATCATGACCGAACGCGACGTGCTGAAGGCCATCGGCGCGGGCCTCGACTGCGACGTGGAACGCACCCGCTCCCACCTGACCTGGGACGTCGTCTACGCCGGGCCGGAGTGGACGGTCGCCGAGGCAGCCGCCGCGATGGCTCGGGGTGGGTTCCGGCACCTCGTGGTGCTTGACGGCCGGGAGGTCGCCGGAGTGATCTCCGTACGGGACATCATGCGGGTCTGGTCGGAGAATCCGGCGGTCGCCACCACCTGACCGGTCCATACGGGTGTGCCGGCGGAATCGACGGGTAAGGATTCCCTGCGGGCGCGGAGATTCCGCCGCCCGTGGGGGAGGGCCCGATGCGTGACGCGGAGCGCCTGGTCGAGCAGCAGTACGCAATGCTCCTGAGTCGGGACGTGGCCCGACTCCCGGATCTGTATGCCCCGGAGGCTTTCTACTCCATGCCGGGTGTCACGGTCCGCCCGATCGAACTGCCCGCGTTGTTGCGTACCTGGACGGGTGCCTTCCCCGACCTGCGGGTCGACCCGCTGGGCTCGGTGCGGACTTCCGGCGGCGCGGCAGTCGAGCTGCGCCTGTCCGGCACCCACACCGGCACGCTGCACTCGCCGTACGGCACAGTCGCGCCCACCGGCCGGTCGGTGAGCTGGGAGGTGGCGGACGTGGTGCGGGTCCGCCGGGGCCGGATCGTCGCGTGGCGTTCCTACTTCGACTGGAGCCACCTGCTCGACGCGCTCGGCGTGCAGTTGGAGGGGCTTTCCCGGTCGGCGCAGCACGACGCGCTCGCACTTCCGGTCTGATCTGACGGCGACCGGTGGAGTCGGGTCACCCGTCCGGTGGCTCAGGATGCGGACATCGCCGTGCCGTCCGCGCGCGCCCCGCAGTCGCCCGTACGCTCAATGGCCATGACCGCCGAGCAGCTGATCTCCTTTGCCCGTGGGGCGCCCTCGCTGGACATCGTCGATGTCGAGGGCCTCAAGGCCGCCGCCGTACGCGCCTTCGACGCCGACCCTGCGGGGATCACGGCGTACGGCACCTCCGTCGGCTACCTTCCGCTGCGGAAGTGGATCGCCGACAAGCACGGTGTCGAGGCCGACCAGGTGCTCGTCACGAACGGCTCGCTCCAGGCCGACGCGTTCCTCTTCGACCACCTGGTCCGTCCCGGCGACGCCGTGGTGGTGGAGCGCCCGACGTACGACCGGACGCTGCTCAACCTGCAGCGGATGGGCAGCGAGCTGTACGGGGTTCCGGTCGAGCCCGACGGCGTGGACACCGCCGAGCTGCGCAAGCTGCTGGAGTCCGGGGTACGTCCCCGGCTCGCGCACATCATCCCGAACTACCAGAACCCGGCCGGCGTGACGCTGTCGTTGGAGAAGCGTCGCGAACTGCTCGACCTTGCCGCGGAATACGGCTTCATCATTTTCGAGGACGACCCGTACGCGGACATCCGGTTCCGTGGCGAGGCGCTGCCGTCGATGCTGTCGATGGACACCCGCAGCGTGGTGGTCCACGCGTCGAGCTTCACGAAGACGGTCTGCCCGGGCGTCCGGGTCGGTTACCTGGTCGGCTCTGCGGACCTGATCGCCGACATCGCGAAGAACGCGACGAGCCTCTACATCTCGCCCGGCATGGTGTCGCAGGCGATCGTGCACCAGTTCTGCGTCTCCGGTGACATCGACCGCTCGATCGAGACCGTCCGGGCGGCGCTGGGCGAGCGGTCCCAGGTGCTTGCCGAGTCGCTGCGCCGGCACCTGCCGCAGGCCCGGTTCGTCGAGCCCGACGGTGGCTACTTCCTCTGGGTGGAGTTCCCCGAGGACGTCCTGGTGGACAAGCTCGCCCCGGCGGCGGCCGAGCGCGGGGTGGCAGTGGTCAAGGGCAGCGACTTCGTTCTGGACGGTGGGCAGCACGCCCTGCGGCTTGCCTTCTCGGCCGTGACCGCCGATCGGATCGACGAGGGTGTCCGCCGGCTCGCGGAAGCCGTCGAGGCCGTCCGGAGCTGAGGCCCGCGCCGGCCGTCGAGGCTGGCCAGAGGCGACGCCCGCGCCAGCCGTCGACGACTGGCGCGGGCGCATTCTGTCGGGTTCCTGACAAAACGACGATGCTGGCCGTCCGGGGCTCCCGCCCGGGCGGCCGGCGGCTCACAATGCTGCGAGCGTCATTCGTCATACGTCGTGAGCGCCGCAGGCGACTGCGGCCGCCGCGCCGTTTTCGGGTCACGCGTGCAGCACAACCCCCGCCCCCATGGGCGCCGGGTGGGCCGTGTCGTCCTCTCACCCCCCGACGCGACCCGGCCCGCCCGGCGCCGCCCCCGCGACCGCCGTCACACCTGCCGATGGCGACCATCGGCGTAGCCTGCAAGCCGCAGGCGAGCGCGGGGAGGTGTCGAGATGACAGATCGGGAAGATCGCAGCCGGTCGGTGCTGCCGAGCACCGGACGGGTGCTGCGACCCCGGGCGTGGCCGTCCCCGGTGCGGGCGGTGACCCGGATGCTCAACGCCGACGGCTCGCCCCCGACGCCGGCCCCCGCCGGCTCCGGCCGCAGCGGCGTTGTCGACTGCGCGCTGTACGTCGACGGCAAGCGGCAGCCCGGCGACTGGACGTACGCGGACGCGCTCGAGGCGGCCCGCCGCGAGGAGCACGGCTTCGTCTGGCTCGGGCTGCACCAGCCGGAGCTGGCCGAGATGACAGCCATCGCGGAGACCTACGGTCTGCACGAGCTGGCCGTCGAGGACGCGGTGAAGGCAGCGCAGCGGCCCAAGTTGGAGCGGTTCAACGACGTCACATTCCTCGTGCTGCGTACGGCCCGGTACTGCGAGCACGCCGAGCTGACCGAGAACTCCGAGGTCGTCGAGACCGGCCAGGTGATGCTGTTCATCGGCCCGAAGTTCCTGATCAGCGTCCGGCACGGGGACGCCTGCCGGCTCTCCCCGGTCCGCGCCGAGCTGGAGACCAAGCGGGACCTGCTGCTGCACGGCCCGTGGGCGGTGGCGTACGGCGTGACCGACCGCGTGGTCGACCTCTACCTGGAGGTGGCCGAGCAGCTGGAGGACGACCTGGACGTCCTGGAGGCCGAGGTCTTCGACCGCAACAGCCATGGTCGGATCCAGCGGATCTACCAGATGAAGCGGGAGCTTGTGGAGTTCAAGCGGGCGGTGATCCCGTTGCAGCGCCCGCTGATGACGCTTACCTCCCAGGTCAACCGCGAGGTGCCGAAGGAGATCCGGCGCTACTTCCGGGACGTGCAGGACCACCTGAGCCGCACCGTCGAGCAGGTGAACTCCTACGACGACCTGCTGAACTCCATCCTCCAGGCGCGCCTGGCCCAGGTCACCGTCGACCAGAACAACGACATGCGCAAGATCGCCGCGTGGGCGGCCATCGCCGCGTTCTGGACCGGCGTCGCAGGCATCTACGGCATGAACTTCGAGAACATGCCCGAGCTGAAGATGACGTACGGCTATCCCGTCGTGCTGGCCCTCATGCTCGGGGTCTCCCTCGCCCTGTACCGCTGGTTCCGCCGCAACGGCTGGCTCTGACCGCGTACGCCGGGCAACCCGGCACCGACGGGCGCCGACGGGTTTGAGTGCGCGAAAGCGCCGGCGAGCGGGAAACCCGCGTCGCCGGCGCCGGTGCGCTGTCGCTGAGGTCAGCGGCGGCCGTTGGTGCGGGCCGTGTCCTTGCCCAGCGCCTTGGAGATGTCGTCGGCCGGACGGCCGGAGACGTCCTTGGCACCCTCGGCGACCGACGGAACCTTGTCGGTCGGGCGGATGCCGGTCGTCGACGGGCCGGGGGTGGCGGGGGCGGTGGTGCTGGCGCTGTCGCCGCCGGCCACCGCCGAGCTGCCCGCGCCGGTCATCCCGGTCATGGCCGACCCGTCGGTACCCTTCGGCGTCGACGGGGTGCGCACCTCGAACGAGTCGACCTCGTCGCGCATCGGCTCCAGGGTGCGGGTCGGGTCGTACTCGGCCCACTCCTGCTGCTCCCGGCGACGACGCAGAGCGACCGCGCCGGCCAGGCCGGCGATGGCACCCGCGGCCAGAAGGCCGGTCATCATCGAGCCGCGACGACGCGGCTGCTTCTTCTTGCCAGTGATCCGCATGCTCTTCGACTTGGCCTTCCTGGTCAACGGCCCTGCCTGCGCGGCGCCATCACGGGCCACCGCGGCCAGCGGTGCCAGCGTGGTGAGTGTCGTCCCCCAGCCGGTCGACGCACGATCGCGTACCTTCGCCGCCGTCGGCGCAACGTAGCCACGGGCGACCTGCACCCGCGGGCCGACCGTCGAGCCAGCGCCCTTAGCGGCGTGGTTGGCTGCTTGCATCAGGTGGCTGATGCTCTGGTTCAGCTCTGCTCTGGCCAGCTGACCCTGGGACTTACGCCGCCCGATTCCAAACACGGTCCCACCTCCTGGGAGTTGTTCCTTCGTCATCCTCCACCTTCGGATGCCTCCGCGATGCCAGATCGGGCACATGGGAGGATCCGCATGGAACTGACCAACGAGTGAGGAGTACCCGTGGCCGAGGCTGTCTACGCCACCTTGCACACCAACGCTGGGCCGATCCGTCTGGAGCTCTTCCCGAACCACGCGCCGAAGACGGTCCGCAACTTCATCGACCTGGCCGAGGGCAACCGCGAATACACCGACCCGCGCACCGGCCAGCCGGGCAGCGGGCCGTACTACGACGGCACCATCTCGCACCGCGTGATCAGCGGTTTCATGGTTCAGATGGGCGACCCGACCGGCACCGGCCGGGGCGGGCCGGGCTACAAGTTCGCCGACGAGTTCCACCCGGAGCTGCGCTTCGACCGGCCGTACCTGCTGGCGATGGCGAACGCCGGACCGGGCACCAACGGTTCGCAGTTCTTCATCACCGTGTCGCCGACGCCGCACCTCAACAACCGGCACACCATCTTCGGGCAGGTCGCCGACGAGGAGTCGGTGAAGGTCGTCGACTCGATCGCGAACACCCCGACCGGCCCGAGCGACCGTCCGCTCCAGGACGTCGTGATCGAGCGGGTCGAGATCGAGCGGTCTGCTGGCTGACGAACCAGCGAGGTACCTTTGCTCGCATGATTGAGCGCTCCGGAGCACCGCACCGGCCAGCGCCGGTGCCCCGCGCGGTGACGGACGGAGGGTCGGCCCGGTGAGCGAGTCCCCACCGACCACCCCGGTCTGCTACCGGCACCCCGGTCGGGAGACCTACGTCCGGTGCACCCGCTGCGACCGGCCGATCTGCCCGGACTGCATGCGGGACGCGTCCGTCGGGCACCAGTGCCCGGAGTGCGTCGACGAGGGACGTCGTAGTGTCCGGCCGGCGCGTACCGCCTTCGGTGGTGGTGCGGCCGGCCGGCACGGCTACGTCACCAAGGCGCTCATCGCGCTGAACGTGCTTCTCATGGTGCTCTCCATCGCCTCCGACCGGGGTGGTGACGCGGCGGTCGGCGGTTCCGGCTTCGGCGGTCTGATGGGCGGCAGCACGCCGCTTACCAACTGGGGTTCGGTGCTCGGGCTGGCGGTCTTCCCCGACGGCACGCTCGGCGGCATCGCCGACGGCCAGTGGTACCGGCTGGTCACCGCGATGTTCCTGCACTACGGCGTGATCCACCTGCTGCTCAACATGTGGGCGCTCTGGGTGCTCGGCCGTTCGCTGGAGGCCAACCTGGGGCGGGCGCGTTTCGCTGCGCTCTACCTGATCGCGGGTCTCGGCGGTAACGTCGCCGCCTACCTGTTCAGCGCGCAGAACTCGGCCACCGCCGGTGCGTCCACAGCCGTCTTCGGTCTCTTCGCCGCGCTGATCATCATCGAGCGCAAGATGGGCCGGGACATCTCCCAGGTGATCCCGATCCTGGTGATCAACCTGGTGTTCACGTTGACAGTGCCGGGCATCTCGATCCCCGGGCACCTGGGCGGCCTGGCGGTCGGTGCCGCGATGGCGCTGGTTCTCGCCTACGCGCCCAGGGGCCGGCGCACGCTGGTGCAGGTCGGCGGCGGTGCGGTGATCCTGCTCATCCTGCTGGCCCTCGTCCTGTTCCGCACCGCCCAGCTACTGGGCTGACCACCGGCTATCCGGTCGCGCCCGGGCGGGCGGCGTGCAGCTCGGCGGCCACGTCCTCGGGCATTGTGCCCAGGTCGTAGCGGCCGAAGAGGTGCAGTGACTCGCCCGCGTCGATCTCCAGCATCTCGGTGGTCAGCCCCAACCGGGGTCGGCGGTCCACGGTGATCGCCTCGATCGCCGGCCAGGGCAGCATCCGCCGACCGGCGAACCCGTGGATGACGGTGACCCCCTCCGGGCCGACCGCCAACCGGACCGGCGCGACCAGGTCGCGTGCCGCCCAGCCCACCAGTGCGGCGGCCGCCAGGCAGGCCAGGACCAGCCGTACCGTGTCGCCGTCGGCGAAGAGCAGCCCGATCGCGACGAGTGCCACCGCGCCGGCGATCTTGATCGCCGGAAGACTCGCGGGCACCCGCCACTGCCGGGTCGTGGAGGTCTCATCCATCCGCCCAGCATGCCCGGGGGCGGACGGCCGGTCCACCGACGACGTAGGATCGGGGCAGTCAGGTTACCGGGGAGTAAACATGAGTGACGCGGTCATCGTCGGCGCGGTACGCACCCCGGTCGGGCGGCGCAAGGGCAGCCTCGCCGGTGTCCACCCGGTCGATCTCTCGGCGCACGTGCTGCGCGCCCTCGCCGAGCGCACTGGCCTCGACCCGGCGCAGGTCGACGACGTCTTCTGGGGCTGCGTGTCCCAGGTCGGCGAGCAGTCGTGGAACATCGCCCGCAACGCCGTGCTCGCCGCAGGCTGGCCCGAGTCGGTGCCTGGCACCACCATCGACCGGCAGTGCGGCTCCAGCCAGCAGGCACTGCACTTCGCCGCCGCTACCGTCCTCTCCGGCCAGGCAGACCTGGTGGTCGCCGGCGGGGTGGAGTCGATGACCCGGGTGCCGATGGGCTCCAGCGTGGGCGGTGGCATGCCGTTCAGCGACCAGGTCCGGGCCCGCTACCGGGGCGTCGAGGGCTTCGCCGACGACGAGCCGCTGCCGTTCAACCAGGGCGTCGGGGCCGAGCTGATCGCCCAGCGGTGGCGTCTGTCGCGTACCCAGCTCGACGAGTTCGCGCTGGCCAGCCACGAGAAGGCCGCCGCAGCCCAGGACGCCGGGGCGTTCGACCCGGAGCTGACGTCGGTGCCGCTTGCCGACGGCGGCAAGTTCGCCGCCGACGAGGGCATCCGCCGGTCCACCTCACTGGAGAAGCTGGGCGAGCTGGCCACCCCGTTCCGTGCTGACGGCGTGGTGACCGCCGGCTCCGCGTCCCAGATCTCCGACGGCGCCGCCGCGCTCGCCGTGACCACCTCCGACTGGGCCAGCCGGCACGGCCTGCGCCCGCTGGCCCGCATCCACACCGCAGTGGTCGCCGCCGACGACCCGGTCACCATGCTCACCGCGCCCATCCCGGCCACCGCGAAGGCGCTGCGCCGCGCGGGGCTGGGCATCGAGGAGATCGGGGTGTACGAGGTGAACGAGGCGTTTGCCCCGGTGCCGCTGGCGTGGCTGGCGGAGACCGAGGCCGACCCGGAGCGGCTCAACCCGCGCGGCGGCGCGATCGCCCTCGGTCACCCGCTCGGCGGTTCCGGTGCGCGGATCATGACCACGATGCTTCAGCACATGCGGGACAACGGGATCCGCTACGGCCTCCAGACCATGTGCGAGGGCGGCGGCATGGCCAACGCCACGATCGTCGAGCTGGTCTGATCCCGGGCCCCTCTGCCGCTGGCGAACTGTCGCGGCGCGCCGCCACTGAAAAAGCGTGGCCCGGGAGGGGCAACCGACCCTAGGGTGCCCACCGTGGAGACGATCGCCGGTGAGCATGCCCCCGACTGGTCCAGTGAGCAGTGGCAGGCGCAGGCTCGCGACTGGGTCGACGAGCAGCTCGCGGGAGTCGGCCTGCTGGTCACCGGGGCCGTGGAGCCCCGGGTCCGTCCGTGGTCGCTTGTGTGGCGGGTGCCCACCGACGGCGGGCCGGTGTGGTTCAAGGCCAACAACCAGGGCACCGTGCACGAGGCAGTTCTGATCGCGGCGCTGGCCGAGCTGGCCCCCGACCGGGTGCTGACACCGATCGCCGTGGACCCGCAGCGGGGCTGGTCGCTGCTGCCCGACGGCGGGGAGTCGCTGCGTGACGTGCTGGGCCGCGATCCTGACCTGGCGCACTGGGAACGGGCTCTGCCCGGGTACGCCGCGCTCCAGCTCGCCACCGCGCCACGCGCCGACGAGCTGGTCGCCCTCGGGGTGCCGGACCACCGCCCCGAGGTGCTGGCCGGGTTGCTCGCCGACCTGCTGGACGACAATGAGTCGCTGCGGATCGGCGCCGAGGGCGGGCTCGCCCCCGAGACGTACGAGCGGCTGCGGGCGGAGCTTCCGGCGTACGCCGAGCGCTGTCGCCGGCTCGCCGACCTCGGCATCGCGGCCACCATCCAGCACGACGACCTGCACGACGGCAACGTCTTCGCCGGCCCGACCGGGTACCGGTACTTCGACTGGGGCGACGCGTCGGTGGCGCACCCGTTCGGCACGCTGCTGGTGACACTGCGCTCCATCCGGTACGCCGCCGAGCTGGCTGCCGACGACGCCACGCTGGTCCGCCTTCGCGACAGTTATCTGGAGGCGTGGACCGACAGGTACGACCGCCGGACGCTTGTCGAGGCCGCCGACCTGGCGATGAATCTGGGCGCGGTGAGTCGTGCGCTGTCCTGGCGGCGAGCCCTGGACACCGTCGACCCGACACGCGCCGAGTACGCCGAGGCGGTGCCCGGTTGGCTCGCCGAGCTGTTCGCCGCCGTCCCGTTGCAGCCGGAATCCTGACCGGGATCCGTCCCCGTCGGAAGTCGGACATGCAGTGCGACGAGCGGCGTGGAACTTCCAAAAAAGCGCCGTGACCCGCGTCACCCCTGCCGGGGGGTCGTTGGGCAGGTCATGGACGTCTTCTCCCGAACGTTCCTCCCGGCCGCCGCCGAGGCTGGCCTGGCCGTGCAGACCGTGAGCCGGCACATGCCGGTGTTCCGGCGCTGCGTCGGCTCCGGTGACGCGACAATCCTGGTCACCCGTTGCAGCCGCCCCGACCGCCCGGTCACCGGCGACTACCTGCTCCTGCTCACCCACCGCCGGCTGGTGGTGACCCAGCAGACGCGGCTGCTGCACCGGCTCCGCCTGCACCTCAACACCGAGCTGCGCGAGCTGAGCAACGTCACCTGGAGCCCCGATCCGCGGCTGCACTCGGTCGAGCTGGCCGCCACCGCGATCGACGGGATCCGTGAGCGGTTCCTGATCCGCACCACCCACCCCAAGCAGGTGTGGCAGATGGACGCCCTGCTCAACCACGCGTTCCGGACTCGACTGCGGACGCCCCGCGAGCGGATCGTCGCCACCATCGGCGACGCGCCGGCGACCGTACGGCCCAGTGTGTTCCGCCCCGCCGTGGCGCGCTGACGC
Organism: Micromonospora sp. DT41; assembly: GCF_049841715.1. Classification (NCBI taxonomy): domain Bacteria; kingdom Bacillati; phylum Actinomycetota; class Actinomycetes; order Micromonosporales; family Micromonosporaceae; genus Micromonospora; species Micromonospora sp. DT41. The sequence goes on along the minus strand of NZ_JBNCKU010000005.1, from coordinate 70,317 downwards.
CGCACCGGGACGCCTTTACCGAACCCGAACACGCGTCGATCGCGCCGGGGCCGCCCCTTCCGCAATCATGGGCCGGTGACCGTCGAAACGTCGTACCGCGGGCTCGTCCTCGTGGTCGAGGACGAGCCGGCCATCGCCGACCTGGTGCGGCTCTATCTCACCCGCGACGGGTTCGGCGTGCAGATGGAACGCGACGGCGAGGCGGGCCTGAGCGCCGCCCGCCGGCTGCGACCTGTGGTCTGCGTCCTGGACATCGCACTGCCCGGCCTGCCCGGCACCGAGATCTGCCGTCGCTTGCGCGAGGCTGGCGACTGGACGCCAGTCATCTTCCTCACCGCCCGTGACGACGAGGTGGATCGGATCGTCGGCCTGGAGTTGGGCGCCGACGACTACGTCACCAAGCCGTTCAGCCCGCGCGAACTTGTCGCCCGGGTGCGTGCCGTGCTGCGCCGCGCCGCTGGCGGCCCCGAAGGGGCGGAGCAGCCACGCGTCGTCGGCGCGGTGACGCTCGACCCGGCCCGCCGGACTGTCACCGTGGCGGGCGCCCCGGTGCAGCTCACCTCCACCGAGTTCGACCTGCTGGCGCACCTCATGGCCCGACCGGGGCGGGTCTTCAGCCGGGAGGAACTGCTGGCCGGGGTGTGGGGTTACGCAGCGCACGCCGGAACCCGCACCGTCGACGTGCATGTCGCCCAGGTCCGGGCGAAGCTCGGCCCGGCAGGTGTCATCCGCACCCACCGGGGCGTGGGGTACGCCGTCGATGCCTGACCATCCCGTTCCGCGACAGCCCGCGCGCACCGAAGAGCAGGTCGGGGCGCTGCCTGTGGCCGCAGTTCCCCCGCCGGCAGCACCTCGGCGCCGCCGGTTCGGCGAGACCCTCACCGCCCGCGCGGTGCTCGTCACCTGCACAGTGGCGCTGGTGTCGGTGCTCGTCACCGCCATCGTCGCGGTGCCGCTGGCGATCCGGGGCGCGGAGCGGCGAGATCAGGAGGCACTCGCCGCACAGGCACGGCTCGCCGCCGAGGTGCTGCGGACACGGTTGGACCGGGGTCGCACCGCCGACGAGGAACGGCTCATCCGGCAACTGCGCAGCCAGGGCATCGACGCGTACCTGATCAGGCGCGGGACCGCCGACCGACCGGGCCTGCCGCCCCGCGTGGTGCAGCGGGTCGGCCAGGGCCGCAACGTGTCGGCGCGCCGCCCGGTCGACGGCCGCCGTGCTCTCGTCGAGGGCAGGGCTCTGCCCGGCGGCAACGGGGTGGTGCTCTCCCGCGCCTCGTCGCCGGGGCTGTGGCGGCAGGTACTGCTCAGCCTCTGGCTGCCGCTGCTGGCCGGGTTGGCCGCCGGTGTGGTGGCCGGGCTCCTGCTGGCCCGCCGCCTGGCCCGGCCGATCCGGGTCGCCGCGACCGCAGCGGCCCGGCTACGGGCCGGGGACCGTGCCGTACGGGTGCCGGTCGAGCCACCGGACGAGGTCGCCGACCTGGCGGAGGCGTTGAACGGGCTGGCCGCCGCGCTGACCACAAGCGAGGGGCGGCAGCGGGAATTCCTGCTCTCCGTCTCGCACGAACTGCGGACCCCGCTGACAGCGATCCGTGGGTACGCCGAGGCGCTGGCCGACGGAGTGATCGAGGCGGACGGCACGGCTGCCGCCGGACGGACCATGCTCGCCGAATCCCAGCACCTCGACCGGCTCATCGGTGACCTGCTGGCGTTGGCCCGGCTGGAAGCCGCCGACTTCCCCCTCGAACCGGCACCGGTGGACCTGGCCCGCCTCGCCGCCGACGCCGAGCCCACCTGGTCGGGCCGGTGCGCGGCGGTGGGAGTGTCGTTCCGGGTGGAGAGCCCCGGCCGGCCCGTCCCGGCGTACACCGACCCGGGTCGGATCCGGCAGGTGGTGGACGGGCTGCTGGAGAACGCGCTGCGGGTCGTACCCCCGGGGGCGTCCGTGGTGCTCGCGGTCCGGCAGGCGGGTATGGACCCGGCTGCCGGCGGCGTGCTGGAGGTCCGCGACGGCGGGCCGGGCCTCACCGACGACGACCTGGCCGTGGCGTTCGAGCGGGGAGCGTTGCACGAGCGCTACCGGGGGGTGCGCAAGGTGGGCAGCGGTCTGGGGCTGGCGCTGGCTGCCGGGCTGGTCCGCCGGCTCGGTGGAGACATCAACGCGGGTCACGCGCCGGAAGGTGGTGCCGCGTTCACAGTTCGGCTGCCCGGTGATCCTTACCGGATCCGAACATCGGCCTGACGTTGCGCTCGTCATCGCCGGGCAGGCTGAGGGCTCCACTGACGAGAGGGAACGCCATGCCACGTTGGGGACTCGCCACCGCCACCACGTCACTGCTCGCAGCTGTGGCACTCGGCGCCAGCGGCTGCGGAGCGGCCGAGGTGGCCAGCCCACCGGCCCGGGACGCCGCCGTCGAGGTCGAGGCCGCGCTGGGCGTGGAGGGCCAAGCGCTCACCGCGATGGGCTTCGACGCCGATGACCTGGACACGCAACCGGTCGCCGCGCTGGCCACCCCGTCTCCCACCACTGCGGAGAAGGCCAGGCAGAAGCGTGGTGAAGAGTGGCGCCAGCGCCGCCAGGCCCGGGTGCTGCTGCGCAAGAACACACTGCACGGCGAGGCCGTCGTGCAGACGAAGGACGGCGGTACGCGGACCGTCGCCGTGCAGCGCGGCGAGGTCACGGCGATCGACGGTGACTCGATGACTGTCAAGTCCACCGACGGCTACACGATGACCTGGACCTTCGGCGACGATCTGCGGGTCGTGCAGCGGCGCACCACAGTGCAGCCCAGCGAGGTGAAGGTCGGCGCGAAGCTCGGCGTCGCCGGCGCGAAGGACGGCGACAAGAGCGTCGCCCGGCTCGTCCTCATCCCGCGCATTAAGTGAAAGGAAGGGCCCCTCATTAACGCCTCGCGTTAATAAGGGGCCCTTCCTTTCGTCAGTAGACGCGGGAGCCGATGAAGTCGCCGTAACCGTAACCGACCGGGTTGGCGGCGGTACGGGCCTCGGACGACCACTGCTGCCGGGTGCTTGTGGAGCAGGCGGCCAACCGCAGTCGCGGAGTGCCCGCGGTGTCGAACGCCACGCAGAGGTTGCTGGCGCTGGCCGGCTTGAGTTGGTTGCCGACGAAGGCGAACTGCTGGGCAGGGGTGCCGTTGCAGTCGTAGATGTTGACAGCGGTACCGGACGTCATCGATCCACCGGCGACGTCCAGGCAGCGGTCGTGGGAGAGCTCCGAGTGCAGCGAACGCCGGGTCGCGTCGTACCAGAAGCCCTGGTTGCGCCCTCCGTGGCAGCCGTACGACTGCTGGGGGGTGCCGTTGCGTGAGTCGTAACCCTTACCGTCGACGCACGTGTTGGTGGCGAGATTGCGCAACTGCTTGAACTGGAGCAGGCCGGCGTAGAGCACGCCGCCGCCGGTGCTGGCCGGGTCGACGCAGGTGGCCTGGTTCTGCCCGGAGTTCCAGAACTGCGTGATGCACTGGGCGAACATGCCGTGCCCACGGGCGTTCGGGTGGAACGACTGCCGGGCGGCGTTCTCGTTCCAGATCCCCACCTCGATGAAGAGACCACGGACCGATGTGTTGTCGGTGCACACCTCGTGGCCGTGGAACAGCCGGCTCGCGTCGAGGTACCGGGTGCCGGTGTTGACGGCGGCCGAGCGCAGCGCCGACTCGAACAGCGGCACCGCCTTGTTCCGGGCGAACGCCGCGTCGGCGAGGTAGAGCAGGCAGCCGCCGGAGTACCAGCCGGGGAAGTTCGGGTTGTCCTCCACGTCCGGGCTGGCCGGGCCGGGGTACGACATCAGCACCAGCTCGTAGTCCGAGCGCAGGTAGCCGGCTTTGGTCATCGTCGCCCGGATGTCGGTGAGCGCCGCCTCCACCGCGCGCCGGCTGCCGTCGGTCCGGATCGTCCACTGGTCGGTGTAGGCGGGGTAGCAGTTGCCCTGTAGGAAGACCCGGCGTACGGCGCAGTCGGTGGCGACCGGCCCGAACTGGATGGTGCCGTCGCCGTTCGCGCCGACCACCACCCAGATCAGCTTGACGTGCGTGTTGCGCGCTTTGATGCCCAGGTAGTCGCCCTGGTTCAGCTCGTTGTGCTGGGTCGGCCCGCCCGCGATCAGGTTCCAGGGGGTCGCGCCGGAGCACGCCAGGTTGTATCGCGTGTCCGACTGGATGCCGGTGCGGAACACCGCCTGGTCGTACGAGCGGTCGCACCAGTTGCCGTTCTGGTGGGTGCCGGGGACGTAGTTGCCGACCCCCTCACCGGAGATCTGACTGTCACCCATGGTGATCAGCGCGGTGCGGCGTTGCTCGATCGGGCGGATGGCCGGGCTTCCGTAGAGAGCTGTCGCTTCGGTGGCCCGGATGGTCTCCAGGTTGGCGGGCAGTGGCTGGACAGCGGGTCGGTCGGCGGTGGTGGCGGGAGCGGCGGTGGCGGTGGCGGTCGGTCCGGCGAGCATCGGCAGGACAAGAGCGGCGACGGCGACGGCGATGGTGCAGGCCCGTCGTCGGGTCGCGCGTTCGGGCCTGGCGGAGGTAACAGGCATCGACGCACTCCTCTCGGCTCGATCGCGGGACGTCGATCGAGTTACCAGAAGGTAACCCGATGATCGGTGGATGTGAATGCAGCTCGGGTTCTTGCGCGCGGGTTGCCGAACCGCCCGGATCGGACGATCCGGTCACCCGACCCGCCCGCGTCAGCCCGGCCGGGTCAGCCCGTCGGCGTCAGGTCAGCGCGACGAGTCAGCGGCCGGGTGGCAGCGCGTAGCCGACGTAGCCGCGGAACTCCAGCCGCCAGCCCGCCGGAACCAGCTTGGCGCAGGCCGGCTGGCTGCCTGTGCAGACGATCGCGTCCACCGAGGTGGGGTCGGCGGGCGGCCGTTCCGAAAGGACCGACTGCAACGCCACCAGATCCGGCGACCGCCCGTCGGTGTGGCGCAGCAGCAGCCACCACGGGTACTCCCAGTTGTCGTTCTGCTGCACCAGCCCGATCCGCTGGGCGCCGCTGTCGCGGACGGCCGTCGCGGCCCAGCGGAACTCGTCGGTCCACTGCGGGCGGCGCAGGAACCGGGTGTCCCAGTCCGAGGTGGTGAAGACCGAGCCGTCGCCGACGAGCCGGCGCGGGAAGCCGTACGACAGGGAGAGCACTCCGGCCAGCGCCGAGGTGGCCAGTACCGCGATCGCGGTCATGGTGGCCACCGAACGCCGTCCGCGCCCACCTGTGGCGTGGCGCCGGAAGAACGCGTCGAGCCACAGGCCGGCGAACGGGATGGCGAGCACCAGGGCGTAGAGGATCAGCCGGTTGCCCCACGGCTGCCACTTGATCATCGAGGTGTGCAGCAGGACAGCGACGAGCACCACAACGGCGTACGCCCGCAGCGGCCCCGCCAGCCCGGGGTCGATCCGGCGGGGGCGGGTGAGCGCGACGACCGCGCCGATCAGTGCCAGCGCTCCGGCGATCGGGAAGGCCACCCGGTCCTCGTCCGGATACCAGGCGGGCTCGGGGAAGATCTCCCGGCCGAAGGTGATCTCCCGGTCCTGGGGGTCGACGCCGATCGCCTGCGCGCCGCTGATGATCGCCTCCGCGCCGGCCCGCCGCAGCGGCGCCAGTGGCGTGTCGAACGCTGTGTGCCCGATCCGCAGGGCGTTCACCAGGATCGACTGCGGATCGTGCCGTTCCATCGGGATCGACTCGCGAAGCCGGGGCGGGCCCAGCGGATGCCCGAACTCGGCAGTCACGCGGGCCATGAACGGACCGACCACAGTAGCCGCGACCAGCAGGATCAACACCGAACCGCCGACGGTACGGGCCATCGGACCAACCGGCCGGGCCCCACCAGCCTCCGCCCGGGCGCTCACTGCGAGCCGGAGCTGGGCCAGCCCCCAGAGCACCAGCAGCGGACCCACAGCGATCAGGCCACTTGTCTTCGTCACAGCGGTCAGCCCGGTGGCCGCTCCCAACCCGAGCAGGGTGCCCAGGCCGGTCCGTCGGCGCAGCCCGTCCAGCACCAGCGTCGCCGCGCACGCCACCCACGCCGCGCAGACCAGGTCGGTCTGCGTGCTCGTGGCCTGGAGTACGACCATTGGGGTGCTGGCCAACACGAACGCGGTGATCAGTTGAGCCCGGCGGCTGCCGCCGAGCTGCGCGGTGATCCGGGCGACCGCCAGCAGGCAGATGATCCCGGCGGCCCACTGCACCAGGTTGTGCAGCGCGTCGCCGCCCGTCAGCAGGCGCAGGTGCAGCAACAGGTACTCCGCGCCGGGCGGGATGGTCACCTGCCGGTGGATGGCGGTGGGCCAGAAGTCGAGGTCGCCCTGGGCGACCCAGTGCTCCACCTTGGGCAGGTGGTACGTCTGCGAGTCGAAGTTGTTCGGCTCGGCAAGCAGTGCGACAAGCAATTCCACCAGCACCAGGCCGCCGATGGTGCCGGCGAGCAGGCGCTCGCCCCGACCCGCCGTACGCCAGGCGTCGGCCGCTCGGGCGAGCGGGTTCGCGCGTACCCGATCGGGTTGGACCGGCGCGATGTCGTCGGTGACCGGGGCGGCTGTCGCCGGGCCGGTGCCGGCGGTCATCGCCGCGCCGACCGGCACCGAGCGGGGCGCGGCCACCTGCGGCTGCGCGGCAGCCTGCCGCTGGCGCAGCACCGCGGCGGTCCCGGCGGCAAGCAGGAACAGCAGCCAGGCGGCCACGAACGCCGGCCGGGTAAGCGCGTGCAGGGCTCCGAGCAGCTCGACGACGAGCACCGCGTACGCGCCGGTGAGCAGGGCGGCGCGCACCACGGCGAGTCGTAGCGGCGCCACCGTGTCAGTCCGGCGCGGCCTCATCGCGACGGTGAGTAGGAGCACCGAGGCGGCGGGTAGCGCCGCGAGCAGGAAGCCGGCAGCCGACATGGCGCGAAGTAAACACCATCCGGCTGAGCCCGCCACGCCGGCTGCCCGATGGTGCGGCCAGCGTTTGGCTGACCAGCCACGCTAGGCTATGCCCGACGTGTTGTCGCCACCGTGGAGAATCCCGTGAAGCTGTCGATCCTCATGCCGGTCTACAACGAGGAAGAACGCATCGCGGATGCCCTCAAGCAGGCATTGGCGGTGGATTACCCGTGCGAAATCGAGTTGGTAGTGGTCGATGACGGCAGCCGTGACGGCACCGGCGAAATCCTCGGCCGCGCCGACGACGCCCGCCTGCGGGTCATCACCCACCAGCGCAACGCCGGTAAGGGCGCGGCCATCAAGACCGCGGTGGACAGCGCCGAGGGTGACTACATGGTCATCCTCGACGCCGACCTTGAGTACGACCCGCAGGACATCCCCAAGCTGCTCGACCCGGTGCTCGACGGGCGGGCCACGGTGGTCTACGGCAATCGCACCTTCGGCAGCCACAGCGCCTACAGCTTCTGGTACGTGATGGGCAACAAGGGCGTCACGATGGCGGCCAATGTGCTTTTCAACTCGTACATCGGCGATCTGGAGACCTGCTTCAAGCTGATGCCTGTGGCGCTCTACAGGTCGCTTGAGGTGCGCTCGCGTGGCTTCGGCATGGAGGCCGAGGTGACGGGCAAGCTGCTGCGCCGGCGCATCCGGCCGTACGAGGTGCCGATCAGCTACCGGGCGCGCGGTCGCGAAGAGGGCAAGAAGATCACCTGGAAGGACGGCGTCGAGGCGATCTGGATCCTCGGTCGCGAGCGCGCACGCCGCCGTCCTGCCCCCTCAGCGGCGCGCTGACTTCAGGAACGCGCTTATCGACCGCCGCAGGCCGTCGGCGTCCAGGCCGTGCCACCGGGCGTGGTCGGCCGGGTCGCCGTACCGTCGCAGGTCGGTCTGACCCACGCCGAGCGCCAGCAGCCGATGCGGTACGTCCGCCAGCGCGCGGCTCACGACAGCGCTCGACGTTCCCGCCAGGTACGGCTCGACAAGCACCACGTCGGTCCCGACGAATGCCCGCAGTCCGGCCGTGTCGAAGGGCCGGGGTGTGTGGGTGTACGCGACAGTCACGTCCATCCCCTCGGTCGCCGCCATCGTGGGATCGAGCATCGGCCCGACGGCCACCACGAGCGGCGCGTTCGTCCCGCCCTGCCGCAGCACCCGGAGGCGGTCGGCGTCCGGGTACCCGGACGTGTTGCGCTGTTCGCTGAGCCGCAGATAGACCGGGTCGTCGGTGGCAGCGGCGGCACGCAGCAGGGGCGTGACCTCGTCGGGGTGGCCGGGCACCCGAACGGTCCAACCGCCGCCAAGTGAGTCGAAGAGCGCCAGGTCGGCCGGCGACTGGTGTGTCCGGCCCTCCCGTGACCCGTCGTACGACGCGCCGATGCTCACCAGGACCGCGCCCACGCCCTGGTGGTCCAGATCCAACTTGATCTGCTCGTACGTCCTGTCCACCAGGAACGTCGCGTACGAGTGCACGATCGGGCGGAGCCCGGTCAGGGCGAGCCCGCCGGCCATGCCGATCATCAGTTGTTCGCGGATGCCGACGTTGAGCACCCGGTCCGGGTGTCGGTGTCCGGCCGGTGCGAACTGGCTTGCCGAGATGTCGGCAAGCACGAGCGCCGTACGCGGGTCCTCGTCGAGCAGCGCGGCGGTGGTGTCGATGAAAGCGGTACGCATTGCGGTCATCCCTTGCTGTCGATGCGGGCGACCACAAGGTGCGGCCGTCGTGGCCGGTGCCCGGTCAGCGCCGTGTACAGGGCGGTGTGGTCCCGGCCGTCGACGGTGTCGGCCGTCCAGCCGTTGACGGTGAACCTGCTGGCGATGCCACCGGCCCAGCCGTGCGTGGTCGACGAGTTGTCGATCACGATCGCGGTGAGGCTCTCCAGCCCTGTCGCTCCCGCGTACGCGATGGCCTCGTGGTTGGAGCCCTCGTCGAGTTCGGCGTCGCCGAGCAGGACGTACACCCGGGGGTTGAGCAGGCCCTGGGCTCGCAGGCCGAGGGCGGTGCCGACGGCCAACCCGAGCCCGTGGCCGAGTGAGCCGGAGCCGATCTCGACTCCGGGCACGAGCAGCCGGTCCGGGTGGTGGCCGAGCTTGCTGTCCGGTCCGGCCAGATCGTCGAGCCAGGCGTCCGGAATGAAGCCGTGCGCGGCGAGCACCGCGTAGTAGGCGGCTGGCCCGTGCCCCTTGGAGAGCAGAAAGCGGTCCCGCTCCGGGTCGTCGACGGTGTCGGGGGTGACCCGCAGGACCCGGTCGTAGAGCACCTGGAGCACGTCGCTGGTGGAGTGCGCGCTGGGCCCGTGCTTCTCGTCGCCGGTGAGCCGACGGATCAACTGAGGCAGCCGGGAGCCGGTGTCGGTGGTCAGTGTCGAGGTCATCACACTACTGTGGTAGTTAAAGCGCACTTCACCTCAAGGGCATGGAATGCATGATCTGCTGACGATCGGCGAGTTGTCCGTCCGCTCCGGCGTGGCACCCTCGGCGCTGCGCTACTACGAGCGGCTCGGGCTGATCCGCGCCGACCGGACCAGCGGCAACCAGCGTCGCTACGCCCGCTCCGAGCTGCGACGGGTGGCCTTCATCCGGATCTCCCAGCAGGTCGGAGTGTCGCTTGACGAGATCCGCGCGGCACTCGAATCCCTCCCCGACTCCCGCACGCCCAGCCCACAGGACTGGGAGCGGCTGTCCGCGAGCTGGCGCGGCCGGCTGGACGAGAAGATCCGACTGCTCACCAAGCTCCGCGACGACCTCGACGGCTGCATCGGCTGCGGCTGCCTGTCCCTGCAACGCTGCACGCTCTACAACCCGGGGGACGCCCTGGCCGGAGAGGGCCCGGGTGCGCGCCTCATGCTGCCCCGCCCGACCGGTACGCCCGCCTGACGGTCGGCTCTCGCCCGCCCTCACCCGATCGTGAGGACGACCTTGCCGAAGTGCTCGTTCGACTCGACGAGCCGGTGCGCCTGCGCCGCCTCGGCCATCGGCAGCCGCCGGTCCACGATCGGCCGGATCGCGCCGGTCGTGACCATCGGCCACACCTCGTCCCGTACGCCCTGGACGATCTCCGCCTTCTCCGCGAGCGGGCGGGCGCGCAGCGACGTGGCGCTGACGCTCGCCCGCTTCGTCAGCAGCGCGCCGAGATCCAACTCGGCCTTGCGTCCGCCCTGCATCCCGATCACCACGAGACGACCGCCGGTAGCCAGCACGGCGACGTTCCGCCCCAGGTAGGACGCGCCCATGATGTCGAGGACGACGTCCGCGCCCCGGCCGTCGGTGACCCGCCGAACCTCATCGGCGAAATCCTGCTCCCGATAGTCGATCGTGTGTGCCGCGCCCAGCTCACGCAGCCGGTCGTGCTTGGCCGCGCGGGCGGTCGTCAGCACTGTGGCGCCGAGCGCTGCCCCGAACTGGATCGCGAACGTGCCGATCCCGCTGCCACCGCCGTGCACCAGCAGCGTGTCCCCGGCGCTGAGCCGCCCCACCTGGATCAGGTTCGACCACACCGTGCAGGCCACCTCGGGCAGCGCCGCGGCGTCGACCGTGTCGCAGGCCGGCACCGGCAGGAGTTGCCCGGCGGGGACGGCCACCCGTTCGGCGTACCCGCCCCCGGACAGCAGCGCGCAGACCTGCTGCCCGACCGCCCACCCGGCGACGTCCGCGCCCACCTCCGTGATCACCCCAGAGCATTCCAACCCGGGGTACGCGGAAGCGCCCGGCGGCGGCGGGTAGTGCCCCTGCCGTTGCAGCAGGTCAGCGCGGTTGACGCCGCTTGCCCGCACATCCACGATCACCTCACCGGGACCCGGCTCAGGATCGGGCACCTCGGCCCAGACCAGGGCATCGGGTCCACCGGGCTGCGGAATCGTGACGGCTCGCATGGCTCAGTCTTACCCGACGCCTGAGCGGGCCGCAGGCGGACCCAGCGCATCTCACCGGACACTGTGGACGGGCGCGGCTGGCCTGGCCCGCGCATTCGGGGAGGGACGCCGGGCCGCGCGGCGGGAGCCGTGGCAGACTATGCGTGGCCGTACACCCACGGGTGGCGGCCCGGGAGGGTTCGCCTAGTGGCCGATGGCGCTGGTCTTGAAAACCGGTAAGGCAGCGATGTCTTCGTGGGTTCGAATCCCACACCCTCCGCCCATCTGGACAGCAAAAACGCCCCCTGAACAGCGCGAACGCCGGTCAGGGGGCGCGTTTATCGATGGTGAATCAGTCTCACTTTGTCTCGCCCGGTGCCGCCGTGTCTCACTGGTTGTGTCGTCTACGTGTCGGCGTCACCCGGCGCTCTCTCGGCCTGATCGTCGGTGCCCAACGCTCCCTCGATCCGCTTGCGCGCGACCTCGTCCTGTCCGTCGATGCACGAGGCGTAGACCTTGAGCAGGACGTGCACGCTATGTCCGGCCCATTGGGCAACCTGGGTAGCCGGCACTCCGGCGTTGAGCCAGAGCGACACGGCGGCGTGCCGCAAGCCGTACGCGCCGTCGGCGAGCCGCCGAGCCGGTGCGTGCTGGTCGGCGACTCGCTTTCGGACATCAACGGAGCTCGGGCGGCCGGAGTGCGTGTGATTGGCTACGCAAACCGGTCATCCAAGTTGGAGGCATTCCGAGCCGCCGGAGCGGATCTGATAATAAAGAGCATGGGTGAAATTGCGAATGTTATGACCAAGTATTCAGGTGATTAGATGGAATGTGCCCAACCAGATTGGGTTGTGCGCCCACTTGCTGGCATGCCATCCCACCAGCAACGATTTGCGGAGGCGGTTCGAGTAGGCCAGGGGTGGCTATGCGAGAAACTATCCTTAAGGGCCGAACTAAGGCTTTATAGTCGCGCAAGCGGGTGTTGAGGCCGCATTCGTCGTATTTTTCCATCCCGGAATTGGATAGTTGCCATTTGCCCTTTCGCGCCCTCGGTAAGTTCAACTACCTTCCCCGGCCCAAACTCTGGGTGGGTAACTAAATCACCGAGCCCTGTCGTAAACGTTGTTGGTTGACGAACCAGAAGTGGTTTCTCGTGGCCGCGAATCGCCGTCTCTAGGGGCGACCGGTTCTCACGACTGTTAAGGCCCTCAAGCCACTCGATCTGGTGGCTGAACGATTCAATCGTTTCAGCCAAGCGAGACAGCCGTGAAACCGATTCTTCCATCGACCTGCTCGCGTGAGCGAAAAAAGCCATTTCTTGTTGCCAGAAACTAACATTCGACTTCTCGGATTCGCTGTCCCGCTCAAGGTTCCGTACGCGTGTAACTAGCTCTGCCAGCATGTCAGTAGTGCTACGGCGAGGGCCGTCTACGCTTTCATGCTGAGTGGCCGCTAGCTGGACTTGCCTATCTAACTCTGGCCACATTGCTTCGAATAGTCGATCGATATCCTCGCGAGGCTTTGGGTTCTCAGACATCTCGCCCAGTTCGTGGACGATTCGCCTCATGCCTTCCTTGTCCAGCTTTCGAGATTGAAACGACTGAAGCGGTGAGATAACTTCGGCTGGTTCGAGGTCAATACATAGAGGTACTAGTCGCGCCACGCTTAGCCGCTTAGCCAGCGCTCCGGCTTCGAACATTAGCCATGGAGCTGATTGATTAGAACGTGTAACGCAAACCAAGCCAAAGTCGGTGTCCTCCAGGTTTGTGGCAATGGCTTCGTTCCATCTAGTTCCACTCTCAATCTCGGCGTCAGACAGCCAAGGATCAACATGCTGGACGACAATTCCTAGCCAGCCATGCAATGCAGACGCAATTGAGCGACTCGGCTCGCCGCTCCACGAGATAAAGACCTTCAACAGTCCGCCCTTCGACCACGAGATGTGATACGGTACTTGACTTTCTGCGCGCTGTACACCTCACTCGAACCCAACTCGCACGGCCCGTGGTGCCTTAGGGCGTGACTTCGGCTTGCAGATGCGGCAGGCTGATCGGGTGGCCACAGCCGTCATCACCGCTAGCGCGAGCATCGTCGTTGCCGTACTAGCCTTCGTTTTGAACCAGTATGGCCAGGCGCGGCAGGAGCGGCGGCAGGTACGCCTGGCTCGAATCAACAGCCAGCTTCGTGATCTCTACGGGCCGCTGAACGCCATGGTGGACGCGAATGAAAGAACCTGGGAAGCGTTGCGCAAAGTCCATCTGCCGGAAGCGGCCGCTCGAAACCCGGATGGCGGTACTGCTAGCTGGCGCCGATGGCGAGACGAGGTGCTGCAACCGGCCAACCGTCGAATGCGCGATCTTATCTTTGCCCATGCGGACCTGGTGGTTGAGGTCGAGGTCCCAGACCCGCTGTACGACTTCTGCGCCCACGTAGCAGCGCAGGAGGTTGTCCGTGCCGCGGAGGTCGATGAGGGCATACGCGAACCGGTCCTCATTAATCATCCTGGCGACGCCTACGTCTTCTATGTTCGTCGGACGTTTGCCGCACTCAAAAGTGAGCAAGCGCAACTTCTGCGTCGGTCTCGCTCGACCCGTCCCTTTGAGCCGTAATCCGTAGCCAGCTACCCGATCATTGACCGGGTGTCACCTGCCTGACCGCATGGTGGGTAACGCTCGACGTGAGCGACGCTTCCAGCGGAAACCGGAGCAGGTTTGATCTGTGTCGCATCTGTGTCACAGGATGGTCTCGGATCGCATACCAGCTGGTCAGCGCCGCGAGCTTCGTGGTCTTGAAAACCGGTAAGGCAGCGATGTCTTCGTGGGTTCGAATCCCACACCCTCCGCCCATCTGGACAGCAAAAACGCCCCCTGACCAGCGCGAACGCCGGTCAGGGGCGTGTCTATAGATCGCGAGTAAGCCTCACTTCGTCCCGTTCGGGGCCGCCGGTTCTCACTCGTCGCGGCAAGCCCTGGGCGTAGTAACCGAACGTCTCGTGGAACGGTGAGAGCTCGCGGATGGCACCGTCGACCTGGTCAGCCTTATGGTCGTCCGGGTCATCGAAGAATGCCACGTCGACCTCCATGGAGGCGGTGGCCTCCAGCGGGAGTCTGCTCTCCGGGATCGCCCCCAGCACCGACTGGCTACCAATGACGAGGACGTCCGGGGCTCCCGCGATTTGGCACGCGGACCGCAGGACATGCTCCAGTTGCTCGCGCCTCATGCCGCTCGTTTCCAACCGCTGCGCGTGAACGACTCAAGGACCTTCTTGCGCTGCGACTGTGACAGGACCCCGGCGAAGGGTGAGTTCTGTCGTAGCTCCACAGCTTCCGGATCATCCGAGGTCAGCGTCTTGAGGACGGCATCGACGCCCTCTTCGAGCTTGTCTTCCCAGCGCTTCAACCACACCTCGGTCATGGTCTCCCGGTGCTGCCGGAGGAGCCGATCGAGATTCTCCCGGGCCTTGCCAAGTACCGCGTCCGGATCGGTAACCAAATTGCCCGCCACCGCCTGGTGCAGCCACAGTGACTTGAGTTGATCGCGCGTCAGCTCCGGCTTGGGGCGCAGCATCGCCTCAACCTGGCTCCGCTCAATCCTCCGATGCATGCCGACCATCACGAACGGCAGATCTCCACGCTCGCAGAGGTTGACCACCTGCTGACGCGACGATCCCAGCAGCTTCGCAGCCTGGCCCGTGGTCAGCAGGTTCCCACCTGTCTTCACCATAGTTGAAGCATGTGCCGCAAACGCTAAAACGCAACTCGTTGGACCGCTACTCGGGTGGGTCGGCGGGCGGCTGGTGCTTCCGGATCGTCTGGTCGGCCAGTCGTTCGACAGCGCGTCGACGCTCCTCGGCGAGCGACCGCTCGTCCGGCTTGCGGAGCGCGGTGACGACGGCGATCAGGAAATCACGCCATATTGATGCCATAAGGTATCCCTGTGGAACATTGCGGCGGCAACAGTATTTTCCCTCACTAGTTCTGTGGCCGGCAGGGCCCATCCGGTCGTCGGCAGCCACCGAACGGGGTATGAAGGGGCAGGAATCTGCCCGCACCGGAAGGACGCGTCCTGATGACCCTGGAACGACCGATCGCCCCGGACCCGTACGAGCTGCTGCCGACGGTGCCCTCGTTCACGCTGACCAGTGACGACGTGCAGAACGGCGAGCCGATGGACGCCCGGCACGCGCACGGCAGCACGGGGGGTGACAACGTCTCTCCGCAGCTGACCTGGTCGGATTTCCCCGC
Source organism: Micromonospora sp. DT41 (assembly GCF_049841715.1). NCBI lineage: Bacteria > Bacillati > Actinomycetota > Actinomycetes > Micromonosporales > Micromonosporaceae > Micromonospora > Micromonospora sp. DT41. The sequence goes on along the minus strand of NZ_JBNCKU010000005.1, from coordinate 55,293 downwards.
CGAGACGAAGAGCTTCGCGGTGACCTGCTACGACCCGGACGCGCCGACCGGCAGCGGTTTCTGGCACTGGGTGCTGGTGAACGTACCGGCCGACGTGACGCAGCTGCCCAGCGGCGCCGGCGGCGCGGCGGGCACCGACCTCGGCGGCGCGTTCTCCGTCCGCAACGACTACGGCGAGCAGGGCTACGGCGGTGCGGCGCCACCGCCCGGTGACCGCCCGCATCGGTACGTCTTCGCGGTACACGCCGTGGACGTGGACCGGCTCGATCTGACCCCGGATGCCAGCCCGGCCTACGTCGGCTTCAACCTGACCTTCCACACCCTGGCCCGAGCGGTGATCCGCCCGACGTACCAGGTCAAGGAGTAACCCCAGCCCACCTCCCCCCGCGATCTTGCAGTTCCTGTCTCGGCATCCCTGGTGTAAGACGCACAAGGGCGACCGAAGTTCAAGATCGCGGGGTGGGGGCGCGGGGCGGGGTCAGGCGGGGACTCGGGCTACGGCGAAGACGGACTGGCCGAACGGGGGGCGGACCAGTTGTTCGGCTGCCTTTGTCGCGGGGAGCACGAGGGTGTCGTACACCTTGACCATCGGGCCTTCCTTCGGCATCAGGCGGAAGACCTTCGTGGCCATGAAGTAGCCGATCAACCCGAGCGCGTTGGCGTAGTGGATCTTCTCGATGGTCAGGCCGGCGTCGGTCATCGCCGCTCCGAGGGTCTTCTTCGTGTACCGCCGGACGTGCCCGGTGGCGACGTCGGCAGGGCTCATCGCGAACTGGAAGGCCGGCACGATGATGATCACGGCACCGCCGGGGCGGACCAGGTCGCGCATGCTGCGCAGCGCGCCCACGTGGTCCTCGATGTGCTCAAGGACGTTGTACGAGACGGCGGCGCTGTAGTCGCCGCGCTCGTGGTGCGGCAGCAGCATCTGCCGGACGTCGATGCCGGGCTGGGCGGCGAGCCGCTCCTTGAGCTGCACCAACCGGTCGGGGTCGGCCTCCGTGGCGGTGAACCGGGGTAGCAGTTGCGACCACTCCAGCGCGTAGTCGCCGAGACCGCTGCCGATCTCGATCGGGTTGTCACCGAGGTACGGCACCGCCAGTTCGACGAACCAGCGGCGGTGGTTGACGGCCGTCGCCAGACCCTCCAGCACCTCGGACTGGACGCGCTGGTCCCCAGTGATTTCTGCCATGCGTCGATTCCTCACGATATGAACTCGACCCGTGCCTGAACCGACAGAGTGAATCATCCGCTTGGATGGCAGAAGAATCGGGGCAGCATTGTGGCCGAATTGCGGTCGGGGGGTGGGCACGTGATCGGCGGTCGGCGAACCCGGCACATAGTACGGCAGTACCCCGAAACATGTCACGGCAGAGCCATACGCTGACTACCCTATGAATTGTCATGACTACTCCCGAACCGGACGCACCCAGCGACGGACCGGCCACTGTGCCCAGTGGCGGGCCGGGCGCTGCGCCCAGCGACGGGCCGGTCACTGTGCCGCCTGTGGAGGGGGACGGCGGCGACGGGTTGCGCCGCAACGGGAAGTGGGTCGATCTGGCCGCCGTGGTGAGCTTCGTGGCGCTCGCCTTCTGGGTCACTTGCCGCCTCTGGTTGAACCCGGGCAGTGGGGTGCGCGACAACCGCACTGACCAGTCGCAGTTCGAATGGATGTTGGCGCACGGTACGCGGGTCGTCACACGCTTCGTGTATCCATTCCATTCCGATCAGATGAACGTGCCCGACGGCGTCAACCTCATGGCAAATACGTCCGTATTATCCATTTCGCTGCCAATGACGCCCGTCACACTGCTGTTCGGCCCGCGCGCGGCATTCCTGCTCTTTCTCACGCTGGGGATGATCGCCACCGCCGTCTCCTGGTACTTCCTGCTCTCCCGCGTCCTCATCGGCGCTCGCGGGCCAGCCTGGCTGGGTGCGGGCTTCTGCGCGTTCGCGCCGGCCATGGTGTCGCACGCCAACGCGCACCCGAACATCGTGTCGCAGTACGTCGTCCCTTTGATCATCTGGCGGACGCTGCGGCTCGGTGACCCCGGTCGTTGGCTACGCAACGGGGTGCTGCTCGCGCTGGTGATCGTCTGGCAGGCGTTCCTGAACCTGGAGATCCTGCTGATGACAGCGATCGGCCTGGGCGTTGTCGTCGTCGCGCTCGCCATCGGTCGCCCACCCCTGCGGTCGCGCGCCCGGCCGTTCCTCGCCGGCCTGGCCGTTGCCGCCGGGGTCGCCGCCCTGCTGCTGGCGTACCCGCTGTATGTGCAGTTCTTCGGCCCGGGCGCGTACTCCGGGCTGTCCAGCCTGATCCGCGGCTACTCCAGCGACCTCGCCTCGTTCGTCGCGTACGCCCGGGAGTCCCTTGCCGGCAGCCCGCGCACCGCCGGAAACCTCGCCAAGAACCCGACCGAGGAGAACAGCTTCTTCGGCTGGTCCCTGCTGGTGCTTGTGGTCGCACTGGTCTGGTGGCTGCGGCGCTCGGTGGTGGTGCTCGCGTTGGCCGGGCTCGGCCTGCTCTTCACTGTGCTCTCGCTCGGCCGGGAGATCCGCTTCGCCGGTCGGGGCACCGGTATCCCCGGGCCGTGGGCAGCCTTGGAGAACCTGCCGATCCTGCACTCGGTGGTGCCCACCCGCTGGGCGTTGGCCATCACCCCGATCATCGGGGTGCTGCTCGCCTACGGCGCCGAGCGCGTACGCGAGTTGGCCCGCGCACACCCGACGGCCCGGCGGCAGATCCGCTTCGCCACCGCCACCGTGCTGACGATGGCCCTGCTGCCGATCCTGCCCACCCCGCTGCCCGTTGTCCGTCTCGACCCGGTCCCCACATTCGTGACGAGCGGAGCCTGGCGCCCCTACGTGGCCGGCGGGCGCAGTGTGGTGACCCTGCCACTGCCGGACACCACATATGCGGAGCCGCTGCGCTGGTCGGCGGTGACACGCCTGGACATGCCGCTGGCCCGGGGCTACTTCCTCGGCCCGGACACCCGCCCGAGCGCGGACCCGCCGAAGGTCGCGCTGTTCAGCGCCCCGCCCCGCCCCACCAGCAGCTTCTTCTCCACAATCAGGCGTACGGGGGCGGTGCCGCCGATCACCCCGCAGAGCCGGGTGGACGCGGTCGACGACCTGCGCTACTGGCGGGCCGGAGCGGTAATCCTCGGCCCGCAGGAACACGAGGACGCGCTGCGTCGGGGGATGACCGAGCTGACCGGGATCCAGCCGGTCTTCACCGGCGGCGTGTGGGTGTGGGACGTCCGGTCGCTGACCGACTGAGCGGGCTCGGGCCTGGCGGAGGCAGCGGGCTCAGGGCTGGCGGACGCAGCAGCCCTGGCAGACCTTCGGGCTGGGCAGCGTGAAGGCGAGGCAGCAGGTGCGCCGTTGCACTGTCGGCTCGCCGGCCGGGCCGGGCACCAGCTCGACCAGGTCCGCCAGGTCGAGTGCCCCGAGCACCGAGTCGATATTCTGCACCGTCGGGCCGGGCAGGGCGTCGGCGGCCCGCAGGAGGCCGTGCGCGATGCCGGAGGCGACCGAACCGAGCAGGGTCCGGGTGCCCACCCGAACCTCGGACTGGATGGCCGTGATGAGCGGCGCCAGGTGCGCGTCGAGCAGGGAGGCGCGCAGCTCACCGAGCAGTGCCGTCTCGTCGGCGACGACGCGTACCTGCGGAAGGCCGGCAACCGCCAGCGGGTCGTTGGGCAGCACCGCCACTGTGATGCTGCGGCGCAGACCGAGCGTGATCAGGGGCCGGTGGTCCTCGAAGTGGATCAGCACGTCGGACGGGTCGAGCAGTGGCACCCGCCGGGCCGAGGCCCAGCCGAGCACGGCCGGCAACGCCGTCCAGTAGCTGTAGGACTTCCAGGCCAGCGCGGCGCAGGCGTGCGGGGTGCCGCGCCACCGGACGCTTGCCGCTTGCAGCAACTCCGGCAGGCGGGTGCCGTCGATAAGCGTGGTGGCGGGTGCCCAGACGAACTCGTCGTCGACAAGCAGGCCGCGGGCGAGCCCTGGGAGGTCGTCGGTGCCGAACATGGCCCGCAGTGTGGCGGTGACGGGGGCGAGCGGCGTGGCGGTCATGTCCCGCCTCGGCATCACCGCTGTCACCGTGTCATCCCCCTGTCCACGCGACCGAGGAGGACCTCGGCGGACGGCAGTTGCGCCCTGAGCTAAGGCTAGCCTAACCAACCAGGGGGTGTAAGGGAAGCCTCACCTTGGCCCGGGCGGGAGGCCCCGGTCACGCCGACTCCCAGCAGGAGCGGCGCTCCGCCGTACTACCCGGCGCTGCTCGTCGAAAACGTCGACCTCACGCCCGCAGCTCGACGGGTGCTTGTCAAGCGGAGTGTCGCCAAGTTGCCAGATGCGTGTGCGCCTCGCCACAGAAAGTGAGAATGATACTCCCGGCCACGAGGACGCCGATGACGACATCCCCCCTCGAACGGGCTGCCGACTCCTTCGCGGCCGAACTCGCCCGGCAACGGACCGGGCGCGGGCTCTCCAAGAAGCAACTCGCCGTCCTCATGGGGTTCGACCCGTCCTACGTCAGCCACGTCGAAGGGCGCCGACACCGCCCCACCGAGGACTTCGCCCGCCGGGCCGAAGCCGTCCTGGAGGCCAGCGGCGCGATCTGGCAGCGTTTCCGGGAGTACGACAACCTGCGGCACGCCCGTACCGGCCACCCGCACCGCGAACCCCCCTCGCCCGGCCAGTGGCTGCCACCTGGCACCGGCCTGATCGTCGAACGGGAACTGGCAGCCCTCACCCACACCGACGACGGCTACCGGTGCGTCATCCGCCGCGAGTTGTACAACGCCGGCACCGAGCCGGTCACCCGCTACCTGGCACGCGTGGCGGTCGACCGCTACCCGAACGACCCCGGCCGCTCCAACCGGCACCACCGCGAGCACCCCCTCACCTTCGCCGAACTGCAACTCCAGGCCCGCCGGGACGACAGCGTCGGTGACCCCGAGCCGATGCACTGGCGGGCGAAGCACGACCGGGACGCGTTCAAGGAGATCTGGCTGCTGTTCGAGAACGGTGAACGGCGCTTCCCGCTCTACCCCGGCGACCGGGCCACCATCGAGTACGCGTACAGCGTCGGCCAGGAGAAGTGGGGGCCCTGGTTCCAGCGGGCTGTCCGGCTGCCCACCCGTCATCTCGCCGTACGGCTGGACCTGCCGGCGGCGCTCGACCCACAGGTCTGGGGCGTGGAGACCTCGCTCTCGGCGGAGGAGGGCCCCCTGCGGACGGCGCCGCAGCGTCGCGACGCGGGCGACCGGGCGCTCTTCGACTGGCAGACCGACGACCCCCCGCTGAACGCCCGCTACCGGATGCAGTGGCGCTTCCGCGCCCGCCCGGACACCGACCCGGACGTCGGGCCCAACGGCGTCCGGGTCCGGCCCAGTGACCGGATGCGGGGGATCGGCATCGTGCAACGCGGCGACGACCTGCTCCGCCAGCGGGTCCGGCAGTTCGACCTGCCCGGCGAGGAACAGGCCGCCCGGGACATCGTCGACCGGCTCACAATGGCGCTGGCCCGGCTCGACGAACTGCACCCGTTCAGCAAGGGCGTAGGCGTCGCCGCCCCGCAACTCGGCATCGGCCGGGCCGCAGCGGCAGTCCGACCCCCCGACCGTTCGGCGGAGCCGGTCATCCTGCTCAACCCCCGGGTGGTCGACGCCGACCCGGAAACCGACGAGCAGTACGAGGGGTGCCTGTCCTTCTTCGACCACCGCGGTCTGGTGCCCCGGCCGCTGCGCCTCGACGTGGAACACGCCCAGTGGGACGGCAGTCGGATCATCACCTCGTTCGAGTTCGGCATGGCCCGGCTCGTCGCCCACGAGATCGACCACCTGGAAGGTCGGCTCTACGTCGACCGGATGGCGCCCGGCGTGCCGCTGGTGCCGGTCGAGGAATACCGGGAAACCGGGCGTCCCTGGCGGTACTGAGCAGGGCGTCCCGGGCGGTGCTCAGCGGTTCGGTGCGACGACGGGGGCCGGGGCGCGTGCCCCAGGGGGCAGGGGCACGCGCCCCGGCTATGGGGGGAGGAACGTTCTAAAGGTCGCCGAAGGTGTCGTAGCGAATGTTCGGCGGCGGCACCCCGTCCGCTGCCAGCACCCGCAGCGCGGACCGGACCATCTGCGCCGAACCGGAGACGTAGCAGTCGTGCGTCGTCCACGGCCCGTACCGGGCCACCACGTCCGGGATGTCACCCACCTCGCCGTCGAAATCGCTGTCTTCGCTGCACGCCGCCGTGACCGACAACCACGGGTGTACGGCCACCAACTCCTGCAAGGCGGCCAGCCCGTACAGGTCAGTCGCCTGTCGTGCGCCGTAGAAGACGTGCACCCACCGCGTCCGGTTGTAGGTGGCCAACTCCTCCACCAGAGCCTTGATCGGCGCCAGCCCGACCCCGCCGGCAACGCAGAGGATGTCCCGTTCCGAGGTGCGGTCCAGCGTCATCGAACCCATCGGCGCGGCCAGCCGCAGCAGATGGCCCGGCCGCACCCGGCGGACGAGCGCACCGGACACCCATCCCGCGCCCGGGCTGCGAACGTGGAACTCCAGCACGTTGTCGTCGTTCGGGGCGTTCGCCACCGAGTAGTTCCGCCACACCCTCGGGTGGAAGCGCGGCAACTCCAGGCTTACGTACTGACCGGCCCGCCACGACAGCGGATGCTGCAACGCCCGGCAGGTCAGCACTGCGGTGTCCGGGCCGTACCGCTCATGGGTCAGCACCTCGGCGTGCCAGAACGGCGGGTTGTCGTCGTCGGCGGCACCGGCAACCATCTTCGCCGCGATCGCCGCGTACGCGTCCCGCCACGCCTGGTCGTACTCCAGGTTCCAGCCGTCGCCCGCCGTGCTGCGCAGCGCGTCCAGCAGCGCGACGCCCATCGTCGCGTAGTGCTTGTCGTCGACGTGGTACTTGCGGTGGTCCCGACCCAGCGCCCGCAGGAACTCATCGAAGCTCTCCGGGTCGTCCACAGTGTGGATCGCCGTGATGATCGCCTCCAGCAGGCGGTCACCCTGGCCGGTCATCTGCACCGGGAAGAGCTGCCGCAGGGCCGGGTCGAGCAGGAACAGCCGGGCGTAGAAGTGGCCGCTCAGCCGCTCCCGGTCCTCCTCGACCAGGGTCCAGCTCTCCTTCAGCAACCGCGCGACATTGTCCACCGGGTGCTCCTTCTCCAGACGTCAGCGGATCGGGCATCCATAGAATCTCCACGGAGCGTGCACACCGGTCGCACAGAATGTGCGATCGGCTCACGCCGGCCGGTCGGCCGTACCTGCGGTGCCACCCGTCGGGCAGAGTGGTGCGGTGACCGTTGAGCTGACCCGCCCGGTGTCCCGCCGAGTGTTGGGGACCGAGACGCTGCTGGTTCTCGGCCTCTCCCTCGGCCAGTCCGCGGTCTACGCGGTGGTGTCGATCATCGCGAAGCTGACCGCCGAGGGGCCGCTCTCCAAGCAGACCGCCTCGCTGAACACCTCGGCGTCGGCCCGCCCCTGGCTGGACCTGACGTACCAACTGCTCGGCATCGTCTTCGCGCTGCTGCCCGTGCTGCTCGCCGTACACCTGCTCAGCCGCGATCCCGGCGACCCGGCGCGGACCCTCGGCATGGACGCCCGACGGCCCGGCCAGGACCTTGCCCGGGGCGCCGGCCTGGCCGCGCTGATCGGCCTGCCGGGGATCGCCCTGTTCTGGGTGGCGGCCCAGCTCGGCATCAACGCCACGCTGGTGCCGGCCGCGCTGCCGGACCTCTGGTGGACCGTTCCGGTACTGATCCTCGCCGCCATCCAGAACGCACTGCTGGAGGAGGTGATCGTGGTCGGCTACCTGGTCACCCGGTTGCGCCAGCTGCACTGGCGGCTGGTCACGATCATCGCGGCCAGCGCGCTGTTACGCGGCTCGTACCACCTCTACCAGGGCTTCGGCGCGTTCGTCGGCAACGCCGTGATGGGCGTCGTGTTCAGCCTCTTCTACCTGCGGACCCGGCGCGTGATGCCGCTGGTCATCGCGCACACGCTGCTCGACGTGGTCGCCTTCGTCGGCTACGCGCTGCTGCCCCGTGAGTGGTTCGACTGGCTCTGACGCGGCCGGTAGGCGGCCACCGCCCGCGCTGCCAGCCGTTCGGCCGCCGCCGAGTCGCCCAGCGCTGCGGCCAGCACCGCCGCACCCGGCAGCAGCCGGGACGCCAACCGCAACGCCAGCCACCCGCCGGCCTGCGCCGTGAGCGGTGCGGCCAGCCGCCACGCGGCCTCCGCCGCCCTCGGCCACGCCTCCTCCACCGGATCGCCCGCTGCCTGAGCGGCGGCCAGCGCGGCACGCGCGCTCTCCGGATCCGGGTGCACCTGGGTGAGCACCAGCAGGTCGACGGCCCGGTCGGGATGCGCCGGATCCTGCCCGTACGCCGCCGCCAGGTGCAGCACCAGGTTCGACTGGGTCCAGAGCACCGACACCAACTCCGCCACCGGCGCGAAGAGCCCCGCGAGCGCGGCCGTCGCCCCACCCGCAGCCGCCGCACCGACGTACCGCCGGGTGGCCAGCCGGGCCAGCCCGTCAGCCGGAGCGTCCGGATACCGCGCCCGGAGCCGTTCGGCCCACTCGGCGGCACCCGGGCCGAGCGCCGGCACCGCCGCCAGGGCCAACAACTCCGGCGCGAAACCCGGGTGGTCAAGCACGCGGGCGGTCACCGCCCGAAAATCCCATTCCGAGGTACGCCCCAGAGTCGGCACCCTCTCGTGCGCGATCTGCTGCGTGGGCGTGTGCACGACCTGCTGCCCGGCTGGCGCTTGCGCGGCCTGCTGTGGGGCTGGCTCCTGTGGGGTCTGCTGTGCTGCGGGCTCGCTGCCCGTGGCGGCGCTGCCGGGGAGGGCGAGAGGCTCCGCGACGTCGGGACGTGGCTGCTCGGTGGCAGTCTCGGGTGCTGCCGACGTGGCTTTCTTCGACGCGGCACTCTTGCGGGGGCTCGCCGCCCGCTTGGCCGGTGTGGATGCCTTCGTCGGTGTGGCTGCCTTGGCGGGCGTGGCTGCCTTGGTCGGCGTGGTCGCCTTGCTGGGCGCGACTGCCTTGGTCGCCTTGGCGGGCGCGGTTCGCTTGGTCGGGGTCTCTTGTGCGGCCCGCTTGGCCTGGTTGACGTGGTCGCTCGGGGTGACCTGCCTGCTCGAAGAGGTCTGCTCGCTCGGGGCCGCCGCTGGTTCGGTCGGAGCGGTTGCCGGCTCGGTTGGGCTAGGCGGAACCGGCGGCGCGGTCGTCGTGCTCGGGTCGCCGGCCGACGTCAGCGGCTTCTTCCGAGCGGGAGCCTTCCGCGCGGAGGTGGAGCGCGCCTTCGGTGCCCGCGCCGGACCGGTGGAAGCCTCCGCGCTGCCCCCGGGCGCTGACTCACCCGCAGTGCGTGTCGTCGAGCCGCCCGCATCGGCGGTACCCGCTTCATTCGCCTCCGCCGCAGGGGCGTCGGCCGCAGGGGCGTCGGCCGCAGAGGCGTCCGCGCGGGTCGGGCCGTCGACGTCCGCCGCCGGGCTTTCCGGCGCCTGGCCGCGGCCTGACGTCGCCCGTTCCGCCGGCCCTGCCTGACTGGCATCCGGTGCCGAGGCTTGCGTGCTGGCGATCGTGCTGTCGGGCGCGAGAGCTGGCGAGCGCCTCGGCTGCCGGGGCAGGGGGCGCTCCGGCTCCGGTGGCTGGAACAGGACCGTCGGGGCGGGCCTGGTACGCCTCGGGCGCTGCTCACCCGACGTATCCCCGGCCGCCGCAGGCCCCGACGGTGCCTTCTCCACGGCCTGCTCAGCGGCCGTCGGCGGAGTGAATGTCGCCCGCGGAGAGCGCCGCCGCGCTCGGTCAGCAGGCTCTCGACGGGTCGGCTCGCTGGGCGGCTGCTCCTGCATATCGATGGAGCGTAGTCCCGATCACGCTGCCGCACAGCTCGGAACACGGGCTCCAGGAGCTGCGGCAGACGTACCCTGGAAGTCGTTTTGCTCCCGGTGGGTGGGGACCTGTATCCTCGGGCGCGGTGGTCTGCGGGCCACCTGGGAGACTTCGCCTAGTCTGGTCTATGGCGCCGCACTGCTAATGCGGTTGGGGTCTTAAAGCCCCTCCCGGGTTCGAATCCCGGAGTCTCCGCGCGAAAGTCAGGTGTGTACACTGGCTGAGCACGAGCGCCCGTAGCTCAATGGATAGAGCATCTGACTACGGATCAGAAGGTTAGGGGTTCGAGTCCCTTCGGGCGCACAGAAAGATCGAGGCCGTGACCTGCGGAAACAAGGGTCACGGCCTTTTGTTTCCCATTTATAGCGTCTGCAATCCCGCATAGTGGGATTGCAGCGTTGAGCGGGCTTCGCCACGCGATCGGGGGCGGACCCGCATCCCGTGGTTACTTTCGTGACGCTTGCCGGGGTGCTTGTCGTCCCGGTGCCGTTGCTGGCTGCTGCACCGGAAAGGCGACAGCGCCGCGGCCAGCGGCAGACCGGTGACCGGGCGATGCTCGTGGGATCGTGCACGTACTCGAGTCCGCCGGCTCGTCGGGCAAGCTTCCCACCTCGTTCATGGTGCGCTGGCAGGTCGCGCACTGCCGGCTCGCGGAATAAGGCAGCCCGCGTCTACTTGTAGATCATCGGGTTGTCTGCCGGCCTGGTACCCGCTGTCGGCGCCCTCCGTCATGGCCGCCGGGTTGACACTGGGTTCCCTCGCGGGACGTGATGGCGGCCGCTTGTTCTCGCCACAACACCCCGTGCCACGAGTTTGGCCTGAGGGCGGCTCAGCCTGGAAGCGGAACCGGCCTGATATGCAGGCTGTTCGCGTAGTCGACGGAGGCGATCGCCAGGCCGCCAGCGGCCTCGGTCACGGCAACGAGTCTGACGGCCTCACCCTTGTGTCCTTTGTAGGCGTCGCCGACCTGCCGGAGTTCGTCGTCGAGTAGCACGACACCGCGCGCGTGGCCGGAGGCGATCCAGGTTCGTCCGGCGGCGGTTGTCAGCGCCACGGCGGTGCAGCAGTGGTGTTTGTGATTGTCGAAGTCGTGGAGGAGTTCTCCGGTCACGGCGTCCCGCAGTTGTAGAGCGTCCATGCCTGCCGGGTCGTAGTCGAAATCGTCGGCGGCGACGTCCAGGCCCTGGATGAGCGCCGCCCGGTCGTTCAGCATGCCGAGCACGGCGACGTCAGCGCCGTCTTCGAGTTGTAGCGGCTGCCTTATCCGTTCGGCGGCCCACACGTCCCATAGCGCGGCCATGGAATCTCCCAGGCATGGCTCGTCGTCGGCGATGTCGCCGTGCACCATCGCCAGTAGTTGTTCGCCGGTTGCGGCCATCGACAGGGATCTGACGGTTTGGCCTACCGGCACCTGGGTGAGCAGTTCGGCCGTCACGATGTCCCAGAGTCGCAGCGTCTGGTCCGCTGCGCAGACGCCGAGCAGGCAGCGGCTGCCGGTGTCGACCGTGGCCGCCGCGTACATCGCAGGACCGCCATGGTGCAGCGGATCACCCAACTTCGTGCCGGAGTTGGCGTCCCAGCGCTGCACCAGCCCTTGGCCGGTGACACCTACCAGGATGTCGCGACCGGGACCGCCGAAGGCCACTGAGGTGACCGTGCCGCCGGCATCGAGGGAGTCGATGATCCGTCCGGTGGCCGCGTCCCACAGCCGGATCGTTGCGTCCTCGGAACTGGACGCGAACACCGGCTCACCGCGGCGGGTCCCGGCGGCCAAGGCGGTGATTCTGCCGGTGTGGCCGGTGTCCACCGGCGCTGCCTGCAGGATCCACATGCGCGGAGCGCCCTTGCTGGCCACCGAGATCAACACCTGCTCACCGGCCCACAGTGCGGGCAACAGGGCGGTGATCTTGCCGGTGTGGCCGCTGAACGGAATCCCGACGGCCTCGCCCGTGGCGGCGTCCCACACCCGGATAACCTGATCAGTGCCGCCGGCGATCACCACCTCCCGGCCGGAGATCTTCGCGAAGGCGATAGCCAGCACCCATGCGCCCGCGTGCCCGGCACTGGTGGGCGCCGGCGGGTGAGCGCGTAGCCTCGGGGCGACCTCCTGGCCGGTGACCGGATCGAAGACGTGCACCGCACCGTACCCGTCTCCGGCGGCCAGCACTGTACGGCCACCGAGGCGCCCGGCGGCGAGAGAACCGATGATCCCCATGCCTGTGGTCTCGATGCGGCCGACCATCTCGCCGGTGCGGGCATGAAAGAACTCGATCTGCCGGTCCCCGCGCATCGCCACCGTGGGCAGCCCGTCGAGGTCGACGAACGTCATGGGGCAGTCGAACGTGACATCGTCCTGTCTCGGCGGTAATTCGCGGGAGAACAGCGTCTCGTCGGTCTGCGGGTCCCACATTCGCAACGTCAGCGCGTACGAGGGTCTGGTGCGGGTCAGGACGGCGAACACCGCGCGGCCGTCCAGCCGGCCCGGGGTGATCGTCTGTACGTCGGCACCGGGCAGCGCGGCAGCGACCACCGGCAGGCCGGACTCGATGTCCCAGATCACGCCGGTGGCACCGCAGCGGAGCACGGACCCCCGCCCGCCTATCTCGGCGAATGACGCGGCGCGGATCTGCACCTCTTCCGGGATCCAGTTGTTGTAGTACGGGCTGGCGACCGTGGCGTCCGTCGTCATGTCGAACACCCGCAGCGCGCGGCCGTTGGCGGCCACGACCGCAGCGGCCCGGCCGTCGAGCACGCCGAGCGCGAGTGCCGTGCAGCCGCCGAAGCGGGCCGCCAACCGCCGCCCGTCGGCGGCCGGTACCCACAGGTCGGTGCCGTCCCGGCCGTGGTATCCCCACTGCACCAGGACGCTGATCTCACCGTTGTCGACCAGCACCGCGATGTCCTCGATCGGCCAGTCAGCGGCCGCTTCGGCATCCCACAACGCGGGCAGGTTCACTGCCTCGCCGGCGGTGGCGTCCCAGACTATGAGTGGATCAATGCCACGTCGGCCGGTGGTGAAGAACACCCAGAGGTGCCCGTCCACCTCCACCGCCGCCTTGGCACGATCACGGATGTTCGGCAGCGGCACCTCGAACGGATCGCCGACAATGGCACCGGTCAGCGCGTCCACGAGCATGAACCGGCTCTGCGGGAAGTCGTAGCACAGCAGCAGAAGCCGTCCCTGGTGGACCGCGTGCATCATCAGGAAGCCGCGAGCGTTGCCCTCGGTGATGAGGCTGCCATCCTGCGCGTCGTAGACAGCTGCACCTACGGCGACGACCCCCCGGCCGTCCACCGTGGCGACCGCAACCCGCGACTGCGCCCGCATGGGCGGAAACTGCACGTCGAGGAGCTCACCCGACCAGAGGTCACGTAACCGCAACACCCCGCCGAACTTGTCACCGTCCTCGGGATGCCGCATGAGAAGCGCCATCACCGCCTGGTCGCCGCACATGCCCACCGCCACGCTGTGCGGTCCGTGCGCGCCGTGCATCCCGGACCGGTCCGGGATGCGGGCCCCGGTCTCCACGTCGATGGCGGCGTAGTGGGAGCCGTCGGGGGTCGGCAGACCGGCGCAGACCAAGGTGGGCCTTCCTGCCACGGTAACCAGTGCCGCCGGGCCGACCTCGTCGTAGGCGTGCAATTCGTCGAAGCCCAGGGGGGTTCGTAGCACCCGATGTGGTGCGGCCCTGTCGTCCAGTTCCCAACCCTGCGACATCCCGTTCCCCTTCATTCACGAAGATCGACGGGTCAGCTTTCCAGATCACGCAACGTGACCATGAGCTAGAACACTCTTCCGCCAGGGGTATGCGCCGCCACGGGATCCAGGTGGCCCGAGCCGCGGGCGGCTTTGACGGCGAACTGCGGATCACGGATGAAGATCCAGGACCGGTACTGCCACGGTTTGATCGTGTCCCGGGCGAGGATCCGGCGGACCTCCTCGCTACTGGCCTGACCGGCGTAGCGGTGTTGATCTATCCTGCTCGCCGTGACACAGTCGTCGCATTCGAGCGCCTATGTGCGACCCTCGCAGGTATCGTCCGGGTCAGACGGCGGTCGGGTTGCTCTGGAGACCTCTGGCGGCCGGACGCCGCGGGGGACCGCGGCTCATCCCCACTTCTTCTCCGGCTTCCTGACTGACGCGCGGAGCGCTGCAGCCGGGCTGCTCGCTGTGGCTGACGTCGCCGCCACCCGCTACTACCAGCCGGCGTTGAGGAACTCGCTCGATCCGGTCATCACCGGCAACGGGGATCGGTTGCGTTTCGAGTCTTTTTCCGGCTGTTGCGGGGTCTACGCGCGGCTGGACCTGCTCGCTGACGGGATGGACGGCGGCGACATCGGGCACGGCACGTCGAACTTCGACATCAACGATCCGCTTCGGCTCGCGTTGTCGCGGATCGCGCCGAACGATCCGCTGCACTTGCGCGTCGGCCCGGACGAGCTCGCCGTCACAACGCTCAGCGGGCCGCTGGTGGAGAAGAAAGTGCCCCTGCCGCAGCGCTGGGTACGCGGTTTCGCGGAGACGCAGGTGATCGCCCCGACGTTCGACCTGCGGGCCGAGGTGTCCGCCGCCGACGCGGTGCGGTTAATGCGGTCGCTGCCCACCCGTGGCCGGGCCGGCGAGTTGTGGGTGGTGCCCGCTGGCCGGACGCTGCGGACGACGTCGCGCCCGGCGCCCGGTGCGGTCTGCCTGCCCGGACCCGCTCGGCTGGCAGCGCTGAACCGCATGCTGCGGCACGCCCGCACCCTGCGGCTGTACGGCCCCGCAGTCGCCAGCGGCAGCCCGCCGTCTGCCAGTGCCTGGGAGGTGGAGCTTGCCGGCACGCGTCTGACGCTGATGCTCTCCCCGCATGTTTCGCGCGGCTTCTCCGGCGAAGGCGCCGTGCTGGACCTCCTGGCTGGCCCGGAGGCGCAAGCCGATGCCGACCTGCTCAGCGTGCTGCTCGCCTGGGAACCGCGGATCGACGTCAGTGACCTCGCCGTGCAGGCCGGGCTGACGACCGACCGGGTGCGCGCGGCGCTCACCCAGTTGGGGACCGCGGGCCGGGTCGGCTATGACACCGCGGAGGCTGCGTACTTCCATCGTGAGCTGCCCTACCACGCGCAGCAAGCGGAACTGCACAACCCACGGCTGCGCGACGCGCGGGAGCTGGTGCGTGGCGGCGCGGTGACGCTGGACGCGACGACAGCCACGGTGCGTTCCAAGGACAACGTCTATCTCGTCAACCACACCGGGCGAGTCATGGGATGCACCTGCCTTTGGTGGGCCGAACACCGCGGTGGGCGAGGTCCGTGCAAACACGTACTCGCCGTACGCATGACCATCAGAGGAGATCAGCGATGAGCCCTGAACGACAGCGACTTCTCGACGCGGTCAGCGCCGGCGACAAGCAACAGGTCCTGCTCCTGGTCGGCAAGATGGACGACGCGACCCGCAAGATATGTCTGCCCGCCGTGACACAGGTCCTGCGCGAGGTGCCCCGCGGCACGTACCCTCCGGTCTTCGGCGCTGCCGAACTGGCGGGCCTGGGCTGTCAGCCCACGCCGGCCGCGGCCGCGCAGTGGGTCAGGGCCACGAGCCGCAGACGGCCTCCCGGAACCAGGTACCCCGAGTCCTCCTCGGACGTCCTCGCCGGACGCGATCCCGGCTGGCTCGGCGAGCTGGCACACCGGCTGGCCGCGGAGATGGATCAAGAGGGCGTGTTCGCGGGCACACACCCGCTCTACGAACTCGTGCAGAACCTGATACGGATGTCGGATTGTGCGACGCCGGCCACGGCCGGCTACGCCGTCACCCGGCTGAGATACAGCCGAGGGCTGGCCGATCTACGCGCCGATCCCGACATGCCGGTGCTGATACCGGTGGCCCTGGACGTCGATGGATTCGGAGCGCGGATCCTCCAGGATGATCAGTGGTTGTCCGACCTGGTGGCCCTGGCCGAGTCCGGACATCTGGACCGCGCGGCACTGATCGACAAATGCGCCGCCCGGTTGCTGCGTGGTGGGAGACCCAGCGAAATCCGCGGATTCCGGCGCCTGCTGGAACGCCTGGAACTGACCGGCGACGAGATCGCGGACCGGGCCGGTGACTGGGCACGCCTGGCAGCCGACGCCGACGCCCCGGTCGCCGGCGACGCACTGGCCCGACTGCGCCTGCTGACCGACGCCGGTCGGCTGAACCCCACCTTGCTGGCGGACACCGCGCAAGACGTGTTGGCCCGGCCGGAGAAGGCACTGGTCAGCGCACAGCTCAAGCTGCTGGACCGTGCCGTCCGCCACGACCGCTACGACGCGGCTCCACTGCTGGTTGCCGCGACTGTGGCGTTCGGGCACGAGGAGCACGCCGTGCAGGACCAGGCGTGGAAGCTCGTGGCCCGGCACCTGCGTACGGTGAATCAGGCGGTGCGATCGCAGATCGCCGAGGCGGTCGCGGTGCTCACGCCCGACTTGCGCCGGCGTGCGACCGATGAGCTCGGCGGGCCGGCGCCCACCGCCGGGCCGGTGCGGGCGCGGTATCGGGAGACACTGCCGCCTGTGGCGGTGCCCGAACTGGCCCCTCCCGTACTGGAGTCATTGCCGGAGCTGGTCCAGGAGGTGAGCGCGATCCTGGCCGCCAAGCGTCCCTCCACCACTGAGTCGGAACGGGCTCTGGACGGCCTGGTCCGGTTCGCCAACCGAGATCGGGCCGCGCTGACGGACGCGTTGAGCACCATCGCGTACGTCAGGAAGCCGCCGACCTACGTGGCGGGCATCGGTGTCGTCGTGCTCGTCCTCGCAGGCGAGCTCGACGGCGTGAAACGTCCGCTCGTCCCCAGGGAGGTGGATACCCCGGTTCGAGAAAGGCAGTGCGCGCATTGCGCATTCCGCCTCGTGTGGCGGGCCCGGCTCTTCGAGGTGGCGCGCCGCATCACGACCGATCCGCCGCCGTTTCTGCTCGCCACGCCCACCTGGCACACCGGCGTGGTGGACGCCGATGTGCTGCTGGAGCGGCTGACCGAGTACGCGCGACGCGGCTTCTCGGCCGGATCCGCCGACCTCGAGCAGGCTCTTCTGCGTACCCGGCTACCGGAGCAACCGGAACGCGAGCGGCTCGCGGCAGCCGCCGCGGGATTGGGCACGGCGGACGGCACGCGGTTCGCAGCCTGGTTGTCGTCCGGCGGCCTGCGACCGGTGGCGGAGGAATCCTTCGGTTCGGCCCTGCCCGCGCTGCGGTCAGGTTTCACCGAACCGTTCCGGCGAGTGAGCGGGCGGATGTCCCGGGTGGACGGCTACGACCAGGAGGGGCACGACCTGCCAGGCAGATGGGGGTATCTCGATCTGGTCGGCCGCGGCATCGACCTACCCCAATGGGTTGCCACCGTCCCCGTGCAGCGAGAGTACGTCGCGGAGCAGATGCTCACGAGCAAAGCATGCGAGCACCTCGACAAATACGCCCGCGATCTGCACCGGCTCGTAGCGGCCGACGGGCCGGCCGGGCCGGCCCTGCACCGGCTCATCGCAGACGCACTGGTGCGGGCCAGCCCGCAGAACTGGGCCGGTGTCATCGACGCACTGTTGCAACTGGTCGCCCGAAACGAGTTCGACGCGACGCAGTGCGGACAGTATCTGGGCCGCTGGCAACAGGGCAGCGACTCCCGGCCGCCCGAAGTGCTGGATGTCCTGAGTGAGATGGCACGCACCGGTGCGTACGCCACCGTCTGGCAGATCCTGGCCGGCGCCCTACCCGGTCTGCTTCCCGAAGGCCGGCGCCCACGCCGCCTCGCGGCGCTGCTGTCGCTGGCCGCCGACTGCGTCAGCCGATGCGGAGCAACAGGAACGCTCCCGGAGTTGGACGCCGTCGCCGACAGCAAGGCCAGCTCGCAGACGGTCAAACAGGCCCGGCGCCTGCGTCAGTGCCTGACCGCAGGCGCCAGCCCTCGCATGCCGTCATGAGCGTCTGCGCATCGGCCGTCGATCCGGGTCCTCATCAACCACCCCCAGCGAGACGAAAGCGAGGAAGGTGATCATGCCGGCAACTGATTGCTTTACCAGCGCGGGGCCTTAGGTTTTGCCATCGACACAGACGGCCCGGTCGTGAGCTGCGATCGCACGCCCGGGCCGCGCTGAGAAAAGGATCAGGGGAGGTCGATCGGGCGCAGGACCCGGTCGATGCCGTGCGCGATCTGCGGCGGCCGACCGGAGTCTCTAAAGGTGATCTTGGATCAACGGTTCGTCACCCCGGATGCCATCGCACGGTGTTGACGCAGTCGTGGGCAATGCGCTGCCGCCGCTGTCGACGTCGTATCACATAAAGGCCCAGCCAGCGTTGTGCTTGTCGGTGGAGGTCGGATCTGCCGGATCGGCGTCCCGGCGCGCCGTTGTAAGACGGTGGCCGTCGGCGTGCGGAAGGTCCACCCCGGCGACGTTGGTCACGGGCGGAGGGGCGGATCTGCGATTCGGCATCACGCCTCGCCGGCAGAAGCGTCGGACCTGTCGATGCCCGATATACTGCATGCGGCAACGTGGCTACCTGTTGGTTCCCCTTCCGGTCCAGCGAAGATCGCCTCGCGCAGAGGCCGGGGTGCCAGCCGAGCTTCACCGCTGGTGCCCTTGCGGACCGCCACCTGGCCCGCTGTCGTCGCGTCCCTCGGCGGCGTCGACCTGATCAACCTCGGCTTCGGCGGCAGCGCGCTGCTCGACCCGTTCACCGCCCGCGCCATGCGGGACACCCGAGCGGACCTCATCAGCGTGAAGATCGGCATCAACCTGGTGAACGCCGACCTGATGCGGCTGCGCGCCTTCACCCCGGCCGTGCACGGCTTCCTCGACACCATCCGGGAGGGCCACCCCACCACGCCGTTGCTTGTCGTCTCCCCGATCTACTGCCCCATCCACGAGGACACCCCCGGACCGGGCGCGTTCGACCTCACCGCCCTCAGCACCGGACAGCTGCGGTTCCGGGCCACCGGCGACCCGGCGGAACGGGCGAGCGGGAAGCTCACGCTCCGTGTCATCCGCGACGAGCTGGCGCGGATCACCGCCCAGCGGGCCGCCGACGACCCGAACCTGCACCACCTCGACGGCCTCGACCTCTACGGCGCGGCCGACTTCGCCGAGCTGCCGTTGCCCGATCAGCTCCATCCGGACACCGCCACCCACCGACGCATCGGCGAACGCTTCGCGCAGCGGGTGTTCAGCGCCGACGGTCCCTTCGCGGGACCCAGCTCCTGACGGACCGGGTGAACCGGTGGGGAGGGGACCCGTCCGTGAGACGCTGGCGATGCCGAATGAGCATGAACACCGCCGGTTCCGTCTTCGACCGCATGCCGTACCCCTGTCAAGGTCGAGTCCTGTCCGTCCGGCGCCACCCCGCGCCGGACCTCACGACCGACAAGGAGTGATCATGGTGCGTGCGACACGCCGTCTGGTGGGCGCGCTGGCAGTGGTGTCACTGGCCGCCTGCGGTCCCGCCGATGCCGGAGGGCAGCCGACGCGGACCCCTGCGGCGACGGTGAGCCCGTCCACCGCCGCCGCTGACCGGGACCAGGAGTTCCGGCGACTGGAGGAGAGATTCGACGCGCGGCTCGGGGTCTACGCGATCGACACCGGCACTGGCCGGACCGTGCAGTACCGGGCCGACGAGCGGTTCGCGTACGCCTCGACGTTCAAGGCGTTGGCAGCCGCCGAGGTCCTCGACGAGACCACCGACGCCGAACTGGAGCAGGTGGTCCGGTACTCGGCGGACGATCTGGTGACCTACTCGCCGATCACGGAGCAGCACGTCGCCGACGGCATGACGCTGCGCGCGATCGCGGACGCGGCCGTGCGCTACAGCGACAACACCGCCGGCAACCTGCTGCTGCGCCAGCTCGGCGGGCCACAGAAGTTCGAGAAGGAACTGCGCGAGATCGGCGACAAGGTCACCGATCCGGAGCGCTACGAGACCGCGCTCAACGAGGCCAGGCCGGGTGACCGGCGGGACACCAGCACCGCGCGGGCCCTTGCCGGTTCCCTGCGGGCGTACGCCGTCGGCGACGTCCTCGAATCGGCGGACCGCGACATCCTCAACGGCTGGCTGCGGGGCAACACCACAGGCGGCGAACTGATCCGCGCCGGTGTTCCCGACGGCTGGGTCGTCGGGGACAAGACCGGGTCCGGCGGCTACGGCACCCGCAACGACATCGCGGTGATCTGGCCGCCGGATCGGGCACCGATCGTCCTCGCTGTGCTGTCCAGCCGCGACAAGAAGGACGCCGACTACGACAACGCCCTCATCGCGAGGGCAACGGAGGTCGTGATCGCAGCGCTGTGACTGCGGTCCCCACCTGACTAACTCCACCAGGGCAGGGTGCCCGTGCGGAGGTGGTCGTGCAGTGTCCGGGCGACCTGCGCCATCGTCGCCTCGCTACCGGGCTGCGCGACGGCGGGCACCCGGGAGGCGGTGAGCGCGGCGACCGCGTACGACTGACCGTCGGCGTGGTCCACCACCCCTACCTCGTGGCGCAGGTGCAGCAGGGTGCCCGTCTTGGACGACCAGCGGGACGCGTCGGAGGTGAAGTCCGGGGCGAGTCGCTGCCGGTGCAGGTTGTCGCCCATCAGGGCGCGTACCCGATCGGCAGTGGCTTCCTGGATCGTCGACGGGCGCCAGAGGGCGTGCAGCAGGTCGACGTGGGCCCGGGCCGATCCGGTGTTGGCGCGGGTGACGTCGAGTTGGGCGACCGGGTGGCCCTGTCCGGGGGTTCCCGCGCTGATGGCGAGGGAATGGGCCAGGTGTACGTCGTCGGGGTCGAAACGTTCCGCAGGCGTCTCGGCGAGGTCGCCGACCCGGTGTCGCACGGCGATGCCCTCGATGCGCAGTCGCCGCAGCTCGACCGCGACCTCGGCCGGCGGGACGAGGTCGAACAGCGCGTCGGCGGCGACCCCGTCGCTGATGGCGGTGCTCAGGTAGAGCAGGTCGTCCACGGCGATCCGCGCGGGGTGGCGGAAGCGGCTCAATCCGGTCGGGCCCGGTGTGGTAATCCGACCGGGCGGGACGTCGACAGGCGTCGCCGGGTCGAGTTCCCCGCGTGCGATCCGTTCGAGCACGGCGACTGCCAGCGGCACCTTCACCAGTGACGCCGCCGGGTACGGGGTGTCCGCGTCGAAGCCGATCTCCTCGCCGGTGTCGAGGTTGCGGACCAGGAACGCGCCGTGCAGCCCCGCCTCGTCGAGCAGGTCCTGGGCGTTGCGGACGACTGCGGTGGCGCTCACGCGGGATCTCCCGTCGTGCCGGCCCTGGCCGGCTCTGGATGGCCGTCGGGCGCGCCGAGGCATCGCGCGATGTCCGCGTACAGGACCGTGCTGAGCTGATCGAGGTCTTCGCGTACGCCAGCGGCGACGTCGTAGCCGCGCAGGAGCCGTGGGCCCGCGAGGGGGCACCAGTGCAATCCGAAGTCCTCGGCCTGTTGACGGGAGCACAGCAGCAGGTCGGGGGAGCCGAGGGCCGCTGCCGCGGCGTCGACGAGGGACGGCGCGACCGCCACCTGAGCCGGCACCAGGCCGGCCGACTGGCCGGCACGGGTCAACGGGTCCCGCAGGTGGGCGACGTCGTCCTCCGGTTGGATCAGGATCCGCCGGCGTGCCTGCGTGCGGGCCCGGCCGCTGCGCAGCGTCTCCAGGAACACCGTCGGCGCCGGGAAGGGGGTCCGGGCGGCCAACCCGAGCGGCACCCGCCAGGACGCCGCCGCCTCCGGAACCGCCACGATTCCGGCACCGACCTCAAGGGTCTGACAGAGCCGGGCTCGTTCCGACGGGCCGGCCGGCCGTACCTCCAGGTGGATCCGCTGCCGCCGCGCCGCGACCACCAGATCGGCGAGGCGGCGCGGCGGGCAGATCTCGGGTACGGCGACCCGCAGCGGACGCAACAGTGCCCGCTCGGCGTTGTCGCCCATCGCATCGGCGAGGTCGACCAGGCGCCGGGCCGACGGCAGCATGTCCTGCCCGAACGACGTCAGCCGCACCGCGCGGGACGACCTGTCGAACAACCGCGCCCCGAAATGCTCCTCCAGGGCGGCGATGCGGCGACTGGCGACCGACTGGGGAATACCCGCCGCAGCAGCCCCGGAGGTGAAGCTGCCGTGGCCGCTGACGGCCACGAAGGCTCGGCAGGCGGCGACCACATCCACCAACCGAACGTATCGCGGCCGTGTGCCGCCCTGAACAGCAGCCGACGGGCGGCGTCTTCTCGCGGAGCGTCGCGGGTCATCAGCGTTTACTGCGCGATAGCGGTCGCCTCCAACTCGACGAGCACGTCGGGCTCGAAGAGGTAGTCCACGCCGATCAGCGACGCCGGCGGCAGGGGCCAGGGCAGGCCGAGCTCCTCGACGACCGACTCGATCCCGGCCATGAACGGCCCGATCTTCTCGGGTGCCCAGTCGGTCACGTAGAAGGTCAACCGGACCACGTCCTCGAATGACGCGTCGGCTCCGGCGAGGGCCCGGCCGGTGTTGCGCAGCGCCTGCGCCACCTGCCCGGCCAGGTCGCCGGGAGCAACGGCTGTGCCGTCGCCCAGGCGTGCGATCTGACCGCTCACGTGAATGTGACGGGACCCGGTAGCCACCGCCACGTGAGCGTAGGGCGTGTGCGGCTGAAGACCGTCGGGGCTGAAGCGGGTGACAGACATCGTTTCTCCTCTGGTGGAACCAACTCGGTTTACTATTGATACCTAGTCGATGAAGGACACTGCAAGGAGACCTGGTTTCATGCGCGATACCACCACCCCCCGAGCCGGCGAGCTACGTATCGACGCACCCCACCGCGAGTTGCTCGACCAGGTGTTGGACAAGTGGTCGCTCAGCGTTCTCAACGAGCTGTGCGAGCGCCCGAGCAGGTTCAACGAGCTGCGCCGGGCGGTTCCGGCGGTGACGCAGAAGTCACTAACGGCGACGCTGCGACGGCTCGAGCGCAACGGGATCATCGAGCGCCATGTCGTGGCTACCCGCCCGGTCGCCGTGGAGTACCGGATCACCCCGTTGGGGAAGACCCTGCGTGCACCGATCGACACCATCCTCGAGTGGGCGGACGCGTACATGCCGCAGATCGAGCACGCCCGCACGGCGTTCGACGCCCAGATCGAGTAACGGCCGGTGCCGCGGGTGCTCGACGGGTTTGCTGGAGGGCGAACCCGTCGAGCACCGCGTCATCGGGCGGGGGCGCGGAGCAGTCGCTCGACCACGTCGGTGAGGGTGGTCACCGCCGGACCGTCCGGTGTGGTGACCACCACGAGGTGGTGGCGGGTGTTCCGCATCCTGGCCAGGGCTTCGTAGACGAGCGTCGAGCCGTCCAGCACGAGAACATCGCGCATCACCTCGCCAGCGGTCCGGTCGTCCGGCTGGTCCATGGTGTCGCGGACGTGCACCACGCCGACGGCCGCACCGTCACGCAGGACCACCACCCGCAGGTGGCCGGTGGCGCGGGCCGTTGCGCGGACGGTGAGCACCGTGTCGGCCGCTTCGACCGAGGTCAGCCCGCGCTCCGGGCCGGTGAGGTCGGCCAGGGTGAGCTGGTCGAGATCGAGGGCATCGGTGAGTTGCGCGGAGTACGACGCGTCGAGCGCGCCGACGTTTGCCGAGTGCTCGACCAAATGGCGCAGGTCGGCGGCGTTCTGGCCGGTGGCGATGGTGTCCCGGGGCTCGACGCCGACCCGGCGCAGGCACCAGTTCGCGCTGGCGTTGAGGGCACGCAGCACCGGACGGGTGAGCCACATGAAGCCGCGCATCGGGATCGCCAGGAAGATGGCGGTCTTCTCCGGGTGGGCGATCGCGTACGACTTCGGTGCCATCTCCCCCACGACCAGGTGCAGGAAGGTGACGACAAGCAGCGCCAGCGCGAACCCGACCGCGTCGGCCGTCCAGCCCGGCGCGCCCCAGGACAGGAACACTGGGGTCAGCGCGTAGTTGACGGCTGGCTTGGTGACCGCGCCGAGGCCGAGTGCGCAGGCGGTGATGCCGAGTTGGCAGCCGGCCAGCAGCACTGTCAACTCGTCGAAGCTGCGCACCGCCGCCCGGGCCGACCGGCTGTGCTCGGAACGCGCGTCGAGGCGGTGCCGGCGTGCCGCCAGCAGCGCGAATTCGGCTGCCACGAAGAAGGCACTGAGCACGATCAGCACAACGGTGACGGCCACCACGACCCAGGGGTTGCCGATCACCGGTTCTCCTCCGTACGCAGGCGGACCAACGACGGGACGTGCCGTTCCAGCTCCATCACCTCGAGTGTCAGGAACACCGCGTCGAGGCTCAGCTCAGCCGTGGCGCCCGGGGCAGGTAGCTCGCCGATCAGTTCGATGACCAGGCCGGCGAGGGTTTCGCTGTCCGATTCGGGTAGGTCGTGCCCGATGGCGCGTTCGACCTCGTCCAGGGGCAGCTGGCCGGAAAGTTCCCAGGTGCCGTCCGCCGGCCCGACCGGCAGCGGGGCCACAGTTGTCTCGTCGTGTTCGTCCTCGATCTCCCCGACCAGTTCCTCGGCAAGATCCTCGACGGTGACCACGCCGGCCAGTCCGCCGTGCTCGTCGAGCACACAGGCGAGCTGGGCGCGCCGCTCGGTGAGGGTCTGCACGACCCGCGGCAGCGGCATCGACGTGGGAACCAGCACCGGTGGCCGCATGATGTCGGCGACTGTGCGCGCAGCGTCGCGGTCGACAGCGAGCAGGTCGGCGAGGTGCACCACTCCGATCACGTCGTCGCGCTCGTCGAGCACCGGGTAGCGCGAGTGGCCGCCGGCCATCGTGGCCCAGAGTTCCCCGGTGGTCAGGTCGGGCTCCACGACATCGACCCGGGCCCGCGGAACCATCGCGTGGGCTGCGTCACGGTCGGGGAAGTCGAGCACCCTGTCGAGCAGCATCGACAGCTCGGCGGGGAGATCACCGGAGTCGCGGGACTCGCTGACGATGTATTCGAGGTCGTGGCGGCTGGCTGCGTGTTCCACGTCATGCACCGGCTCCATGCCGAACAGGCGCAGCAGGGCGTTGGAAGACTTGTCGAAGAAGGCGATCATCCAGCCGAACACCCGCAGGTAGACCTGGGTGGAGCGGGCCAGCCAGACGGCCACCGGCTCGGGTCTCGAGATGGCGAGGTTCTTCGGGAACAGTTCGCCGAACAGCATCTGTACGAACGTCGAGAGCAGCAGCGTGCTCACAGTGCCGACGACGATGCCGACACCGGTCGGGACGCCGACGCCGCCGAGGGCGGTGCCGAGCGACTTGCCGACCAACGGTTCGGCGACGTACCCCACAAGCAGGGCGGTGACTGTGATCCCGAGCTGGGCGCCGGACAGCATGAACGAGGTCCGCCGGGTCACGTCCAGTGCCCGACCCGCCGCCTTGTCACCCGCCGCCTCGCGGGCCTTGAGCCGCGACCGGTCGACGGCCATGTACGCGAATTCCTGCGCCACGAAGTAGCCGGTGGCAGCGGTGATCACCAGGATCACCAGCAGCCCCAGGAGGAGACTCAACACCCACACGTCGTCGTGCTCCTGCTGTTTGTCGCCCCAGATGAATCAGGCCCGCGCCAGCGGGCCAAAGGTCTCAGGCGGTGGTCTTCGCCCATCAGGTCGTGCTCCTCCTCGTACCGACAGTGCCGGAAGCTTGGCACGGCTTTCTGGACGCAAGCTGGTAGCTCCGCTGCTAGCTGACCAGGAAAAACCTGCACCGATCGCCGCCAGCCGAAATCAGCCCGCGCAGCCCGATGTGAGCTGCACGGCACCTGCGAACTCTGCCCCGGGCGCGCCGTCATTACCTGAGCGACGACGCATACGCGCCTGATCGGAGACGCCAAGTGATGGCCTGGATCATTCACAAGCTCGGCCTGACCCCTGCCTTTCCTCACCCGGTCAGATCACATTCCCGACCGTCGACGGAAGGGCCGCCCGCGACCGGCCTGGGCTCGTACGACGTGGTGCGACAGGGGTATGCGAAGGGTCGCGTGACAGCGCGGCATCGGGCCGTGACCGTGACGCTGGCACTGGAGTTCGTTCTCGTGCTGCTCGGCTGCGGCGCGGCCTGGCAGGTCGCAGCCGGAGTCGGGGCGCCTCAGGCAACGGCGACCGGGCTCCTGGGCTCCGATTTCGTCGACATCAGCTTCGTCGCGCCGGGCCCGGCCTCGCCCGCCATGGTGCCCGGCGCGGCGACCGGTACCTACACCTGGGACTGCGGCCGTAACGAGAACGGCCACCGCAACACCGCAAACATCGTGATGGCGCCCGGTTTTCCCGGGCAGTCGCATCACGTGCACGACTACGTGGGGAACCTCTCCACCGCTGTCGGCTCGACGCCGAAGACCCTCTCGGCTGCGAGGACGACGTGTGGCAACGGTGACCGGTCGACGTACTTCTGGCCGGTGCTCCGGACGGTCGAGCCGGTGGACGTCGGGGAGCACGCCGGCCACGGCGGCGAGATCCAGGTGCCTGTCGACGTGACGCTCACGTTCTCCGGCAACCCCCGAGGGAACGTCGTGCCGATGCCGCGGCAACTCGCCGGCACGGTGGGGGACGCAGTGGCTTTCACAAACGGCACCCAGAAAGCAGCAGCGACCTGGACGTGCTCCAGCACGCCGGAGCGCCGCACCACCGCGTACCCCCGGTGCCCGGCCGGTGATCAGGTGCAGCGTGTCTTCGACTTTCCGAGCTGTTGGGACGGGCGGCAGGTGGACAGCGAAAGCCACCGTGCGCACCTGGTCTTCCCGTCCCCTGACGGCTCCTGCGCCCGCAACACGTTTCCGGTGCCGCAGCTGCGACTGACAGTGGCGTACGACATCGCGCCGGATGCCCGGTTCCGGATCGACGCCTTCGAGGGCCAGAACAACAGCCCCCTCACCGATCACGCGTTCTTCGTCAACCTGATGCCGGAGCCCCTGATGGCGAAGGTCGTGGACTGCCTCAACAGCGGGCGGAGCTGCCAGGACGATTGACCGTACGCCGGGTGGTCGTACCTCACTGGGGACGAGCGACCTCGAACCGGCCGTCGGAGGACACCACCGTGACGGTGATCGTCTTCGGTCTTCCGGCGACCTGCGCGGAGCAGGAGAAGCGGCTGCCCAGAGTGACCGGCCGGCCGGGCGGGCAGGTGACGAGGTCCGCGTCGAGCAGGTAGTCGTCACGCAGCACCGACAGCACCCCCTGCTGCAACGCCGCTGTGTCGAAGACCTTCTTGTTGAGGAAGCCGGGCCAGGCCAGGCCCAGCACGGCCACCAGCGCCACCACTGCCACGACCGGGCCGGCCACGGCGATCACGAGTCGCCGGGAGAAACGCCGCCGGCCCTCGGAGGGCGTCGTCGAGCCGGTGGACGCCGGCCCCCACTGCGCCGGTGGTGCCGGTGCCCAGCCAGGGGCGGGCGTCGGGGAGTCGCCGTCGGATCCCCGGTACGAGCTGGTCATCGTCGTCTCCTCCGGCTTCAGGGAGCGGTGGGCGTGGCGACCACCTCGGGCAGGGACGTGGTGCGGCCCCCGACCGGACTGATCGCGAACCAGGTGCCACCGACCCCCTGGCCGTTGATGTCGCCCGGCTTGGCGTCCTTGTCGAACAGGTAGACAGGCCAGCCGCCGATGGTCACCTGGCAGGTGCCGTCGGCCCGCTCCACGTAACCGACGAGTTTCGGGTTGATCCCACTCGGGTAGATCTGCCCGCCCCCCTTGACGAGCAGGGGCGGCCACGTCTTCGCGCAGTCGCCGTTGCAGTTCGACTTCGACGGCTTGGCGGTGTCCTTGTCGAACCGGTACAGCGTCCGGCCCTGCCCGTCGGCGACGTACGTGCCGATGTCGTCGGACGCTGTCGCGTTCAACTGGATGATGTTGCTGCCCCGCCCGGTGTCGGGTGCGGGCGTGAGCGGGACGTCGGACGGGCCGCTGTAGATCCGTACGCGACCCTGGGTCTTCGCCACCGTCGGCGCCGGCTGCGGGGCCGACGGAGCGTCGACCACCTCCGGTGCCGTGTCGGCGCCGGCGGCCGGGCTGGGTGCGGCCGCCTGTGACGCGGCCGCTGTGGCCGGCGCGGCTGGCCCGGTCACGGCGTCATCGCATGCGGTTAGGACGGCCACGCTTGCCAACGCGATCGCCGTCCGCGCGATCCGGCTGTGCAACAGCATCTCTGCTCCACCTCGTGTTCGACAGGACCGTGCCCGTACGCCCGGTCCGGCACCCACACGGCGCGGTCGGCGAAGTGGTTCACCGTGGGGATCGGACGAGTCGCCCGTCACGAGGTCGAACCCTGCGCTGAACCATTTCGGGCCAGTGTTCGTGTGGGTGGCGGCAACAGCGAAGGGCGGCCCATCAATGGCAGCCCGGAGCTGGCGAAACGATGACACGAGGGAGCGCAACGTGGCCACGTACCACATCGTCAGCGAGGACATTGAGGAGTCTTCGACCTGGCTGAAGCAGAACATGCAGACGCTGCTCGACGGAATGAACCAGGCCAAGAGCAAGATCGACACCTTGATCCAGGGTGGTTACAACACCCCGGCCGCGCAGCAGAAGTTCGGCCCGTACTTCGACGAGTACAAGGGCAGCGTCGACCAGACGCTGAACGGCATGGAGGGCATCAGCCAGTACCTGACGCAGGTCAGCACCGCGTTCTCCGACACGGACAACCAGACCGGGGCCAGCCTCGGCCGCTGAACGACCGGCCGGACCCGGGGCCGCGTGGTGATTCGCTCGCCACGCGGCCTCGACCGTTTCCTCCGCCGGACCATCCGACCAGGAGATCTCGTGCGCCTGCAGCTCACCGTTGCGGATCCGTCCACCGCCGTCATCGACTACCAGGTCGAGGCTGCCCCCGACACCACCGTCGGGGAACTCGCCGAGGCGCTCGCCGCGCGTCGGCCGGAGCCCGCCGACACACCACCGACGATCTTCGTCGCTGGTGCGCCGCTGGACCCGCGACTCACCCTCGCCGAAGCCCCGCTGCGGCAGGGCACGGTGCTCGGCCTGGACCGCCCGGTGCCCGAGGCGTCCGCGCAACCGCCGGGTCTGATCGAGGTACGCGTGGTCAGCGGCACCAACGCCGGCGCGGTCCATCAGCTCGACCTCGGTGAGCACACAATCGGCACCGCCAGCACCAACCGGATACGCCTCACCGACCCCTCGCTCGCCTCCGTCGTGGCATCGGTGCGGGTCACCCCCGACGGAACGTGCCGTGTGCGACCGGCCGGACCCGGCCTCCTACTCGACCGGGTCGAACTCGACGACGAACAGGTGTGGCCACCCGGCAGCCAGGTCGCCGTCGGATCGTCCCTGTTGGAGCTGCGCAAACCGGTCCGGGCGGAGGCCGCACTGCAGATCTCCGAGGACCGCACCGGCCTGGACTACAACCGCCCACCCCGGTTGCTGCCGGAGGCCCGCACCACCCAGTTCACGCTTCCCACCCCACCGTCGCCCCCGGAACGGCGACCGCTCGTGCTGATCACGGTGCTGGCACCGCTTGTCGTCTCCGGAGCCGCGTACCTCATCACCGGCAACCCGCTGACGCTGCTCTTCGCCATCCTGTCGCCGGTGGCGCTGATCGCCGGTCAGATCGGTGCCCGACGCCAGGGAAAAGTCAGCTACCGTACGCGGCTCGCCGACTACGAGGCCAAGAGGGAGCGGATCAGCACCGATGCGCAGGAGGCACTGACGGCAGAGCGGCTGGCCCGGCGGGACAACTTCCCCGACCCCGCCGCCGTACGCCTGATCGCTGTGGGACCTGAGCGCCGCCTGTGGGAACGACGACGCACCGACCCCGACTTCCTCGAACTGCGGGCCGGCAGCGCCGACCTCCCGTCCGAGGTGGTGCTCCGGGATCCGAGCCAGGACGAACACCGCCGGGAGGTCAGGTGGAGCGCCCTGGATGTGCCGGCGACAGTACCGCTGCGCAAACACGGCGTGGTCGGCATCGCCGGTGACGCCGCCGCCCGGGTGACGGCCCGCTGGATGGTCGCGCAGGCGGCCACCCTGCACAGCCCCGAGGACCTCCAGATCTACCTGCTCGCCGGAGCGGGCGACGAGGAGGGCTGGTCGTGGGTCGGCTGGCTACCGCACGTGGCGCCGCGCGACGGCCAGGGCACTATCGCCACCGTCGGGACCGACACCCAGACCACGGCCCGACGGGTGGCCGAACTGGTCGCCATGATCTCCGCTCGCGCCGCCGAGCGGTCCGACGCGGCGTTCCGCGACATCCTGGTGGTGCTCGACGGGGCGCGCCGGCTGCGTTCCCTGCCCGGGGTGACGCAGATCCTGCGGGAAGGACCCGCCGTCGGGGTGTACGCGATCTGTGTCGACGCCGAGGAGAAGCTCCTGCCGGAGGAGTGCCAGGCCGTCATCGCCGAGCAGACCGACGGCTCGCTGCTGGTGACCCGTACGCTCGCCGCGCCGATCCCCGGCGTACATCCGGACCTGCTCTCGACGGAGTGGCTGCGTACCGTGGCCCGCGCGCTCGCCCCGCTGCGCGACACCGGCGGCGCTGACGACGGCGCGGTTCTGCCGGACGCGAGTCGGCTGCTCGACGTGCTCGGCATGGAGCCGCCGGAGCCGGACGCGGTGGCGGCCAGGTGGACCACCGGAGGCCGGACCACCGAGGCGGTGCTCGGCGTCTCGCTGGACGGACCGTTCGCACTGGACCTCAAGCGGGACGGGCCGCACGCCCTGGTCGCCGGCACCACCGGATCCGGAAAGTCGGAGCTGTTGCAGACCCTCGTCGCCTCGCTCGCCGTCGCCAACCGGCCGGACGCGATGACCTTCGTGCTTGTGGACTACAAGGGCGGCAGCGCGTTCAAGGACTGCGTCCGGTTGCCGCACACCGTCGGGATGGTCACCGACCTCGACACGCACCTGGTGAGTAGGGCGCTGACCTCGCTCACGGCCGAGCTGCGGCGGCGGGAGCACATTCTCGCCGAGGCGGGGGCGAAGGACATCGACGACTACGTCGACCTGCTGCGCCGCGAACCGACACGGACCCCGATGCCGCGACTGTTGATCGTGATCGACGAGTTCGCGTCGATGGTCCGCGACCTGCCGGACTTCGTGACCGGGCTTGTCAACATCGCGCAGCGGGGTCGGTCGCTCGGCATCCACCTGGTGCTGGCAACCCAGCGTCCGGGCGGGGTCGTGTCGCCCGAGATCCGGGCGAACACCAACCTGCGGATCGCGCTGCGTGTCACCGACACCAGCGAGAGTCAGGACGTGTTGAACGCCCCCGACGCCGCCTCGATCCTGAAGTCGACGCCGGGCCGGGCCTTCGTACGCCTCGCGCAGTCGTCGCTGGTGCCGTTCCAGGCCGGGCGGGTCGGCGGGTTCCGCCCGGGTGCCCGCGTCGACGTACGGCAGCCGCCCTGGCTCGCACCCGTCTCGTGGACGGACCTCGGACGGCCCGTGCCCAGCCGCCCCGGGGTGAAGGCGGAACCATCCGCCGAACTCACCGACCTCGCCGTGCTTGTGGAGGCCGTCCGGAGCGCCAGTGAGCAGCAGCAGTTGGCCATCCCGCCGCAGCACAGCCCGTGGCTACAGGCACTGCCGGACACGCTCACCGTCGACGCCCTTCCCCCGCCTCGCGGCAGCGGCTACCACCTGGCCCCGGTGGCGTACGGCCTTGTCGACCTGCCAGCCCAGCAGGAGCAGGCGCCGCTGGAGCTGGACCTGGGGACGCTGGGGCACCTGCACATCATCGGTTCGTCGCGCAGCGGCCGATCCCAGGCGTTGCGGACGATCGCCGGCACCGTGGCCCGCATCCACTCCACGGCCGACGTCCACCTCTACGGTGTCGACTGCGGCAACGGGGCCCTGCTCGCCCTCACCGAGCTGCCGCACTGCGGTGCTGTGGTGCAGCGTACGGAGGCCGAACGGCTCGGCCGCCTGTTCACCCGACTCGTCGCGGAGTTGGGGCGCCGTCAGCAACTGCTCGCGTCCACCGGCTCGGCCGGGCTCGTGGAGTACCGGGCCGGCGTGGCCGGGGCCGACCGGCCGCCGCACATCCTCCTGTTGCTGGACCGGTTCGAGGTCTTCGACAAGACGTTCGCCGACTACGACAACGGCAACGTCATGGCGGCCCTCCTGACTCTGCTGCGCGAGGGCGCCGGCGTCGGCATCCACGTGGTGCTGGCCGGCGATCGGAGCATGTTCACCACGAGGATTTCCTCGACCACGGACGACAAACTGGTGCTCCGGCTGAGCGAACGCCACGACTACAGCATGGTCGGCATCAACTACCGGCAGCTGCCGGACGAGATCGGAACGGGCCGGGCGATCCGGGCGGTCGACAGCGCGGAGGCGCAGATCGCCCTGCTCACGAAGGACAGTTCCGGCCAGGGGCAGGCACGCGCCATCGCCGTGATCGCCGAGGCGGCGCGGCTGCGGGACTCCGAGGTCGGCGACGCCGCCCGCCCGTTCCGGATCGACGTACTGCCGGACGAGCTGACCCTGGCTCAGACCAGGGGCCTTGCGCGGCCCGGGGGCCCACTGTGGACGATGCTGGGGGTCGGCGGGGACGAACTCTCGGCAATCGGCCCGGACCTGGGGGCCAACCCCACGTTCATCCTGGCGGGACCGCCACGCTCGGGGCGGAGTACGACGCTGCTCACGATGGTCGCCGGTCTGTTGGCGGAGGGGACGCCAGTGGTGATCGCGGCACCCCGTCGCTCGCCGCTGCGGGACCTCGCCGGCCTGCCCGGCGTACTCGACCTGGTGACGAGCGAGAACTTCACCTCCGCCGGGCTGGCGGCGGCCCTCGACGGCCGTGCTGGACCCGCCGTGGTCGTCCTGGACGACGCCGAGCAGCTGCTCAAGTGCGATGCCGGCAGCGACCTCGGTGAGATCGCGCGGCTCGGAACGGAGAGGGGTCTCGGCCTGATCATGGCGGGTTCGATCGACGGGCTCTCCAGCGGCTTCGGCGGCTGGCACGTCGACGCCCGCCGGAACCGGCAGGGAGCGCTGCTCAGCCCGCAGGGCCTCGGCGACGGTGAGCTGATCGGCGCAAAGCTCTCCCGCGGCCAGCTCGGCGGCGGGCGGCCGGGCCGGGTGCTCGCGCATTTCGGCGATGGCAAGCTGCATCTGGTGCAGGTGCCCCGGACCGAGCCCGCTGCGCTGCGGGAGCTGCTGGGCGGGGCCGGCGAAGCCGCGTAGACGCCACCGGGCCGGACTCCGCTGGTGAGGCCGGGGTACCGAAACGCGATCGGGGGGACACCCCCCAGGTGTCCCCCCGACGCGGGCCGGCAGCATCCCCTAGCTGCCGACCTCCCCCACGGAGGCCGCCGGCGGCGTGAGCGCGGCGGCCTCCCCCTCATAGGAGAAAGCAAGCGTCGCGGTGATCGTGGCGAACAGCTCGAACAGCTCCTTCGCCTCCGCGATGTTCGGGCTGGAACCGGTTACCACCAGCACGTTCGCGGTGCCCGGCAGCGGTACGACGGTGTGCATCACGGCGCAGCGCATTGTGGCGCCGTCCTGGGTCACGTTCTGAATGCCGTGGACCCGGCCGACGGTGCCGATCGTGGGGATCTGTGCGGTGCTCACCCGACGCCACGTCCCGTCGGCGCGGACGGGCTGCACGACAGCTGTCAACGCGCCGAGGATGTCCCCGGTCGCGGGCGGGTTGACCACCGACACCAGAACCGTTGCGGTGAGCGGGCCGTCCTCGTACACCTGGAAGGTGCCGGCGGCGTGCACCGCGCCGGCGTTGCGAGCCTGCCGCACCGACCGGCGTAGCTGCTCGGCGTACTGGCCCGCCTGCTGCTCGGTGAATCCAGCCTCGACGGCCCGCGTCCACACCTCGTTCGCCACCCGGTTCTCGCTCGCCTCGTCGTCGACCGAGAAGTCGACCCAGTCCTCCGGCGTACGCAACTCGAATCCGGTCGGGACAGTCGCTTCGGTCATCGACGTGACTCCTCCGCTTGTCAACTCGTCGCCCTCGCAGGGTTCTCCAGGGCGGCGACCGTCTGCTCGTCGGTCTCGCGGAACGCGTCGGCCACCGCCTTCGCGGCGTCGCGGACCCCGTCGAGGTCCTTGGCGATGACGTACCGTCCGTCACCCCACCGCTTCTCGAACTCGCGCGCGGCGCCTTCCAACTCGCGCTGCCCGAGCGTGTCGACGACAGCGCCCATCGACCTGATCGACGCGCTGTCCATCAGCTCCTTGGTGCGTCGCAGCAGGTCGTGGACCCGCTCCAGTTCCGCACCGGGTACGTCGATCACGCTCATGCCGGCACCTCGGTGCCGAGCCTGATCCGCTCGCTCATCCCCGCTTCCCTTCCCGGCCGGTCAACCGCTTCCCGCCGTACACGGACTGTCGGACTGATCGGTTCAGCCCGGCTGAACCGATCCCGCATCCGCTACGTGTGCGAGTCGGCTTCCGGCGTCGACCGGAGCGCGGGGCTGATCGGGTGCGATGGGGAGGTTGGGCATGACGCGTCCAGGGGACGCCGAGTGGTCGGTGCTGCAACTCGACTCCGATCCGGTGCCGGGTGATCCGGAGTCCTTCGCGGAGATCACGCGGGCCTACCAGGAGTTGGCCACCGCCACCCGGGAGGCGCACGACCTGCTGGCCTCCGGCGGCCGGATCGACGTGGGCCAGGGCAAGGCGATGGAGGCGTTCAGGGATCTGGTCGGGCAACTGCCGGGTCGGCTGGACCGGATGGCGCATTCCTACTCCACC
This sequence comes from Micromonospora sp. DT41, assembly GCF_049841715.1. Classification (NCBI taxonomy): domain Bacteria; kingdom Bacillati; phylum Actinomycetota; class Actinomycetes; order Micromonosporales; family Micromonosporaceae; genus Micromonospora; species Micromonospora sp. DT41. The sequence goes on along the minus strand of NZ_JBNCKU010000005.1, from coordinate 20,765 downwards.
GCCGCGGAGACGTACCTGAGGTATCTGCCGTCCCTTGAGGAAGCGCAGACGATGTCGCTGCGTGCCCTGGAGCAGGCGCGGCAGGCCGCCGGCGACCAGGGCGCGGCGCAGGCGGCACTGGTCTCGGCGCAGACGGCGCTCACCACGCTCGGTGCGGATCCGGAGGCCGGCCAGGTCGCCAGGGATGAGGCGACCGACGAGGCCACCGCTGCGCAGAACCGCGCCGACGACGCTCAGCAGGCCATCGACCAGGCCAAGGCGTTGCTGGGTCAGGCCACCGCGCTGCGCGACCAGGCGGCCCGGACGGCAGCCGAGACGTTGCGGCAGTTGGCGAAGGACGCTCCGCAGCGGTCGCTCTGGGAGAAGATCGTCGAGGCGTTCGAGGCGTTCATCGACTTCCTCCGCAGCACCGTCATCGAGTGGATCACCACGATCCTGGACGTGATCGCGACGATCGCGTCGTTCATCTTCCCGCCGCTCGGCGCGGCTCTCGGCCTGCTGTCCGGTGTACTTGAGTTCGCTGGAGCCGCGCTCAGTGGAGACCCAGCCCTGATCGGGTTGGCCGTCGGTGGCATGGCCCTCGGTCTGGTCCCGGGCGGCCGCATCGCCTCACGGGTCATGAAGTTCGCCGCCAAAGGCACGGTCAAGGACGGCGTCAAAGCCGGCACCAGACAACTCACCAACGCGAAGAACCCAGGCGCAACCGGCGCGAATGCCCTGGATGTGGGTGCGACGAGCTATGGCCCCGGCAAGGCGATCAAGGGCGCATTCGTGTCGGCCGGGCAGAACCTGAACGACCTGGGCAACGTTGTGTCGGCACGGTTCAGGCCGCGCCCCCCGGTGAACGAGAGCACCATCGTCGGCAAGAACAGTTGGGGCATCAGGACGACTTTCGACGTCAAGGACGTCCGGGCCGACCCGGTTCTCGACTTCCGCGGCCGGCAAATCGGTGTGAGTTTCCCGCTGAGCGACCGCGACAGGCAGAGCCGCGACAGGTGGGCGGCCATCGAGACCAACCTCGCCACCGGCCGATACGAGGGCAAGAAACTGGCCCCCGACGGTCGAAAAGTTTTCAAGAGTGCGCCTGGCGACATGCCAACTGAGGCGGCGGGTAGGTCGCGCGATGAGGTACAGCCGGAATTCGAGTTCGATCAGCTTCGTCGCGCGCCCTGGGACGGGGAAGCGAACGACCCAATTTTTGTCATGGCGCACAGTGGTCCGAAGGACGTTGGGCTGCAGCTGAGCAACGGCAAGGTGGTCAACGTACCGGGTGGGGAATTCGCCAAGGTGTTACACCACAACACGGTGTTCCAGAGCGCGACCGGGGCTAATCCCGGCAGTTCAATTACCATGATCGCCTGCAAATTCGCTGCGCCGGATGGCAGCGCCGCCCCAGCGTTCAGCCGGGTGATGCGTGACCTCGGTAATGATCGGCAGATCTACGCCGCGACCGACACCGTGTGGACCACTCGCGCAAAGGACTTCGGCAACACCCTCAATCCCAACGTCACTAGCGCGGATTTTGCCACCATTGCGGTTTCCAGCAGCGGAAGTTTCCGCCCGCTGGTCTCTACAGGCGACCTGCCCCCTCCGCGGCTTCCCGACTTGGACTTCGGCTAGCAACTGCCCGACTTCAGCCGCTAAGCGTCTGCGGACAGAGCCAAATGAACAGCAGACAGGACAGACGGACGGATCGTCCGTGGGCGCATTCAAGGGGGTGGCCAGGTGAGCAAACAGGACGAAACTGGTTTTGAGCGTAACTGGATGCTGCTGCTGGACAGTGAGTGGTCGCCGCCACCGGAGGCTGACGACCGGGCCGGGGCGGTACCGCCGGTGGAGTCGATCGTCGGCGGTTGGCTCGTCAACGACGAGGGAACGGTTGAGGCCTTCGAGCCCAACCCGCTCTATCTGCCCGTCGGCGAGGACGCGCCGACCGGACCTGTCGATGCGGCGGTGAAGCTGGTCGTGGCAGGGCGTGCCGAGCCGAGCATTGTGGTGCTCGCGATACGTGACAGCCTGGTCGAGGTCGCGGTCGACGACGAGGAACGCGTCATCGTGGCCCCCGCTCCCGACGGGGTGCCGTGTGTGTGGGTCACCACGGGGGCGGCGGACCAGCTTCGGGTGTCAGCACCAGGCTGGCTGCAGGTCAGTAGCGCCGAGTTGGTGGAGCTGCTACCCGAGGACGTCGACGTGCTGCTCAACCCGGGCGGTTCCGCCTCGATGCGGCTGTTCGCCAACGTGCTGCGCGAGGCCGTCGTCGGAGCAAACGAGCCCGGCGAATCCGGGGCGGGCGCGGAGCTTTCTACGGATTTGGGGCCGAGATGAACCCGTCGGTTCCGAGTGCGTGTTCGGCTCGGCCGAATCCACCCCTGCGGCTCATCAGTGCGAGTTACGGCTTCGCCGTGAGCGGGGTATTCGTGCGGCGGCTGCTCCGTACCGCCTTTGCTTGTGCGTCGCGCACGGCGGGGGGCGGGTTGCTGGCCGTCGCTGCTGTGTTCCTGCTCCTGCCGCTGAGTGCAGGCACGGCGAGCGCCGTCGAGCCGTCGGTGCCGTACTGGGTGGTGCCGGGAGAACCTGGCGCGGTGAGCGGCCTGACGCTGCCCGGGGTCGCCGACCGGGTGCTCGGCGACAGCCAGCGCTGGCCGGAGATCTTGGAGCTCAATCAGGGGCGTATCCAGCCGGACGGCGGCGCGCTCATGGGCCCGGCTCAACCGATCCGCGCCGGCTGGGTGTTCGTTCTGCCCGAGGGCGCGACCTCCGGTGAGATACGGGTCGGCACGCCGCCGGCGGCCAGGCCAAACGAAGGGCAGCCCGAGGCACCACCGGTCGACCGACCACTGCCGGTGGCGGACGGCGGCGGGATCCTGGGGCTCCGACCGGTCACAGCCACCTTGGTCGGTGTCGGCACGGTGCTGCTGACGCTCGCCGTACCGATGCTGATCCTGCTGGTCCGGCCTCGCCGCGCCGCCGAGACGGCGCGACCGGCGTCGGACCCAGGCTCACGGCAGGTGCTGGACCGCGCCCTGCGGCAGCTCACCGGGCAGGCCGCCCAGGCCCAGGTGTACGCGGCGCTGATCGGTCCGGAGCAGGTCTCACTGCGGCTGGCACCCGCGCTGCCGGACGCGCCGCCTCCGTGGCGGGCGCGGCAGCAGGGTGCGATCTGGGAGGCGCCGAGCTTGCAGTTCGACGATAGCGACGATGGCGGCGACGGGTTGCCGCTGCTGGCCACCGTCGGCACGATCGAGGGTGAGTTGGCAGTTGTCAACCTGGGCCGGGCACCGGGAATCGTCGCGCTCACCGGGGATCCGGCAGCTGCCATGCGCACAGCCCGAGCCTTCCTCGACGAGATCGGCTGGCACGCCGCAGCCGCGTCCCTAACGGTCAGCGTTGTGGCCCCGCCGTCGCCAATGTGGCCGCCATCGGAGCAGGTACGGGTCGTTCCCGACGCGGGTCCGGTCCTGACGTCGCCCGGTGACGGCGCGGCCGGTCAGCCCGACGTGCTGCACGACCACCTGGTGCTTGTCACCACCACGCTTGCGCAGGCGGAGCTGGAGCAGCTCGGCGCGCTTGCGGCCGCCTCGGTCGGTACAGCGGCGGTAGTGGTCGTCGGCGACGTACCGAACGCCGCCTGGCGGTTCGAGGTCGATGCCGACGGGACGCTCGACGTCGGTGTGCTGGGGCTCGACCTCGACAGCCCGGCACCGAGTGGTCGGCTCGTCCCGAACCCGCGCCGCTGACCCGTCTTCCCGGCCCGAACACGTCAATCGATTGGTGTGACGATGATGGCACTGACCCCCCGTACGCTGGCCGGTTCTCTCGCGCTGACGGTCGCGCTCCTGGCCTCCGGGTGCACCACCACTGTCACCGACCCGGTCGGCGTACCCCAGCCGGAGGCCGGCGGGCCGGGGCCGCAGCCCGCCGCGGCGCAGAGCCCGCAGGGGTCCGCCGCGCCGGACGACCTGGGGCAGCGCAGCCGGGACGGGGGTTACTGGCCGGCGTCGGTGCAGCTCGGCGAACACCCGGAACTCGGTCCTGTGGTTCTCGACGGGCAGGGCTTCACGCTCTACCGGTTCGACCGGGACAACGCCGAACCCTCGCAGTCGAACTGCACGGATAGTTGCCTGACCAGGTGGCTGCCGGTGCTGGTGAACGAACGGGTGAAGTTCAAGGATCTTGACCCGTCCCGGCTCGGCGCAGCGGCCCGCCCCGACGGAACCCAGCAGGTGACAGTGGGTGGGTGGCCGGCCTACCGCTTCGTGGACGACCGGGTGCCCGGCCAGATCTCCGGGCAGGGCGCCGACGGGCTCTGGTTCGTCGTCGCTCCGGACGGGGGCAAGGCCGCCGCACCGATCGGCCAAAACCCCGAAAGTTCACCCAGGTGAGCATAGGAACACATGCGCTCCTGGCTGCCAATATCCGGAGGTACGGCAGGCATCCTGGTGACCCGGACGCACCGCTGGTCACGCCGGCGCGGGGTCAACAGAGGACGGTACGAATGGCGGGGCTGAGACCCGTTCGCCGACGGGAAGTAGCGGACGAGGCGTTGGTCCGAACCCTCTACGAGGAGCACGGCCGGGCCATGCTCGCGTACGCGACGCAGTTGACCCGCGACCGTGCTGCCGCGGAAGACATCGTCCAGGAAGCGCTGGTGCGAGCCTGGCGCCACCCCGACAGCCTGGTCAACGGCAAGGGGTCGGTACGGGGGTGGCTGCTCACAATCGTTCGTAACCTCTTCACCGACTCGGTGCGCGCCCGGAAAGCGCGCCCGCAGGAGGTGCCGGAGAGCCCGACAGACGTCGCGGTCGAGCGGGACCACGCCGACCAGGTGGTCAATTCGATGGTGGTGGTGGACGCTCTCAACCGCCTCTCGCAGGAGCACCGCGAGGTCCTTGAGCAGGTGTACCTACTCGGGAGTACAGTCGCGGAAGCCGCGAAGGCGCTGGGTATCCCGCCAGGCACGGTCAAGTCACGCTCCTACTACGCACTCCGTGCGTTACGCGACAGCGCGGGACGCTCGACCGGGGTGGAACGGTCTGCCTCATGAAATCGGACAGCTTGATGCCGGCCGGTGACCACGTGGACATCGGCGGCTACCTGACGGGCGAACTCGACCCGGAGCAGCTCCGGCAGGCGGACGAGCACCTGGCGGACTGCGCGGAGTGCCGTACCGAGGTCGAGTCCCTCAAGGAGTGGCAGACCGCGCTCGGAGCCGTACCCGAGGCGATGTTGCTCGACGGCCCGCCGGAGGGCGGCGACCTGCTGTTGCAGCGGACCCTGCGCCAGGTGCGCAGCGAATCGGCCGGGCAGCGCCAGCGCCGCGGGCTGCTTCTGAGCGCCGCCGCTGTGGTGGCTCTCGCCGCCGCGACAGCCGGCGGCGTCCTGCTCGGCCGCAGCACCGGTGACGCGCCCGACACGCGCGCGCTGCCGGTCCCGCCCGCCCCGTCGACATCGGTGTCCGCCGCCAACCCCGCCACCCGGTACGCCAGCACGACCGACCAGGGCACTGGTGCCCGACTCACCGTCGCGGTGGTTCCGGCGGCTGGCTGGGTACGTGTCAACGCTGCGGTGTCCGGAATCCCGCAGGGGGAAAGCTGCCGCTTGCTGGTTCTCGGCAAGGACGGCAGCACTGTGCTGGCGGGCAGTTGGCTGGTCTCCGAGGACGGGGCGGCCGGGGGCACCACGCTCGACGGCAGCGCCCTGATCGACCCCGCCCAGGTCGACGGTGTGCGCGTGGAGAACACCGACGGCAAGGCGTACGCCGTCGCGAAGCTGTAGCGGCGCGGGCACGGCACCTCGATTGGCAGAGGCCGACAGGGCGGGTGCCGGCCACGGCTCGACAGGTACGAAAACGGGTGTGCCCCCGGCTCCTGGCCGGGGGCACACCCGTTTGTCGAGCGGGAACCGTCGGTCAGCTGAAGCGGACCGAGACGATGGCGTTGTCGAAGCCGATCGTCGCCAGGTCGAGGACATCGCCGTCGATGACCTGGGACCGGCCGGTGCAGTCGCGGCCAGCCCAGACCTTCAGCGAGCCGGAGGCCGCGACGGAGGAGGCGACGCCCGGACGGGCCAGGTTCTGGCACCCGTTGCCGGCCACGCCCTGCGAGGCGCCGTTGTCGCTGAAGTTGGCCTCGTCGAAGAAGACGGCACTGGTGGCGGGCGGAGCGGTTTCGTTACCGGTACCCGGGGTTTCCTGACCGCCCTCCGGCGCGCCGGCCTTGCCGCCGGCCGGGGTCACGCCGAACCAGGTGCCTCCGACGCCCTGTCCGAGGGTGTCCCCACGCTTGGTGTCCTTGGCGAAGCGGTACACCGGCCATCCGCCGATGGTGACCTGCCGCGTGCCGTCGGCGCGCCGGACCGTACCGACCTTTGACTTCTTGATCCCCGCGATGAAGATCTTGCCGCCCGGTGCCACCGTGACCGGCGGCCAGGTCTGGGCATACTCGCCGTTGCAGGTCGAGGTGGGCGGGTTGTTGCTGTCCTTGTCGAAGCGGTAGAGCGTCAGCCCCGCACCGTTGACGACCACCGGGTTGAGGTCGCCGGCCCGGCTGGCCGTCAACTGGACCCACCGTTGCGACGACTGCCGGGCCGCGCCCGCGGCGACACCGCCGTTCGGCACCGCCCAGTCACCGGTGTTGGCTGCCGAGTTGTTCGACTTCGCGGTGCCGGAGAGCAGCGCCAAGTCGCCGCCCGTAGTGTCGTTCGCGGGTGCCGCGGCCTCGCCACCGGTCGGTGCGGACGCCCTCGCCGGGGCAGGCGCCTCGGGGGTCGAACTGCACGCCGTCAACGCCAGGGTGCCGGCCGCCATGAGGGCGACGAGGGGCACCAGGTGCTTGCGCATCATTTTCGGGATCTCCCAGGTTCTCTCCGCTTCCAGTACGTCCGGAAGCCGTTCGGCATCCACACGGACCCCACTCGGAATCGGTTCAGCCGGGTTCCGCCCCGACCGCCTCTGGTGCAATAGCTGAGAGTCACCGCACGAACACTATTGAGGTGCAGTGATAGATCCATTAGGTTCGATCGCAGTCCAGCTTCGACGTTCCCGGAGGGTGACCCCATCGCACACATCGATCTAGGGGTGGACGAGACCGAACTCCCCGGCATCCGTGGCCCCCTGCGCTTCCGGCCCGAGACCGGCGGACCGTTGCTTGAGCTGGTTGAGGTGCTGCTACGCGGGCCGCATCCCCTCTCACCGGGGGAGCGGGAGTTGATCGCCGCGTACGTCTCCGGGCGCAACGAGTGCACCTACTGCTGCTCGGCGCACTCGGCGTACGCGGCGGCGCAGCTCGACCAGGGCATGACACTTGTCGACCAGGTTCGCGCCGATCCGGACACCGCCCCGATCTCCGCGAAACTGCGTGCGCTGCTGCACATCGCCGGCGCCGTTCAGGTCAGTGGCCGGGAGGTCACCTCCGAAATGGTCGCGGCGGCCCGCGCTGAGGGCGCCACGGATCTGGAGATCCACGACACGGTGCTCATCGCGGCGGCCTTCTGCATGTTCAACAGGTACGTCGACGGCCTCGGCACGCAGCCGGCTGCCGACCCGCTGTGGTACGCGCAAGCGTCCGACCGCATCGTCAACATCGGTTACCGCCAGGTCGTCTGACGACGACGTCCCGGCGTCACCGCACCGAGCCCTGCCTACCTACGAGCAGAACCCGGAGTTGCAGGTAATGGCACACATCGACCTGGGCGTGGACGAGACCGAGTTTCCCGGGGTGCGGGGCCTGATGAAGTACCGGCCGGTGACCGGGAAGCCGATGATGGAGTTGGCCGAAACCCTGCTGCGTGGGCCGCTGAGTCTGCCGACGGCTGACCGGGAGTTGATCGCCGCGTACGTCTCCGGCCGTAACGAGTGCACCTACTGCTGCTCGGCGCACTCGGCGTTCGCGGCCGCCCTGCTCGACGAGGGCATGACGGTTGTCGACCAGGTACGCGCCGATGTGGACACTGCCCAGGTCGGTGCGAAGCTGCGCGCTCTGCTGCACATCGCCGGGGCAGTGCAGCGCAGTGGCCGGGAGGTCACCTCCGAGTTGGTCGAGGCGGCCCGCACCGAGGGCGCCACCGACGAGGAAATCCACGACACGGTGCTGATCGCGGCGGCCTTCTGCATGGTCAACAGGTACGTCGACGGCCTCGGCACGTTCGCCCCGAGTGATCCGAAGTTCTACGACGAGACGGCCCAGCGGGTCACGAGCGTCGGCTACCGCAACATGGCCTGAGCGCCCTTTTCGACCCGCGCCCCGCGTAGCCGGGTGCGGCAACAGCCGTACCCATGGACCAGTTGTTTGGTAGCGCCATGATGCTTGCGTGAACATGTGGCGACGCTCGTCGGCCTGGGCGAACCTCGGATGCGTATTGCTGGTGGTGGCCGGCGGCGCGTTGCTGTGGCTGCCGTTCCACACCCAGTTCGAGCTGGACGAGTGGGCAGCCGAGCTGAGGGCGAAGGGCGTACCGGCGCGGGCGGTTGTCGACGGCCGGGTGACGAAGGAAGGCGGCAATCGGGAAAGCCCGTCCACCACGATGTATTTCCGGTACGACCTGTCCGGCCGGACGTACGAGCGGGAGGTCGGCTGTGTCGAGGTGTGCCGGTCAGCCGGAGACGAGGTGTCGATCTGGGTGAATGCCGCCGACTCCGGTGATTTCGTCACGGACTTCGGCCAGCTCAGCGGGCATCGCGGTCGCGTGCAGGGAGTGCTGGGGGCCGTGGGGTTCGGGATCCTGGTCATTGCGGTTCCTCTGCTGCTGTCACGCATTCCGTTCCGCCGTTGGTTGCCTCGGCGTACCCGGCCTGTCACCCCGGCACGGAGTGACGGCAGATTCACGGGCCGTTCGAAGCACAAGGGGTACGGCCGGCGTTGACAACGCCGGCGGGACGGTGAGCCTCTACCGCCCGTCCTGTCCACAGTGTGGAAAGCGGGCGGAAGGGCGATGGCAAGGATGTATTGCCAGGCTTTACGGCATCGCGTCGAAGGCGGCCCGTAGTTCGCGGGGAACCGCCAGGCACGCTTGAGCTCTGAAAGAGGTGAACCATGATCCGTGTGATCGAGAACATCGGATACAAGGCGCTGTCGCGTCTCGTTCCGACCGCCTCGGCCTCCGCGTACCGCTGCCTTTGTACAGCCGATTCCTGGTGGCGCACAGGCGGGGGGGAGATTTGTTACTGCACGCCGGACTGCAGGTCGATCAGGTGCTACTACGGATAGTCGCCGGTAGCCGGAACAGGTAGGACACGGCCGAGTTCCGTGCGGGGCGTGTGATACGCGAACGGGTGGTGAGCAGTGCGCTCACCACCCGTTCGGCCGCTTGTGGGGTGGGGTCCGTCAGAGTTCGCCGGCTGCTCGGCGGCGGTCCGCCTCGGCGTCCGCCGCACCGACCGGGGTGCCGTCACTGTCGCGGTGGGCGCCGGACAGGTCCACGTCAGCTCCGGCTCGGGCGGCGTCGGCCGCAGCGTCGTCCGCTCCGACGACGGTCCCGCCAGCCTCGTTGCCGGCGTCATCGATGAGTCGTTCAGGCGCGGCCAGCCCGATGGGTGCATACCTGGGGTCGGTCATCTCGATCCCTCCTTGGGTCACGGCTACCTCTATCCGCTACCCAGATCGCAGGCGGGCACACCCAGAGGCGTAGACATCGACGAGTATCGACGTATGGTGATTGGGTCACCTCTCCTCTCCGAAGGGGCTGCCATGATCCCGTCAGCTCTCCCCGTACCCCGGCTTGGCAGCCGCCTCGCCGCGCTCGTCGCAGCTATCGCGGTGGTAGCGGCCGGCGGCGCGGTGGTGACCGCGCGCCCGTCGGACGCCGCGCCGCCCGGCGCCGCGGTCCCGCTGGCCGCCGCTACCCCGACCGTCCCACCGGCCGCCTACCCCAACCCGGGAGTGGTGACGGGCAACGTCGGCGTGCACGACCCGACGATGGTGCGCCGGCCCACCGGCGGCTACCTGCTGGCACACACCGGCGACAACATCGCCCTGAAGACCTCCACCGACCGGACCGCGTTCCGCAACGCCGGCAGCGCTTTCCCCGGCGGTGCCCCGTGGACCACTACGTACACCGGCGGCAGCCGCAACCTGTGGGCGCCGGACCTCACCTACCGCGACGGCCGGTACTGGATGTACTACTCGGCCTCCACCTTCGGGTCGAACCGGTCGGCGATCTTCCTGGCGACAAGCGCCACAGGTGAGTCCGGCAGTTGGACCAACCAGGGCCTGGTGATCGAGACCCGCACCTCGGACAACTTCAACGCCATCGACCCGAACCTCTTCGTCGACTCCGACGGCCGGTGGTGGCTGAGCTTCGGCTCGTTCTGGTCAGGCATCAAACTGATCGCGCTCAACCCGGCGACCGGTAAGCGCGCCGACAACACGATCCACAGCATCTCCGGCCGTGGTGGCGGCGCCATCGAAGCACCGGTGATCGTCAAGCGCGGCTCCTACTACTACCAGTGGGTGTCCTTCGACCGTTGCTGCCAGGGCGCATCCAGCACATACCGGGTCATGGTCGGCCGGTCGACAAGCGTCACCGGCCCGTACGTCGACCGCAACGGCACCCCGATGAACGCGGGCGGCGCCACCCAGGTGCTGGCCAGCCACGGCAGCATCCACGGCCCCGGTCACCAGGCCGTCATGGCGGACAGCGACGCCGATGTGCTCGTCTACCACTACTACGCGAACAACGGCACTTCGCTGCTCGGCATCAACCTCATCGGCTACGACACCGCCGGCTGGCCGTTCGTCTACTGACCTGCCCGCAGCGCCACCGCCGCTGTCCGCCCGTGTGGCGTGGGGGTCACGCCACCTCGTACTCGAGCAGGAGCACGCCCGTGCTGGTCGGCACGCAGGAGGTCAGCCGCAGCGGCCTCGGCTGGGCCGTCTCGCGGAACAACCGCTTGCCGGTGCCGAGCAGGAGGGGGTGCAGGAACAGCCGGTATCCGTCGACAAGGTCGTTCGCGACGAGGTCCTGCACGAGCACGCCGCTGCCCAGAACGGCGATAACGCCGTCGCCCTGCGACTTCAGGTCGGCGACCGCCGCCACGAGATCTCCGTCGAGCCGTCGGGCGTTCGACCAGGTGAAATCGGTCAGAGTACGGGTGGCGACGTACTTCGCTGTCGCGTTGAGGTGTGCGGCCATCGGGTTGTCGTCGGGCTGACTCGGCCAGAACCCGGTCATCTTCTCGTAGGTCCGGCGACCGAAGAGGTACGCCGTTGTCGACCGCAGCCCTTCCAGTGCGGTGGCTGTCTGAACGTCGTCGAAGTACGGCGCTGCCCAGCCGCCGTGCTCGAACCCTCCGTCGCGGTCCTCGTCCGGCGACCCCAACCCCTGCATGACCCCGTCCAGCGTCACGAACTCGATGACCACCAGCTTGCGCATGACGGCACCCCTCAACTCGGTGGGCGACACCGCGTTCGCCCGCTCGCCCTCTACACGAACGCAACGCGCGCCGATCGACAGTCGATCCGGCCGAGTTTCCGATCGGGCGGGACCCACCGTCAGAGCCAGACGACGATGCCGGTCAGGTCGTTGAGCACTGCGGCCACGCCCGCCCGGATGGCGGCGGCGCACCGCTCGGCCGTGAACGAGCCCGGGTCGTACGTCGAGGACATGCCGAGCCCTTCGCCACGGAACGACGCGCCCGACCAGTCGACGGCTGTGACGTTGTGGGTGGGCTCGGCCAGTTCGGCGCCCACCACGAGGAACTTCTCGTCCAGGTGGTTGGGGGTGACCATCGCGAGAGCGTCGACGAGGTCGTTGCCCGCGCTGACGACGAGGTCCGGGCCCATCTCCATGGCCTTGACGATGCTCGGAACGGCGTCGTGGGCGGTACCGACCGTGATCGTGCGAAGGGCGACGTCCTCGTCGTCGGCCCAGTTCTTGACCGCCGTCACGAGGGCCTTCGTCGGCTCGTCGTCACCGGCGGTGAGCAGGACGACCCGGTAGTCCTTCGGCGGGTGGACGCCGGCCCACGAGCCGGGCTGCGGCGTGATTGTCGCCTCCGGTGTGGGCTTTGCCGAGGGATCGACGAACCCTGGACCCAGGGTGCCGACGGCGCTGGGCACGGGGCGTGGCTGTGACCAGTCGTCGCTGGAGTCGCAGGCGGCGACAAGCGCGGCGGTAGCGACCAGGATGGCAACGGCCCGAAGCGGGGGCGCAAGGCGGTCGTCCTTTCGAAGGTGTGGCGAGGCGCGCGTACTGCTTCGTATTCCTATCTCAATTCCGGCCGCCGACAATCGGCGTGCTGCCCTGCCGGTTATTTGTTCTCCGGCGGTTCGTCGACGGGCGGTTTGCTGTTTACCCACGACATGCAACGTGCACTGGCCAACCGAGGGAGTCGCATGTCAGGGCACGTCCGCCGTACCGTTGTCGTCGTTGCTGTCGGAATCGCTCTGGCGGTGTTTCCGTTTCTGGGCGTCCAGGCGGCGTCAGCGCACGGTTTCTCGTCCACTGTGTACGCCAGAATATTCGCCGGAGACGAGGGTCACGTTCGCACGGCTGTGGAGCTCGAATACGACCTTCTCGTCGTGTCGGCCGCCGATGCCGGCGACGACGATCCGCTCTTCAGGGCCGGCACCGCCGCCTTCGAGGCGGGCGACACGGGGCGCAGGCATCGGCGCTGAAGGCTCACACCGCGACAGTGCTGAGGTACGTCGCCGACCGCTTCTCGGTCGACGCGGGGGGTGCGGCCTGCCGGCCCGGTCAGGTGGGCGACCCGACGATCGGCGAGCGCGAGGGCGTGCCGTACGCGACTCTGGTGCTGGACTGGACCTGCACCGGAGGGGCCGACGAGCACGAGGTGCGCAGCGGTCTGTTCCCCGACGGCGAGGGCTACGTCAAGGGCACCAAGACGGTCGTCACCTACGAGATCGACGGTCGCTCCGGCAGCGCGGCGCTCGACGCCGACCATCCCTCCTTCTCGACGGCGCAGGCCTGGTACGAGCGGTTCGGGGAGTTCTTCCTGCTCGGCGCCGAGCATCTGCTGTCCGGCATCGACCACATCCTGTTCCTGCTGGCGCTCATCGCCGGGTCGCGGCGTCTTCGGGAGATCGTGCTCGCGGCCACGAGTTTCACAGTGGCGCACTCGGTGACGTTCATGCTGGCGGCCCTCGGCCTGGTCGAGGTGCCGGGGACGATCGTGGAGCCGGTCATCGCGTTGTCGATCGCCGTCGTCGCCGGCTGGCACCTGTGGGGAATCTGGCGGCGTGGTGAGCACGCCGGCGACCTGGAGACTCCCGGGCACGGTCACTTCAGCCTGGACCGGGCCGGCTGGATCCGCCTCGGCGTGGTGTTCTGCTTCGGCCTCGTGCACGGGCTGGGTTTCGCTGGCGCGCTCGGCATCGACGAGGCGTGGTCGTGGACGCTGCTGTGGTCCCTGCTGGTGTTCAACATCGGCATCGAGGTCGTCCAGTTGGGGATCATCGCCGTCGTCTTCCCGCTGCTGCTCGTGCTGCGCCGTCGTACGCCGAAAGCCGGCGTCTGGGTGACCGGCGCTGTTTCGGCAGGCGTGTCCATTATGGGGTTGGTCTGGTTTGTGCAGCGCGTTTCCGGGTCGTGAGCAGAGCTGATTAGTTCGGGAAGTGCAGCCATCTGGTGGCCAACCGCGGCACCGCTGCACTGAAGCTGTCCGTGTACGCCGCCGACGGGTTCACCACCGACGCCGGCCAGCTCGACCTGCTGACCAGGGACAAGAAGTCCGTCGCGATCGGCGCCTGGGCGCACGCCGGCACCGACAGCGTGGTGATCCAGCCCGGAAAGACCGCGCAGGTCCCGTTCCGGATCAGCGTTCCCGGCAACGCCAGGCCCGGTGACTACGTCGGTGGCGTCCTCACCGCGCTGACCCAGGCCAACCAGGCCGAGGGCATCAACGTGGACCGTCGCCTCGGCATCCGGATCAAGCTGCGCGTCGGCGGCGAACTCACGCCGAACCTCGCCATCGAGGACTTCCACGTGCGCTACGACGGCACGCTCAACCCGTTCGGCACTGGCGACGCGACAGTCTCGTACCGGATCCACAACACCGGCAACGCGGCCCTGTCCGGCCAGCAGGACGTCTCGGTCTCGGGCCCGTTCGGCATCCTGCGGGTACGGGCCGACGAGATCGCCGCGCCACCGGAACTGCTTCCCGGCGAGAGCTGGGACGTGACGGTGCCCGTGCACGGCGTGACCCCCGCGGTCCGGCTCGCGTCGACCGCAACCGTCACACCCCTGCTCACCGACGTGTCCGGCTCCACCACCTCGCTCAAGCCCGTCCAGGCCACGGCGCACGGATGGGCAGTGCCCTGGACGCTGACGCTGGCAGTGGTCGCCCTGATCGCCGTACTCGTGGGTGCTCTCCTGTACCGGCGGCGCAGCCGGTCCCAGCGCAGGACGCGGGAGGACGCCCGGGTCCGGGACGCCGTCGCCAAGGCGCTGCGCGGTCAGGGCACGCATACGGCCTGACGCCCGGCCCCTTGTGGGTGAACACCGCCCAGCCGAGGGCCGGCAGCATCGCGTAGCCGGCATGCTGCGACGGATGACGCCGGCACGGAGGGGATTCCAGATGATTGACGGGGATGTGCCAGAGCGGATGCAGGTCGCGGCCCTCGACGAGTTCGGTGGGCCGGAAGTGATCACCCTGCGGAAACTGCCAGTGCCGGAGGTCGCCGCCGACGAGGTGCTGATCAAGGTGTTGAGCGCTGGCGTGGGCGTGTGGGACGTGTACGAGCGGCAGGGTGTGCTGGTGCCCGAGGGCACCGCGTTTCCGATCGTGCCCGGTTCCGACGGCGCCGGGACGATCGTCACAGTGGGCAGCCAGGTCACCGGCATCGCGGAGGGCGACCTGGTCTACGTCTCCGCCACCACCCGACCCAAGGGCGGCTTCTACGCCGAGTACGCGGTGGCGAAGGCGGAGTACGTGGCGAAGGTGCCCGACGGTGTGCCGGCCGAGCACGCCGGTGCCCTGTCCACGGACGCGCTTACCGCCCTGGCGGGGCTGGACGCTCTCGGCCTGCCGTCCGGCGCCTGGCTGCTGATCTTCGGGGCGAGCGGCGGTCAGGGCCACCTGGCGGTCCAGTTGGCCAAGCGGCAGGGGCTCAACGTGATCGCCGTCGCGTCCGGCCCGGACGGGGTGGCTCTGGTGACCCGGCTCGGTGCCGACGTGTCCCTCGACGGCCACGGCGACACCACCGAGCTGCTCGCGCGGATCCGGGACGCGGCACCCGACGGGGTGGCAGGCATCCTCGCGATGGCCGGAGGCGAAACGCTCGACCGCCTCACCGAGGCGCTGGCCGACGGTGGCGCTGTCGCGTTCGCCCACGGCGTGCGACCGGAGCCGAGCGAACGGCCCGGCGTGCAGGTCCGCGCGTACGACGGTGTCTCCAATCCCCGCCAGATGCAGCGCCTCAACGAACTGATCGAGGCGGGGCCGTTCGTTGTGCACGTCGCCGAGAAGTTCCCGCTGGGCAAGGTGCGCGAGGCGCACCAGCGCCTGGAGACCTCCTACCTGGGCAAGCTGCTGCTGACCATCGCCTGAGACGTCAGGCGGTGCGCTGCTGCGGCACGCGTACCGACGCCATGCCCGCCGCGGTCGCGGCCTGGATGCCCAGGTCGGTGTCCTCGAAGACCAGGCAGGAGTCCGGGGGTACGCCCAGCTGCCGCGCCGCGAGCAGGAACGCCTCCGGGTCCGGCTTGGCCCGCGTGTAGTCGTCAGCGCAGACAAGCACGTCGAAGCGGTCCAGCAGACCGAGCGCGTTGAGCGAGGCGGTGACCGACGCCCGGGTGCCGCCGGAGACGACGGCGAACGGGACCCGCCGGTGCGCGTCGTGGATGTGCGCCAGCACCTCCGGCACGGCGGCCAGCTGCGGCAACAACTCCTGGTAGTAGCGCTCACGGTTCTCGATGACTGTCGCCACCGGCATGCGCAGGCCGTGCTGCTCGTTCAGGGCCACGACGATGTCGATTGCCGGCCGCCCGCCCCACGCGTAGAACAGGTCCTCCGGGAACTCGCAGCCCCACTCGTCGAGGGCATGCTGCCAGGCCAGATAGTGCAGCGGCATCGAGTCGATGATGGTGCCGTCGCAGTCGAACAGGTACGCGGCGAACTCACCCGGAGGCAGAGGCAGACTCACCGGGAAAGGGTACAGCGCTTCAGTCGTCCGCCACGGACGCCAGCCGGCGCAGCAGGTGCGCCCGTTCCGGCTCCGTGCCGACAAGTGCCAACGCGCTGCGGTACGACGCCGCGGCCTCGTCGTTGCGGCCGAGCCGGCGCAGCAGGTCGGCGCGGGTCGCCGGATACAGGTGGTAGCCGCGCAGCCGTGGATCGTCGGCCAACCCGTCCAACAGCGCGAGCCCCGCCTCCGGCCCGTCCCGCATCGCCACGGCGGCAGCCCGGTTGAGCGCCACGACCGGCGAGGGGACCATGGTGAGCAGCACGTCGTAGAGCGCCACCACCTGCGGCCAGTCGGTGCTTGCCACGTCGGCGGCCTCGTCGTGCAGCGCGGCGATCGCCGCCTGCACCCCGTACGGGCCCGGCTGCCCTCCGGTGAGCGCTACCAGCACCAACGCCCGACCCTCGTCGATCATCGCGTGGTCCCAGCGGGTGCGGTCCTGGTCGTCCAGGAGGACGACCTCGCCGTCCGGGCCGGTCCGCGCGGCGCGCCGGGCGTCGGTGAGCAGCATCAACGCCAGCAGCCCGGCGACCTCCTGCTCGCCGGGCAGCAGCCGGCGCAGGATCCGGGCCAGCCGGATCGCCTCCTCGGTGAGGTCGGTCCGCTGCAGGTCCGGGCCGGAGCTTGCCGCGTACCCCTCGGTGAAGATCGAGTAGACGGCCTGAAGCACCGTGGGCAGCCGCTCGGGCAACTCGTCGGCGCCGGGCACCCGGAACGGGATACGTGCGTCCCGGATCTTCCGCTTGGCCCGGACGAGTCGCTGGGCCATTGTCGTCGGCGGCACCAGGAAGGCACGCGCGACCTCGGTCGTGGTGAGACCGGCGAGGAAGCGCAGGGTGAGCGCCCCGCGATCCTGGGAGGGAAGGGCCGGATGCGCGCAGGTGAAGAAGAGCGCCAGCCGGTCGTCGGGCAGGTCACGGTCGGCATCGGCGGGCGGAGCGGGCCCGGCCCGCTCGGCCTCCGCCTGGAGCACCGCGAGCCGGGTCGCCAGCACCCGGTCGCGACGCAGCCGATCCACGGCGCGGCGGCGGGCAGTGGTGAGCAGCCACGCGCCGGGCCGGCTCGGGACACCCTCGGCCGGCCAGTGCACCAACGCCGCCTCGATGGCCTCGGAGGTGACCTCCTCGGCCAGGTCCAGGTCGCCGAACCGGTGCACGAGCGAGGCGAGCAGCCGTCCGCGTTCCTCCCGGAACACCGCCTCCACGGACGAGCCGACGGCTGCCCCCTCGCCGCGCACGTGTCAGACCCCGACCGGGATCTCGGCGATCGGACGCACCTGCACCGACGCGCCGCCGGTGGCTCCGGGGCTGCGCGCCGCCCACTTCAGCGCCGCGTCCAGGTCCGGGACGTCGATGATGTCGTACCCGCCGAGCACCTCGCGGGTCTCGACGAACGGCCCGTCGGTGATCGTGCGTTCGCCGTCCGCGCCGACCCGCACGCTCGTGCACGTCGTCAGGTCCTGCAACGGGTGCCCGGACACCCAGATCCCGGCATCCTTCATTTCCCGCTCGTAGCGGATCCAGTCCTCGAAGGTGCACTGATCGCCGGCCTCCGCGTCGGTGGCGGCGCTCATGTACAGCAGCATGTACTTCACGTTTTGGCTCCTCTCGGTGCGGCAGGGTCGCCGTACAGCATGACGACGAACGAAGCCCGAGGATGTCGACACGGCAGTCGGAGAACTTTCGCGGCCCGCCCTCCGACGGTCTCAGGCCGGGGCGTCCGTCCGGCGCCGGCTCCGCTCGGCCCGCCGCCGCACCTGCTGGTACGCGCCGGTCAACCCCATCGCCCGGCGTACCTCCACCAGGGTATGCCGCACCACCTGCCGGGTCCGTTCGGTGCCCTCGACGATCAGCCGGTCGACCAGCCCACGGTCCGCCTCGATCTCCGCCCGCCGCTCCCGGATCGGCGCCAGGAACCGCTCCAGCGCCACGACCAGCCGTTCCTTGACCTCCACGTCACCCACCTGCCCGGCCCGGTACCGCCGGGCCAGGTCCGCGACCTCGTCGCGGTCCGAGTTGAAAACCTCGTGGTACGCGAAGACGGGATTTCCCTCCACCGATCCCGGTACGTCCGCCCGTACCCGGTTCGGATCCGTGTACATCCCGCGCACCTTCCGGCGCACAGTTGCCGGGTCGTCGGAGAGGGCGATCGTGTTGCCCCGGCTCTTGCTCATCTTCGCCGCGCCGTCGGTGCCCACCAGACTCGGTGTGTCCGCCTGGATCAGCTCGGGCACCGGGAAGACCTGCCCGTACAGATGGTTGAACCGCCGGGCGATCTCCCGGGTCACCTCGACGTGCGCGGCGTTGTCCCTGCCGACCGGGACCACCTCACCCTTCACGCAGAGGATGTCAGCGGCCTGGAGCACCGGATAACCCAGCAGCCCGTACGGCATCTCCTCCCTGCCAGCGTCGCGGGCCATGTCCTTGAGCGACGGCACCCGTTCCAGGCGCGGCACGGTCACCAGGTTCTGTAGCAGGGTGTTGAGGTCGCCCACCTCCGGGATGGCCGACTGGAGGTAGAAGGTTGCGCGGTCCGGATCGACGCCTGCGGCGAGGATGTCGGTCACCATCTCCCGGGCGTTGCCGGAGACCTTGTCGATGTCCTCGCGACGGTTGCGTGTGGTGAGCATGTGCAGGTCGGCGATGATGAAGAAGCTCTCGTACCGCTGGTGCAGCCGCACCCGGTTGGCGATGCTGCCGACGTAGTGGCCGAGGTGCAGGCGGCCGGTTGGCCGGTCGCCGGTGAGCATGCGTGGGACGGACATGATGGTGTGCCTTTCGTGCGGGAAGGTGGGCTACGCGTGGGCGCGCGTCGAGCGGGGCGAATCCGCCCCGCTCGGTCGGCGGGATCGACTCAGCGAGCCGTCCGCCATCGCGCGCCGGCGCGGTAGCGCAGACCACCGGCACGGAGGACATCCAGGAGCTGCTCACGGCCGTCGCCGGAGCTGGTCGGGAACGCGGGCACCACAACGGTCAGGAGATCGTCGACCGTCTCCGATGTGCAGCTGCCCGTCTGGACCACGGGCTCAGATTACCCGCGGCTGCGACCCGGGGGGCGGAACGTACCTGTCGCTGTAGTAGTTGCCGACGCGTTCCCGGTACTCCTGGTCAATCTGCTCCGCGTCGAAGGGCGGAGCGTCCTTGATCTCCTGCCGGGTCCTGTCGACGTGCACGACGCGTTCCTGGTGGTCCACCTCGGCCACAGTGCCGGCAGGCAGCAGCACCTTCTGACCGAAGATCCACGGTCCGGTGTCCACCACCAGGTACCCGGCATCGGCCTCGTCGCTCGCCTCGTCGATGGTGCCGATGCGCCCGTCACTCGCCTGCACCTGGTAGCCCACCAGGTCCACGGGCGTTCCGGGTCCGGGTGCGTCCGGGCGGCCGTCCCCACCGTCCTGACGTTGCGGCGGTGTGATCGACGGGGTGGTCTGGCCGTACCCGCCAGCAAGGGCGGACGGGTCACGCCAGGCCCAGGGATTGAAGATCGAGGGTTGCATGGGCACCTCCGGTGGACGGCGACAAGCTGTCCCCTCTCGCAGTGCCCACCGGGCCGTCTCCGGAAACGAACGCGTAGCCGACCGTGCGCCCGCGTCGTCGCCGGCCCGCGTCCGTGATCAGGCTGTTGAGCAGGGCCGCTGGCATACTCGACTGCCATGGTGTTGTCACGGGGATGGGCTCTCTTCCTTGTCGGCGTCGGGATCTGGACCTGGGTGATCTGGCCGAGGTTCGCTGTCGCCATCTGGCAGGACCCGCGCTCCTGGGCGTCCGGCACGGTGGCCGACGGCGCCGGCACGAGCTTCCTCTGGGTGCACGTGCTGCTGATCGCCGCGTCCCTGGTCATCGGCACGACAGTCGGTGTACTGGGCATCCGGGCCTGGTTGGTCGCCCGCCGGCGGTAGGCGTCCTTCGCTGGGGCGTGAGTGTGACGCGGACCGCTACCCACGGATTTGACGATCAAACCCACGGACGCGTAACTTTCTCTCTGCCAGCGCGGAACGGGGCAAACGGGACGAAAGTTCCGAAGCGCCGAAACGTACTGGCACCGAGTCAAGCAGGGGTTCGCTCCTGTGCGACGCGGTCCGGGCGGGGCTCGCCGGATCAGCCGCGAGGCGGATTTGGCGCAGCGAGACCGACCGGGTAAGGTTCACCCCCGGCAGGGCACCGGGCAAGCCCGCAGGAAACTGCGGCGGCCGGCCTGCCAAATCCGACGATCTGACGCAGCGGTTCGCTGCTGCGTGAGCGCGCCGGGACCAACCCGTACCAAGCACGACAGACCGGGACACACGGTTTGACACGGCGCAGACGGTGAGGTAACGTAGTAAAAGTGCCCGGCGCGAGAGCGGCGGGCATCGGAACGAAAGCCCCGAGATGGGGCCCCGGGATCGGGGCCGTCTGACCGGTGTGTGGTTGTTCTTTGAGAACTCAACAGGGTGCTTTGTAAAGCCAGTGCCAATTATGATTTATACCCCGGACTGGTCGGAGCTTTGGTTTCGGCTGGTTGGGATTCCTTTGGCAACATATTGTTTGTTGTCAGGGTTTGCTGTTCAACACAATTTTTTGTTGGAGAGTTTGATCCTGGCTCAGGACGAACGCTGGCGGCGTGCTTAACACATGCAAGTCGAGCGGAAAG